>NZ_JAHZUY010000078.1 GCF_019458025.1 Caldovatus aquaticus | reverse complement strand
GAACAACCTCATCGCCGAGGCCGGACGGATCCGACCGCTCGCCGACTTCGAGGGGGCACGAAAGGTCAATCCATAGTGCGCTTGGTTGGTATTGCGGGCTAGGTCCGGATGGAGGCCGCCGGCGGCGTCCGGCCGCCTGCGGGAGGGCGACCTTGCGCGAGCCGGTGCTCGGGACGGCCGCACCGGTGCCGCGCGCGGCGCGAAGACGGCGCGGATGCTGGGCATCGCAGCCCGTGTCGCCGACCGCTTCGCCGGGCAGTGCGATCGCCGGGATCAGCGTCGCGATGACGGTGATGGCGCCCAGCAGGATCGCGGGCAGGCGACCTCGGTGGTGGCGGAGCGCGCGGATTCCGGCGGTGCGGCCGCCGAGCGCGCGGCCGATCGCTTGCTGGTGCGCATCGCTTTCGCCCTTTGCCGCGCCGGCCGCCGAGCGCTGCGCTGCCCCCACGCCCCTTCGGGCAGCGTGAGCCGGGGCGGCGCAGGCGAGGGGGCGGCAAGGTCGCACCGCCCCCCGCGTCGGTTCCGGGCGGCGGCACACCGCGGGGGACGCCCCTGCGCCGGCGGCAGGGCACGCCCGCGGCACCCTTCGCGAGAGCCGCTGGATGACGCCACCGATCCCCCGCCCGCCTGATCGTCCCTCGCTGCGGCCCGGCGTGGTCCGCCGGCAGGGGTGGCGCGATCGCCGCCCCCGGGTCATTCATCCGGGACAGGCGCGACACGATCCCTCCCCGCCGCTGGGCTGGGTGAATCCCCGCAACGATCGCACGGCGTTTGGGTGCACGCCCCCAGATGCATGACCGAGAGCTGGACCGCGGCCGGAGCGCGAAGCCGCTCGGCTGAGGGCGAGCGTGAGCCGCTGCCGCGAGCGCCGCCGAGCGCGTCCCGCTCCAGAACAGCTCACAGACCGCCGGGACAGCCGCGCGCGCGGATCCGCACGGGCCGGGAAGGGCAGGGGGTCGTGCCGCGGGCAGAGCCGAGTGGGAACGGCTCCGGGACCGTTGCGCTGCCCCGCGCCCGCGGCACCGACATCGGCGCGCCGAGCCGCCCCCCCCGCCCCGCCGGCTCCGGCGGTCCGCGGCTGGGTGCCGGAGCCGCTGCCACGGGCGCTCAGCCCGCCGTGCCCTCCCCCGGCGGCAGCAGGATCTCGCCCCGCGCGTAGAGCACCGCCGTCCCGCCCATCCGCACGCGCGCCCCGCGCAGCTCGCACCACAGCGTGCCGCCGCGCCGGCTCGCCTGGCGGCAGACCAGCGCCGTCCGTCCGAGCCGCGCCGCCCAGAACGGCACCAGCTGGACATGCGCAGTCCCGGTCACCGGGTCCTCCGGCACGCCGACCTTGGGCGCGAAGTAGCGGCTGGTGACGTCGTGGCCCGGCGGCCCTCCGGCCGCGGTGGCGATCACCCGCTCGCCCCCCGGCAGCGCCGCGAGCTGCCGGAAGTCCGGCCGCAGCCCCGCCACCTGCTCGGCCGAGTCGAACACGCAGATCCAGTCGCGCGCGCGCCACACCTCGCGCGGCGCCGCGCCCAGCGCCGCGGCGAGCCCGGGCGGCGGCTCCGCCCGCTCCGCCGGGCGCGCCGGGAAGTCGAGCACGAACCGCTCCCCCTCCCGTTCCACGCCGAGAGTCCCGGAGCGCGTCGCGAAGGCATGGGGCGCCGGCGCGCCGAGCTCGGTCGCCAGCACGAAGCTGGTCGCGAGCGTCGCATGGCCGCACAGCTCGACCTCGGCCGCCGGCGTGAACCAGCGCAGGCGCCAGCCGGCGCCGTCCTCCGCGCGCGCCAGGAAGGCGGTCTCGCTCAGGTTGTGCTCGGCCGCCATCGCCTGCAGCGTCGCGTCCGGCAGCCAGCGGGGGAGCGGCACGACGGCCGCCGGATTGCCCTCGAACGGCCGCGCCGCGAAGGCGTCCACGAAGAACACCCGCAGGGTGCCGCCGCCCTGCGCCGCCGCATCGCCCATCGCCTCCTCCTTCCCGGCCCGCCGCGTCCTCCCGCCGCCCCCTTCTCGCAGCCGCGCGCCCCGCTTGCAATCGTTCGCGGCCCGGATCTAGGATATTTGTCCTAGGACCGGAATCCGTCATGCCCGCCACCGACGCCGCCATCCTCGCCCGCCTCCGCCAGCCCCTCGTCACCGCCCCCGCCGACGCCACCACCTTCCGCCTCGGCATCGTCCTCAACGGCACCGTCTCCGCCGGCGCCTGGACCGCCGGCGTCCTCGACTTCCTGATCGAGGCCCTCGACGCCTGGGAGGAGGCCAAGCGCGCCGGCGAGGACGTGCCCCGCCATTCCGTCCGCCTCGAGATCCTCGGCGGCGCCTCCGGCGGCGGCGTCTGCGCCGCCCTCCTCGCCCGCGCCGCCACCTGCCGCTTCCGCCACGCCCGCACCGCCGCCGGCGCCCCCGGCAACCCCTTCTGGGACACCTGGGTCGAGCGGCTCGACCTCGCGCCGATGCTCGGCACCGCCGACCTCGCCGACCCCGCCGCCCCTGCCGCCTCCGCCCTCGACGGCCAGGCCATCGAGCAGGCCGCCCGCCTGATCCTCGACTGGGCCCCCGGCGCCACCCCCGGCGTCGCGGCGCTGGACACCCCGCGCGCCTGGCTCGCCGACCCCTTCCGCGTCCTCCTCACCCTGACCAACCTGCGCGGCGTCCCCTACGCGATCGACTTCGCCCCGCCCGCTCCCGCCACGCCCGGCGCCGCGCCTCCCCCGCGCGCGAGCCACCATCTCGACCACGCCGACCACGCCCTGTTCGCCTTCCCCCTCCGCCCCGGCGCGCCGCCCGCGGACCTGCGCGGCGACGAATGGGCGGTCGGCCCCGACTTCGCGCGCGACCGCGCCGACTGGGCCCGCTTCGCCGCCTATGTCCGCGCCACCAGCGCCTTCCCCGGCGGCTTCCCGCCGGTCCGCCTCGAGCGCCCGGCCGAGCACTACCGCTGGCGCGCCGCCCTCCTCCCCGGCTGGATCGGCGCCGACGGCACCCTCCACCCCCCGCGCCCGCGCCTGCGCGTCCCGCGCTGGGAGGCCCTTCCCCCCGAGCACCGCCCCGGCCCGGACGGCCGCTACGTGTTCGACTGCGTGGACGGCGGCGCGCTCAACAACCAGCCGGTCGAGCTGGTCCGCCTCGCCCTGGCCGGCCTCGGCCGCTCGCTCGAGCGCGACGGGCGCAAGGCCAGCGCCGCCGTGCTCCTGATCGACCCCTTCGCCGCCGCCCCGCGCGCGCCCCTGCCCAGCGCCCCGCCCGACCTCGCCGCCCTCGCCGGCCGCCTGATCGGCGCCTGGACCGCGCAGGCCCGCTTCGCCACCTCCGACCTCCTGCTCGCGCTCGAGGACGGCGTCGCCAGCCGCTTCCTCCTCACCGCCGGCCGCCAGGCGCCGGACGGCACGACGCTGTGGGGCGGCGAGGCGCTGGCCGGTGCCGGCCTCGGCGCCTTCCTCGGCTTCCTCGATCGCGACCTCCGCGTCCACGACTACCTGCTCGGCCGCCGGAACTGCCGCGACTACCTGGCGAGCCACTTCGTGCTGCCCGAGACCAACCCGCTGTTCGGCGGCCTCGCCGCGCGCGCGCCCGGCGTGGCGCGGGAATACCGTGGCCGCGCCCCGGGGACGCGGCTTACAATCCCCGTGGGCGCCGGTCCGCGCGCGCCCCTCCCCCCGCCCGCCGGGCCCGGCGCCGGCCGGCTCGGCGCCGACGTCCTGGAGAGCCGCCTGCGCGCCCGGCTCCGCCGCGTCGCGCGCCGCCTCGCCGCGGGCCACGGCATCGGCGCCCCCTGGGCGGGCCTCGCCGCCCGCCTCGTCGCGCGCAAGGGCGCTGCGGCGATCGCGCGCGAACTCCGCAAGGGCCTCGCCACCCTGGAGCGGCCCGGCTAGGGCCGATCGCGGGCGATCGGGAGGCACCGGGAGCGGGGACCGGCTCGACCGGCATCGGGCGGGAGCCGGCGCCGCTCCAGGGCGGGCGGAAACAGATCCGGCGGTCCGCCGCGAACGTGGCGCCGCCGGTCACGCGATCCGGCCCGCCCTGCGCAGGCGGCGTCCCGGCCGGTCCGCGCCCGTCATCGCCCGCCGCCACCCTCGCGAGGGGGCCGCCCCGCCCCATCTCCTTTCCGCGCCTGCGGCCGGCCCCTCGCCGTCCCGGCCACGGGATCGCCCGGCGAGCCGCCGTGCTCCTCCCCCGGGGACCGGCCCGGACGCGCCCGGCGCCGCGCCGCGGCGATGCCCGGCAAGGCGCCGGACGAAGAGAGGAGGCCGGCATGCGGGGCTCCCGACCGTCGCTCCCCCTGGCTGCGCTGCTCGGCGCCCTCGCGCTCGGCGCCTGCACCGTCGCCCCGCCCGCCGGCCCGAGCGTCGCGGTGCTCCCGCCGCCGGGC
Source organism: Caldovatus aquaticus (assembly GCF_019458025.1). Classification (GTDB taxonomy): domain Bacteria; phylum Pseudomonadota; class Alphaproteobacteria; order Acetobacterales; family Acetobacteraceae; genus Caldovatus; species Caldovatus aquaticus. Next base: position 8,208 of record NZ_JAHZUY010000078.1, on the reverse strand, counting down.
AAGGACTATGCCCGCTTCCGCCAGGAGGACCTCGCCTGCCGCCAGCAGGCGGAGCAGGAGATCGCCCACCTCTCGCCGCAGGAGGCGGCGGCCCGGAGCGCGGCCGCCAGCGCCGCCCTCGGCACCGTCCTCGGCGCCGTCGTCGGCGGGCTGTTCGGCTCGGTGACGGGGAACTTCGGCGCCGGTGCGGCGATCGGCGCCGGCGGCGGTCTCCTCGCGGGCTCCGCGGCGGGCGCCGGCGCGGCGCAGGCCTCCGCCGCGGCGACGCAGCGGCGCTACGACCTCGCCTACGTGCAGTGCATGCACGCCGGGGGCAACCGTGTCCCCGCCTGGGGCCGCCCCTACGGCCCCTCTCCGTCCTGGCCGGGCCTCCCCCGGCCACGGCACCGCCGCGCCCGGCGTCTCCTTCGGCGCCGGCGTCGCCGCGGGCCGCCGGTAGCGGCGAAGGCCCCGGGACGTCCCGCCCGGAACGCCACCGCGGCCCCGCGGATGGCGCCTGCCGGGGCGTCCTCTCACCCCAGGCCCGCCAGCCGCTCCGGGTCCACCGTCACCGCGTGGTCGAGCGGCCCGTGCCCGTGCCCGATCCCGGGCGCCGCAGCGATCGCGGCGCGCACATAGGCCCGCGCGCGCAGCACTGCCGCGCGCAGCGCCATCCCCTGCGCCAGCCCCGCGGCGATCGCGCTCGCCAGCGTGCAGCCGGTGCCGTGGGTGTGGCGCGTCGCGATCCGCGGGCCCTCGAGCGCCTCGATTCCCGCCTCCGTCGCCAGCAGGTCGGTCACCGTCGGCCCCGGAAGGTGCCCGCCCTTCAGCAGCACCGCCGGCACGCCGAGCGTCAGCAGCATCTCCGCCGCCCGGCGCATCGCGGCCAGGTCCGGGATCTCCATCCCGGCCAGCACCTCCGCCTCCGGCAGGTTCGGCGTGATCACCGCGGCGAGCGGCAGCAGCCGCCGCTTCAGCGTCTCCACCGCCTCCGGCGCCAGCAGCCGGTGCCCGCCCTTCGCCACCATCACCGGATCGGCCACCAGCGGCACGCCGCGCGCCCGCGCCGCGATCTCCTCGCACACCGCCTCGATCGTCGCCGAATCGTGCAGCATCCCGGTCTTGATCGCGTCCGCGCCGATGTCCTCGAGCACGACGCGGATCTGCTGGCGGATGAACGGGACCGGCACCGCCATCACCCCGTGCACGCCGAGCGTGTTCTGCGCCGTCAGCGCGGTGATCGCCGTCGCCGCGAAGGCGCCGAGCGCGGTCACCGCCTTGAGGTCCGCCTGGATCCCCGCCCCGCCGCCGGAATCCGAGCCGGCGACGATCAGCACCCGCCCCTTCATTCCGCCGCCACGCCCTTCGCCGCCGTCGCCAGCGCCAGCGCCGCCGCCCGCGCCCGGATCGCCGCGGCGAGCCGCCCGGCGACCTCCTCCACCAGCGCCTCCTCCTCCGCCTCCGCCATCACGCGGATCACCGGCTCCGTCCCGCTCGCCCGGATCAGCACGCGCCCGCGCGCGCCGAGCCGCGCCTGCGCCGCGGCGATCTCCCGCTGCACCTCGGCGTCGCCGAGCGGCGAGGCGCCCGCGTAGCGCACGTTGACGAGCTTCTGCGGCAGCGGCGCGAAGCGGCGGCACACCTCGCTCGCCGGCCGCCCCTCCTCGACCAGCACCGCGAGCACCTGCAGCGCCGCCACCAGCCCGTCCCCGGTGGTGGCGAAGTCGCTCAGGATCACGTGCCCGGACTGCTCGCCGCCGACATTGCAGCCGGTCTCGCGCATCCGCTCCGCCACGTAGCGGTCGCCCACCTTCGTGCGGTGCAGCCCGAGCCCGAGCGATTCCAGGTGCCGCTCCAGCCCGAGGTTCGACATCACCGTCGCCACCACCGCCCCGCCCGCGAGCCGCCCCGCCTTCGCCCAGGACCCCGCGACCAGCGCCAGGATCTGGTCGCCGTCCACCAGCGCCCCGCGCTCGTCGCACAGCACCAGGCGGTCGGCGTCGCCATCGAGCGCGATGCCGAGGTCGGCGCGCCGCTCGCGCACCAGCTCCGCCAGCCGCTCCGGCGCGGTCGAGCCGCAGTCGCGGTTGATGTTGAAGCCGTCCGGCGCGACGCCGACCGGCACCACCTCCGCGCCCAGCTCCCACAGCACGGTCGGCGCCACGCGGTAGGCGGCGCCGTTGGCGCAGTCCACGACGATGCGCAGCCCGTCGAGCGAGAGCCCCTTCGGGAAGGTCGCCTTGGCCGCCTCGATGTAGCGCCCCTGCGCGTCCTCGAGCCGGCTCGCGCGGCCGAGGCGCGCCGGCGCCGCGAGCCGCTCGGCGAGCCCGGGGTCGGCCATCAGCGCCTCGATCTCCGCCTCCTGCGCGTCGGAGAGCTTGAGCCCGTCCGGCCCGAACAGCTTGATGCCGTTGTCCTCGAACGGGTTGTGGCTGGCCGAGACCATCACGCCGAGATCGGCGCGCAGGGACCGCGTCAGCATCGCGATCGCGGGCGTGGGCAGCGGCCCGACCAGCACCACGTCCATCCCCGCGCCGATGAACCCGGCGGTCAGCGCCGGCTCCAGAAGGTAGCCGGACAGCCGCGTGTCCTTGCCGATCACGACGCGGTGGCGGTGGTTGCCGCGGTTGAAATAGAGCCCGGCCGCCTGGCCGAGCCGGAGCGCGGTGGCGGCGTCCGTCGGCGCGCGGTTCGCCGTGCCGCGGATGCCGTCGGTGCCGAACAGGCGGCGCGAGGGAGCGGTGGTCATGGCGGCGCCGACTGTAGCGTGGCGCGCGCCGGCGCCCCAGCCCTCCCGCGCCGCCCCCGACCCGGTCCGGGCAACCGGCGCGCGCGCCACCGGGCGGGGCCGGCCGTGCGCGACGCGGCCGGGCGGCGACGGCTCTCGCGCGTCGCCGGGCGAGCGGGCTCACGCCTCCGGCCGTTTCCAGCCGTCCGCGATCCGCTCTAGCGGCCTGCCTCCTCCCCCTCCTCCGCGCCCGCCTCGCAGGCGCGCCAGACGCGCAGTGCCTGCACCGTCTCCGCCACGTCGTGGACCCTGAGCACCGAGGCCCCGCGCGCCGCCGCCGCCAGCGCCGCCGCGACGCTGCCCGCGACCCGCCGGCGCGGCTCCGCGACCCCGCTCAGCGTGCCGATGAAGCGCTTGCGCGAGGCGCCCACCACGATCCGGCAGCCGATGCCGGCGAGCAGCGCCAGCCGCTCGATCAGCGCCAGGTTGTGGGCGAGGGTCTTGCCGAAGCCGATCCCCGGGTCCACGGCGATGCGCGAGCGCGGGATGCCGAGCGCCTCCGCCGTCGCCACCCGGTCGCGCAGGAAGCGCGCCACCTCCAGCGCCACGTCCTCGTAGCGCGGGTCGTCCTGCATGGTGCGCGGGTCGTCGCCGCGCATGTGCATCAGGATCACGCTCGCCTCGCCGCGCGCCACCACCTGCGCCGCCTCCGGGTCGTGGCGCAGCGCCGAGACGTCGTTGATGATCTCCGCCCCCGCCTCGAGCGCCGCGCGCATGGTGCGGGCGTTGCGGGTGTCCACCGAGACCGGCGCCGCCTTCGCCAGCTCGCGCACCACGGGGAGGATGCGGCGGATCTCCTCCTCCGGCGGCACCGGCTGCGCGCCGGGGCGCGTGGACTCGCCGCCGATGTCGAGGATGTCCGCCCCCGCCTCCAGCATGGCGTGCCCGGCCTCGATCGCCGCCGCGGGATCGGCGAGGCGCGCCCCCTCCTCGGAGAAGCTGTCGGGCGTGACGTTGATCACCCCCATCACCAGCGGCCGCTCCGCGGGCAGCCCGGCGAAGGGCGCCGGCCGCCGCGTCAGCGCGTGCAGCGCGTCCGCCCACCCCTCCGGCACCGCGCGCGCCGGCACGAGGCCAACCGGCCGGCCGTCCTCGACCAGGCGGACGAGTGCGAAGGCCAGGGGTCCGCCCGCGAGCGGCAGCGCCTGCCCCTCCCGCACCGCCTGGAAGGCGGCCGGGCCGGAGAGCAGGCCGAGCGGTTCGATCCAGCGGTCCACGAGGAGAGCCCCCCTTGCGCATCCCGTCCCGCCGGCCGGCGCACGGCGGCGGCCGTCCGTGCGCCCCGGCCTCGCGCCAACCGGCCTGGCGTCCGGCCGCGCCGATGCGCGCTCCCGGCCGGTCCCCGCCGGCCGCGACCGGTTCCTAGGTCCCCGGCGCCGGCGCCGGGTTCAGCGGCCCCTGCGGCGGCCGCGGCTGCACGGCCGCGCGGCCGCTGGTCGGAACGCTGCCGCGCCCGGCCGGCAGCGGCTCGTCCGGCCGGCTGCGCACGATCGGCTCGCCGCGGATCACCTGGCGGATCTCCTCGCCGGTCAGCGTCTCGTGCTCGAGCAGCCCCTTCGCCAGCAGGTGCAGCTCGTCGATGTTCTCCGACAGGATCTTCCTCGCCCGCTGGTAGGCCTCGTCGATGATCCGCCGGATCTCGGCGTCGATCTGCCGCGCCGTCTCCTCGGAGACGTGCTTGGTCTGCGTGATCGCGTGGCCGAGGAACACCTCCTGGCTGTTGTCGGCATAGGCGATCATGCCGAGCGTCTCGCTCATGCCCCACTCGGTGACCATCCGCCGCGCCTGCTCGGTCGCCATCTTGATGTCGCCGGCGGCGCCGTTGCTCACCTTGTCGGGGCCGAAGATCAGCTCCTCGGCGACGCGCCCGCCCATCGCCATGGCGAGCTCCGCCTTCAGCTTCGCCTTGTGCTTGGAGTAGCGGTCCCCCTCCGGCAGCGACATGACGAGGCCGAGCGCCCGCCCGCGCGGAATGATGGTCGCCTTGTGCACCGGGTCGCACTCCGGCTCGTGCAGTGCGACCAGCGCGTGGCCGGCCTCGTGGTAGGCGGTCATGCGCTTCTCCTCCTCGCTCATCACGAGCGAGCGGCGCTCCGCCCCCATCAGCACCTTGTCCTTCGCGGCCTCGAACTCCGCCATGCCGACCGTGCGCCGCCCGGTGCGCGCGGCGAGCAGTGCCGCCTCGTTCACCAGGTTGGCGAGGTCGGCGCCGGAGAAGCCCGGCGTGCCGCGCGCGATCACCTTCGGGTCCACGTCGGCGGCGAGCGGCACCTTGCGCATGTGCACGCGCAGGATCTTCTCGCGCCCCACCACGTCCGGGTTCGGCACCACCACCTGGCGGTCGAAGCGGCCCGGGCGGAGCAGCGCGGGGTCGAGCACGTCCGGCCGGTTGGTGGCGGCGATCAGGATCACGCCCTCGTTGCTCTCGAAGCCGTCCATCTCGACGAGCATCTGGTTCAGCGTCTGCTCGCGCTCGTCGTTGCCGCCGCCGAGGCCCGCGCCGCGGTGCCGCCCCACGGCGTCGATCTCGTCGATGAAGATGATGCAGGGCGCGTTCTTCTTGCCCTGCTCGAACATGTCGCGCACGCGCGAGGCGCCCACGCCCACGAACATCTCGACGAAGTCGGAGCCGGAGATGGTGAAGAAGGGCACGTTCGCCTCGCCCGCGATCGCGCGCGCGAGCAGCGTCTTGCCGGTGCCCGGCGGGCCCACCAGCAGCACGCCCTTCGGGATCTTGCCGCCCAGGCGCTGGAACTTCTGCGGGTCGCGCAGGAACTCGACGATCTCCTCGAGCTCGGCCTTCGCCTCGTCAATCCCGGCGACGTCGTCGAAGGTGACGCGCCCCTGCTTCTCGGTCAGCAGCCGCGCGCGGCTCTTGCCGAAGCCCATCGCCCTGCCGCCGCCCGACTGCATCTGGCGCATGAAGAACACCCAGACGCCGATCAGCAGCAGCATCGGGAACCAGGAGAGCAGGTAGTGGAACAGCGGGTTGACGTCGCTCTCCTCCGGCCGCGCGACGACGCGCACGCCCTTCTCGGTCAGCCGGCCGACCAGGCTCGGGTCCTCGGGCGTGTAGGCGCGGATCGTCCCCTCGGGCCCCTGCCCGATGATGGTGCGGCCCTGGATGACGACCTCGCGCACCCGCCCCTGGTTCACGTCGCTGAGGAAGTCGCTGTAGGCCACCTCCCGCGCCGTGCCGCGCTGCACGCCCGAGGGCTGGAACAGGTTGAAGAGCGCCACCAGCAGGAGCGCGACGATCACCCAGAGCGCCAGGTTGCGGCCGAAATTGTTCACGATGGTTCCCGTCCTCCGCCGGCGCGCCCCTCGGGCGGACACGCCGGCCGTGCAATGCCGTCCCCAAGATAGGGCGTGCCCGCCCCGGCTTGAATGGTCGCGCCGGCGGCACGCCGCCGCCGCGTTCCTTCAGCGAGCGCGCGCCGCCGCGTCCGGTTGCGCCGCCGCCCCTCCGGCTGCGGGAGGGGGGCGGCGCGCCGCGATCCCTCCCGTGGCGCCATCCCTCGCCCCGCCGCCGGCATCCAGGCATCATAGCCCCTGTGCGCCGGCCGGCGCGACCCCGTCGGCGGGTCGTTCCGCCCCGCCCCCCGGCGGCGGCGCCCAGGCCGCGAGCGGCCCGCCGGCCGGCGCGAAATCGAGCACAAGCCCCGCCGCGCCCCCGGCCTCCGGGTAGCCGAGCGCCGGCACCGCGACCAGCCGCCCCCGTTCGTCCCGCACCGCGGGCAGGCCGGCGAGCGCCAGCCCCGGCACGCCGCGCCGCGTCGCCGCGCGCCGCAGCGTCCTGCGGAGCCCGGCCGGCACCGCCCCGTCCTCGGCGCCGCCCAGCGCCGCGATGTGCCAGCCCGGGCGCGCCGGTGCCGACGGCGCGCCGTCCCCCGGCGGCGGCGCGCCGCCGCTCCGGCCGACCCGGAACCGCCCGTCCCACACCGCGCCCGGCACCGCCGGCACCGCCGCCGCCCGCCGCGCCGCCGCCGCCTCCCGCACCAGCAGCACCCGCCGCGCGCTTCCCTGCCCCGCCTCGGGCATCACCTGCAGCCGCACCCCCGCCAGCGTCGCCCCGCCGCGCGCCGCCCCCTCCCCGAGCCGCGCCGCCAGCCGCCGCACCGCCTCGCGCCCCGGCGCGAACGCCGCCCCGCCGATCAGCCGCACCAGCTCGCCGAGCGCCGCTTCCGCCACCGCGTCCCGTCCCAGCGCCGCCGGGTCGAGCCAGGCGAAGCCCTCGGGCCGCACCGCCGCCGCCGCCGCCAGCCGGTCGGCCATCGCCGCCTCCGCCGCCGCGCGCCGCGCCGCGAAGGCCGCCGCCGCCGCGGCCAGCGCCGCCGTCGCGGCCCCGGTCCCGCCCGGATCGCCGAGCGCCGCGCGCAGCCGTACGCGGGCGAAGCGCCCATCGGCGTTGCTCGGATCGCGCACCGGCGCGAGCCCCGCCGCCGCCACCACCGCCTCCAGCCGCGCCGGCGCCACGCCGAGCAGCGGCCGCAGCACCAGCGCCTCCGCCGCCGCCCGCACCGGCGCCATCCCCGCGAGCCCCGCCGTTCCGCTGCCGCGCAGCGCCCGGAACAGCAGCGTCTCCGCCTGGTCGCCGCGGTGGTGCCCGAGCAGCAGCCACGGGGCGCCGGCCTCGCGGCAGGCGCCGAGCAGCGCCGCCATCCGCGCCGCCCGCGCCCGCTCCTGCAGCCGCGTCCCGCCGGGCGCGAGGCCGAGCCGCAGCACGCGGGCGCCGATGCCGCGCCCGGCGAGCAGCGCCGCCACCCCTTGCGCCTCCGCCGCGCTCTCCGGCCGGAGCCCGTGATCCACGACCAGGGCGAGCAGCGTCCCGCCGCGCGCCCGCGCCCAGCGGTCGGCGAGCAGCGCCAGCGCCAGGCTGTGCGGCCCGCCCGACACCCCGGCGGCGATCCGCGGCGCCGCCCCGAACGGCCCGAGCGGCGCCATCAGGGCGGCGAACTCCGCCTCCGTGACCGGTGCCGCCGCCGCGCCGCTCATCGCCCCGGCCCGGCCGCCCTGGCGATCCGGCCGGGGGCGCTCAGCGGCAGCCGGCGCGCCGGCGCTGCTCCTGCGCCTGCGCCGCCAGCGCCGGCGGCAGGCGGGGGAACTCGGAGCGGAGCTGATCCAGCGTCGCGCAAGCCTCGCGCCGCGCGTTGAAGGCGTTGAAGGCCGTCGCCAGGCCGAGCAGCGCCTCCGGCGCCCGCGCCCCCTGGCGGTTGCGACGGTAGGCGTCGTCGAAGGCGATCGCCGCGTTCTGCGGATCGCCCTTGCCGAGCAGCGCCTCGCCGAGCAGCAGCAGCGCGTCCTGCGCGCGCGCCCCGCCGCCGCGATTGGCCAGCACCTCGCGCGCCGCGGCCTCGGCGGCGGCGAAGTCGCGGCGCGCCAGCGCCTGCTGCCCCTCGGCCAGGGCGCGCTCCGGCGGCCGTGGCGCGCCGGCGGCGGCG
>NZ_JAHZUY010000077.1 GCF_019458025.1 Caldovatus aquaticus | reverse complement strand
CAGAGGCTCGATGATCCGCCATTCCGCCTCACTCAGATCGAACCGCGACATGCCAAGCTCCCGTCCAGCAGGGAACTTGAATCAGATCCCAGCCCGTCGCGTCCAGCAGTTTGGGTTCAGGACCTAGTCGTAGCCCTCCACCGCGCCCCAGCGCAGCGCGATGCCGGGCGAGAGGATCAGGCGGTCGCAGGTGAGCGTCCGTCCCCCGCGCAGGCGCACGGCGCGGCGGGCCGGATCGATGCCCACCACCGCGTCGGGCACCACGTTCACCCAGCGGGCGCGCAGCTTGTCGTAGCCGTGCGTGATGGCCTCCATCCGCCGCATGCCGCCGAGCACGAGGTTGCCGTAGGGGCAGGTGACGAAGCGGCGCTGCGGCTCGATCAGGGGCACCGAGGCGTCGCGGGAGTTGAGCCGCGCGAAGCGCGCCGCGGTGGCGCCGCCGACGATCACGAGGCGGACCGAGCGGGTCTGCGCGGCAAGCGTCGCCGGCGCCGCGAGCAGCTCCGCGGAGGCCGCGGCCCCCGCGAGCGCGGCGCGGCGGGAGAGGCGGAAGATGCGGTCGGTCATGGCCGGTCGCCTCCCTCCGGTCTCGGCGTGCCGACTGCTGCTGCGCCGGGCGGTCCGCGGCTGCGAAATAGTCGGCCATCGCCGCGAGCTCGTCGTCGGTGAAGCCCCGCGCGACGCGGTTCATGATCGTCCCCGGGCGCCCATTGGCGCGGAAGGCGCGCATGGCGGCGAGGAAGTCCTCCCGGTCGCGGCCGGCGACGGAGGGAATGTCGCGGGAGCCGGCGCCGGCCTGGCCGTGGCACCCTGCGCAGGCCTGCGCGGCGAGCGGTGCCGGTCCGGCCGCGGCGGCCGGGAACGCCAGGGCAATGGCCGTCGGCAGGATCAGGGCGCCGAGTGTCCCCCCATGCGAGACGCCATGCTTTCCCCCCTTGGTTGGTATGGGCGCGTGCGTGCCACCGGACGGGCCGGCGCCGCCGCGCGAAGATCCCGCGACCGGAGGAAGGCCGAAATCGTGGCGCGCGAAGGCGTCCGGCCCGGCGCGGCCGGGAGGCGGACGCTCAGGGGCGCGCCTGCGCCGCCGCGGCGCCGGCCGGAGGGCGGCGGGTGCGCAGAAGGGCGCGGCCGCGGGAGGTGGCCACCACGACCAGGTCGCTCCCTGCGCGCCGCTCGCAGGCGACGAGGCCCCGGTCCACCGCGTCCTCCCACACCGTCAGGCGCGGGCAGGAGGTGCGCCAGGCCTCGATCACCTCCTCATAGGGGCGTGGCGCGGCGGCGACCCATTCCACGAGATCGAGGATCAACGGCTCCGTCGAGGCGGTCATCGCGTTTCGCTCCGTGCTCCCGGCGGCGAGCACCCGCAGGGGGGCCGCCGTGGGACGTGCGCTCTGCGGACAGCACGTTACGAATACGCGCCTGCGATCACGGCCGCCAGACGCCCGGCCCGGCGCCGGGGCGAGAACGCCGCGACCGCGGGCGAGGCATGGTCTCGGCACCGCCAGGCGTGCAGGCGCGCGGCGAGGGTTGCCCCGGTCCCGGAGCGGGGCTAAGAGGCCGGCCCGGCGCGGGCGCGTAGCTCAGCGGGAGAGCGCCCCCCTGACACGGGGGAGGTCAGAGGTTCGATCCCTCTCGCGCCCACCATCCGGCCCTGGGCCGTCAGTTGCTCCGGCACCGTCCCGCCCGCGCGGGAAGGCGAGGGTGGCCTGCCTGCCGGCGGGGCGCCTCGTGCCGCGCCAAGTCCGTGCCGCGCCCGGACTCGGACGGGCGCATCCGGAATCCGCCACTGATCGCGGCGGAATGCCGCGCTCCGGAGCGGATGCGGGGAGCCGGCGGGCGGTGCGGTCGCGCCGGCCCCGCGCGCGGCCACGCCTACCGCCGGAACAGGGTCTTGAGCAGCAGCGAGAGCCGGTGCCGCTTGCGCTTGCGCTCGAGGTCCGACGCATCGCGCAGCCAGGCGATCTGCACCACCCGCCGCTCGCCGACGAAGGGGGTGTGGCCGTGCCAGGAGGTGTCGGTGCGCAGGAAGGCGAAGACGGTGCCTTCCTCGGGGCTGATCTCCGCCACCGGGTCCGCGAAGCTGTCGCCCCGGCGCAGCACGCGCAGCCGCCCGTCCGGGGAGGACCAGCCGGGGTTGAGGTAGAGCAGCAGCGTCGCGACCTTGCGCGCGCTGTCGGTGTGGATGGCGCCCTCGTGCGCGGCCGAGAGGCGGCGGACGGTGACAAGCCGCGGCAAGGCGGCGAAGTCGAGGCCGAAGCGGGCGGTCATCGCCGCCGCCAGTTCCGGCCCCTCGAGCTCGGCGAGCAGTGCGGCGAAGGCGCCGCGCGGGGTGAAGCTGTCGGTCGGGTGGAAGCCGGACCGGCGCAGGTCGGGGAAGTCGCGCCGCAGCGGCTCCACTGCCTCGGGGTGCAGGCAGCCCGAGGCGATCAGATGCGGGTAGGGGGCCGTCGCCAGCGGCGCCGCGAGGAAGGGCCGGAGATCGAGCAGGCGCGGCGGCTCCGAGGCCTGGGAAGCGGTGCCGGTGGCCGCCGGCGGGGGAGCGGTGCCGATGGGGGCCACGGTGGCGTGCCTGGTCTGTAGCCGCACGAACTGCCGCCGTCCGGGATCGCCTGCCTGGCAGGACCGGCAGCGACCGGAGCAGTATCCGGGCGATCAGGACGCCGTGTCCACGGGTGGTGCGCGGTCACGGCCGAAGGAATCGCATCAAGAGGCCGTGACAAAGGCCCGACCTGCTCCCGATTGTTCGTTTCATTAACTTAGGTTCGTATTTTTATTAAGTAGGGTCCATTTTCCGGGCGGGTTCCCGCCTGCCCCTTCCCCGGGCGACGGCGCCGGCGAGCGCGCGCCCGGGGAAGGGGTCGGAGCTGCGCCTCCTGGTTGCCGGGGCCGGGGACGTTTACCGCCCTGCGGTGCCGGGCTATCCCGCCGCCCGCCATGCATGCCCCGGTGGCTCCGCCGCATCCCCCGCCCGGCACGGCCGAGGGGCCGCTGCCCGCCTATCGCGCCCGCGTCGCGGCCGGCCAGCTCGCGCCCGATCCGGCGCAGGAGCTGGCGGCGGAGACGCTGCAGCGCCTCTGGCGCCGCCTGCGCGGCTACGACCCGCGCCCGCCCGCGCCGCAGGAGCAGGGCGGGGGCCTGCTCGCCCGCCTGTTCCGCCGCCGGGGGGCGGAGGAGGGGGCGGAGGGCGGCGATTCCGCGCCGCAGGGCCTCTACCTCGTCGGCGAGGTCGGGCGCGGCAAGTCCATGCTGATGGACCTGTTCTTCGCCTGCGCCGAGGTGCCGCGGAAGAAGCGGCTGCACTTCCACCAGTTCATGCAGCAGGCGCACCGGCGCATCCACGCCTGGAAGCAGGCGCACGGCAACACCGCCGACCCGATCCCGCCGCTCGCCGATTCCCTCGCCGCCGAGGCGGCGCTGCTCTGCTTCGACGAGTTCCAGGTGCACGACATCGCCGACGCGATGATCCTCGGGCGGCTGTTCGAGGCGCTGTTCGCGCGGGGCGTGGTGGTGGTCGCCACCTCCAACACCGCGCCCGACGACCTGTTCAAGGGACGGCCCGGGCGCGACGCCTTCCTGCCCTTCATCGCCCTGATCAAGCGGCGGCTCGAGGTGCTGCACCTCGATGCGGCGCGCGACTACCGGCGCGACCGCATCCGCGGCCTGCCGACCTGGCACGTCCCCGCCGATGCGCGGGCGGAGCGGGCGCTCGACGCCGCCTTCGCCGAGCTGACCGGCCAGGCGCACGGCGCGCCGGAGCATCTCGCCTTGCTCGGGCGGCGCCTCGAGGTGCCGCAGGCGGCGCGCGGCGTGGCGCGCTTCGACTTCGAGACGCTGTGCGGCCGCCCGCTCGGCCCGGCGGATTACCTCGCCCTCGCCACCCACTACCACACGCTGGTGCTGGATGCGGTGCCGCGGCTGGGCCCGGAGAACTACGACAAGGCGCGGCGCTTCATCACGCTGGTGGATGCGCTCTACGAGCACCGCTGCAAGCTGATCGCCTCGGCCGACGCGATGCCGGACGAGCTATACGGCCAGGGCGAGAACGCGGCGATGTTCGCGCGCACGGCGAGCCGCTTGATCGAGATGCAGAGCCAGGAATACTTGGCGCTGGAGCATCTGACCTGAGGCTGCGGAACATCAATGTCGTCTCCTCTTCCCTGCCAGGGAACGACTCCTTCTCCCCCGGTGCTGGCGGCGTTGCGGGCGAGGAGCGAGGCCAACCGCCAGTGGCAGCGCGCCTGGAAGCGCGCTCGGCCCGACCCGGAGGCGGATCGGTTGGCCGAACAGCTGGCGGAGGCGGTTGCAAATGGTCGCGTCATCGGCCCGGATCTGTCCGAGGCGCAAGCGCGGCTTGCGCTGCTGCAGCTCGACGCGCCCAAGGCGCTGGAGGCGCTTGCTGCGTTGGTGGCAGAAGCGGAGCCGCAGTCCGAACAGCGCCAATGGGCCGAACGCAGTCTGTCCCAGCTGACGAGACTCTGGCATCTTGTTCTTACGGGTATGCCAGCGGGAGCGGAGCGCTTGGAGCTGCAGCGGCGTGCCGAAGCTGCCCTAGCAGGCCCGATTGACGCAACAGCGGCGAGCACGGCTCGCGTAATGGCATTGGCGGATGTCCTGGCGCATGGCCGTCGCCCGGGGGCAGAGCGAGAGTTGCTGGAGCGCACCCTGGCGGCTGGATGCGGCGGTTTCGTGGTCTGGCAACGGCTGCTGGCTGCGTTGCTCGGAGAACTCCAGGAAGCACCAAGCCCGGCGGCCATCGCCCGTGCCCTGGCTCCCCCGCCGGCGCCACAAGAAATGAGGGGCGCATCGAGCGGGCTGGGCAACGGCGCGCTCGACCTTTTGCGATACCGGCTGCAGTGCGCTGTCGTGCTGGCGAGCCTGCGCTGGGGGCTCGACCGGATCGGCGAAGCGCGGTGGTCGGAGAGTGAGCGCGCCCTGGCGGCCGCGCTCTCCTCCTCGCGAATTCCCCCTTGGGCTTTTGCGATCGAGCTGGCGCTGCAGCAAGCGCTGGCCCCAATCGCTCGAATGCCCGTGGCGGCTGCGGCACGTCATCTCATTTTGCTCGCGCGTGGCCGCTTCCCAAGGCTCCCAGGGCAGACCCGACTCTGGACCGCGCCGGTTTCTGAAGCGGAAGAGGCGCGACGCAAGATCGTTGAGGCGATGCTCAACGTCCTCAAGGTCACAGGGATGCCAGCGGCCCAGACGCTCGCGATGACCCTTATGGAACGTCTTCCAGAAACGCGAAGCTTCTGGGAAGATGAAATTTTCCGCAAGGATGTATGCTCGTTCTTGTTGGTGCAGGTCAATGACCTGCCCGATCCGGCAAGAAGTCGTATTCGCGCCCTTTGCGGTATTGGCCTCCGAGACTGGCCGACGGCGCGAGCCAACTTCGCAACCCTGGCGGCGCTCGAGCCGACAGCGATAGGTGCGACGAGCTATTGTGATCCGGAGGCCGTTCCGGCGCTGCTTTCCCGGCCGGAGGATAAATCGCTCAAGATTGCAGATCTGCGGTGGGAGGTTCTGCGTAAAGCGGAGAGCGTACCTGCCGGGCCGGTGATTGTCACGAGCGGAAACGCAGCGTACCTGCGTCGCTTCGGCCCACCCTATGCTGCGGCGCTGCGGGAGGCATTGGAAAGCGCCGCGCATCCACCAGGTGTTCTTCATCTGCATCTGATCGGTGAGCCAGAAAAGGAACGCGATACGATTTTGGCTATTGCTGAGGCCTTGCCAGGATTTAGCGTGACACTCTCGTATGAACCGGTTTGCGTGGAGGCGAGTTATTGGTTTGCAACTGCACGCTTTCTTCGTCTCTCTGCCCTGAGAAGCCGGTCGGAGTTCGCGGATCGCACCGTGGTCGTGACCGATTTCGACCATGCTTGGACCGAACCGCCGGCCGCATTCCTTGCGCGCGCGATGCCCGGGGCGGATGTGGGACTGCGGCTCGGCCGCCGGGTCGCCATCCGCTCGCGCGGCGGCGCAAAATTTGAACTACAATATCCTTTGCTTCAGCCTTGGTGGAACGTTAGTGCGCACTGCGTGGCCGTGGCACCGAACGCCAATGGGCAACGTTTTGCCGCAATCTTGTCGCGCGTCGCGGAGGCGGCGCTCCACGATGCCTTGATGCGGGATGCGGCAGGACAGGGTGGCGAGGCGAATTGGGGAATCGACCAGGCGATCCTCTTCGCAGTGCATCGTCACGTCGAAAGCCACCATCCTGAGATCGCGATTGCTGATCTTCTTGAATATGAGACCTCATAGCCTCCGCTGCGTAGGCGGAAACTCAGCGCTGATGCGCGCCCAACGAAGTTGTCGGGAGCTGTCGGGTTGACGCCGGGAACGGGGCAAGGCTCTTGCCGCCCGCTCCCGAAGTAGGGCAAGGAAGCGCTCTCGCCGCCGTGAGCGGCGCGATTCGGCCTCGTGGGAAGGGGGAGTCCACGTGCGCGCGTTCCTTGCTTTATCGGTCGCAATTCTGCTCGCCATCGCCCCGCGCGCCGAGGCGGCGCGGCGCAGCGACACATCGGGCGGGGCCGCATCCGGCCGGCCCGCGCTCGCCAGGCCTGCGGTTTCCGCCGCGAAGCCCGCCGCGAGCCGGCCCGCGGCGCCGGCCTCGCGTGCCGAGGCCGCGCGATCCGGGCGGACCATCCGCGGCCACGCCCGCGCCGCCGCAAGCCGGGGCGTCGCCTCGGCCGATTCGCGCTACGCCTCGGCGCACCGGCTCTGCCCGCGGGGCGGCGCGCCGGGGCGCGGCGGGCGGTGCCGCGACGCCGGCGCCGCGGAATACGGCGGCGGCGCCGCGCGTGGCCTGCGCTGGCAGGCGGGCCTGCCGCCGGCCGGCCACACCCAGCGCGAATGCCCGGACGGCACGCTCGCCACCCTGGCGCGCGGCCACGACGACGTGGTGCGCTGCGTCCCGCTCTGATCGCGGGCCGGCCGGCGGGCGTCAGTCGGCGATGCCGAGGCGGGCCCGGGCGGCGCGCATGTCCTCCTCGTAGAACCGCTTCGTCGCGCAGTCGAAGTTGAACGCCTGGAGCTGCGCGTGGTGGCGCTCGACGCCCGCCATGTAGCGGCGCCGCTGGGCGTCGGCGGCCTCGATCTTCGCCCGGTGCTCGGCCGCCACCTGCTCCGCCGAGGGCGGGGGCTGCGCGGGGCCCTGCTGGCCGCCGCGCCGCGCCGCAGGCTGGGCGCGCCGCGGCGGGGCGTTGAGCTCGGCCTCCATCCGGTCGAGCTGCTGGCGGTCGTGCTCGAGCGCGTCCTGCGCCGCGCCCAGCGCCTGCCAGCGGCGCAGGCAGGCCTCGGCCTGCTCGGCGGTCAGGATGCCGGGCCCGTATTCGCCCTTCTCGGGCAGGCCGGTCCCCGGAATGCCGAACTGGTAGCGCAGCCCCTGCGCGCCGGCCGGCGGCGCCAGGACCAGCGCCGCCAGGAAGAGGGCCAGGCCGGGCCGGGCGGACCCGCGCCGAGGAGAGGCAGGGCGGGGAGAAGGCGGGAAGGCATCGCGCATTGAAGAACATTGCGACAACAACCCGGTCCCGGCAACC
This sequence comes from Caldovatus aquaticus, assembly GCF_019458025.1. Taxonomy (GTDB): domain Bacteria; phylum Pseudomonadota; class Alphaproteobacteria; order Acetobacterales; family Acetobacteraceae; genus Caldovatus; species Caldovatus aquaticus. The sequence continues at coordinate 6,710 of NZ_JAHZUY010000077.1, read as the reverse complement.
GCCGCGCGCGTGCGGCACCCGCTCCGGGCGCTCCGCCGCGGCCGCTCCGTCCGCGCCTTGCCTTGCCCGGGCAGGCGCGGCGGTGTAGGGAGCCGCCGGTCCGCGAACCCGTTCCGCACTGCGAAGAGAGCGACATGGCCCGCAACAAGATCGCGCTGATCGGCGCCGGCAACATCGGCGGCACCCTTGCCCACCTGATCGGGCTCAAGGAGCTGGGCGACGTCGTGCTGTTCGACATCTTCGGCGGCGTCGCCGCGGGCAAGGCGCTCGACATCATGCAGTCCGGGCCGGTGGACGGCTTCGACGCCAACATGGTCGGCACCTCCGACTACGCCGCGATCGCGGGCAGCGACGTGGTGATCGTCACCGCCGGCTTCCCGCGCACCCCGGGCATGAGCCGCGACGACCTGATCGGCAAGAACGCCGGCGTGATCGCCCAGGTCGCCGAGGGCATTCGCACCCACTGCCCGGACGCCTTCGTCATCGTCATCACCAACCCGCTCGACGCGATGGTCTGGGTGATGCGCGAGAAGTCGGGCCTGCCGCACCACAAGGTGGTCGGCATGGCGGGGGTGCTCGATTCCGCCCGCTTCCGGCTGTTCCTCGCGCAGGAGTTCAACGTCTCGGTCGAGGACGTGACCGCCTTCGTGCTCGGCGGCCACGGCGACACCATGGTGCCGCTGACCCGCTACTCGACGGTGGCCGGCATCCCGATCCCCGACCTCGTGACGATGGGCTGGACGACGCCGGAGCGGGTGGAGGCAATCGTCGAGCGTACCCGCAACGGCGGCGGCGAGATCGTCAAGCTCCTGGAGAAGGGCAGCGCCTACTACGCCCCGGCGGCGAGCGCGATCGCCATGGCCGAGAGCTACCTCAAGGACAAGAAGCGCGTGCTGCCCTGCGCCGCCTGGCTGACCGGGCAGTACGGCATCCGCGACCTCTATGTCGGCGTGCCCGTGGTGATCGGCGCCGGCGGCGTGGAGCGGATCGTGGAGATCCGGCTCGACGCCGCCGAGAAGGCCGCCTTCGAGAAGTCCTGCGGCGCCGTGCGCGAGCTGGTCGAGGCGGCGAAGCGGCTCGTCGGCTGAAGGGCCTGACGGGCCGGGTCGCGGCCGCGCCCGCGCGCGGGGCCGGCGCCGGCCGGCGGGCGCGGATGCGGCGCGGAGGCGGGCGGCAGGGGACGGGCGGATGAACATCCACGAATACCAGGCGAAGGAGCTGCTGCGGCGCTACGGCGTGGCGGTGCTCGACGGCGGCGTGGCGACGACGCCCGAGGAGGCGGCCGCTGTCGCCCGGAGGCTTCCCGGGCCGGTCTATGCCGTGAAGGCGCAGATCCACGCGGGCGGCCGCGGCGCCGGGCGCTTCGCCGACGATCCCTCGGGCAAGGGCGGCGTGCGGATCGCGCGCTCGCCCGAGGAGGCGCGCGCGCATGCCGCGGCGATGCTCGGCCACACGCTGGTGACGAAGCAGACGGGGCCGGCCGGCAAGGTGGTCCACCGCGTCTATGTCGAGGCCGGCTGCGACATCGCGCGCGAGCTCTACCTCTCCCTGCTGGTGGACCGCGCGAGCGGCCGCGTGGCCATCGTCGCCTCGGCCGAGGGCGGGATGGACATCGAGGAGGTGGCGGAGAAGCACCCGGAGAAGATCCTGCGGGCCACGGTGGACCCGGCCTCCGGCTTCTCCCCCTTCCACGCGCGCAGGCTGGCCTTCGGCCTGCGCCTCGCGGGGGCGCAGGTCGGCGTCTTCACGGCGTTCGTCACCGCCCTCTACCGCGCCTTCGCCGAGCTCGACTGCTCGATCATCGAGATCAATCCCCTGGTCGTGACCGGAGCGGGCGCGGTGGTGGCGCTCGACGCCAAGATCGCCTTCGACGACAACGCGCTGTTCCGCCACAAGGACCTCGAGGCGCTGCGCGACGAGTCCGAGATGGACCCGAAGGAGGTCGAGGCGCTGCGCCACGACCTCAACTACGTCGCGCTCGACGGCGAGATCGGCTGCATGGTCAACGGCGCCGGGCTTGCCATGGCGACGATGGACATCATCAAGCTCTACGGCGGCACGCCGGCCAATTTCCTCGACGTCGGCGGCGGCGCGACGCGCGAGCGGGTGGCGGCGGCGTTCCGGATCATCACCTCCGATCCGAAGGTGAAGGCGATCCTGGTCAACATCTTCGGCGGCATCGCCCGCTGCGACCTGATCGCCGAGGGCATCGTCGCCGCGGCCCGGGAGCTGACCCTCAAGGTACCGCTGGTGGTGCGGCTGGAGGGGACCAACGTCGCCCAGGGCAAGCGCATCCTGGCGGAGAGCGGGCTCAAGATCATCCCCGCCGACAACCTGGCCGACGCCGCCGAGAAGGCGGTCCGCGCCGCGAGGGAGGCCGCGTAGCGCCATGGCGATCCTGGTGGATGCGGACACCAAGGTGATGACCCAAGGCCTGACCGGGGCCCAGGGCAGCTTCCACACCGAGCAGGCCATCGCCTACGGCAGCCGCTACGTCGGCGGCGTGACGCCTGGGAAGGGCGGGGCGACGCATCTCGGCCTCCCCGTGTTCGACACGGTGGCGGAGTGCCGCGCCGCGACCGGGGCCGACGCCTCCGTGATCTACGTCCCCGCGCCCTTTGCCGCGGACGCGATCCTCGAGGCGATCGACGCCGAGGTGCCGCTGATCGTCTGCATCACCGAGGGCATCCCGGTGCTCGACATGGTGCGGGTGAAGCGGGCCCTGTGCGGGTCGCGCTCGCGCCTGATCGGGCCGAATTGCCCGGGCGTGATCACGCCGGAGGCGTGCAAGATCGGCATCATGCCGGGGCACATCCACCGCCGCGGCTCGGTCGGCATCGTCAGCCGCTCCGGCACCCTGACCTACGAGGCGGTGGCGCAGACCACCGCCGCCGGGCTCGGCCAGAGCACCTGCGTCGGCATCGGCGGCGACCCGGTGAAGGGCACCGACTTCGTCGAGGTGCTGGAGATGTTCCTCGCCGACGACGAGACCCGCTCGATCATCATGATCGGCGAGATCGGCGGCCAGAGCGAGATCGAGGCCGCGGAGTTCCTGAAGCGCGAGAACCGGGGCCGCAAGCCGGTGGTCGGCTTCATCGCCGGGGTCACCGCCCCCCCGGGGCGGCGGATGGGCCATGCCGGGGCGGTGATCTCCGGCGGCAAGGACACGGCGGCGGCCAAGATGGAGGCGATGCGCGCCGCGGGCATCCATGTGGCGGAGAGCCCGGCGGCGCTGGGCTCGACCATGGTGAAGGCGCTGAAAGGCTAGGGCGGCGGCCCCGCGCGACCCGGCGGCGGGGACGGGTCAGGCCTGCGCGGAACGCGGCTTTCCGCGGATGCGTCTGCCGCGATTCCGCCTCCGTTCTGATGTAGGGAGCGCCGCCGCCGGGTGCCGGCGGCGCCATGTCCTGCTGCGCGCGAGGCGCGCGCACCCGAATCGGAACCGCACCGGCGGCGGTGGTCGCATCGCCCGCCGGCGAGGAGGACAATGATGGCCGGAGTGGACATCCTCGCGAGCGCGATGACGGGGGCGAACGCCGCCTTCCTCGCCGACCTCTACGCCCGCTGGGTGGAGAACCCCGACAGCGTGGACCCCTCCTTCGCCGCGCTGTTCGAGGCGCTGAACGACGACGCCCGCGCGATCCTGACCGACGCCATGGGCGCCTCCTGGGCGCCGCGCCCGCGCGGCGGCTTCGCGCCCGAGCCCGAGGCGCCGCCCGCGCGCAAGGCCGCCCCGGCCGCGGAGGCCGAGGCGCAGCGCCAGGCGGTGGTGGATTCGATCCGCGCCCTGATGCTGATCCGGAGCTACCGCGTGCGCGGGCACCTCGAGGCGCGGCTGGATCCGCTCGGCCTGCAGCAGCCGAAGCCGCACCCGGAGCTCGACCCCGCGACCTACGGCTTCACCGAGGCCGACTACGACCGCCCGATCTACATCGACGGCGTGCTCGGGCGCGAGACCGCCACGCTGCGCGAGATCATGGCGATCCTGCGCGCGAGCTACTGCGGCCCGATCGGCGTCGAGTTCATGCACATCCAGGACCCGGAGCAGAAGGCCTGGATCCAGCAGCGCATCGAGGGCGCGCCCTGGACCCGCGCCTTCGACGCCGCGGCCAAGCGCGAGATCCTGCAGCACCTGACCGAGGCCGAGGGCTTCGAGGCCTTCTGCGCCCGCAAGTACGCCACCACCAAGCGCTTCGGCCTGGAGGGCGGCGAGAGCACCATCCCGGCGCTCGAGGAGGTGATCGCGCAGGCCGCGCGCGACGGCGTGAACGAGATCGCGATCGGCATGGCGCACCGCGGCCGGCTCAACGTGCTGGTCAACGTGGTGAAGAAGCCCTTCGCCCAGGTCTTCTCCGAGTTCGCCGGCGTCAGCTCGAATCCGGACGACGTGCAGGGCTCGGGCGACGTCAAGTACCACCTCGGCACCTCGACCGACATCGAGATCGGCGGGCGCAAGGTGCACCTCTCGCTGCAGCCCAACCCCTCGCACCTCGAGGCGGTGGACCCCGTGGTGGTGGGCAAGGTCCGGGCGCGCCAGGACATGGCGGGCGACACCCGCGGGCGGCGCTCGGTGATGGCGGTGCTGCTGCACGGCGACGCCGCCTTCGCCGGGCAGGGGGTGGTGTACGAGACGCTGGCGATGAGCCAGCTGATCGGCTACCGCACCGGCGGGACGGTGCATATCGTCATCAACAACCAGATCGGCTTCACCACCGTCCCCGCCCACGCCTATTCCGGCCTCTACTCGACGGACGTGGCGAAGAGCGTGCAGGCGCCGATCTTCCACGTCAACGGCGACGACCCCGAGGCGGTGGTGTTCTGCGCCCGCCTCGCCGCCGAGTTCCGGCACCGCTTCGCCACCGACGTGGTGCTCGACATCGTCTGCTACCGCCGCCACGGCCACAACGAGAGCGACGAGCCCGCCTTCACCCAGCCGATCATGTACGCCCGCATCCGCGAGATGCCGACCACCCGCACCCTCTACGCCGGGCGGCTGGCGCGCGAGGGGGTGGTGACGGCCGAGGAGGCGCAGGCGATGCTCGACGCCTTCACCGCCGAGCTGGAGCGGGCCTTCCAGGCGGCGCAGGGCTTCCGGCCCAACAAGGCGGACTGGCTCGAGGGGCACTGGAGCGGCCTCAAGGCGGTCGGCGCCGACGACCAGGTGGAGCAGCTGCACGACACCGCGGTGGACCTCGCGACGCTGCGCGAGATCGGCGCGGCGCTGACCCGCGTGCCCGAGGGCTTCAACGTCAACCCGAAGATCGCCCGCCAGCTCGAGGCCAAGCGCGCGGCGATCGAGACGGGCGAGGGGATCGACTGGGCCACTGCCGAGGCGCTCGCCTTCGGCTCGCTGCTGCTCGAGGGCCATCGCGTGCGCCTCTCCGGCGAGGACGTGCAGCGCGGCACCTTCAGCCAGCGCCACGCGGTACTGATCGACCAGGTGACGCAGGTCGAGTACGTGCCGCTCAACAACATCCGCGAGGGGCAGAAGCGGTTCGAGGCGTTCAACTCGCTGCTCTCGGAGTTCGGCGTGCTCGGCTTCGAATACGGCTACAGCCTCGCCGATCCCCACACCCTGGTGCTGTGGGAGGCGCAGTTCGGCGACTTCGCCAACGGCGCGCAGGTGATCATCGACCAGTTCGTCGCCAGCGCCGAGACGAAGTGGCTGCGCATGTCGGGCCTCGTCATGCTGCTGCCGCACGGCTACGAGGGGCAGGGGCCGGAGCACTCCTCGGCGCGGCTCGAGCGCTACCTGCAGCTCTGCGCCGAGCGCAACATGCGGGTGTGCAACTTCACCACGCCGGCCAACTACTTCCACGGCCTGCGCCGGCAGCTCAAGGCCAACTACCGCAAGCCGCTGGTGCTGATGACGCCGAAGTCGCTGCTGCGGCATCGGCTCTGCGTCTCCTCGCTGGCGGAGTTCGGCCCGGGCAGCGCCTTCCGCTACGTCATCCCGGAGACCGACGCGCTGGTGCCGGAGGAGGAGGTGCGGCGCGTCCTGCTCTGCACCGGCAAGGTCTATTACGACCTGCTCGCCGAACGGCGCGAGCGGGGCATCCGCGACATCGCGATCGTGCGCGTCGAGCAGCTCTACCCGTTCCCGGTGAACAGCCTGCGCCGCGCGCTCGCCCCCTACCGCAACGCGGAGGTGGTGTGGTGCCAGGAGGAGCCCGAGAACATGGGCGCCTGGACCTACATGGACCGGCGGCTGGAGCGGGTGCTGGCCGGACTCGACCTGAAGGCGAAGCGGCCCCGCTATGTCGGGCGCGAGGAGGCGGCGAGCCCGGCGACGGGCCTCGCCAAGGTTCACCAGGAGCAGCAGCAGGCGCTGGTGCGCGAGGCGCTCGGCCTCTAGCGCGCCTCCGCCCGGCGGCGCTCGCGGCAGGGGGATCTTCGCGCCGGCAGGGCGGGTTCCCGCTTCCGGCCGCTTCCAGCCGTTCGCGATCTGCTCTAGGCGGCATCAGGACACGGAGAGACGAGGACGATGGCGACCGAGATCGTGGTGCCCTCCCTGGGCGAGAGCGTGACCAGCGCGACGGTGGCGCGCTGGATCAAGAAAGCCGGCGAGGCGGTGGCGGCGGACGAGCCGGTGGTCGAGCTCGAGACCGACAAGGTGACGGTCGAGGTCAACGCCCCCGCCGCCGGCACGCTCGAGGCCATCCTGGCGCCGGAGGGTGCGGAGGTGGCGCCGGGCGCGGTGCTCGGCACCA
>NZ_JAHZUY010000076.1 GCF_019458025.1 Caldovatus aquaticus | reverse complement strand
GGTTGCCTTCCCGCGCGACGCCGAACGCTACAGGCCCCGCAGCGCCATCGCGCGAACCTTCTGCCGCATCGAGGATTCCCGCGGCATCGCCACCCGATACGACAGGACCGCCCGCAACTTCCTCGCCCCCGCCTGCCTCGCCGCCGCCATCACCTACCGGGCGCGATTGAGTCCAGAGCCTAGCAGCCGAAGGCCGCCAGCTCCGCCACCACGAAGTCGCGGAACACCGCCACCCGCTTCGAGTGGCGCATCTCTTCCGGGTAGACGAAATAGGCCTCGATCCGCGGCGCCTTGATGTCCGGCAGGACCTGGATCAGGTCGTCGAGCTCCGCGCCCATGTAGTCCGGCAGCGCGGCGAGGCCGAGGCCACTGCGCACGGCGCGCAGCATCGCCGGCAGGGAATTCACCTCGACCGCCCCCCGCCGCGGCGCGCCCGGGCGCCGGCCTGCGTCCAACAGCCAGTTCACGCTCTCGATGGGCGGCCGGTAGTCGCCATAGACGATCAGCCGGTGGGCATCCAGATCCTCGGCCCGCTGCGGGATGCCCGTCCGCTTCAGGTAGTCCGCCGAGCCGCAGACCTTGTAGCCGAAGGTCGCGATGTGGCGCTGGATCAGGTCCGGCTGGCGCGGCGCATGCATGCGGATCGCGACGTCCGCCTCGCGCATGGCGAGATCGAGGTCGGCGTCGTCCAGCAGCAGCGTCAGCGTCACCTCCGGATACATGTCGAGGAAGCGCTTGAGCCGCGGCGCGAGCCAGGTGGTGCCGAAGCCGGTGGTGGTGGTGACCTTGAGCCGCCCCGCCGGCCGCTCGCGGCTCTCGGTGAGCAGCGCCTCGGTCATGGCCAGCTTGGCGAATACCTCGCGCACGGTGCGATAGAGGGTCTCGCCGGCCTCGGTCAGGATCAGGCCGCGGGCGTGGCGGTGGAACAGCGGGACCTGGAGCGCCTCCTCGAGCGCCTGGATCTGGCGCGAGACGGCGGACTGGCTGAGGTTCAGCGTCTCGCCCGCATGCGTGAAGCTGCCGGCCTCCGCCACCGCGTGGAAGACGCGCAGCTTGTCCCAGTCGAGCGGCATCCCGGCGCCCCTCCCCCTCGGGTCACTTGGCGGCGCAGGACGCGGCGGCCGGCGCCTCGGCGGCGGCGTGGGCGAGCCACTTCTCGGCCTCCAGCGCGGCCATGCAGCCGGTGCCGGCGGCGGTGACGGCCTGGCGGAAGACCTTGTCCTGCACGTCGCCCGCGGCGAAGACCCCGGCGACGCTGGTGCGGGTCGAGCCGGGGGTGGTGAGGATGTAGCCCTCCGCGTCCATGGCGAGCTGGCCCTTGAACAGCGCCGTCGCCGGATCGTGGCCGATGGCGACGAAGACACCGTCCACGGCGAGCTCGCTCGTCGCGCCGGTCTTCACGTTGCGCAGCGCGAGCCCGCGCACCGCCCTGGCCCGGCCCTCGGCCGCGCCGAGCACCGCCTCGGCGACGGTGTCCCAGAGGATGCGGACGTTGGGGCGCGCGAACAGCCGCTCCTGGAGGATCTTCTCCGCGCGCAGCGCGTCGCGGCGATGGATCAGCGTGACCTGGCGCGCCAGGTTGGAGAGATAGAGCGCCTCCTCGACCGCGGTGTTGCCGCCGCCGATCACCGCCACCTCCTTGCCGCGGAAGAAGAAGCCGTCGCAGGTGGCACAGGCGGAGACGCCGAAGCCCGAGAACTCCTTCTCGCCGGGAATGCCGAGCCAGCGCGCCTGGGCGCCGGTGGCGACGACGAGGGCCTCGCCCTCGTAGACCGCGCCGGAATCGCCCGTGCAGCGGAAGGGGCGGCGCGAGAGGTCCACCTGCACGATCACGTCCTGGACGACGCGGGCGCCGACATGCTCGGCCTGGGCGCGCATCTGCTCCATCAGCCAGGGGCCCTGCACCGGCTCGGCGAAGCCCGGATAGTTCTCGACCTCGGTGGTGATGGTGAGCTGGCCGCCCGGCTGCAGGCCGGTGACCACGATCGGCCGGAGGCCGGCGCGCGCGCCGTAGATCGCCGCGGTGTAGCCCGCTGGACCGGCACCGAGGACGAGAAGGCGCGTGCGGTGGAGGTCGGGGGCGGCGGGCTGGGACAAGGGGACCTCGGGCGTTGCTGGTGGAGAGGCGGGGGGAGCGGCCGCGGCGCTGACCGGACCGGGAGCCGTGCGGCCCGCCGACCATATCGGCCGCGGCGCCGATTCCGACAACCCGGAAGGTGGCGGCGCGGCCGTCGGCCTTGAACCGCAGGCGGTCAGCAAGGATATTGCGCCGATCCGGTCCTGCCGAGCACGAATGCGACACCCCCCGCGGCCCCCCCCGTCGCCTGCCGCCGAGCGGCCGCCCGTCCCGCTTGACGAGGTGGATCGCCGCATTCTGGCCGAGCTCCAGGCCGATGGGCGGATGACCAATGTCGAACTGGCGCGGCGCGTGGGCCTCTCCGCCCCTCCCTGTCTGCGCCGGGTGCGCCGGCTGGAGGAGGCGGGAGTGATCCGCGGCTACCACGCCGAGGTGGAGCCGGCGGCGCTGGGCTGGGAGGTGACCTTCTTCGCCCTGGTCGGCCTCGAGAGCCAGAAGGAGAGCGTGCTGCGCGCGTTCGAGGCGATGGTCGCCGCATGGCCGGAGGTGCGCGAGTGCCACATGATCCGCGGCGGCGGCGACTTCCTGCTCCGGCTGGTGGCGCGCGACACGGCGCACGAGAACGCGCTGACGGCGCGCCTCACCAGCGCGCCCTCGGTAAGCCGGGTGCAGACCCTGCAGACGATCCGCACCAGCAAGGATCTCGCCGGCGTTCCGGCGGAAGGGTGAGAGGACGCGCGGGCGCGCGGCGGCGCCCGCTCCCCGGCGGCCGCGCCGGTTCCCGCGCCCGGCGGCGTCCGGCCGTCCGCGACCGGTCCCGGCCCGTCTTTCCGGGCGCCGGCGCACGCCCGTGGCCGTGGCGATGGTGCAGGTCGGGATAGTGCGGGTGCCGGTGCACCAGGGGCTCGTGCCGGTGCCAGTGCGTGTGCGGCTCGCCCGGCGGGGTCCCCGGCCCGTGCTCGTGCCGGTGGTGCGCGTCGTGGCGATGGCGATGCTCGTGCTCCATCGCCTCGTGGACGTGCTCGTGGTCGTGCCGCTCGGCCAGGTGCAGCCACAGCCCCACGCCCATCAGGCAGCCCGCCGCCAGCAGCTTCGCCGAGAGCGGCTCGCCCAGCATGACGACGGCGAGCACAGCGCCCACGAAGGGCGCCAGCGAGAAGTACGCCCCGGCGCGCGCGGCGCCGAGATGGCGCAGGCCGAGCACGAACAGGGCGAGGCTCACGCCGTAGCCGAGGAAGCCGACGATTCCCGCGGCCAGGATCGTGCCCCCGGGCGGGAGTTCCGCGCCGCTCGCCAACGCCAGGACAAGGTTGACCGCGCCCGCGACCAGCCCCTTCAGCATGGCGATCTGCACGGGATCGGCCGAGGACAACTTGCGCGTCAGGTTGTTGTCGATCCCCCAGCACAGGCAGGCCCCGGCGATCAGGAGGGCGCCCCAGTCGAGGGAAGCTCGCCCCTGCCAGGAGAGCAGGGCGGCGCCCCCGAGGATCGCGAAGGCCCCCAGCAGGAGCTGCCGGTCCACGTTCTCGCGGAACGCCAGCCAGGCGATCCCCATCGTCGCCAGGCCTTCGAGATTGAGCAGGAGCGAGGCGCTGGCCGCCTCGGTGCGGGCGAGGCCGAGCATCAGCAGCAGCGGCCCTGCGACGCCGCCGGTCAGGATCACGAGGCCGAGCCAAGGCGCGTCCGCCCGGCGCAGCGGGGCCTCGGCCGCCGGCAGCCGCAGGGCGGCCCGCGCCAGACGGAGGACGGCCAGGCCGCCGCCGGCGCCGAGATAGAGCAGGCCGGCCATCAGCCAGGGATCCACCGCGCCGAGCAGCAGCTTGGCGAAGGGCGTGCTGGCCCCGAACAGGACGGCGGACAGCAGGGCGAGGGGAATGCCGGTGCGGCGCATGGCGCGCGATCCTACCACCCCGTCCGGCCCCCGGCGCGAAGAGCGGCGGGGGCGCACCGCACGCGCCCTCCGGCGCCCCGAGGCACGCGGGGCGGTCGCGCCCGGTCGCCCCGCCTCGGGGCCTGCGGGCGCGCTCCGCGGCGGGCGTGCGCCCGCAGGCCCGCCGCCGCACCGGCCGGAGGGCGCGCCGGCCGCGCCCGTGCCATGCTGCCGGGATGTGCGAAGGCCCCGCATCCGCCGCCCCGGAGGACGCCATCGCCGCCCGCGTCGCCGCCCTCCCCTGGGCGCGCGTGGCGGAGGAGCTGGACGCGCAGGGCGTCGCGCCGCTCGGCCGGCTGCTGGCGCCTCCGGAATGCGCCGCCCTGATCGCGCTCTACGCGGACGAGCCGCGGTTCCGCCGCCGCGTCGTCATGGCCCGGCACGGCTTCGGCCGCGGCGAGTACCGGTATTTCGCCCATCCGCTCCCGCTCCTCGTCGCGGCGCTGCGGCGCGCGCTCTACGCCCCGCTCGCGCCGATCGCGTCGCGCTGGGAGGGGACGGACTACCCGGCGACGCTCGATGCCTTCACCGCCCGCTGCCGCGCCGCCGGGCAGACGCAGCCGACGCCGCTGCTGCTGCGCTACGGGCCGGGCGATTACAACTGCCTGCACCAGGATCTCTACGGCGCGATCGCCTTCCCGCTGCAGGTCGTCGTCCTCCTCAGCGCGCCGGGGCGCGACTTCAGCGGCGGCGCGTTCGTGCTGACCGAGCAGCGCCCGCGCATGCAGTCGCGTGTCGAGGTGGTGCCGCTCGCGGAGGGCGAGGCGGCGGTGTTCGCGGTGAACCGCCGTCCGGTGCGGGGGACGCGCGGCACCTATCGCGTGACCGTGCGCCACGGGGTGAGCCGCGTGCGCGCCGGGGAGCGGTACACGCTGGGCGTGATCTTCCATGACGCGCCATGACCCCCCCGCGGTCCTCTGCAGGAATTCAACGCGGTATCCGGCACTTGATCGGGGCCGGTGACGGATTGCGGGGCGTGTTCCGCTCGATATCTCCGGCCCCGATCCCGGCGTCCCTTGCGCCGCTGCCCAGCCGCGCAGGGCGGCCGGGAGAAAACCGCCCTGGCCGACTACATCTCGTCGCCGTCACCGCCGCCGCCCTGGCGGCGGCGCCCGCGTTCGCCGCTCCGGCGACGGTCGCCGCCTCCGGAATCCCCGCCGCGGCGGCGGCCGGCTTCCGCGTCCCTGGCGAGCTCGCCGCCTGCGAGCACGCCGCCGATGCGCGGGCCGCGCCGCCCGGCGGCCGTCTCGTCTGCGTCCCGGTCGCGCCGCTCGCCGACGCCGCGATGGCCGCCACGCACTGACCGATCGCCGGCGGCACGCCGCCCTCACGCCGCCGCGGTCGCCGCGCGTCCCGGGATGCGCCGGCGGAACGCCAGCGCTTCCGCCACATGCGCCCGCCGCACCGTCTCCGACGCGGCGAGGTCGGCGATGGTGCGCGCCACGCGCATGGTGCGCACGTGCCCGCGCGTCGAGAGGCCGAGCCTCGCCACCGCCGCCTCCAGCAGCCGGTCCGCTTCCGCGTCCAGGGTCGGGTGCAGGTAGCGCGCCTCGGCCTCGGCGTTGCTGGAGGGGCCGTCCGGGCCGTAGCGTGCGCGCTGGCGCTCGCGCGCGGCCTGCACGCGCGCCGCGACCACGGCCGAGGGCTCGCCCGCCGGGGCGCGCGCCAGCTCGCCCGGCGCCAGCGGCATGACCTCGATCGTCAGGTCCATGCGGTCGAGCAGCGGGCCGGAGAGGCGCATCTGGTAGTCCTCGCCGCAGCGCGGCGCGCGGGCGCATTCGCGCGCCGGGTCGCCGAGATGGCCGCAGCGGCAGGGGTTCATCGCCGCGACGCACTGGAACCGCGCCGGGTAGGTGATGTGGGCGTTGACGCGGCTGATGGTGGCGCGCCCGGTCTCCATCGGCTGGCGCAGCGCCTCGAGCGCGGGGCGCGGGAATTCGGGCCACTCGTCGAGGAACAGCACGCCGCGGTGGGCGAGGCTGATCTCCCCCGGCCGCGCCCGGCTGCCGCCGCCGATCAGCGCCGCCATCGAGGCCGAGTGGTGCGGCTCGCGATAGGGCGGGCGCGTCACCAGGCGGCCGCCCTCCAGCAGGCCGGCGACGGAGTGGATCATGCTGACCTCCAGCGCCTCGGCCGGCGCGAGGTCGGGCAGCAGTCCCGGCAGCCGGGCGGCGAGCATGGACTTACCGGCGCCCGGGGGGCCGACCATCAGCAGGTTGTGCCCGCCCGCCGCGGCGATCTCGAGCGCCCGCTTCGCGCTCTCCTGGCCCTTCACCTCGGAGAGGCACGGGCCGGGGCGCGGCGCCGCGACAAGCGGCGGCGGCGCAGGCGGCGAGAGCACCTGCGTGCCGCGGAAGTGGTTGAGCAGCGCCGGCAGGTCGGGCGCGGCGAGCACCTCCACCTCGCCCGCCCAGGCGGCCTCGCCGCCCTGCGCGGCGGGGCAGATCAGGCCGAGCGCGCGCGCCGAGGCGGCGAGCGCGGCGGGCAGCACGCCGGCCACCGCCTGGATCGAGCCGTCGAGGGCGAGTTCGCCGAGCGCGGCGTAGCCCGCCATCTCCTCGCGCGGCAGCAGGTCCATCGCGGCGAGGACGGCGAGCGCGATCGGCAGGTCGAAATGCGAGCCCTCCTTGGCGATGTCGGCGGGCGCCAGATTCACCAGCAGGCGCTTCGGCGGCAGGGCGAGGCCGAGCGCGGTGAGGGCGGCGCGCACGCGCTCCCGGCTCTCCGCCACCGCCTTGTCGGGCAGGCCGACGACGAGGAAGGCGGGCAGGCCGGGGGCGAGCTGGACCTGGACCTCGACCGGGACCGCCTCGATGCCGGAGAAGGCGAAGGTGGCGACGCGCGCGATGCTCGTCATGCGCGCGAGGGTGGCGCGGGGTGCGGCGCGGCGGAATCCGGGGCAGGCGAGGTTGACGCCGATTTCACGTCGGCGGCGCGTCAGTCCCCGGCCCGGAACGCGTCGGCGATCCGGCGCACCGCGCCGTCGGCGGCGACCAGCATCACGTCGAAGCGCATCCCCGCCGCGCCATGGCCCGGATTCGCCGCGAGCCAGGCCTCCGCCGCCGCCATCAGCCGCGCGCGCTGGCGCGGCGACAGCGCCGCCGCCGCCTCGGCCAGTCGCGGCCGCGCCTTGACCTCGACAAAGGCGAGCAGCCCGTCGCGCTCGGCGACCAGGTCGAGCTCGCCCGCCCCGGTGCGCACGCGGCGGGCGAGGATGGTCCAGCCCTCGCGCGCCAGCGCCACGGCGGCGCGCGCCTCGGCGGCGCGGCCGCGCGCCTCGGCGGCCGCGCGCAGCGCCCTGGCGTCCGGGTTCCGCATCGCGTTAGGGATGCCAGACCGGTCGGGAGAACGCCATGCGCCGCCGCCGCGCGACGATCCTGCTTGCCGCGGTCCTGCTTGTCCTCTTCTCCGCGCCCGGGCGCGCGGAGCCCGTCCTCGCCCGGCGCCACATGGTCGCCGCCGCGCACCCGCTCGCCGCCGAGGCCGGGCGCGCCGTGCTGCGCGAGGGCGGCAACGCCATAGATGCGGCGGTCGCGGTGCAGATGGTGCTCACCCTCGTCGAGCCGCAGTCGAGCGGCATCGGCGGCGGCGCGCTGCTGCTGTTCTGGGACGGCGCGGCGCGCGCCCTGCACGCCTGGGACGGGCGCGAGACCGCGCCCGCCGCCGTCACGCCGGCGCTGTTCCTGCGCCCGGACGGCACGCCGATGGGCTTCCACGAGGCGGCGGTGGGGGGCCGCGCGGTCGGCGTGCCCGGGACGGTGGCGATGCTCGCGGCGGCGCACCGCGCGCACGGGCGTCTGCCCTGGGCGCGGCTCGTCGCGCCCGCCGCCGCGCTGGCCGAGCGGGGCTTTCCGGTCTCGCGCCGCCTCGCCGCGGCGATCGCCGCGGAGGCCGAGCGCCTCGCCGGCGACCCCGAGGCGCGCGCGCTGTTCCTGCTACCGGACGGCCGGCCGCTGCCGGAGGGCCACGTCCTGCGCAATCCCGCGCTCGCCGCGACGCTGCGCGCGATCGCCGAACACGGCGCGGCGGCGCTGCAGGAGGGACCGCTCGCGCAGGCGATCGTCGCCGCCGTGCGCGGCCATCCCTCCAATCCCGGCGCGATGACGGAGGCGGATCTCGCCGCCTACCAGCCGCGCCGGCGCGCGCCGGTCTGCGCGCCCTATCGCCGCTACCGCGTCTGCGGCTTCCCGCCGCCCTCCTCGGGCGGGGTGGCGGTCGGGCAGATCCTCGGCCTGCTCGCGCACTTCGACCTGGCCGCGCTCGACCCGCGCGGGGCGGAGGCGGCGCACCTGCTGGTCGAGGCGGGGCGGCTCGCCTTCGCCGACCGCGCGCTCTACCTCGCGGATGCGGACTTCGTGCGGGTGCCGGTGCGCGGGCTGCTCGCCGCCGCCTAACTCCCGGTGCGCGCTCAACTGCTCGCGCGCGGCCGCGCCCGCCCCTCCCCGCGCGCCGGCAATCCGCCCTGGCGCGACGCGGCCGCGGCGCCGGCGCCGCAGCCGGAGCAGGCCGAGCACGGCACCAGCCACGTCTCGATCGTGGACGCGGAAGGCAACGCCGTGGCGATGACCGCGACGATCGAGGACACCTTCGGCGCGCGCCTCGTCGTGCGCGGCTTCGTGCTGAACAACGAGCTGACCGACTTCTCCTTCCTGCCGGAGAGCGAGGGCCGCCCCGTCGCCAACCGCGCCGAGGGCGGCAAGCGGCCGCGCTCCTCGATGGCGCCGACCGTCGTGCTCGACGAGGCGGGGCGGCTGCACGCGGTGGTCGGCTCGCCGGGCGGGGCGAGGATCATCGGCTATGTCGCGCAGGCGCTGGTGGCGATGCTCGACTGGGGGATGGACCCGCAGGCGGCGGCGGCGCTGCCGCATGTCGGCACGCTCGGCGGGGCGGTGGAGCTGGAGGAGGGAACGTCCGCCGCCGCGCTCGCGCCGGCGCTCGCCGCGCGCGGGCATCGCGTCGCGGTGCGCGCCATGACCTCGGGGCTGCAGGCGATCCGGGTGACGCCGGAGGGGCGCCTGCTCGGCGGCGCCGATCCGCGGCGCGAGGGCGTGGCGCTCGGGGATTGACGCGGCTGCCGGGACGCCGGGCGGCGGGCAGGGAACCCGGCCCGCGCCCCCGCGTCCGCCGCCATGGAGGAGGACCGATCCATGCGCAGCGGAGTCTCTGCCGCCATCGTCTCGAGCGCCCTCGCCGCCGCCCTGCTCGCCGCCGCACCCGCGGCGCCCGCGGCGCAGGACTCGGAGACGCGGGAGATCGGCTACGTGAACACGGCGCTGACCAATCTCGGCCTCACGCGCAGCCACCGCGTCGTGGTCGAGCGCTTCACCGACCCGGAGGTCGAGGGTGTCGCCTGCTACATCAGCCAGGCGCGCACCGGCGGGCTCTCGGGCATGGTCGGGCTGGCGGAGGACCCGGCGCGCTTCTCGCTCTCCTGCGCCGCGACCGGGCCGGTGCGCGTCTCCGAGCGGGTGCGGCGCGGCGCGCGCGGGCAGCAGGTCTACGAGAGCAGCACCTCGGTCTTCTTCAAGGAGACGCGGGTGCACCGCTTCCTCGACGAGGCGCGGGGCGCGGTGGTGTACCTCGCCTGGTCCACGAAGCTGGTGGACGGGTCGCCGTTCAACGCGGTGGCCGCGGTGCCGGTGGCGCCGGGCACGGCCCCGCCGCGGCAGGCGGGGCAGCCCTAGGGTCTGTACCCAATTGCCGTGGGAACGGTGCGATGATTCGCCCTGCCCAACGGCGGGGGGATGGACCGTGTCGCGCCTGTTCGGGCTGAGCGACGTGCCGTGGGCGGCGAGCGAGCCGCATCCGGCGATGGTCCACACCGGGCCGCGGCGCGTGGACGACCGGCGGGGGATCGGCGGCATCGTGCACCGTTTCCGCGAAGGCTGCCGCTGGCGTGCCCTGCCGCCGGAATAGGGGCCATACGCCACCGTCTTCAACCGTTGGAACCGCTGGAGCCAACGCGGGCTCTGGCAGCGCATCCTCGCCGCCCTCGTCGCCTGCGCCGACCCGCCGCGGGGCGCGCCGATCGGCAGTGCCGCCGTGAAGGCGCACCGCTCGGCGGCCGGCGCGAAAGGGGGGAAGGCGATGCCAGCCACCAGGCGATCGGCCGCTCGCGCGGTGGGCGCCCCGCCAGGGGCCACGCGCTCTGCGACGAGCAAGGCCGCCCGCACGCGATCCTGGCGACCGGCGGCAACGGCGCCGCCGTCACCGCCGCCGCCACGCCGGTCTCGGCTGTCGCCCCGCCCCGCGAACTCGTCGCCGACAAGGGCTGCGACGCCAACCGCCGGCGCCGCCGCGGCCATCCCCGGCACCTCGTCGCGCAAGGTTGCCTTCCCGCGCGACGCCGAACGCTACAGGCCCCGCAACGCCATCGCGCGAACCTTCTGCCGCATCGAGGATTCCCGCGGCATCGCCACCCGATACGACAGGACCGCCCGCAACTTCCTCGCCCCCGCCTGCCTCGCCGCCGCCATCACCTACCGGGCGCGATTGAGTCCAGAGCCTGGGGCCGCTTTCGCCCGGCCGTGCCCGCCGCAGCGGCCCCGGCGCGTCGTCTGTCGCGCCGATTCGCGCCCGGCTGTTCCCGGCCGTGCGCGATCGGCTTTCGCTAGCCCCGGCGCCGGAACCGCTCCACCGCCGCGACCAGCGCCGTGCGCACGCCCGGCTCCAGCGCCGAGTGGCCGGCGTCCGGCACGATGGTCAGGCGCGCCCTCGGCCAGGCATTCGCCAGCTCGAAGGCGGTCTCGGGCGGGCAGACCATGTCGTAGCGGCCCTGGACGATCTCGGCCTGGATGTGGGCGAGGCGGTCCATCCGCCCGAGCAGCCCCTCGGGCGGCAGGAACAGGTCGTTGGCGAAGTAGTGCGCCTCGATCCGCGCGAGGCCGAGCGCGGTGCGGTCCTGGGCGAAGCTCGCCACCGTCTCCGGGCTCGGCAGCAGGGTCGAGCAGGAGCCCTCGTACTGGCTCCAGGCGCGCGCCGCGGGCAGATGCACGGCGGGGTCGGGATGCGTCAGCCGGCGCAGATAGGCGGCGAGCAGGTCGCCGCGCTCCTCCGGCGGCACGTGCTCGGCGAAGGCGGCCCAGGCGTCGGGGAAGATGCGCTTCAGGCCGTAGAGGAACCACTCCACCTCGGCGCGGCGGCCGAGGAACACGCCGCGCAGCACGCAGCCCGTGACCCGCTGCGGATGCTCCTGCGCGTAGGCGAGCGCGAGGGTCGAACCCCAGGAGCCGCCGAACAGCAGCCAGCGCTCGATGCCGAGGAAGCGGCGCAGCGCCTCGATGTCGCGCACCAGATGGGCGGTGGTGTTCTCGCGCAGCTCGCCGAGCGGGCGGGAGCGGCCGGCGCCGCGCTGGTCGAAGATGACGACGCGCCAGTGCGCGGGGTCGAAGAAGCGCCGGTGCACCGCGCCGGCGCCGGCGCCCGGGCCGCCGTGCAGGAACAGCACCGGCTGGCCGCGCGGGTTGCCGACCTGCTCCCAGTACATGACGTGACCGCCGGTCAGCGGCAGCAGGCCAGTCTCATAGGGGGCGATGTCGGGGAAGAGGTCGCCGCGGGGCATTGCAGGCCCCATGTTTGGCGAGGCCGGGCGCCGGGAGCAATGGGGCGCGGCGCGCGGCCCGGGCGCCACGCCGCGCCGCCTTGCGATCGCCCCCCTTCGCTTCCCGCCTCGCCCACCCTAGGTTCGGAAGGCCATGGCCGCGCCGCCGCCGTTCCAGCCTCCGCCGCACCCCCCGCGCGCCGCCGCCGCCACCAGACCGGCGGGCAACGGCGGCGTGGTGCGCTGCGGCGTCTGCGGTACCGAGAGCCGCCAGCCGGCGTTCCGGCCGCCGCCGCCGGAGCAGGCGCCGGACCTCGACCTGCGCCCCGGCGAGCCGGTGCGCGGCACCATGGCGCTCTGGCTGCAGCAGTGCCCGCATTGCGGCTACGCGGCCCCGGACATCGGGCGCGCCCATCCCGGGGCGGCCGCCGCCGTGGCCGCCGCCCCGTTCCGCGCGCTGCTCGCGGAAACCGCCTACCCGCTGCTCGCGCGCCGCTTCCTCGCCTGGGCGCACGTGCTGGAGGAGACCGGCGCGCTGCACGCCGCGGCCGAGGCGACGCTGCAGGCCGCGTGGGTGGCCGACGACCTGAACCGGCCGGACCTCGCGCGCCTCTGGCGGCGCGAGGCGGTGGCGCTGTGGCGCGCCGGCCCGCCGCTCGACCCCGAGCAGACGGTGCGCGTGGTGGACGCGCTGCGCCGCGCCGAGGCCTGGGAGGACGCGCTGGCCACGGCCGAGGCGCTGGCGCGCTCGCGCCCGCCGGAGCCGGTGGCGCAGGTGATCGGGCTCGAGCGCCGGCTGGTGGAGGCGCGCGATTCCGGGCGGCACACCGTGGCAAGCGCCCTGCCGCCGCCGGCGCGGCGGCCGCACGTGGCGCACGGTCCGCGGCCGCCGGCGGGCGCGAGCGGGTTCGACCTGCGCGGCCTGCTCGGGCGGCTGCGGCGGCTGTTCGGCCGCGGCTGAGCGTGCCGCGGACCGGCTTGCCGGCGGTCATGCCGGCGTGATACGAAACAATATAAATATAACATTGCGTTTGCCGGTCCGATGCCGCACCGCCGCCACCTGCTCCGTGCCGCGCTGCCTTGCGTCGTCCTCGCGACGGCGCGCCCCACGGCCGCCGCGACCGGCGAAGGCGCGCCGCAATCCGGCCGCCTGCGCGTCGTCGCGTCCTTCTCGATCCTCGGCGACATGGTCCGGCAGATCGGCGGCGCGCGCGTGGACCTGCGGGTGATCGTCGGCCCCGACCGCGACGCCCACGGCTTCCAGCCGCGTCCTTCCGATGTCGCGGCGCTCGGGGGCGACCCGCTGGTCGTGCGCAACGGCCTCGGCTTCGAGCCGTGGCTCGACCGGCTGCTCGGCGCCGCCGGCCACCGCGGTCCGGTGGTGACGGCGACCGCGGGCATCACGCCGCGCGCCTGGGACGCCCGGAGCCACGAGCACCGCCAGGCCGGGGGCGAACGCCGCCGCCCGCCGCCCGCGCCCGACCCGCATGCCTGGCAGGATCTCCGCCTCGGCCAGAGCTACGTGCGCACCATCGCCGCCGGCCTGGCTGCCGCCGACCCGGCCGGGACGGCGCACTACCGGGCCGGCGCGGAGGGCTACGCCGCGCGCCTTGCGGCGCTGGACGCGTGGGTGCGGGAGCGCATCGCGACGGTGCCGGAGGCGCGGCGCAAGGTGGTCACCCACCACGCGGCCTTCGGCTATTTCGGCGCGGCCTATGGCGTGCGCTTCCTCGCCCCGCAAGGCGTCCCGGCCGACGCCGAGCCCTCGGCGGCGGAGGTCGCGCGGCTGATCCGCCAGATCCGCGCCGAGGGCATCACCGCCGTGTTCCTCGAGAACATGACCAATCCCGCGACGCTGCAGCGCCTCGCGCGCGAGGCCGGCGTGCGCGTCGGCGGGCGGCTCTACGCCGACGCGCTGAGCCCGCCGGACGGCCCGGCGCCGACCTACGAGGCGATGTTCCGCCACAACGTCGGCCTGCTGGTTCCGGCGATGCGCGGCGATGCGGCGTAGCGCGGCGCGGGCCCGGGGGCGGATGGCCCGTGCGGGGCGCGCCGCGGCGGCGGCCGTGGCGGCGTCCTTCGCGGTTGCGCCCTGGTGCGCGGCGCCAGCACAGGGGCCACCACGTCCCGAGCCGGCGCCGGCCCCCGGCGGAGCGGGGGATGACGGCCACGGCGAGAACGGCGCGGCGTTCCGCCCGCATCTCGAAGTCGAGAGGGACATGGGCCTCTACGGCGTCGGCACCCACCGCGCGACCGACCCCCCGCGGCGGGGCGGCGACATCTTCCTGTTCAGCGAGGTCGGGGCGGCTCTGCATCTCACCCCGCGCGTCTCGATCCGGAGCGTCATCCACACCGAGCCGATCAGCGAGCGCGGACCGAACGGCTCGCTGCGCGCCTTCCATGCCCAGGCGGCCTCGCTCGAGGCGCTGCAGCTGAACTGGCGGGCGACCGACGCGCTGAGGCTCTACGCGGGCAAGTTCGTGGCGCCCTTCGGATACGGGCACGAGGAGCTGCCCGGCATCCTTCCCCTGCTCCGCGCGCACGAGACCTATCTGATCGCGGAGTCGGTGGGCTTCGGGGCGACCTGGACCTTCCTCGACGAGCCGCGGTTCGGCGAGCATGCTCTCTCGGCCGCGGCCTTCACCCTGGACACGAGCTTCCTCTCCGATACGGCCTTCACGCGCCGTCCCTGCTGCGAGGGGCCATACACCCGGTTCGCGCGCAACACGCGCGCGCAGGGCGGGCCCGGCAACACCGGCCGGCTCGACAACTTCGCCATCTCGCTGGACGGCAGTCGCATCCCCTGGCTGCCGGATCTCGCCTACAATCTCGGGACGGTGTCGCGCGCCCCGGGAGGCGACGGCACCGCGCGCGAATGGGGCTACGTCGTCGGCGCGCGCTACGAGCATCGCTGGAACGAGGAGTCCCGGACGCGGCTGTACTTCGAGCATGTCGAGTTCCGCAGCGCCGGGGGGCGCCCGCTGGTGGAGCTCGCCACGGAGACGGGCACGACCGAGGTGCCGCGCGCGGAGCGCAGGCGCTTCACGACCCTCGGCGTGCAGCACCGGGAGGGGCCCTGGCGCGCCGCGGTGGCCTGGCAGCGCGACCAGCGCAAGCGGTCCGTGGGCACGGGCCCCGCCGAGCAGTGGTTCGAGGTGTCGTCCGGCCGCGAGCTCGGCGGCGGCTTCGGCTTCGACCTGGGCTGGCAGCATGCGCGCATCGCGCAGGACGGCGGCCGGCGCGGCGAGGCGCAGGCCGTGCTGGCGGTGCTGCGCTGGCATGGCGGCATCTAGGGCGGGCCGGCGATCGTCCCGAGCGGGACGAAGGCGTGACCCGCCCGGCCCCGCCGGCGCGGCCCCCGCCAGACGATGGCCCGCCGATGCGGGCGCCGCCCGGCCTAGGTCCTGGACTCAAACCGTGTCCACAGCCGGATGGCGGCGAGGGCGACGGTGGAGAGGTAGTTGCGTGCGAGCTTGTCGAAGCGTGTGGCGATGCGGCGGAAATGCTTGAGGCGATTGAAGCAT
>NZ_JAHZUY010000075.1 GCF_019458025.1 Caldovatus aquaticus | reverse complement strand
GCGCGCCGAGCTCGGGGGCGATCCGCCAGTGGCGGCCGGCGGCGCCGGGCTCCGCGGCGACGGCGGCGATCGCCTCCTCGAGCAGCGGGCGCAGGGGGAAGGTCTCCTCGTGCAGGGCGGGGGAGCCGGACTGCAGGGCGAGGAGGGCCTCGAGCCGCTCGCTGGCGCGCCGCAGGTCGCGCAGGACCGCGGCGAGCGCCTCGGCCTCCGCCCGCGCTTCCGCCGCCGGCAGGGAGCCGCCCCCGCCCGCCGCGGCGAGGGCGCGCAGCAGCCGCTCCGCCCGGCCGGCGAGGGAGAGCCCGGGCCCGCGCAGCTCCGCCGCCGCCAGGCCGAGCCGGCGCTCCGCCGCGGCCGCCCGGCGTTCCGCCGCCGCCGCGCGCGCCGCCGCGGCCGCCCCGCGCCGGTGCGCGCACAGCGCCGCCGCGGCGGCGGCGAGCGCCAGCAGCCCCAGAATGACGGGAAGGAACGGCCCGGCCCCCGCGGCGGTCATGCCGCCCGTGTGGCACGGGACCGGTGAGCGCCCGGTTAAGCCGGCGGCGCCGGGCGCGCGGCGCGCGGCGTCAGGCGGCCGGGCCCGCCGCCTGCCGGGCCGCCCGGATCCGCTCCAGGCGGCGCTTCAGCGTGCGCGCCTCCTCCGGCAGCCGCCGGTCCGGCGTGCCGAGCAGGAAGGCGTCGATCCCGCCATTGTGCTCGATGGTGCGGATGCCCCGGGTCGAGACGCGCAGCCGCACCGGGCCGCCGAGCAGGTCGGAGAAGAACGACGCCTCCTGCAGGTTGGGCAGGAAGCGGCGCTTGGTCCTGTTGTTCGCGTGGCTGACGTTGTTGCCCGTCAGCACGCCCTTGCCGGTGATGGCGCAACGGCGGGCCATGGCGGAGTTTCCCGAAATCGCGGGCGCGCGGCGGGTGGCGGAGGGCTTCCGCCCGGCGCCGCGCGCGGGCTGGTCTCGAACCGAAGGCCGGCTATCTGACGGAGCGGGGCGGCGGCGTCAAGCCGCGGCGCCCGCCTCCCGCCCGGCCCAGCCGCAGGCGGCGAGGGCGGGGCGCATCGCCGGGGGCGGCTCGGCCTCGACGCGGAGGGGCGGGCCGTCCCCCTCGCGCGGCAGGACGACGGCCCGGGCGAGGAGGTGCAGGCCGCCGGGATGCGTGCCGCCGCCATAGCGCGCATCGCCCAGGATCGGGCAGCCGAGATGGGCGCAATGGGCGCGGAGCTGGTGCGTCCGCCCGGTGCGCGGGCGCAGCTCGAGCCAGGCGAGGCCGTCGCGCGCGTTCCGCCCGAGCACGCGCCAGGCGGTCCGCGCCTCCTGGCCGGCGGGGTCCACCACCATCCGCCAGCCCGCCGCGGCGGAGGAGACCTTGCGCAGCGGCGCCGCGATCTCGCCCTCGGCCGCGGGCGGGGCGCCGCGGACCACCGCCCAGTAGATCTTCTCCACCCGCCCGGCGGCGAACAGCGCGCCGAGCCGCGCCAGCGCCGGGCGGGTGCGGCCGAGCACGAGGCAGCCCGCGGTGTCGGCGTCCAGCCGGTGCGCCGGCTGCGGGTCGCGCCGGCCGCCGAAGCGCAGCGCCGGCAGCCAGTCCTCGAGCGAGGGCCCGCCGCGCGGCCCGCGATGGACGGCAAGGCCCGCCGGCTTGTCGAGCACCAGGATCGCGGCGTCGCGGTGCAGCACCCGGCCGGCGACGCCCGGCGCCGGCGCGGCGGGGGGTTCCCAGCGGCGCCGCGCGGGCGGATGGTGCCGCCCCGGAACCCGACCCGCGCACCGCCCCATGTCCGCCCCTCCGCCCGAACCGCCGCTGGTCATCTGCCTCGGCAATGTCGTGGCCGACCACACCTTCTGGGTGGACGAGATACCCCAGCCGCCCGCGAAGAGCACCGCCCGTGCCTACAGCCTCGGCCCCGGCGGGCTGGCGGCGAACGCGGCGATCGCGGTGGCGCGGCTCGGCGGCCGCGCGGCCTTCTGGGGGCGGATCGGCGACGACCTGAACGGCGAGCCGCTCGCCGAGGCGCTGGCGGCCGAGGGGGTGGACGTCTCCGGGCTGCGCCGGGTGAAGGGCGCGCGCACGCCGGTCTCCGCGGTGCTCGTGGACCGCAGGGGGGAGCGCAGCATCATCAACTTCCGCGGCGAGGGGCTGGACCGCGACCCCTCCTGGCTGCCGCTCGCCCAGCTGGACCGGGCGGCGGTCCTCCTCTGCGACCCGCGCTGGCCGGAGGGCGCGGTCGCGGCGCTCGCCGCCGCCCGGGCGCGCGGGGTGCCGAGCGTGCTGGACGCCGAGAAGAGCGAGACGCGCATCCTGCTCGAGCTGGTGCCGCGGGTGGACCACGTGGTGTTCTCGACGACCGGGCTGCAGAACTTCGCGCCCGGCGCACGGCCCGGCGAGGGCCTGCGGCGCGCCCTGGCCCCGGGCTGGCGGACGCGCGTCGCCGCCGTGACGCGCGGCGAGCGCAGCACGCTCTGGATGACGCGCGAGGACCGGACGCTGCGCGAGACGCCCACCTTCCGCGTCGAGGCGACCAACACCAGCGGCGCCGGCGACGTGTTCCACGGCGCCTATGCGCTGGCGATCGCCGAGGGGCGGGACGTCGAGGAGGCGATCCGCTTCGCCTCGGCCGCCGGGGCGCTGCGCGCCCGCGACGGGCGGACGCCGACGCGCGCGATGGTCGAGGCCCTGCTGCGGGGCGAGTGACCGCGCGGCGCATGGCGCGGCGGCGCGGATCGGCTAGGCTGCGCGCGGCAACCGACGCAGCGAGCGGGAGATGACGCGATGGCCGTGACCTGGCTGAAGAAGGCCGCCAAGACCCCGACCTCGGACGAGGGCGCCGCGCGCGCCGTGGTGGCGGAGATGCTCGCCCGGATCGAGGCCGGGGGCGAGGAGGCGGCGCGCGACTACGCGCGGCGCCTCGACGGCTGGGAGGGGCCGGTCGTGGTCGGGCCCGAGGAGATCGCGCGGCGCGCCGCCGAGGTGGACGAGGGGACGAAGCGCGACATCGAGCGCGCCATCGCCAATGTCCGCCGCTTCGCCGAGGCGCAGCGCGAGAGCATCCGCGAATTCTCGGTCGAGCTCGCGCCCGGCCTCGTCGCCGGACAGCGGCTGGTGCCGGTGAACTGCGTCGGCGCCTACGTGCCGGCGGGGCGCTACGCCTACATCGCCTCCGCCTACATGGCGATCGCGACCGCCAAGGCGGCGGGCGTGCCGTTCGTGGTGGCGGCCTCTGCCCCCTACCGGGGCGGACCGATCAACGCCAAGCAGCTCTACGCGATGCACAAGTCGGGCGCGGACATGATCCTGACGCTCGGCGGGGTGCAGGCGATCGCGGCGATGGCCTTCGGCCTGTTCACCGGCCGCCCGGCGGACGTGATCGTCGGGCCGGGCAACAAGTACGTCGCCGAGGCCAAGCGCATGCTGTTCGGCCGCGTCGGCATCGACGTGCTGGCGGGGCCGACCGAGATCTGCGTCATCGCCGACGCCACCGCCGACCCCGAGATCGTCGCCGCCGACCTGGTCGGCCAGTCGGAGCACGGGAAGGACAGCCCGGCCTGGCTGGTCGCGCTCGACCGCGGCCTCGCCGAGCACTGCCTGAAGCGCGTGCCGGAGCTGATCGCCGCGCTGCCGCCGACCGCGCGCGAGGCCGCCTCCGCCGCCTGGCGCGACTACGGGGAGGTGGTGCTGTGCGACACGCGCGAGGAGGCGGCCAAGGTCTCCGACGGCTACGCCGCGGAGCACCTCGAGGTGCTGGCCGCCGACCTCGACTGGTGGCTGGCGCGGCTGACCAACTACGGCAGCCTGTTCCTCGGCGAGGGGACGACGGTCGCCTACGGCGACAAGGCGGCGGGGCCGAACCACATCCTGCCGACCAAGGGCGCGGCGCGCTACTCCGCGGGCCTCTCGGTGCACAAGTTCCTAAAGCCGCTGACCTGGCAGCGCGCGACGCGCGAGGCGAACCGCGAGCTCGGCCCGCTGGCGGCGCGAATCTCCCGCCACGAGGGGATGGAGGCGCACGCGCGCACCGCCGATCTCCGTCTCGGCCGGTGGTTCCCCGGCGAGCACTTCGACACCGGGGTGCCGGTCCAGTCGTGACGCGGCCGCGGCCCGGCCGCGGCGACAAGAACAGGCGCAACAGGGAGGAGAACGCCATGGACATCAGGCGCCGGACCGTGCTGCGGCTGGGCGTTGCGGCGGGCGCCGCCGCCGCGCCCGCGGGCGGCGGCCATGCGCAGCAGGCCGAGGGCTTCCCCGAGCGGGCGGTGCGCTACATCGTGCCCTTCCCGCCGGGGGGCCTCACCGACATCATGGCCCGCATCGTCGGGCAGAGGCTCTCCGAGATCTGGGGCAGGCCGGTGGTCGTGGACAACCGCCCCGGCGGCAATGCGCTGCTCGGCCCCGACATCGCGGCGAAGGCGCCGCCCGACGGGCACACGCTGCTCGCCATCACCATGACCCACGCGGTCAACGCCAGCCTGTTCCCGAACGCGCCCTTCGACCTCCTGCGCGACTTCGCGCCGGTCTCGGTGCTCGGCTTGCTGCCGCTGGTGGTGACGGTGAACGCGAACAGCCCCTGGCGCACGCTCGAGGAGCTCACGCGCGCGGTGCGGACGGAGCGCCTCTCCGGCGGCTCCTCGCCCAACGGCTCGCCGCCGCATCTCGGGCTGGAGCTGCTCCGCCGCCACGCCGGCGCGCGCGAGAACCTGGTCCACGTGCCCTATCGCGGCGGCGCGCCGGCGGTGACCGACCTCGTCGCCGGCACGCTCGACCTGATGGTCTGCAACCTGCCGGAATGCATCGCGCAGTACCAGGCGGGCCGGCTGCGCCCGCTCGCCGTCACCGCCGAGCGCCGCCACCGCCTGCTGCCCGACGTGCCGACCGTGCGCGAGCTCGGCGCGCCGGGCCTCGAGATCACCAACTGGACGGCGATGATGACCAACGCCGCCGTGCCCGCCGCGATCCGCGCCCGCCTCGAGCGCGACACCCTGGCCGCCCTGCGCGACCCCGAGGTGCTGCGCAAGGCGGAGGAGGGCGGGTTCGACGTGCTCGCCTGGGATTCGGCGCGCTCGCAGGCGTTCCTCCGGAGCGAGGTGGAGCGCTGGCGCGCCCTGATCGCCGAGGCCGGGATCAGGCCGGGCTGACAAGGCGGCCTCCGCGCCCCGGCCTCCGCTCACCCCGCCCCGCCGCGCCCCGGCCCGGCAGCGCCCGGGGTCAGGCCGAAGGCGGCGCGGAACGCCGCGCCGAAGGCCGGGGCGCTGGCATAGCCCACCGCCGCCGCCGCCCGCGCCGGCGGCACCCCCTGGGCGAGCAGGGCCGCGCCCTCCACCAGCCGCACCTGCTGGCGCCAGCGGGCGAAGCCCATCCCGGTCTCGCGCCGGAACAGCCGCGCCAGGGTGCGCGCGCTGGCGCCGCAGTGCGCCGCCCAGTCCTCTAGGGTGAGCCGGCTCGCCGGATCGGCGGCGAGCGCGGCGGCGAGCCGCGCGAGCCGCGCGTCGCGCACCGCCGGCACGCCGAGCGGCAGGCTCGGGGCGCGCGCGATCTCCTCGACGATCAGCGCCGCGAGGTGGCCGCCGCGCCCGCCCTCGTCCCACTCCAGCGGCTCGGCGCAGGCGGCGAGGATCAGCTCGCGCAGCAGCGGCGAGACCGCGAGCACCGCGGTCCGCGGCGGGCCGGCGCGGCGCGCCGCGTCCTCGCGCAGGAACAGCGCGCGCATCGCCACCGTCCCGCGCATCGTCACCGCGTGCGGCAGCCCCGCCGGCACCCAGAGCGCGCGGCCGGGCGGCACGACGAAGTGCGCCGCCGCGGTGGCGATCCGCATCACCCCGCGCGTGGCGTAGAGGAGCTGCACCCGGGCGTGGCTGTGCCAGCCGGTGGCGTGGCCGTCCGGATAGTCCCGCACGAAGCCGGCGAGCGGGCGGTCCACCGCCTCCTGCGGGAAGTGGCGGAGCGGCGCCGCCGGGGCGGCGCGGCCTTGTCCGTCTGGCGACATGATCTGACCGGACGTCGCTGGATGGCCAGGATAGGCTCGGTCCTCCCCGGACGGAACCCCGCACGGAGCCCCTCGCGTGAAGGACCCCGCGACGCGGCAGATCGCCTTCCTCAACGCCGCCCACGCGCTGACCCACTACAGCCTTCTGATCCTCGCCACCGCGGTGCTCGCCATGGCGCCCCAGGCGGGCGGGATCTTCGGGCCGGACTACGGGCCGATCCTCGCCCTCGGCACCGGCATGTTCGTCACCTACGGCCTCGGCTCCCTGCCGATGGGCTGGCTCGCCGACCGGGTCGGGCGGCGCGCGCTGATGGTGGCGTTCTTCCTCGGCACCGGCGCCTTCATGGCGCTCGCCGGCCTCGCCGCCTCGCCCTGGACGCTCGCCGTGGCGCTGGCGCTGATGGGGGCCTTCGCCGCGATCTACCACCCGATCGGCACGGCGATGCTGGTCGAGGCGGCGGGCGACAGGGTCGGCCGCGCGGTCGGCGTGAACGGCGTGTTCGGCAATCTCGGCGTGGCGCTGGCGCCGGTGGTGACCGCCTTCGTCGCCGCCCAGGCCGGCTGGCGCTGGGCCTTCCTGCTGCCCGGCCTCGCCTGCATCGCCGTCGGCCTGCTCTACTGGCGCGAGCCGCCGATCGATCTCGCCAAGGCGCGGCCGGCGGCGCGGCCCTTTCCGCGGATCCCGCCCGCCGTGGCGCGGCGCGCGGTGATCGTGCTGCTCGCCATCGCCGCGACCTCCGGGCTGGTGTTCAACGCCTACACCCTGCTCCTGCCCAAGCTGATGGAGGAGCGGCTGGCGCACTCGCCGGGGCTGCTGCCGGTGGTCGGCATGCTCGCCTTCCTGGTCACGCTCTGCGGCGGGCTGACGCAGTTCACCGTGGGGCGGCTGATCGACCGCAACACGCTGCGCGCGGTGTTCCTGCCGCTCGCCCTGACCTTGGTGCCGGGGCTGCTGGCGCTCTCCTTCCTCGAGGGCTGGCCGGTGCTGCCCGTGGCCGGGGCGGTCGCGGCGGCGGTGTTCGGCCAGGTGACGGTGAACGAGACGATGACCGCGCGCTACGTCGCCCCCGCCCTGCGCGCCAGGCTCTACTCGGTGCGCTTCACCGTCGGCTTCCTCGGCGCCGCCGCCGCCTCGCCGCTGGTCGGCTTCCTGCACGAGGCGACGG
The DNA here is from genome assembly GCF_019458025.1 of Caldovatus aquaticus. Taxonomy (GTDB): domain Bacteria; phylum Pseudomonadota; class Alphaproteobacteria; order Acetobacterales; family Acetobacteraceae; genus Caldovatus; species Caldovatus aquaticus. The sequence continues at coordinate 9,586 of NZ_JAHZUY010000075.1, read as the reverse complement.
GCAACCTCGCCGCGGCGATGCTGGTGCTCGCCGCCTTCAGCGCGGTGATCCTGGCCTGCGCCTTCGCCTTCCCCGACCGCAAGGAGGAGCTGCACCCGGAGCTGTGGGAACAGGCGGCCGACCCGGGCGCGCCGCGGCCGCGCCCGGCGGCGGCGGAGTGACCCCGGCCGGGGTGCGGGTCGCACCCCGCCCCGCGGCCGTCGCCCGGCATGGTTCGATCCCGGGATCGCCTTCGCGCGCCCGCTGCCCGGCGGCGGCGCCATGCGAAGGCCCGGCGGTCCCGGCCGAAGCACGCCTTCCCGCCGCAACGCCCCGGCGCCATCTTTCCTGCAACGCCCCGCCGCCGCCCCCCGGCGCAGGAGGAGCCGGCCATGCCCGCAGATCCCGACCCTGCCACCGCCCTGATCGTCGTGGACGTGCAGAACGACTTCTGTCCCGGCGGCGCCCTCGCCGTGCCGGAGGGCGACGCGGTCGTGCCGGTGATCAACGCCCTCGCCCGGCGCTTCGCCACCGTGGTGCTGACCCAGGACTGGCACCCGGCCGACCACCTCTCCTTCGCCTCGCAGCATCCCGGCCGCGCGCCGTTCGAGACGGTGGAGATGCCCTACGGCCCGCAGGTGCTCTGGCCCGACCACTGCGTCAGGGGCACCCCCGGCGCGGCGCTGCACCCCGGCCTCGACATCCCCCACGCCGCGATGATCCAGCGCAAGGGCCTGCGGCGCGAGGTGGACAGCTACTCCGCCTTCCTCGAGGCCGACCGCGCGACCCGCACCGGCCTCGACGGGTGGCTCGCCGCGCGCGGCATCCGCGCCGTCGTCGTCTGCGGCCTGGCGACCGATTTCTGCGTCGCCTGGACGGCGCTCGACGCCCGCCGCTTCGGCTTCGCGGCGGGCGTCGTCGAGGAGGCGTGCCGCGCCATCGACACCGGCGGCTCGCTCGCCCGCGCCTGGGCGGACATGGCGGCCGCCGGCGTGCGACGCATCGCCCGCGCGGCGGAGCTCTGATCCGCGCCGCCGCGGCGCGGGCGCGGACGGAAGGCGGAACGGCGCGCGCCGCCGGCGCCACGCCCATTGACCCGCGCCGCGCGGCCGGGCTTTCTGCGCGCCATGCCGATCCTCAGCGGACACGCGCGCCTCGCCGGCGTCCTGGGCTGGCCGGTGGCGCATTCGCGCTCGCCCCGGCTGCACGGTTTCTGGCTGGAGCGGCACGGGATCGACGGCGCCTACGTCCCGCTCCCGGTCCGTCCGGAGCGCTTCGCGCAGGTCGTGCGCGCGCTCGCCGATCTCGGCTTCCGCGGCGCCAACGTCACCCTCCCGCACAAGGAGGCCGCCTTCGCCGTCTGCGACGAGGTGGCGCCCTTCGCGCACCGCGCCGGCGCGGTGAACACCCTCGTCTTCCACGAGGACGGGCGGATCGAGGGTAGCAACACCGACGGCTACGGCTTCCTCGAGAGCATCCGGGAGGAGGTCCCCGGCTGGCGCGCCGACCGCGGCCCCGCCGTGCTGCTCGGCGCCGGCGGCTCGGCCCGCGCGGTCGCCGCGGCGCTGCTCGACGCCGGCTGCCCGCGCGTGGTGCTGGTCAACCGGACGCGCGCGCGCGCCGAGGCGCTGGCGCGCGCGCTCGGCGGGCCGATCACGGTGGCCGAGCGCCCCCCGCTCGCCGAGGCGGCGCTGCTCGTCAACACCACCGCGCTGGGGATGCAGGGTCAGCCGACGCTCGAGCTCGACCTCTCGCCGCTGCCGCCCGGCGCGGTGGTCGCCGACCTGGTCTATGTGCCGCTGGAGACGAGGCTGGTCGCCGCGGCGCGGGCGCGCGGCGACCTCGCCGCCGTGGGCGGGCTCGGCATGCTGCTGCACCAGGCGCGGCCCGGCTTCGCCCGCTGGTTCGGCGTCGAGCCGCAGGTGGACGCGGCGCTCAGGGACTTCGTCGCCGCGGGCATCCCGCCGCGATGAAGGTGCTCGGCCTGACGGGCGGGATCGGCATGGGCAAGTCCACCGCGGCGGCCGTGTTCCGCCGGCTCGGCGTGCCGGTGTTCGACGCCGACGCCGTGGTGCACCGCCTGCAGGGACCGGGCGGCCGCGCCGTCCGGCCGATCGCCGAGGCCTTCCCCGGCACGGTGCGCGACGGGCGCGTGGACCGCGAGGCGCTGCGCCGCGCCGTGCTCGGCGATCCCGCGGCGCTGCGGCGGCTCGAGCGCATCATCCACCCCCTGGTGCGCGAGGAGGAGCGGCGCTTCCTCGCCCGCGCGCGCCGGCGCGGCGTGCCGCTCGTCGTGCTCGACATCCCGCTGCTGTTCGAGACCGGCGGCGAACGCCGGGTGGACAAGGTGGTCGTCGTCAGCGCCCCGCCCGCGGTGCAGCGCGCGCGCGTCCTCGCCCGCCGGGGCATGACGGCGGAGCGCCTCGCCGCCATCCTGGCGCGCCAGATGCCGGACGCCGAGAAGCGCCGCCGCGCCGACCACGTGATCCGCACCGGCCTCTCCCGCCATCACGCACAGCGCGCGATCCGGCGGCTGGTGCGGCGCTGCCGGCGCGGCCCCGCCACCGCCCGGACCGCACCCGCCGCCGCGCCATGACCCGCCAGGTCCTGCTCGACACCGAGACCACCGGCCTCGACCCCGCGCTCGGCGACCGCATCCTCGAGATCGCGGCGATCGAGCTCGTCAACCTCGTCCCCACCGGGCGCGTGCTGCACCATCTGCTCGACCCCGAGCGCGAGGTGCCGGAGGAGGCAACGCGGGTGCACGGCTTCACCGCCGCGATGCTGCGCGGCAAGCCGAAATTCGCCGACATCCTCGACGAGCTGCTGGCCTTCCTCGCCGACGATCCGATCGTGGCGCACAACGCGCCCTTCGACTTCGCCTTCCTCGACGCCGAGCTCGCGCGCTGCGGCCGCCCGCCGCTCGACCGGGCGCGCATGGTGGACACGCTGGAGCTGGCGAAGCGGCGCTTCCCCGGCCTGCCGAACAGCCTGGACGCGCTGTGCCGGCGCTTCGGCATAGACCTCTCGCAGCGCACGACCCACAACGCGGTGCTCGACTGCCGCCTGCTCGCGCAGGTATACCTCGAGCTGATGGGCGGCCGGCAGCCGGGCCTCGGCCTCGCCGCGGCGCGCATCGCCGTGGCCGCGCCGGCCGCGGGCCCGGCGGCGGGCGGGGCGGCGCCCCCTCCGGCGCGGACGCCGCGCCCGATCGTGCCGAGCGAGGCGGAGCTCGCCGCGCATGCGGAGTTCGTCGCCAGGAAGCTGAAGGACGCGCTCTGGCTCAAGCCGCCTTTCGCGCCCGCGGCGGACGGGGAGTGAGGGGGCGGCGGGCGCCGCCTCACCCCGCCCGCACCAGCCGCACCAGCTGCGCGACGTGCTCCGGCGGCGTCTGCGGCACGACGCCGTGGCCGAGGTTGAACACGAAGGGCCGGCCGCGCATCGCCGCGAGGATCGCGCGCGCCTCGGCCTCCATCGCCGCGCCGCCGGCGACCAGCGCCAGCGGGTCGAGGTTGCCCTGCAGGGCGAGATCCGCCGCCACCGCCTGGGCCGCCCAGCGCGGGTCCATCGCCGTGTCCATGCCGACGGCGCGCAGCCCGGCGACCCGCTGCGCGTACTCCGCCAGCATCGGCCCGGCGAGGCGCGGAAAGCCGATCAGCGGCACCTCCGGGTGCCGGCGCCGCACCGCGCGCGCCACCGCCGCCGCGGGCTCGATCACCCAGCGCCGGAACTGCGAGGGCGGCAGCAGGCCGGCCCAGCTGTCGAACAGCATCAGCGCCTCGGCCCCCGCCTCCGCCTGGGCGATCAGGTAGTCCGCGGTCGCCTCGGCGAGCAGCCGGATCAGCCGGCCGAACCAGGCGGGGTCGCGGTAGGCCAGCTCCCGCGCCCGCGCGAAGTCCCCCCCGCCGCGGCCCTCGACCATGTAGCAGGCGACCGTGAACGGCGCGCCCGCGAAGCCGATCAGCGCCACGCCCGGGGCCTCGGCCTCCAGCCGGGCGCGGACCCGGCGCACCGTCTCGAGCACCGGCGCGGCGCGCGCCACCGCCGCCCGCGTATCGAGCGCCGCGAGCGCGGCGGCGTCGCGCACCGGCGGGTCGAGGACCGGCCCCTCGCCTTCCGCGAAGCGCAGCGGCTGGCCCATCGCCCAGGGCAGGATCAGGATGTCGGAGAACAGGATCGCCGCGTCCATGCCGAAGCGGCGGACCGGCTGCAGCGTGACCTCCGCCGCGAGGTCCGGCGTGGTGCAGAGCGCGACGAAGTCGCCGGCCTGGGCGCGCACGGCGCGGTATTCGGGCAGGTAGCGGCCGGCCTGGCGCATCAGCCAGAGGGGCGGCGGCCACACCGCCTCGCCCGCCAGCGCGCGCAGCAGCGGCTTGGCGCGGGCGGCCGCCCGGGACGCCTCTCGATCGCTTTCCATGCCCCTTCCTTAGCCATTGAAAGGAGAGTCCAGGAAGGTGGGAGTCCCAGTAGGGCCTGTGGATGCCGGGGACGCAGGGCGTCCCGGCGCCGTCCACAGCTTCGTCCACGCGAGGATCGGCGCGCAAATCGTTCCGGCGCCTGCGCAATTCCCGCCGCTCCCGGTTTTCGCGCCCGCCCGCGGCGCGGCATCCGCAGGGGCGCCCGCCGCGCCGTTGTTCCCCGTCTTGCGCTTCGCATCCGGCGGCGGCGACCCTATGTCCCCGTTGTCCACACCTGTTCCCGCTTTTCCCGCGCGACGATGGTCCCCCTCCGCTCGATCAACCTCCACCTGGTGTCGGATTCCACCGGCGAGACGCTGAACTCGATCGCGCGGGCGACCATCGCGCGGTTCGACGACGCCCAGGTGGTCGTGCACCGCTGGAGCCTGATCCGCAGCCGCCTCCAGCTCGATCGCGTGCTCGAGGGCATCCGGCACGAGCCCGGCCCGGTCCTGTTCACCCTGGTGGACCGCTCCCTGCGCCACGCGCTGGAGGAGACCTGCACGCGGCTCGGCCTGCCGCGCATGTCGGTGCTCGATCCGGTGATGGAGCTGCTGCAGGGCGCGATCGGCACGCGGGCGAAGGAGAAGCGCGCCGCGCAGCACGTGCTCGACGCCGACTACTTCCGCCGCATAGACGCGATGCACTTCGTGCTGGCGCACGACGACGGGCAGGGCCTGGCGGCGGTCGGCGAGGCCGACGTGGTGCTGGTCGGCGTCTCGCGCAGCAGCAAGACGCCGACCTGCTTCTACCTCGCCAATCGCGGCATCAAGGCGGCGAACGTGCCGATCGTGCCCGGCGCGCCGCTGCCGCCCGAGCTCGAGAACCCGCCCTGCCCGGTGGTCGGCCTCACCATCGAGGCCGGCGCGCTGATCGAGATCCGCCGCCACCGGCTCCGGCTGATCGGCGCCGGCGGCGTGCGGCAGGACAGCAGCGCCTATGTGGACCCGGAGGCGGTGAAGGCCGAGATCCTCGCCGCGCGGCGCCTCTGCACCCAGCGCGGCTGGCCGGTGATCGACGTCACGCGGCGCTCGATCGAGGAGACGGCGGCGACGGTGCTGCAGCTGATGGAGGCCTGGCACGCGCGCCGGGCCGGCCAGGCGGCGGTGGCGCAGGACCACCTGCCGACGCACGCGCCGGAGGACCCGGCGGCCGAGGTGCTCGGCACCGCCGGCCCGGGGGCGGCGCCGTGAGTCCGGACGCCGCCCCGCCGCTGCAGGCGGAGACGCCGCGCCTGGTGCTCGCCTCCGCCTCGGCGGCGCGGCGCGCCCTGCTCGCCGCCGCCGGCCTGCGCTTCGAGGTCGCGGCCGCGGCGGTGGACGAGGACGCGATCAAGGCCGCCGCCCGCGCCGAGGGCGTCCCGGCCGCCGACACCGCGCTGCTGCTGGCCGAGGCCAAGGCGCGGCGGGTCGCGGCGCGGGAGCCGGAGGCGCTGGTGATCGGCGCCGACCAGATGCTGGTCTGCGAGGGGCGCTGGTTCGACAAGCCCGCCGATCCGGAGGCGGCGCGGGCGCAGCTCCGCGCCCTGCGCGGCCGGACGCACGAGCTGGTGACCGCGGTCGTGTGCTGGCGGGGCGGCGGCCGCGTCTGGCAGCACGTGGCGCTGCCGCGGCTGACGATGCGGAACTTCTCCGACGCGTTCCTGGACGCCTATCTCGCGCGGGAGGGGGAGGCGGTGACCGCCTCGGTCGGCGCCTACCGGCTGGAGGGGCCGGGCGTGCAGCTCTTCGCCCGGATCGTCGGCGAGCACTCCAGCATCCTCGGCCTGCCGCTGCTGCCGCTGCTGGAATTCCTGCGCGGCCACGGCGTGCTCCTGCGCTGAGCGCGCGGGGCGTCCCGGTGGACGCCCCGCCCGCCCGGGTCAGAGGAGGACGCGGTCGATCACGTGGATCACGCCGTTGGTCGCCCGCAGGTCGGGACGGGTGATGGTGGCCGCGGGGCCGCTGCCCGCCGCGCGGGCCGACGCCGCGGCCGGCGTGGCGCCGGCGGCGACGCGCGCCACCTGCTGCCCGCCGGGCGCCACGCGGAGGCGGCCGCCGTCGAGGGTGACGATCTGCCCGTCGCGCGCGGCGATGTCGGCGCGGGAGAGCCGGCCGCGCGCGATCAGGCCGCGCAGCACGGCGGCGAGACGCTGCGGATCGGCGCTGACGGCGGTGCCGGTGCCGCCGCCCGCCTCCGGCGGCGCGGCGGCCCAGGCGGCGTTGGTCGGGGCGAAGACGGTGAAGGGCCCGTCGCCGCGCAGCGTCTCGGCGAGGCCGGAGCGCTCGAGCAGCAGGACGAAGCGGCTGAGCTCCGGCGTGTCCTCCAGGATGGCCATGATCGGGAAGCGGCCATCGGCGGTCACGGGCTCGCGGCGCTCCGGCGCGCAGGCCGGGGCGAGCAGAGCGGCGAGCGGCGCGGCGCCGCTCGCGCGGAGGAGGTGACGACGGGAAATCACGGTGGTGCGGTTCCTCGATCCGGGCTCCCGGCCCTCTCCGGGTCGTGCGGTCGGTCCGGGCGGGCGCAGGGATTAGCCGCGCCGGGCCGGCCGCGTCCAGCGGGCGGCATCGCGCCCGGGCGTCCGGCGCGTCCCGCCGCGGACGGCGGCTCGGCGGCCGCCGGCGCGGCGCCGTCCTCCACCGGGAGACGGGCAGGCCGCCCGGCACGGACGGGACGCGGCCGCCGGACCGGCGCCCCGCGGGTCGCGCGGCGCTCGGGCCCCGGCGCCCCTGGCCCGCGGAGGCGCCCGCGCTACATTCGCCCCACCGCCGCCCGGGACCGACCGCCGTGCCCCAGCTCACCTCGCCCGCCTTCAAGGAGAACGCCGCGCGCGCGCTGGCCGACGCCGCGCTGCAGCGGGCGCTCTCGGGCAGCCGCGGCGCCTTCCTCGCCCGCCGCCAGGCGGCGATCGCCGCCCTGCCGGAATTCGAGCGCCTGCGCGAGATCGGGCGCGACATCAAGAACCACACCCTCGCCCATCTCGACTTCTACCTCGAGACCTATGCCGCCAATGTCGAGAAGGCCGGCGGCACGGTGCACTGGTGCGCCACCGCGGAGGAGGCCCGCGCCGCGGTGCTCGGGATCTGCCGCCGCGTCGGCGCGCGCACCGTCACCAAGGGCAAGTCCATGATCTCCGAGGAGCTCGGCCTCAACGAGCACCTGGAGGCCAACGGCATCACCCCGGTCGAGACCGACCTCGGCGAGTACATCCTGCAGCTCCGGCGCGAGCCGCCCTCGCACATCATCGCCCCCGCCTTCCACCTCAACCGCGAGGACTGGGAGGCGAGCTTCCGCGCCGCCCACACCGACCTGCCGCGCGAGCGCGTCTTCCGCGAGCGGCGCGACATCCTGGCCGAGGCGCGCGCCCGGCTGCGCGCGCGCTTCCTCGCCGCCGACGTCGGCATCACCGGGGCCAATTTCCTGGTCGCCGAGACGGGGAGCAGCGTCATCGTCACCAACGAGGGCAACGGCGACCTCACGCAGACGCTGCCGCGCGTGCACGTCGTGCTCGCCAGCATCGAGAAGGTGGTTCCGACGCTCGAGGACTGCTGCGCGCTGCTGCGGCTGCTCGCGCGCAGCGCCACCGGCCAGGACTTCTCGGTCTACACCACCTTCTCCACCGGCCCGCGCCGCGCCGGCGACCGCGACGGGCCGGAGGAGTACCACGTGGTGCTGCTGGACAACGGCCGCTCCAGCATGGTCGGCACCCCGTTCCAGGACATGCTGCGCTGCATCCGCTGCGCCGCCTGCATGAACCACTGCCCGGTCTATGGCGTGGTCGGCGGGCACGCCTACGGCTGGGTCTATCCGGGGCCGATGGGAGCGGTGCTGACCCCCTCGCTGGTCGGCGTGGACAAGGCCGGGCACCTGCCCAACGCCTCCACCTTCTGCGGGCGCTGCGAGGCGGTCTGCCCGGTGAAGATCCCGCTGCCCTCGCTGATGCGCCACTGGCGCGAGCGCGAGTTCGAGCGCCGCCTGACGCCGCCCGTCGCCCGCTCGGGCCTCCGCCTCTGGGCTTGGCTTGCGCGCCATCCCGGGGCCTACCGCGCGGCGACGCGGCTCGCGGCCGGCGCGCTCGCGCTGCTCGGCCGCGGCCGGGGCGCGTTCCGCTCCTTCCCGCTCGCCGGCGGCTGGACCCGGGGGCGCGACCTGCCGGTGCCGGAGCCGGGCGGCACCTTCCTCGCGCGCTACGCCCGGGCGCAGCGGGAGGGGCGCGCCTGATGTCGAAGGAGGCCATCCTCGGTGCCATCCGCCGCGGCCTGCGCCGCGGGCCGCTGCCCGCCGACCAGGCGCTGCTGCTCGCCGCGCGGCTCGAGCGCCATCCGCGGCACCTGATCCCCGCCCGCGCCCGGCTGCCCCGCGCGGAGCAGATCGCCCTCTTCGTGCGCCACGTCGAGAAGGAGTTCGGCACCGTCGAGCGGGTGCCGGACGCCGCCGCCGTGCCCGCCGCGGTGGCCGACTACCTGGCGGCGCAGAACCTGCCCGCGCGCCTGGTGCGCGCCCCGCATCCCGAGCTCGACGCCATGCCCTGGTCCGGGCGGCCGCTGCTCGCGGTCGAGGCCCGCGCGGCGGGGCCGGAGGACGCGGTGTCCGTCCAGCACGCCTTCGCCGGCATCGCCGAGACCGGGACGCTGATGCTGCCCTCGGCGCCGGAGCGCCCGACCACGCTCAACCTGCTGCCCGACACCGCGATCGTCGTGCTGCGCGCCAGCCGCGTCGTCGGCGCCTACGAGGAGGCCTTCGACCTGCTGCGCGCCGAGCGGCGCGACGCGTCCTCCGGCGGCTTCATGCCGCGCAACGTCATGCTGGTGACCGGCCCCTCGCGCAGCGCCGACATCGAGCAGACGCTCGAGCTCGGCGCCCACGGCCCGCGCCGGCTGCACGTCGTGCTGATCGAGGACGACCCCGCGGCGCGTGCGGGCGGCGCGGCGGCGCCGTCCCCGCAGGAGGGCTGACCGGCCGGCACGCGCGCCCATGTTCGACGCCCTTCCTTCCCGCCCGCGTCGCCGCGCCCGCGGCCTGACCGCCGAGGACCGCGCGCTGTGGCAGGCCTTCGTCGCGCGGAGCGGCGTGGTGCCGCTGCGGCGCCGCGCCGCGGCCGAGGAGGCGCCCGCGTCCGCGCCCGCCGCCGCCGCGCCTGCCGCGCCCCCGCCGGCGCCGCCCGTGCCTGC
>NZ_JAHZUY010000074.1 GCF_019458025.1 Caldovatus aquaticus | reverse complement strand
GGACACGGCCGTGCCGGGCGCGGCACCGGCCGGCCCGGTGCCGCCGGACGCGGCCGGGGCCGCCGAGGCGCCGGCCGCCCCGCCGCCCTGCGCGAGCGTCGTGCCGGTCAGCGCGACGATCAGGCCGGCGGCGGTCAGGGCGATGCGGAACGGGGTCTGGATCGGCTTGCGCATGATTCCCTCCTCGGGTTTGGCGCAGGCCCATCAAGCCCCGGCGCGATGGCCGGCGAAGGGCGCGGGCGGGGCATTCGCGCGACGGGCGGGGCAGGCGCGCGGCGCGCGCGTGGCGGCTTCGCGGCGAGCGTCCGGCGCGGCACGCGGCGCCTCCGAGCGGCCGCCGCACGCTGTCCGGCAGCGCCGCGTGCGGCGCGGGCCCGGGGCGACCGGGCGCGGCGTGCCGGCCTTCCGGGCCGGGCGCTCCGCGCCCGCGGCCACACGGCCCGGGCGCGGCACAACCCGCCGGACTCCGGCACGTTTCCGCCGGACAACCCCGTGCCGCCCGCCGCGGGCGGCGAGGAGGCCCCGGTGAGCGCCACCGTGCTGCTGGTCGTCCTGATCGTGCTGCTGCTGGCCGTGGTCCCGGCCTGGCCCTACAGCCGCGCCTGGGGCTACGCCCCCTCCGACATCCTTGGCGTGATCGTCGCCGTGCTGCTGGTGCTGCTGGTCATGGGCCGGTTGTAGCCCGCCCGGCTTGCCCGCCGTTGCCGGTCCCGGCGGGCCGTCGTGCCGGCTCAGCCCGCCGGGATGGCGGCGAGGCTGCCGGGATCGGCATTGGCGCCGCAGACCACCACCCCCACCCGCGCCCCTGCGGGCGGCGTCCAGGCGCCCGAGGTCAGCGCCGCCAGCGCCGTCGCCCCGCCCGGCTCGGCGACGACGCGGCAGGCCTGCCAGAGCCGCCGCTGCGTCTCGGCGATCGCCGCGTCCGCCACCACCACGCCGCGCGCCAGGTGCCGCGCCGCCAGCGCGAAGCCGATGCGGCCGATCTGCCGCGCCCCCAGGCTGTCGGCGGCGATGCCGCCGACCGGCGCCGGCCGCGGCCGGCCGGCGAGCATTGCGACAGCCAGGGTCGGGCAGGTCTCCGGCTCGACGGCGACGACCTCCACGGCGCTGTCGGCATACCAGGCGAGCACGCCGCCGAGCAGTCCGCCGCCGCCGACCGCGACCAGCACATGGGTCAGCTCCGGCGCGTCCGCCTCCAGCTCCCGCGCGAGGGTGCCGGCGCCGGCGACCACCTCCGGCTGGTCGTAGGCATGCACCAGGAGGGCCCCGGTCCCGGCGGCGCGATGCCGGCAGGCCTCGAAGGCGGCCTGGTAGTCGCGGCCGCCGACGACGAGGCGGGCCCCCTGGCGCCCGATCAGGGCCCGCTTGGCGGCGGGCGTGGCCTCGGGAACGAAGATCTCCGCCACGAGGCCGAGGGTGCGGGCGGCATAGGCCACCGCCACGCCGTGGTTGCCGCCCGAGGCGGCGATCACGCCGGCCGCGGGTGCGGCGTGGGCGGCCAGGATGCGGTTGAACGCCCCGCGCGGCTTGAAGCTGCCCGTCACCTGCAGCGTCTCCAGCTTGAGCGTCACCGGATGGTCGAGCCCGAGGCCGCCGGCCGCGCCGGCCGGCAGGCGCAGGACCGGGGTGTGGCGGACATGGGGGGCGATGCGCCGGGCGGCGGCCTCGACGTCGGAGCGGGCGACGGTCATGGCGGCAGGCTGTCATCCCCGCCTGGCGCGGACAACCGGGGCGCCCGGCGCGGGGCCACCCCGTTCCGGGGACGCTTTCCCGTTTGCCGCGTTTCTGCCACAGTCCCGCCCCGACGCGAGGATCTGCCGGGAATGTTGCTTCACGGGAGTTGCGCCGCGCGCGATGGGGAGGCGGTCCTGTTCCTCGGCCCTCCGGGCAGCGGGAAGTCCGATCTCGTGCTGCGCCTCCTGGAGCGGCCGGGCTGGCGCCTGGTGGCGGACGACCAGGTGGTGGTGACCGAGGACGCCGGCCCTGACCCCGCGGATTCGCCCCCGGCCGGCGAGCGCGGCACGGCCGCGCCGGCGCCCCTGCTGCGCGTCGCTCCTCCCCCGGCGCTGCGCGGCCTGCTGGAGGTGCGTGGCCTCGGCCTGTTCGCCGACCTGCCGGTGGCGGAGGGGGCGCGGCTGCGGCTCGCGGTGGACTGCGCGGCGAGCCGGGATGACGTGCCGCGCCTGCCGGAGCCCGCGCGCTTCGCCTGCGGTCGCCACGCCCTTCCCCTGGTGCGGCTGTACGCGCTCGACGGCTCGACGCCGGTCAAGGTGGAGTGGGCGCTCGACGCCGCCACCGCGCGGGCCCGGATGCGGGCCGGAGCCTTTGCCGGCGCCCCCGCCGATGCCGGGATCGGGGGCTGAGATGGAGGCCCCGCCGCGCGCCGCGACGGCCGATCGGGCCGGGGCGGACCCTCCCGCGGGGCCGCGCCAGCTGGTGCTGGTGACCGGCCTGTCGGGCGCGGGCAAGGCCTCGGTCCTGCGCGCCCTCGAGGATCTCGGCTTCGAGACGGTGGACAACCCCCCGCTCGCGGTGCTGGAGGCGCTGGTCTCCGACGGCAGCCCGGAACTGGCCGCGGGCATAGACAGCCGGACCCGGGATTTCGAGCCGGCCGCCGCCCTGCGCCTGCTGGAACGGCTCCGGCAGCGCCCCGACGTCGCCCTCACCCTGGTCTTCGTCGCCGCGGACGAGGCGGTGCTGCTGCGCCGCTACACCGAGACCCGGCGGCGCCATCCGCTCGCGCCGGGCGGGCCGCTCGGAAGCCGGGTCGCCGACGGGATCGCGCGCGAGGCGGCGCTGCTCGGGCCGCTGCGCGAGGTGGCGGACTGGGTGATCGATACCTCGGAACTGCCGCTGCCCGAGCTGCGGCGGATGATCGCCCGGCGCTTCCGGCCCGGGGAGGGCGGCGCGGCGGGGGCCGGGCTGGCGATCACCGTGGTGTCCTTCGCCTACGCCAAGGGGCTGCCGCGCGAGGCGGACCTGGTGCTCGACCTGCGGTTCTTGCGCAACCCGCACTACGATCCGGCGCTGCGGCCGCTGACCGGGCGCGACCCGGCGGTGGCGGCGCATATCGAGGCCGATCCGGACTACCCGGCCTTCTGGCGCCGCCTGACCGGCCTTCTCGATCCGCTGCTGCCCCGCTATGTGGCGGAGGGGAAGAAGTACCTCACCATCGCCCTCGGCTGCACCGGCGGCAGGCACCGGTCGGTGCTTGTGGCGGAGCGCCTGGCGAACCATCTTTTGCGACAAGGTTGGCGGGCCGAGGTGATCCACCGCGAGCTGGCGGCAGCGGCGCCCGGAAGCGACGACGACACGCGCAGCGGCGCCGGTCTGATCGGAACGGCCCAGCCTAGGACGGGGCGGGAGGCCCTTTCATACATCCCATGATCGGTCTCGTACTGGTCACCCACGGCCGCCTGGCCGAGGAGCTTCGGCACGCCATGGAGCACGTGGTCGGGCCGCAACGCGGCGTCGCCACGGTGTGCATCGGCCCCGAGGACGACATCGAGGGCAGACGCGCCGACATCCGCGAATGCATCCGCGCGGTGGACGAGGGTGACGGCGTCGTGGTGCTCACCGACATCCTGGGCGGCACGCCTTCGAACCTGGCGATGTCGCTGCTCGACCAGCGCGAGGACGTGGAAGTGATCGCGGGCGTGAACCTGCCGCTTCTGGTCAAGCTGGCCAAGGTGCGCGGCACCGAGCCGCTGGCGGAAGCCGTGGACCGCGCGCAGGCGGCGGGGCGCAAGTACATCGCCAGCGGCTCCGAGATGCTGAACGGCCACGGACCCGTCGCCGGCCCGCGGCGGAGACAGGCACCACTCCCGGCCGGGCCGGAGCCGGCGCCCGCCGTGCCCGCGGACGCCAGGGAGGCCGTGCCGGCGCACCCGGCGCCCGACGCGGCGCCCCATCCGTGACCCTGCCCCCCTCCGATTCTCGCGGGTCCGGCGACGCCCCTGCCGCCGCCACGACGCCGCAGGCCGGCCCCGGACGGGACGCGGAAGGCTGCGGCTGCGGCGGCACGGCCGCCGATGCGGCCGCGGCAGACGCGCTGGTGCTGCGCCGGACCGTGACCATCCGCAACAGCCGCGGCCTGCACGCCCGCGCCGCGGCGAAGCTGGCGGCGCTGGCGGAGCGCTACTCGGCCTGCCTGAGGGTGACGCGCAACGGGCAGACCGTCCCCGCCTGCTCGATCATGGGACTGATGATGCTCGGCGCCGGCCCGGGCAGCGAGGTCACGATCGAGGCCGAGGGATGGGACGCGAAGGAGGCGCTTGATGCCGTCGCCGGTCTGATCGAGGCCGGCTTCGATGAAAGCTGATCCGGACGCCGACGCCGCCCTGCCGGAGACTCGCGACGGCCCGGACGGGCGTGCCGACGGCCGCGGCAGGACCGCCGGGGGCCGCCGCGGCGGCGCGGCGCGCGAAACCCGCCTGAGCGGCATCCCGGTCTCGCCCGGCATCGCGATCGGCGCCATCTTCGACACCAGCGAGGCCCCCGCCGAGGCGCCGCGCCGCAGCATCGCCGCCGCCGAGATCGAGGCCGAGCGCCAGCGCCTGGCCGAGGCCGTCGCCGCCTCGCGCAAGCAGGTGGCGAAGCTCCGGACCCGCATCGGCGTGCTGCCGGAGGAGGCCCAGGAGGAGCTCGCGCCGCTGCTCGACGCCTACGCGATGATGCTGGGCAACTCCCGCCTGATCCGCGGCGCGCGCAAGCGCATCGAGAGCGACCTCGTCTCCGCCGAGACCGCCGTGCAGGACGAGGCGGAGGCGATCGCGGCAGCGATCCTCGCCGCGCGCGACGACGACAAGGCGGGCCTGCAGCGCCGCGCGCAGGAGGTGCGCGAGATCGCGCGCCGGCTGACGCGCAACCTCACCGCCTCCCCTTTCCGCGCCCTCAAGGACGTGCCGGAGGGGGCGATTCTCGTCGCCGAGGAGCTGACGCCGGCGGACGCCGCCCTGCTCAGCCCGGCGCGCATCGCCGGCGTCGCCACCGAGGAGGGCGGCCCGGACGGGCACACGGCGATCATGCTGCGCGCGCTCGGCATCCCTTCCGTCCTCGGCTGCCACGGGCTGATCGAGACGGCGCGGCGCGGCGATCCCTGCGTGCTCGACGGCGCGGCGGGCACGGTGGTGCTGCACCCGACGCCGGCGACGCTCGCCGCGGCGCGCGACGCGCTCGCCGCCTTCGCCCGCGAGCGGGCCCGGCTCGCCAAGCTGCGCCGGCTGCCGGCGGTCACCACCGACGGGGAGGAGGTGGAGCTGCAGGCCAACCTGGAGATCCCGGCCGAGCTGCCGCTGATCGCGCAGGCCGGGGCGCAGGGCATCGGCCTGCTGCGCACCGAGTTCCTGTTCATGAACCGCACCGACCTCCCCGACGAGGAGGCGCAGGTCCAGACCTACGCCGGGATCCTCGAGGCGATGGACGGCGAGCCCGTCACCATCCGCGTCCTCGACTGGGGGGGCGAGAAGGACATCGAGGCGCTGGCCGAAGGCGTCCCCGCCCTGACCGGCCCGAACCCGGCGCTCGGCCTGCGCGGGGTGCGGATGCTGCTGAAGCGGCCGGAGCTGCTCGAGGCGCAGTTCGCCGCGATCCTGCGCGTCGCGGTGAAGGGGCCGGTGCGCATCCTGCTGCCGATGGTGACGATCCCGGATGAGGTGAAGCAGGCGCGCGAGATCTACGAGCGCGTCGCCCGCCGCCTGCGCCGGCGCGGCGAGAAGCTGCCCGACCCGCTTCCGCCGCTCGGCGCCATGATCGAGACGCCGGGCGCGGCGCTGGCGGCGGACGCGATCGCGCTCGAGGCCGACTTCTTCGCCATCGGCACCAACGACCTCGCCATGTACACGCTGGCAGTGGACCGGGCGGAGGCGGAGGTCGCGCACCTCTACGATCCGCTGCACCCCGCGGTGCTCAGGCTGGTGCAGTTCGCGACCGAAGCCGCGCTCCGGCTGCGCATGCCGGTCTCGGTCTGCGGCGAGATGGCGGGCAATCCGCGCCTGGTGCCGCTGCTGCTGGGCTTGGGCATCCGCTCCCTCTCGATGAACGCGAGCGCGATCCCGCGCGTGAAGCAGGCGGTGCGCGCGCTCGAGATCGCCGACTGCGCGCGCTTCGCGCGGCGGGTCATGGAGCAGTCCGACCCGGCGCGGATCCAGGAGCTGGTGATGAGCTTCGCAAAGGGGCCGATCGAGCGGGCCTGAGGCCGCGCGGGAGCCGCCCCGGCAGCAACAGGCCGTCCCCGCGGCCGCCGGGCGCGTTTCTCGTCGCACGGACGCGGCCCCTCCCTGCCGCACGGCAAGGCCCGCCGGTCGCGCCGCGCTCCCCGGGGGCCGCACTCCCGCCCTCCGCCGATCCTGTTTTGCCGCCGGCGCCGGCAAGCCCCGCCGAAGGCAGCGCCTCTCGGCGGCGAAGGCCCGGCCGCCCGGAGCGGGAACGCGCCCCGCCCTTCCCCGCCCTCGCTCCGGCGCGGGCCTGCCCCGCCGCGGCGCGCCTCTCGCCACCGCGCAGGCCGCGTGCTAGGGCGGCGCCGGAGTTCCGGAGGCACCTGCGGATGGGCGCTGTCGCAGCCGAATACACGGTGAAGGACCTCTCCCTGGCCGAGTGGGGCCGGAAGGAGATCGCCATGGCCGAGGACGAGATGCCCGGTCTGATGGCGCTGCGCAAGGAATACGGCGCGGCGAAGCCGCTCCGCGGCGCGCGCATCGCCGGCTGCCTGCACATGACGATCCAGACCGCGGTGCTGATCGAGACGCTGAAGGCGCTCGGCGCCGACGTCCGCTGGTCCTCCTGCAACATCTTCTCGACGCAGGACCACGCCGCCGCCGCGATCGCCGCGGCCGGCGTGCCGGTGTTCGCGGTCAAGGGCGAGACGCTGCCGGAGTACTGGCAGTACGTCCGCCGCACCCTCGAATGGGGCGACGGCGGCGAGCCGAACCTGCTGCTCGACGACGGCGGCGACCTCACGCTGTTCGTCCATCTCGGCCACCGCGCGGAGCGGGGCGATGCGGCCTTCCTCGATGCCGCCGCGAACGAGGAGGAGGAGGTCCTGTTCGCCCTCCTCAAGGACACGCTGCGGATGAGGCCCGGCTGGTTCGGCCGCCTCGCGGCGAGCATCCGCGGCGTCTCGGAGGAGACGACGACCGGCGTGCACCGCCTCTACCAGATGGCGAAGGAAGGGCGGCTGCTGTTCCCCGCCATCAACGTCAACGACAGCGTCACCAAGAGCAAGTTCGACAACCTCTACGGCTGCCGCGAGTCGCTGGTGGACGGCATCCGGCGGGGAACCGACGTGATGATGGCGGGCAAGGTCGCCATGGTCTGCGGCTTCGGCGACGTCGGCAAGGGCAGCGCCGCGTCCCTGCGCAACGCCGGCTGCCGCGTGATGGTGAGCGAGATAGACCCGATCTGCGCCCTGCAGGCGGCGATGGAGGGCTACCAGGTGACGACGATGGAGGAGGCGGCGCCCATCGCCGACATCTTCGTCACCGCCACCGGCAACGTGGACGTCATCACCGTCGAGCACATGCGGCGGATGAAGCACCGCGCCATCGTCTGCAACATCGGCCACTTCGACTCCGAGATCCAGGTCGCGGCGCTGCGGAACTTCAAGTGGCACAATGTCAAGCCGCAGGTGGACGAGATCGAGTTCCCCGACGGCAAGCGGATCATCCTGCTCTCCGAGGGGCGCCTGGTGAACCTCGGCAACGCCACCGGCCACCCGAGCTTCGTGATGAGCGCGAGCTTCACCAACCAGGTGCTGGCGCAGATCGAGCTCTGGACCAACCCCGGCAAGTACGAGCGCAAGGTTTACACCCTGCCCAAGCACCTCGACGAGAAGGTCGCCGCGCTGCACCTCGAGAAAGTGGGCGCCAAGCTGACGAAGCTGACGCCCCGGCAGGCCGAGTACATCGGCGTGCCGCCGGAGGGGCCGTTCAAGCCGGACCACTACCGCTACTGAGGCGCGGGCGCGGACCTGCCGCGCCCGCCCTCGTCACTGCGCGCTGACGCTGGTGGGCTTGCCCTGCTCGCCCATGAAGACGACCAGGATCCGCGCCGGCGCGTTCTGCGTGTTGAAGGCCTGGTGCCAGTGGTTCTGGCTCTCGATGAAGCTCTGCCCGGCCGTGTAGGTGCGCGGCGGGTGCCCGTCGGAGCGGACCTCCAGTGTGCCCTCCATCACGTAGACGAAAACCGGCACCGGATGCTGGTGGCGGGCGGTCCGCCCGTTCGGCGCCAGCGTGCCGATCACCGCGGTGATCTCGGGGGTTTCGGTCCGCGGATAGACCACCGGCCTCCCGTCTGCGGTCATGCCGGACCGGAGCAACGGCGAGGTCTGGAACCCGCTGGGGAGCGCCTGGTTCGCCGCCTCGGCCCCGGCCTGCTGCGCCGCGCCGGTCCGGGCGTGGAGCGCGCCGCCGATTCCCAGCAGTACGCCGACGGCCAGCGCGACCATCCGTGCATTCATGGCCGACCTACCTCCCTTCCTTCTTTGCCGCAGCCTGTGCCAGCAACGCGGCGACGATAGCACGCGCCCGGGACGCAACCGTTCCCGGGCGCCTTCACAAGCCGGCGACCGCCGTCGCCGCCCGGCGGCGCGCCCGCGCTCAGGCGGCGCGGCAGACGATCTCCGTCGGGACGATCAGCCCGCGCTCCAGGGCGTCCGCCACGTTCGCGATCTTCTGCTGCGCGGCCGGGCCCATCACGAGGTGCAGGCCGAGCGGCGGCGGTCCGCCGCGCCGTACGGTCTCGGCGCGCAGGCGCCGGAAGAACGCGATCGCGAAGTCCCTGCGCCCGCGCTCCGCCCGCACCGCGAACCCGGCCGCCTCGAGCAGCCGCCGGTAGTCCGCCGCGGTCTCGAGGAAGCTGGCGCCGGCGTCGGCGGCCCAGGGCAGGGGGAAGCGCGGCTCTTCCGAGACGGCCGCCTCGCGCATCACGTCGTAGATCGCGAAGACGCCCCCGGGCCGCAGCACGCGGCGGACCTCGGCAAACAGCGTGCGCTTGTCGGCGATGTTCATGCCCACGTGAAGCATGGTGGCGCCGTCGAAGCTCGCTGGCGCGAAGGGCAGGGAGAGCGCGCTGCCCCAGCGGTAGGACACGCGGTCCGCGAGGCCGGTCCGCCGCGCCAGGGTCTCGGCGACGCGCACGAACTCCTCGGTGAGGTCAATGCCGGTGACGCGGCATCCGTGGTCCTGCGCGAAGTACCGCGAGGCGCCGCCGAGGCCCGAGCCGACGTCGAGGAGATGCATCCCCGGCCGGAGGTCGAGCTGCGCGGCGAGGTCCATGGTCGCCTGCCGTCCGCCGATGTGGAACTCGTCCACCGGCGCGAGGTCGGCGGGCGCGAGGCGATCGGGATCGGCGCCCGCGGCGGCCAGCGCCTCGAGGATCGCGCGCTCCAGGGCGCCGCCACGCGCCGCGTAGTGCTCGGCGACCTGCCGCTCGGTGGAATCGGCCATGGCACGTTCCCGCTCCGGCGCCCGTCGTGGGCAGATGGGCCTGTCGGTCCCGAGCCGGGCGCCGCGACGCACTATGCCCGGAGCGGCGGCGCCCCGTAAGGCTTGCGTCTGCCGTCCGGCGCGCCGCCGCTCCGGCCGGTCTTGCGCGCGGCGGCCCGTTCCTCCCGGCGCGATCGGGCGCCGAACGAGGCGGCGCCGCGCCGCGCGAATCCGCCCGAATGCCCAACGCTTGCCTCGCGCAGCCGCCCTGATATTCCACGGCCCCGTCGCGCCCCTCTGCCGATCCGAAGCGGGAGAAGACCTTCATGAATCGCCGCCGTGCCCTGCTCGGCGCCGCCGCCGTCGCGCCGGCCGCCGCCCTCGCCGCCCCTGCCGTCGCCCAGACGGCGCAGCCGGAGATCCGCTGGCGCCTGACCAGCTCATTCCCGCGCAGCCTCGACATCCTGTTCGGGACCGCGGAGGGCATCGCCCGCCGCGTCGCGCAGCTCACCGACAACCGGTTCCAGATCCGCGTCTTCCCCGGCGGCGAGATCGCGCCGCCCTTCGCCGCGCTGGACGCGGTGCAGTCCGGCTCGGTCGAGTGCTGCCACACCGCCGCCTACTACTACATCGGCAAGGAGCCCGCCTTCGCCTTCCTCACCGCCTACCCCTTCGGCCTCAACACCCGCCAGCTCACCGCCTGGTTCCGCCACGGCGGCGGCAACCAGCTCGCCGACGAGCTGCTGCGCGACTACTCCGTCGTCGCCTTCCCGGCCGGCGACACCGGGGCGCAGATGGGCGGCTGGTTCCGCAACGAGGTGCGCTCGCTGCAGGACCTGCGCGGCCTCAAGTTCCGCATCGCCGGCTTCGCGGGGCAGGTGTTCGAGCGCCTCGGCGCCACGCCGACCCAGGTGCCCGCCGCGGACATCTACCCCTCGCTCGAGCGCGGCGTGCTCGACGCGGTCGAGTTCGTCGGCCCGCACGACGACGAGAAGCTCGGCTTCGTGCGCGTCGCCCGCCACTACTACGCGCCCGGCTTCTGGGAGCCGGGGGCGCGGCTGCACCTCATGGCCAACCAGCGCGCCTTCGAGGCGCTGCCCGACGCCTACAGACATGCGCTCGAGGTCGCCTGCCGCGAGGCCGACAGCGAGATGGTCAGCCGCTACGACCACTCCAACCCGCAGGCCCTGCGCCGCCTGGTCGCGGCCGGCGCGCAGCTCCGCTTCTGGCCGCGCGAGATCATGCAGGCCGCCTGGCGCGCCACCCACGAGGTGACGGAGGAGACCGCCGGCCGCAACGAGCGCTTCCGCAGGTTCTGGGAGAGCTACCGCCGCTACCGCGACGAGGAGTACCAGTGGTTCCGCGTCGCCGAGAACAGCTTCGACAACTTCGCCTTCGTCGCGGCGGCGCAGCAGCAGCGCTGAACGGGGGGCGCGGGGCGAACAGGCGTCCCGCGCGCCCTTCCTCGCAACGGTCCCGCAACGCCCGTTGGCGCCGCGCCGGCGGCCCGGCTATAGCGCAGCCATGCCTGCCCCCGAATCGCCGCGCTAGCGCGCGCCGCGCCCCTCAGCCGCACGCCCGCCGCCATGGAAGCCGCCCCCGGCGCGCTGCTCTCGGCCCTGGTGATGGGCGTCGTGGAGGGCCTGACCGAGTTCCTGCCCGTCTCCTCGACCGGGCATCTGATCCTGCTCGGCGCGCTGATCGGCTTCCAGGGCCCGCCCGGCAAGGCCTTCGAGATCGCGATCCAGCTCGGCGCGATCCTCGCGGTGGTGTGGATCTACCGCGCGATGCTCTGGCGCATCGCCGCCCGCATGTGGTTCCCCCGCACGGCGGAGCGGTACTACGCGACCAACCTCGTCCTGGGCTTCCTGCCCGCCGCGGCGATCGGCGCCACGCTGCACGGGCCCATCACGACGCTCCTGTTCACGCCCTGGGTGGTGGCGCTCGCGCTGATCGCGGGTGGCGCCGTCATCATCGCCATCGAGCGGCGGCGCTCCGAGCCATGGATCCATTCCGTCGCGGAGATCGGCCCGCTCGCCGCCCTGCTCATCGGCTTCGGCCAGGCGCTGGCGATGATCCCCGGCACCTCGCGCTCGGGCGCGACCATCATCGTCGCGCTGGCGATCGGGGTGGCCCGAGGCGCGGCGGCGGAGTTCAGCTTCGTCCTCGCCATCCCGACGATGCTCGCGGCCACCCTCTACAGCCTGTGGAAGGCGCGCGCGGCGCTCGACTTCGCCGCCTCGGAGCTGATCGCGGTGGGGTTCGCCGCGGCCTTCGCGGTGGCCTTCGCGACCGTGCGCGCCGTGCTCGCGGTGATCGGGCGGATCGGCTTCTCGCCCTTCGGCTGGTATCGCATCGCGCTCGGCCTCGCGATCCTGGCCTGGCTTGCGCTGCGATGACGGCAGCGCGCCACGCCGTCGCCGCCGTCGCGCCACGACCGCGCCCCCTTCCGGGCGGAGGATCGCGGTGATCCCGGCGCGCGCAGGCAGGCCGAAGCGCGCCTTCGCAACACCGATCGAGAGTCCGGATCACTCGCCGATGCCGCCCCGCCACCGCCGCCTGCCGCGCCCGCTGCCGCTCCTGGCCGTGCTCCTTCCCTTCGCCGCGGCGGGCTGCGCCCAGGACGCGCCCTATGCCCAGGGTGCCTATGGCCCCTACGATCCCTACGCCGCGGAGCAGGCGCGCCGCTGGCAGGAGGAGGATGCGCGCCGCCAGGCGGCCGAATTCGCCGCCCGCTACCGCGAATTCGAGGCCGAGCGGCAGGCCCGCTGGCACGAGGAGCGGGAGCGCCGCCGCGCCTGGGCGGCGCAGCAGCGGGCCTGGGAGCGCGCCCGCCGCGCCGAACTCGACGGCGGCTACGGTGTCCCCCATGGCGGCGCGCCAGGGGGCGGGGCAGCGATGGGCGAGGCGTTCCCGCCGGGAGAGGCCGCGACCTACGCGGCGCCGCCCTATGGCTACCCGGCGCCGCCGCCTCCCTCCGCCTATGCGGCGCCCGGCGCGCCCTACGGCGGCGGCGATCCGGCGGTCCCGGGCGACCAGTTTTCCTCCTACGGGCCGTCGCAGCCGGGCGACCCCTACGCCGGGCCGCCGCCGCACCGCTGGTACTGACCGGCCGGGGCCGGCCCTGCGCAGGCCCGGCAGGGCCTGACCGGACGGCCTCTGCATCGCGGCCGGATCGCCGACGCGACGCCGGCGGGCCTGGCCCCGCCGCGCGGCGCCGCCTTCCGGGACGGGCCGGCCGGCGGGAAATCGCCTACCCTGCCCCGCGGAGATCCGACCGGCCATGCCGTTCCCGTCCCGATCCGCGCCGCGCCGCGCCCCTCCGCGGCCCGGACACCTCCGCCGCCCCGCCAGGGCCATCCTGGCCGCCGCCTGGGCCCTGCCCGCCCTGGCGGGCGCGCAGCCGCCAGCGGCGCCGCCTGCGGGCGAGCCGTCCGCCGGGTCCGCGCCCGATGGCCTCTACGCCGGCACCCTGATCGAGACCTGGAGCCATCCGGAGGCGCGCTGCACCTGGCCCTCGCCGCGGCCCCTGCTGCGCATCGCCGAAGGGCGCGCGACGCTGCGCTTCCACGAGGACCCGCCCTGGGAAGCGACCGGCCCGGTCGGCCCGGGCGGCCGGATCCGCCTCGAATTCGGCCGCGGCACCGAGATGGACGTCGCGGTGGTCGGCGCCATCGAGGGGACCGCCTTCCGCGGCGTGCTGCGCACCCGCACCTGCGCCTTCGCGCTCGAGCTGGTCCGGCGCTGAGGCGGCCGGGCCGCGCCGCCCTCAGCCGCGCCGCCGGCCCGCCGTCGCGGGGCGCAGCAGATCGAGCCCGACCAGGAGCGCCGGCAGGCCGCTGACGAGGAAGCCGAGGCCGTGCCCGCCGCTCGCGCCGAGCAGCGCCGCATAGAGCAGCGGCATCAGCAGCGCGCCGATCTGGCCGAAGGACAGCACGCCGCCGGTCACTGCGCCGCGCATCCCCTCGGGCGCGAGGCGCGCCGTCTCGGACAGCAGCACGCCGTGCCAGGAAAGCGCGGTGGCACTGAGCAGCGTCGCCACCACGCCAACCGCCACCGTCGGCCAGCCCGGGGTGAACAGCGCCATCAGCCCGGCGCTTGCCGCCATGCCGAAGGCGAGCCCCGCCAGCATCCGCCCGGGCGCCACCCAGACGCTGCCGAGCCAGCCCCACAGCACCCGTCCCGGGATCGCCACCAGCGTCGCCACCGAGAAGACGAGGCCGGCGGCGGCGAGGCTGTAGTCGAGCGCCACCAGATAGACGACGAAATAGGAGGTGAAGACGGTCTGCAGCCCGTTGAAGGCGAAGCAGGCGAGCGCGAGGCCGCGCAGCTCGCGGGTGCCGAGCACCGAGCCGAGCGTGGTGGCGAAGTCGGACAGGCGGAAGGCGCGGTTCGGCATGCGGTCGGAGTCGAACTCGGCGCGCAGCGGCTCGAGCAGCACGGCTCCGAGGAGGCAGGCGGCGGCGGCGGCGAGCAGCGCGCCGCGCCAGCCCCAGAGGCCGGTGAGCAGCGGGCCGAGCAGGCCGGCGAGCAGCAGCCCCGCCGGCACCGCCGTCTGCTTGATCGAGAACACGAGCGGCGCGTAGCGCGGCGGCGAGTAGCGGCCGAGCAGGTGCGAGCTGGCCGGCGTCGAGACCGCCGCGCCGCCGCCCGCGATCACCGCCGAGAGCGCGAACAGCGCGAGCGTCCCGCCGGCGGCGAGCGCGAGGCCGATCGCCAGCATCACCAGCGCCGCCTGGCTCAGGCGCAGCGCGCCGTAGCGCAGGATGAAGCTGCCGCAGCCCATCTGGAACACCAGCGCCGCCGCCGCCGCCACGCCGACATAGACGCCGACCAGGGCCGGGTCGAGGCGCAGGTCCTCGACGATCGCGGGCGCGATCACCGGGGGGAGGATGCGGCCGAGCGCGGCGCAGGTCTGCTGCCCGAAGGTCGCAGCGAGCGCGAGCAGCAGCAGCGTCAGCGAGCGGCCGAGGCGCATCCGGTCGCGTCCGTGACCGGCGCGCTCCGCGCGCCCGGGACCGGCGATGGGCGATGGGGGCGGCCACGGCGGCGCGTGCGGCAGGACGCGGCGGCACGGCGAGGCGCCGGCGCGCCGGCGGGAACGGCAGCGGATCGCATCGCCATCATACTCTCCGCGCCGCCGCCGCGGCTGGCAAGCCCGCCGCCCCGTGGTCCGCGCGGTGCTGCCATGCTAGAGCCGCTTCACGCTCCCGGCTGTTTCCGGCCGTCGGTGATCGGCTGCGGTCGGAGCGGACAAGGTCCAGGAGGAAACGCGCGGTGGAGTACGACACGATCATCGTCGGCGGCGGCTCGGCCGGTTCGGTGCTCGCCCACCGTCTCTCGGCGCGGAGCGCGCACAAGGTCCTGCTCTGCGAGGCCGGGCCGGACACGCCGCCGGGCCGGGTGCCGCCGGAGATCCTCGACAGCTATCCGGGCACCGCCTATTTCGACCCGCGCTTCCACTGGACCGAGCTCAAGGTCCACACCCAGGTCGTCTCGCACAACGCGCCCGATTCCGACCGCCCGCCGCTGCGCAAGTACGAGCAGGCGCGGGTGCTCGGCGGCGGCTCCTCGATCAACGGGCAGCTCGCCAACCGCGGCGCGCCGACCGACTACGCCGAATGGGTGGCGCGCGGCGCGGAGGGCTGGGGCTGGGAGGACGTGCTCCCCTACTTCCGCAAGGTCGAGCGCGACCTCGACTTCGACGGCCCGCTGCACGGCAAGGAGGGCCGCATCCCGGTCCGCCGCATCATGCCGGAGCAGTGGGACGGCCACGCCAGGGCGGTCGCCGAGGCGTTCCGCCGCGCCGGTTACAGGTTCCTGCCCGACCAGAACGGTCCCTTCGAGGACGGCTACTTCCCGGTCACCATCTCCAACGCCGAGGAGCAGCGCGTCTCCGCCGCGATCGGCTACCTCGACGCGGAGACGCGGCGGCGCCCGAACCTCGCCCTCTCGACCGACACCCAGGTGACGGCGCTGCTGTTCGAGGACCTGCGCTGCGTCGGGGTGCGCGCGCTGGTGGCCGGGCGGGAGCAGGAGTTCCGCGGCAGCGAGGTGATCCTCTGCTGCGGCGCGATCCACAGCCCGGCGCACCTGCTGCGCGCCGGGATCGGGCCGGCGGGGCACCTGCGCGACCTCGGCATCCCGGTGCGCGTGCACCTGCCGGGGGTGGGGCAGCGGCTGATGGACCACCCCTCGATCTCGCTCTCCTCCTTCATCCGACGCGGCGCGCGCATGACCGGGCGCACCACGCGCCGGCACATCCAGGTCGGGCTGCGCTACTCCTCCGGCCTCGAGGGGGCGCCGCGCGGGGACATGTTCGTCGCGGTGGCGAGCAAGTCCGCATGGCACGCGGTGGGCGAGCAGATCGCCTCGTTCATCCTGTTCGTGAACAAGACCTACTCGGAGACGGGCCAGGTGCGCCTCGCCTCGCCCGACTGGCGGGCCGAGCCGGTCGTCGAGTTCAACCTCCTCTCCGACCGCCGCGACCTGGAGCGGCTGATGGGCGGCTTCCGCCACCTCGCGGCGATCCAGCTCAGCGACCCGCTGCGCGCGGTGACGAGCGACCCCTTCCCGGCGAGCTACAGCGACCGCGTGCGCCGGATCGGCGTGGTGAACACGCGGAACCGCATCCTGACCCGGCTGATCGCCGGCCTTCTCGACGGCCCGGCGGCGCTGCGCGCCTGGCTGATCGAGCGCTACGTCGTCGAGGGCTTCACCTTCGAGCAGGTGATGCGCGACGACGAGGCGCTGGAGGCGTTCGTGCGCAAGGCGGCGATCGGCGTCTGGCACGCCTCCTGCACCTGCCGCATGGGGCGCGAGGACGATCCGATGGCGGTGGTGGACACCGCGGGCCGGGTGCGGGGGGTCGCGGGGCTGCGCGTGGTGGACGCCTCGATCTTCCCGGTGGTGCCCTGCGCCAACACCAACTTCCCCACCCTGATGACGGCGGAGAAGATCGCCGACGCCATCCTCGCCGGCCGCTGAAGCCGGACAGTCGGACTGCCCGTCTGGTCCCGGAAGCGACGCGTTCCCCCGCCCCGCGCCGGTCTCCCGGCGGGTGCCATGCAGGCGACCGTGGCGGAAGCGGCGGGGAGCGGCGGGCCCAGCGGTGCGCCCGCCCGTGCCGCGCCTCCGCGCCGGCACAGTAGGGACGCGGGACGGATTGCCGGAGAGTCCCGCGGCGACCGCTCGCACCAGCTGCCGTCCGCAGTCGGCGGCCGCCGCCTCCGACGGAAGCGGGCGCCCCGAACCGTGCCGCGCCTGACCGCCGCCGGCGGCCTCCATCCGGACCTAGCCCGCAATACCAACCAAGCGCACTATGGATTGACCTTTCGTGCCCCCTCGAAGTCGGCGAGCGGTCGGATCCGTCCGGCCTCGGCGATGAGGTTGTTC
>NZ_JAHZUY010000073.1 GCF_019458025.1 Caldovatus aquaticus | reverse complement strand
ACAGGCGGCGCATCTGCGCGGGCGAGAGGAGGAAAGGCGGCTTTGGGCCGGGCATGGCGGAACCTCCGCCATGCTCAGAATCATACACCCTCGCGTCGCTCCAAGCGATTAATGGGTCCCGAGCCTAGAGGAACCCCACGGGGTCCACGTCCACCTGCACCCGCACGCCGCTTGGCACCGCGACGCGCGCGAGCCACGCGCGCAGGAGCGGCTGCACCGCCACGTCGCGCCGCGTCTTGAGCAGGAGCCGGCGGCGGTGCCGCCCGCGCAGCAGCGCGAGCGGCGCCGGCGCCGGCCCCAGCACCTGCACCCCCTCGCCGCGCGGCGCGGCGAGGCCGAGGTCGCGCGCCGCGCGGTCGGCCTCGCGCTCGTCCTCCGCGCTCACGATCAGCGCCGCAAGCCGCCCGAAGGGCGGCCAGCCGCCAGGCCGCCGCGCCGCCGCCTCGGCGCGCATGAAGGCATCGAGGTCGCCGCTCACCAGCGCCTGCATCACCGGATGCTCGGGCGCGAAGGTCTGCAGCAGCACGCGCCCGGGCCGCTCCTCCCGCCCGGCGCGGCCGGCGACCTGGTGCAGGAGCTGCACGGTGCGCTCGGCGGCGCGCAGGTCGCCGCCGGCGAGGCCGAGATCGGCGTCCACCACGCCGACCAGCGTCAGGTGCGGGAAGTGCCAGCCCTTGGCGACGATCTGGGTGCCGATGATCAGGTCCACCGCGCGGTCCCGGATCGCCTGCGCCGCCGCCGCGGCCGCCGCGGGGCCGGGGAGGGTGTCGCTCGCCATCACCAGCCGCCGCGCCTCCGGCCAGAGCACGCCCGCCTCCTCCAGCACCCGCTCCACGCCGGGGCCGATCGGCACCAGCGCGCCGGTCGCGCCGCACTCCGGGCAGGCCGGCGGCGGCGGCTCGGCGTGGCCGCAATGGTGGCACTGCAGCCGCCGCTGCGCGCGGTGCTCGACCAGCCAGGCGGAGCAGTTCGGGCAGCGCAGCCGGTGCCCGCAGGTGCGGCAGAGCGTCAGCGGCGCGTAGCCGCGGCGGTTGAGGAACAGCATCGCCTGCTCGCCGCGCGCCAGCGTCTCCGTCACCGCCGCGATCAGCGGCGGCGAGAGGAAGCGGCCGCGCTCCGGCGGATGCTTGCGCAGGTCCACCGCCTCCACCGCGGGCAGGGACGCGCCGCCATGCCGGTGGTCGAGGTGCAGGCGCGCATAGCGCCCCTGCTCGGCGTTGGTCAGCGTCTCCAGCGACGGGGTGGCGGAGACCAGGACGCAGGCGGCCCCGGAGAGCCGCGCCCGCACCACCGCCATGTCGCGGGCGTGGTAGACGACGCCCTCCTCCTGCTTGAACGCGGTCTCGTGCTCCTCGTCCACCACGATCAGGCCGAGGTCGGGGAAGGGGAGGAACAGGGCGGAGCGCGCCCCGACCAGCACCGGCGCCTTGCCCTCCGCCACCGCGCGCCAGGTCTCGCGCCGCGTCTTCGCGGTCAGCTCGGAGTGCCACAGCGCCGGCGCCACGCCGAAGCGGCGGCGGAACCGCTCCAGCCACTGGGCGGAGAGGGCGATCTCCGGCAGCAGCACCAGGGCCTGGCGGCCCTGGCGCAGGCATTCCGCCACCGCGTCGAGATAGACCTCGGTCTTGCCCGAGCCGGTCACGCCGGTGAGCAGCGTCACGCCGAAGCGCCGCGCCGCCACCGCCACGCGCAGCGCCCGCGCCGCCTCGGCCTGCCCGCCCGCCTCCAGCGGAGGGCCGGGATGCTCCGGATCGGGCGGCGCGAAGGGCGCGGCGGCCTCCGGCAGCAGGGCGGGCACCAGGTAGCCGGCATCGGCGAGGCCCCGCACCACGCCGGGCGAGACCCCCGCCGCCTCGGCCAGCGCGGCGCCGGAACGCACCTCGCCCGGGGCGAGCAGCGCCAGCACCCGCCGGCGCTCCGGGGTCAGCCGCACCGCGCCCCCGGGCGGCGGCTGCGGGGCCAGGGCCCAGCCTGCCGGCCGTGGCGGCGGCCCGAGCGCGGCAGGCACGCTCATCGCCATGCGCAGCACCGCGCCCGGCGGGCTGAGGGTGTAGGCGGCGACCCATTCGACGAAGCGGCGGAGGCTCGCCGTCATTGGCGGAACCTCCAGCACCTCGAACACGTCCTTGAGGCGCGCGGCCGGCAGGTCGGGATCGGGCTCGCCGTCCCACACGACGCCGATCACGTCCCGCCGATTGAACGGAACGACCACGAACGCCCCCGGCGCGAGGGACATCCGGTGCGGAATGCGGTAATCATAAGTGCCTGCCTCGAGAGGCAGCGGGAGAAGGACACGGACCCGTGGCGCGGAAGCAACACCTGGCGTGTCTTTCATGTCTCTGTGCTTTCGCCGGCCCTCTCCCATGAGCTATGCTTAATTAGAATAAAACTGGAACGATTGCCGCTCGCTGGTTGAGCTCCGCGCCAAGGATACCGCCTCCTCATGAAGTTCTTCGTTGATACCGCCGATGTGGGCGAGGTCCGCTCGCTCGCCGAGGCGGGGCTGGTGGACGGCGTCACCACCAATCCCAGCCTGGTGGCCAAGACCGGCCGCCGGCTGGCCGAGGTGATCGCCGAGATCTGCGCCGTCACCCCCGGCCCCGTCTCCGCCGAGGTCACCGCGACCGACTTCGAGGGCATGCTCGCCGAGGGGCGGCACCTGCGCCGCATCGCCCCCAACGTCGCGGTCAAGGTGCCGCTCACCGAGGCCGGGCTGCGCGCCTGCCGGACCCTGGCGGAGGAGGGCGCGCAAGTCAACGTCACCCTCTGCTTCAGCCCCGCCCAGGCGCTGCTCGCGGCCAAGGCGGGGGCGACCTTCGTCTCGCCCTTCGTCGGCCGGCTCGACGACATCGCCGCCGACGGCATGCAGCTGATCGCCGACATCGTCACGATCTTCCGCAACTACCCCCACCTCCGGACCGAGGTGCTGGTCGCCTCGATCCGGCACCCGATGCACCTGGTGCAGGCCGCCAAGCTCGGCGCCCATGTCGCCACCCTGCCGCCGGCAGTGATCCGCCAGCTCCTCCGGCACCCGCTGACCGACCGCGGGCTCGAAGCCTTCCTGGCCGACTGGAAGAAGACGGGGCAGAGCATCCTGTGACAGCGCACGGCAGTACCAGCACCGCCGCCGCCAGCGCCGCGACCGCGGCGCCCGCCTCGGCCACCGCCCGCGCGGGCGAGGAGCGCGGGCCCGCCGACCCGGAGGCAGAGGCGGTCGCGGCCTTCCTGCGGGCCCATCCCGAGTTCCTGGCCGAGCGGCCCGAGCTCTACCGTGTCCTGCTGCCGCCCCGGCGCGTCCATGGCGAGGTCTTCGCCGACCACATGGCCGCGATGCTCGCCGCCGAGCGCAACCGCCTCCGCGCGATCGAGGCGGAGATGGACGCCCTGCTCGCCGACGGGCGGGCGGGGGCCGGCCTGGCCGTCCGGGTCCGCCTCGCCGTGCTGGCGCTGATGCGCGCCACCGACGTGGTGGAGACCGTCACGCAGGAGCTGCCCGCGCTGCTCGGCGTCGAGACCTGCAGCCTCGCCGCGGAGCCGGCGCCGGCGCAGCCCTACCGCCGCCACGCGGCGCCCGGCTGGACGCGCGGCGTGCTGCCGCTGCCGCAGGGCACCGTCGCGCGCCTGCTCGGGCCGGGCCGCGACGCCGTGGTGCGGTCCCAGCCCACCGACCGGGAGATGCTGCACGCCGAGGCCGCACCGCTCGTCGCGCGCGACGCCCTGGCCCGCGTGCCGCTGTTCGGCGCCGGCCCCATGCTGCTGGCGATCGGCGCCCGCGAGCCCGCCGCCCTGCCGGCGCGCCAGGCGGCCGCGACCATCGCCTTCCTCGGCCGCGCCGTCGGGGCGGCGCTGGCGCGCGGCTAGGCGGGCGCGGGGCCGGCGGGCCATGACGGCCGCCGCGGACCTGCGCCTCGCCTACCTCGACTGGCTGGCGCGGGAGCGCCGCGCCAGCCCGCACACGGTCGAGGCCTACGGCCGCGACCTCGCCGACCTGCTCGGCTTCCTCGCGCGCCACCGCGGCGGGGAGGAGCCCGACCTCGCCGCGCTGGCGGCGCTGCGCCCGGCGGATCTGCGCGGCTTCCTCGCGCATCGCGCAGCGGAGGGGGACGGCGTTTCGACCCGCGCCCGCAAGCTCGCCGCCGTGCGCGGCTTCCTGCGCTTCCTCGCGCGCCGCCATGGCCTCGCGCCGGTCGCGCTGGCCGGGCTGCGCGGGCCGCGCCCCAGGCCCCCCGTGCCGCGCGCGCTGGGCGAGGCCGAGGCGCGCGCCGTGGCGCGCGAGATCGGCGAGGGCGCGCGCACGCCCGCCCTCGCGGCGCGCGACCGGGCGCTGTTCACCCTGCTCTACGGCTGCGGCCTGCGCATCTCGGAGGCGCTCGCGCTCGACGTGCGCGACGCGCCGCGCGCCGGGGCGGACGCCGCGCTGCGCGTGCGCGGCAAGGGCGGCAGGGAGCGGGTGGTGCCGGTGCTGCCGGCGGTGCGCGAGGCGATCGAGGCCTGGCTGCGCCAGCACCCCGATCCGCGCCCCGAGCGGCCGCTGTTCCTCGGCGCGCGCGGCGGGCGGCTCGACCCGGCGGTGGCGCAGCGGGCACTGCGCGCGTTCCGGCGCCTCAACGGCCTGCCGGAGCACGCGACGCCGCACGCGCTGCGCCATTCCTTCGCGACGCATCTCCTCGGCGGCGGCGCCGACCTGCGGGCGATCCAGGAGCTGCTCGGCCACGCCAGCCTCTCGACCACGCAGCGCTACACGGCGGTGGACGCCGCCGCGCTGCTCGCGGCCTGGCGCAAGGCGCACCCGCGGGCCGATTGACGCCGCGCGGCTCACTCCCCCGGCGGGGGCGCGCCGGCGCCGGCCCCCTGCGCCGCGTCGCGCCGCCGCGCCTCGGCCAGCGCGGCCTTCGACAGGAGATGCGCCGTGACCGGCGCCGTGATGAACAGGAACAGCGTGATCGCGAGCTCGCGCAGGCCCGCGCCGTCCTCCCGCGCGCCGACATGCGCGAGCGAGGCGAGGACGATCGCGCCGACCCCCAGCGTCGTCGCCTTGGTCGGCCCGTGCATCCGCGTGAAGAAGTCCGGCAGGCGGGCGAGGCCCACCGAGCCGAGCAGGGTGAAGCCGCCGCCGACGAGCAGCAGGAGGCTGACCAGGATCTCGCCGGGCATGGCGCCGCTCACTCGATGATGTCGCCGGAGAGGAGGAACTTGCAGAGCGCCACCGTGCCGACGAACCCCATCATCGCGACGATCAGCGCGGCCTCGAAGTACACCGCGGTCCCGAGGCCGATGTCGAGCAGCATCACCAGCGCGATCGCGTTCACGTTGAGCGTGTCGAGGGCGAGGATGCGGTCGGGCCGGCTCGGGCCCCGCACCAGCCGCCAGAGGCTGAGCGCCATGGCGAGCGCGACCATGCCGGTCGCCGCCGGAACGGCGAAGGTCGTCAGCATCCGAATACCTCCTTGAGGGGCGCCTCGTAGCGGGCCTTGATGCGCGCGACGGCCGCCGCCGGGTCCTCGACATGCAGCGCATGTACCAGCAGCACGCCGCGCCCGCGGTCGATCTCGACCGAGACCGTGCCCGGGGTGAGCGAGACGATGCTGCCGAGGATGGTGGCGACGAAGGGATCAGCGATGGCGAGCGGCACCTCGAGGAAGGCGGGGCGCAGCCGTGCGACGGGACCGGCCACCCGCCGCGCGACCTCGATGTTCGCCACGACGATGTCGGCGAGCACCACGGCGAGCAGCCGAAGCCCCGCGCCGGGCGCGCGCAGCCGCGGCGGGTCGGGCCAGAAGGCGCGCGTCGCCGGCGGCAGGCCGATGGCGAGCGCGAGCGCGATCAGCACCTGGCCGCGCCCGGGGGCCTCGGCGAGGATCAGCCAGAGGCCGAAGATGAGAAGGCTCATCACGGGCTGCGGCAGCAGGCGGCGGAGCGTCTTCATTACGGCCGCCGCTCCCGCGCCGCCGGCGGCAGGTCCCGCGGCAGCACCGCCTCGAGGTAGGGGCGGCGCGCCGCCACCTGCTCCGCCGTCGCGCGCGCATGGGCCGAGAGCGGGGCCGCGCCGAGGACCAGCAGCGGCACGAAGCCGACCGCCACCGCCAGAGCGAGGCCGAGGCGCGGCGGCGCCGCCCGCCCGACCGCCGCGCGCGGCTCGCTCCGCTCCCAGAACAGCACGCTCGCGGCGCGCGCCAGCGCCAGCGCGGCGACGAAGCCGGAGAGGAGGAAGCTGGCCCACATGGCGTAGCCCGCGGGGGTGGCCGGCGCCGCCGCCAGCAGCATGACCTTGCCGAGGAAGCCGGAGAGCGGCGGCAGGCCGGTCACGGCGACGGCGAGCGCCAGGTAGGCGCCGCCGACCAGGCCCGGGCGCGGCAGGCGCGGGCCGCGCCGGATCCGGTCCCGCGCCTCCTCGCCGCGCGTGGCGGCGATGTGCCCGGCCAGCAGGAACAGCCCCGCGCTGACCAGCGTGGTGTGCGGCAGGTAGTAGAGGACGGCCGCGAGCATCGGCGCGCTCCCCTCCGCCACCCCGGCCGCGAGCATGCCGGTGGAGAGCAGCAGCAGGTGCGCCGCGATGGCGCCGAGGCTCGGCGCCGCCAGCACGCCGAGCGTCGCCGCCACGACCGTGCCGATCGCCGCCGGCATCAGCCAGGGCGCGACGAGCCCCGCCGCCGCCGGCGCGTCGTCCGCGAGCGCGACGGAGGAGAGGCGCAGCAGGGCGTAGATCCCGACCTTGGTCAGCACGGCGAACAGCGCGGCGACCGGCGCCGCGGCCGCGGGATAGGCGTGGGGGAGCCAGAAGCCGAGCGGAAGCAGCGCCGCCTTGAAGGCGAAGACCCCCGCGATCAGCGCCAGCCCGGCCCGCGCCGGCGCCGCCTCCTCCAGCGGCAGCGCGGCGAGGCGCCCCGCGACGTCGGCCAGGTTCAGCGTGCCGAGCGCGCCGTAGAGCAGGGCCAGCCCGACGAGGAAGACCAGGGAGGCGGCGAGGTTCAGCACCACGTAGTGCAGTCCGGCCCGGACCCGCGCCGCGCCGGCCCCGTGCGCGAGCAGGGCGTAGGAGGCGATCAGCAGCACCTCGAAGAAGACGAAGAGGTTGAACAGGTCGCCGGTGAGGAAAGCGCCGTTCAGCCCGGCGAGCTGCATCTGGAAGAAGGGGTGGAAATGCCGGCCCTGGAGGTCCGTGCCGTCGGTCGCGGCGAGCAGCGCGGGGACGGCGACCGCCGCGGTCACCGCCACCATGGTCGCCGACAGCCGGTCCGCCACGAGGACGATGCCGAAGGGCGGCGGCCAGGCGCCGATCGCGACGACCGCGACCGCGCCCTGCGCCGTCGCCGCCAGAAGCAGGACCGCGACCGCCGCGAGCAGCGCCACCGCGGCGAGGCCGACGCCGCGCAGCACCGCCGCGCCGGCGGAATGCACGGCGAGCAAGAGGATCGCCGCGACCATCGGCACCAGCACCGGCAGCACCGGAAGGTGGGTCACCGTTCTCCCTCCCCGCCGTCCACGTGGTCGCCGCCCGTCTCCGCGCTCGCCCGCAGGGCCAGCGCGACGAGGAAGGCGGTGGTGCCGAAGCTGATGACGATGGCGGTGAGCACCAGGGCCTGGGGCAGGGGATCGGCGAGGCGCTCCGCCTCGCCGAGGACCAGCGGCGGGGCGTCGGCGGCCAGCCGCCCGGAGGCGAAGATCATCAGGTTCGCGGCGTAGGAGAGCAGCGTCAGGCCGAGCACGACGGAGAAGCTGCGCTCGCGCAGCAGCAGCCAGGTCCCCGCCGCGACCAGGACGCCGATGCCAGCCGAGACGAGCAGCTCCATCAGCCCTGTCCCCCGCAGGCCGCGGGACGCAGCTCCCGTTGGCTGAGCCGCCCGAGCTCGGAGAGGACGAGCAGCACCGTCGCCACCACCACCAGATAGACGCCGAGATCGAACGCCAGCGCCGAGGCGAGGTGCGTCCTCCCCACCAGCGGGATCGGCACGTAGCCGTGCGCGCTCGTCAGGAAGGGAGCGCCGAACGCCATGCTCGCCATGCCCGTGCCGGCGGCGAGCGCGAGGCCGAGGGCGAAGAGCCGCAGATGGTCCACCCGCAGCCGCGCCGAGGTGATGTCGAGGCCCACCGCCAGGTATTGCAGGATGAGCACGATGCCGGTGATCAGCCCGGCGATGAACCCGCCGCCCGGCAGGTTGTGGCCGCGCAGCAGGATGTGGAAGGCGACCGTCAGCGCCAGCGGCAGCAGCGGGCGCATCAGCATGGCGAGCATGACCGGGTGGCGGTCCGCCTCGGAGGCGGCGCGCAGGGCATGGGGGCGCAGCCGCAGCCCCTCCAGCAGCGCGTGCGCGCCGAGCGCGGCGAGCGCCAGCACCCAGATCTCCCCCAGCGTGTCGAAGCCGCGGAAGTCCACCAGGATGACGTTGACCACGTTGGTGCCGCCGCCGCCCGGCACCGACTGCTCGACGAAGAAGCCGGAGACGGTCTCGAAGGGCCGCGTCAGCAGGGCGTAGGCGAGGGCGGCGGCGCCGAGCCCCCCGGCGCCGGCGATCGCTGCGTCGCCCAGCCGGCGCCGGCGCGGCGCGTCGGTGGCGCGCGCCTCCTCGGGCAGGAAGCGCAGCGCGAGCAGCAGGAGCACGATCGTCACCACCTCGACCGAGAGCTGGGTCAGCGCGAGGTCGGGCGCCGAGAAGCGGAGGAAGGTGAGGGAGACGATCAGCCCGACCACGCTGGCGAAGACGACGGCGAGCGGGCGGCGCCGGTGCAGCCCTGCGCAGCCGAAGGCCCCGACGGCGAGGGCGACCAGCGCGCCGATGGCCACCGGATCGGCGGGGATGACCGCCCCGTGCGGCGGCGCCAGCCCGGCACCCGCGACCGCATGCAGGCCGAGGCCGAGCGCGGCGAGCAGCAGCAGCGCCACGTAGCGCCGCAGCCTGCCGGTATCCATCGCCGCCATGAGCAGGCGCGCCGCCGCCGCCGCGGCGTTGTACACCCGCTCGAAGGCCGCGGGCCCGCCGACGAGCGGGGCGAAGCGCTCATGCAGATCGAAGAGGACGCCGCGGAAGCGGTACCACAGCGCGCCGCCGGCCAGCGCCACCGCGCTCATCGCCAGCGGCAGGTTGAAGCCGTGCCAGGGCGCGAGCTCGTAGGGCGGCGGCGGCCCGCCCAGCGCGGCGGCGGAGGCGGTCCGGAGCAGCGCGCCCACCGAGGATTGCGGCAGCAGCCCCACGACGAGGCAAAGGAGGGAGAGGATCCCGACCGGCACCCGCATCCACAGCGGCGGCTCGTGCGGCGTGCGCGGCAGGCCGACCGGCTCGCCGTGGAAGAAGACGTCGTGGATGAAGCGGAGGGAGTAGGCGACGGAGAGCACGCCCGCGAAGGTGGCGAAGGCCGGCAGGGCGTAGGCGTAGCCCGCGACCGGGGGCTCCTGCAGCGTCTCGGCGAAGAACATCTCCTTGCTCAGGAAGCCGTTGAGCAGCGGCACGCCGGCCATCGCGGCGGCGGCGACCATCCCGAGGACCGCCGTCTGCGGCATGTAGCGGAACATGCCGTTGATGCGCCGCATGTCGCGCGTGCCGCACTCGTGGTCGATGATGCCGGCGGCCATGAAGAGGGACGCCTTGAAGATCGCGTGGTTGATGATGTGGAACACCGCCGCGACCGTGCTCAGGGGCGATTCCAGCCCGATCAGGAGCGTGATCAGCCCGAGATGGCTGATGGTGGAGTAGGCGAGCAGCCCCTTCAGGTCGTGCTTCAGCAGCGCGACATAGGCGCCGTAGGCGAGCGTCACCGCGCCGGTGCCGCTGACGAGCGCGAACCACAGCTCCGTCCCCGACAGCACCGGGTAGAGGCGGGCGAGCAGGAAGACGCCGGCCTTCACCATTGTGGCGGAATGCAGGTAGGCGCTGACGGGCGTCGGCGCCGCCATCGCGTTGGGCAGCCAGAAGTGGAACGGGAACTGCGCCGACTTGGTGAAGGCGCCGAGCAGAACCAGCGCCAGCGCCACGGGATAGAGCGGGTGGGCGCGCACCGCCTCGCCCGCCGCCAGCACCGCCGAGAGCTCCAGGCTGCCGGCGATGCGGCCGAGCAGCAGCACGCCGGCGAGCAGCGCGAGGCCGCCGCCGCCCGTCACGGCCAGCGCCATGCGCGCGGCGATCCGCGCCTCGCTGGCGTCGTGCCGGTAGGCGATGAGCAGGAAGGAGGCGAGGCTGGTGATCTCCCAGAAGATCACCATCAGCAGCAGGTTCTCGGACAGCACCACGCCGAGCATGCCGCCGGCGAAGGCGAGCAGGATGCCGAAGAAGCGCCCGAGCCCGTCCTCCGGCGGCATGTAGTAGGCGGCGTAGAGGATCACGAGCTGCCCGATGCCGAGGATCAGGATCGCGAACAGCAGGCCGAGCCCGTCGAGGCGGAAGGCGAGGTCGAGCCCCCATTCCGGCAGCCACGGCCAGCGGAGGACGGTGACCGTCCCGGCGAGGGCGGCGGGCGCCAGCGGCGCGACCGCCAGGGCCGCGATCCCCAGCACGGCCGCGCTCGACCAGGCGGCGACGCCGCGGCCCGACCGCGCGAGCAGCGGCACCAGTGCGGCGCCGAGGAGGAGGGCGAGGATGGAGAGAGGAAGGCCGGCGAGGGTCATGCGTTGTGTCTTTAGCGTGTCCGGAGCCTTCCGGTGGAGAGCGGCGGCGCGCGGCAGCGCGGGAGGGGCGCGGGCGGCGCATCCGCCGGCGCTCGCCGTGCCGGCCGGGAAATGCGCGGCACCCCGGCGCGCGCCGTGGACGCCGCCCGGTCCGCGGAGACGCGCGCGGAGTCGACGACGGTCGGCGGAGATGCGCGCATCGCAGGCTCGGCCCGCCGGCTCGCGTTCTCGCCGCCGGACCCGCCGCCACGCCGCCCCACCTTTACCGCCTGCGCCCGCTCGAGGAGCGGCGGCGCGGCGCAACGGCATCGCGCTCCGGCCGCCGGCGCGGCGAGACGGCACCGCGTGCGCTCCGGGGCCCGCGAGCCGCAACGCCGCCGCTGCCACCTGCCGAGGCAACGGTCCCGTCGCTGGACAGTCCCTCCTGCCCGCGTTAGATTGCCGGTGCGTGATGGGGATGGAGTCCCCCGACAACCGCTTCCGCTCCTCCGGGGGGTGGGAAGCTGATGGCTCCTACCGCGGCGCAGGCCGGCGGTAGGGGTGTGTCCGAAACCCGCCGCCGCGGCGGGTTTTTTGTTGCCCCCCCGCCCGGTGGCCGATCGGCGGCCGGTCTCGGCCGGCCGCAGCGGAGGGAGCCGCATGAAGGAGATCCGGTCTGACCGGGCGCTTCGGATCGTCCGCTCCGGTGACGCCGCGGCGGAAGGGGAATGCGCGCGACGGTCGCCGGGCCGGGCGGCGCAGCCGGCTCGCGGCCGACCCGTCGGTCGGGCGCGGCGGGAGCGCAGGCGATGACCGGGATCTGGGCGATCGCCGCGCTGTGGCTCGGCCTTGCGCTGCTCGCCACGCTGCTGTCGCTCCGGCTGCGGCTGGCCACCGCCCTGTCCGAGATCCTCGTCGGCACCGTCGCGCAACTGGCGATCGGCGCGGCCCTCGCCGGCACCGTCGCCCTCGGCGCCGACGAGACCTGGGTCAGGTTCGTCTCCGGAACCGGCGCCATCCTGCTCACTTTCCTCGCCGGCGCCGAACTCGACCCTGACGTGTTCCGGGCCCGGTGGCGGGAGGCCGGAGCCGTCGGCCTGGTCAGCTTCCTGGCTCCGTTCCTCGGCTGCGCCGCGCTCGCCCGCTACGTCCTGGGCTGGGATCCGGCGGCGAGCTGGCTCGCCGGGGTCGCGATGTCGACCACCTCCGTCGCGGTGGTCTATGCCGTGATGCTGGAGTTCGGCTTCAATGCCACCGACTACGGCAAGGCGGTGCTCGCCGCCTGCTTCGTCACCGATCTCGGGACGGTGCTGGCGCTCGGGCTGCTGTTCTCGCCCTTCACCTGGCGCACGCTGGTCTTCGCCGGCGCGCTCGTGGCCGCGGTCCTGGTCCTGCCCTGGCTCACGCCGCGCTTCTTCCACGCCTACGGCGGCCGGCCGTCGGAACTGGAGAGCAAGTACATCCTGCTGCTGCTGTTCGCCCTCGGCGCCCTGGCGAGCTGGGCGGACAGCGAGGCGGTGCTGCCCGCCTACGTCGTCGGCATGGTCCTCGCCGGAACGGTCGGGCGCGACCACATCCTGATCCGGCGGCTGCGCACGCTGTGCTTCGGCTTCCTGACGCCGTTCTACTTCATCCGCGCCGGCTCCTTCGTCTCGGTCCCCGATCTGGTCGCCGCGCCGGCGGCGTTCCTGCTGCTGCTTCTCGGCAAGCTCGCCACCAAGCTCGCCGGGGTGTATCCGGTGGCGCGCGGATTCGGCCAGCCGCGCCAGGAAGGCATGTACACCACGCTGCTGATGTCCACGGGCCTCACCTTCGGCACGATCGCCTCGCTGTTCGGCCTGGCGCACGGCGTCATCGGCCAGGCGCAGTATTCAGCCCTCGTTGCCGCCGTGATCGCGAGCGCGGTGGTCCCGACGCTGGTCGCCAACGCCTGGTGCCTGCCGCGGCACCTGCTGCCCGAAGACCTGCGGGAGGAGGAGCGGCCTGCGCCGGCCGCCGCCCGCCCAGCGGCGGGCGGGCCGGCCGCGGCGGCCGCCGGCGGCGCGGCCCGGGACGCGCCATAGGGACGCGGAGCGGTCGGAAGCATGGGGACCTACCTCGCCATCGGCCTCGGCACCGCACTGGGCGGGATGGCGCGATACTGGTGCTCGGGCGCGGTGGCGCGGCGCTGGGGCGAGCGCTTCCCCTGGGGCACGCTGGTCGTCAACCTGCTCGGCTCGTTCGCGATCGGCCTCCTCGCCGGGCTCGCCGCGCTGCCCGTCGGGGACGGCGGCCCGCTCCTCGCCCCGGATCTCGCGCGGTTCGCGATGGCGGGCCTGTGCGGCGGCTTCACCACCTTCTCGAGCGTCAGCCTGCAGACCCTGACCCTCGCGCGCGAGGGCGAGTGGCTCCACGCGGCGGGCAACGTCACCGCCTCGGTGCTGCTGTGCCTCGGCGCGGCCTGGCTCGGCCTCGCCGCGGCCTCGGCCGCCCTGGCGATCGCGAAGGAGGCCTAGATGCAGATCCCGAAGGACGCGCTGCTGCTGCGC
The DNA here is from genome assembly GCF_019458025.1 of Caldovatus aquaticus. Lineage (GTDB taxonomy): Bacteria > Pseudomonadota > Alphaproteobacteria > Acetobacterales > Acetobacteraceae > Caldovatus > Caldovatus aquaticus. Next base: position 3,864 of record NZ_JAHZUY010000073.1, on the reverse strand, counting down.
ATCTTCGTCGGCGAGGGCGACCGCTGCGGCCACCAGCCGCTCTACGAGGCGATCGTGCTGAAGGCGCGCGAGATGCATCTCGCCGGCGCCACCGTGCTGCGCGGGCCGATGGGCTTCGGGCGGTCGAGCCGGCTGCACACCGCCAAGATCCTGCGCCTGTCCGAGGACCTGCCGATCGTCGTCGAGATCGTGGACAGCGAGGAGAAGATCCGCGCCTTCCTTCCCGTGCTCGACGCCATGATGGGCAGCGGCCTGGTCACGCTGGAGAAGGTGGAGGTCCTCCAGTACGGGAGCGCCGGGCTCCAGGAACGCTCCGGACTGGCGTGACCCTCCCCGCCGCCGATTGCCCGCGGCGCCGCCGGCGGCCAGAACGCCCCGGCGAAGGCGGCCTGCGTGGCGCAGGGGGGCGCGTGGGGCCGCGCCCGCCCGGGCGCGCGGGGTGGGGGCGAGTGGCGGCCCCCGGGTGCAGGCCGCAGCGAAGGGGGCGGCGATGCGGATGTACTGGTGGGTTGCCCTGGGGAGCGGGCTCGGGGGGATGGCCCGCTACGGGTGCACCGAACTCGCGGCGGCGTGGCTCGGCGGGGCCTTCCCGTGGGGAACGGTAGCGGTCAACGTGCTCGGCTCGTTCGCGATCGGCTTCTTCGCCGCCTTCAGCGGGACGGAGAGCCGCGTCAACGTGCCGGCCGAGGCTCGCGTCTTCGTCATGGTCGGCCTGTGCGGCGGCTTCACCACCTTCTCGAGCTTCAGCCTGCAGACCCTGGAGCTGCTCCGGGACGCCGCCTGGCTCGCCGCGGGGGCGAATGCCGGAGGCTCGGTCGCCCTGTGCCTGCTGGCCGCCTGGCTCGGGCACGCCAGCGCCGCCGCCCTCAGCCGGGTTCCGCGCGGCCGCTAGCGTCCCTGCCGTCCGGCCTGGCTGCGCCGCGCCGCCGGCCGTTTCGGCCCGCTACATCGCCATCTCCGGTTCGGCCGCGACCCGCGCCTTCGGTTCCTCGGGGATCTCGGTCATCGTCGCCTCGGTCAGCAGCAGGACGCTCGCCACCGAGACCGCGTTCTCGAGCGCGACGCGCACGACCTTCGTCGGGTCGACGATGCCGGCCTCCACCAGGTCCATGTATTCCTTGCGCGCGGCGTCGAAGCCGCGGCTGCCGTCGCCCTCCAGCATCCGCGCCACGACGACGCCGGCGTCCAGGGAGGAATTCTCCGCGATCTGGCGCGCCGGAGCCTCGAGCGCGCGCCTCAGGATCTGCGTGCCGGTGCGCTCGTCGCCGTCGCAGCGTTGCCCTTCCGCGGCGACGGCGGCGGTGCAGCGCAGCAGGGCGAGGCCGCCGCCCGGCACGATGCCTTCCGCGACCGCCGCCTTGGTGGCGCTGATCGCATCGTCGAGCGCCTCCTTCCTGGCCTTCATCTCCGCCTCCGAGGGGGCGCCGGCGCGGATCACCGCCACCCCTCCGACCAGCTTGGCGAGCCGCTCCTGCAGTTTCTCCCTGTCGTAGTCGCTGGTGGTCTTCTCGATCTCGCGGCGGATCTCGCGGGCGCGGGCCTCGATCTCGGAGCGCTCGCCGCCGCCGCCGACGACCGTCGTGGTGTCCTTGTCCACGACCACGCGCCGGGCCCGGCCGAGCTGGGCGAGGCGCGCGTGCTCGAGCGCCAGGCCGAGCTGCTCGGAGATCACCGTCGCGCCGGTGAGGACCGCGATGTCCTGCAGCATCGCCCCGCGGCGGTCGCCGAAGCCGGGCGCCCTGACGGCGCAGCTCCGCAGCGTGCCGCGGATCTGGTTGACGATGAGGGTGGCCAGCGCCTCGCCTTCCACCTCCTCCGCCACCACCAGCAGCGGCCGGCCCGCCCCCGCCACCTCGTCGAGCAGCGGGAGGAGGTCCTTGACGCCGCTGATCTTCCTGTCGGAGAGCAGGATCAGCGCGTCCTCCAGCACCGCCTCCATCCGGTCGGGATTGGTGACGAAGTAGGGCGAGAGGTAGCCGCGGTCGAACTGCATGCCCTCCACCACCTCGAGGGTCGTCTCGGTGGTCTTCGACTCCTCGACCGTGATCACGCCCTCGTCTCCGACCCGCTCCATCGCGTCGGCGACCAGCTCGCCGATCGCCGGATCGTTGTGCGCCGAGATCGTCGCCACCTGCGCCTTCTCCCGGCGGGTCCGCACCGGCCGCGACAAGCCGCGCAGCGCCTCGATCGCGGCCCGCAGGCCGCGGTCCAGCCCGCGCTTGAGGTCCACCGCGCTGGCGCCGGCGGCGACGTTGCGCACCCCGTCGGCGAGGATCGCGTGGGCGAGGACGGTCGCGGTGCTCGTGCCGTCGCCGACCACCTCGCCGGTCTTCTCCGCCGCCTGGCGCAGCATCCGGGCGCCGAGGTTCTCCTCCGGGTCCTTCAGGTCGAACTCCTTGGCGATGGTCACGCCGTCGTTGCACACGATCGGCGCGCCCCACTTCCTCTCGATCAGGACCGACTTCGAGCGCGGGCCGAGGGTGACGCGCACCGCGTCGGCGAGCTGGGTCGCGCCGCGGAGGATCTTCTCGCGCGCGGCGGAGCGGAACAGGACCTGCTTGTGCGCCATCTCGGCCGCCCTCCGATCTCGTGGCCGGTTGCGCCGGCCGGCTCCGGCGGGTCGCGCCGGCGTGCGCGGTGCGCGGCCGCGCGGGCGGACGCGGCGGAGTCGCGGAACGGCCCCGGACCGGGCCGGGGCCGTCCGCGCCGTCGCTCAGGTGCCCTGCTTGATCTCGATCTTCTTCTGCCGCGCCGCGGCCTCCGGCGTCTTCGGCAGGGTGATGGTCAGGACGCCCTTCTCGAACTTCGCCTCGATCTTGTCGCGATCGACGCCCTGCGGGAGCGGGAAGGAGCGCTGGAAGGAGCCGAACCGGCGCTCGGAGAGGTAGTAGTTCGCCGTCTTCTCCTCCCTCTCCTCCTTCTTCTCGCCGCGCAGGGTCAGCATGTCGTCCGAGAGCGTCAGCTCGACGTCGCGCGCGTCCATGCCGGGCAGCTCGGCGGTGATGCGGTATTCCTTCTCGTCCTCGACGATATCCACCGCCGGCGCGGGCGTGCCGAAGGCGGTCTCGATGCGCCAGGGGGTCGGCAGCTCCGCTCCGATGCGGCGCAGCGTCCGGCTCGGAGCGAGCCCGAAGTTGCGCACGACGTTATCGAACATGCGGTCCATCTCGTCGCGCAGCGCGGCGAGCGGCTGCCACAGCCCCTCCCACCCGGCGGAGGGGGCCACGGCCTTGCGTTCGGCCTTGGCGGGCGTCTTGGTCGTCGCTTCGCTCATCGTGCTCTCCTCGTTTCCGGCACGCCGTCCTTCCCGGCCGCTGTCGCGGGCCCGGCAAGGGACGGCCACGCCGCGCAGACGGCACCACGGCAGGCGGGGAACCACGTTGATGCATGTCAACGCGTCCGATCACGGGCCCGTGCGCGCCGCGGGCGCCGGGCGCAAACCAGCGGGGCGCCAGCGGTCGTCCCGCTTCTGCCGGCGCGCCCTGCCGTCCGCGAAGCGTTGCCGGGCCGGCGCCGGCAGCAGGCCCCGCGGGACCGTCGCGCCGCGCGGGCGGGCGACGAACGGCCGGATGCGCGCGGCGCCGGACCTCGCCGCGCGGCGGAACCGCTGGCGACCGGCGCCGCGATCGCGCCCCGCCGCCGGCCGGCTCCCGGTCCTCAGGCGGCCGGCCTGCCGCGGGCCGGCGTGCCGCCGGGCGCGCCGAACACCGCCGCCCGCTCGCCTTCCTTCCAGAACGCGCGGATCTCGCCCGGCAGCGCCTCCGCCACCTTGTGCACCTGGCCGGGGTCCACGTGATGCGCGAGCGTCCGCAGCACCGCGAGCGTGGCGTCGCGCACGTCCATCGGCCGCGTGCCGCGCAGGCC
>NZ_JAHZUY010000072.1 GCF_019458025.1 Caldovatus aquaticus | reverse complement strand
CGATCGCCAGGAACCACGCGCCCGCGACCGCCGCGACGAGCGCCGCCGCGCCGCCCCCGACCAGGACCCGGCTCCGCCGCCCGGCGGCGCCATCCCCCGCCGCCCCGGCCGGCCGCTGCGGCGGGGCGCCGCCGGTGCGCCGTCCGGGTCCTTCGGCCGCCGCGCCGCCGCCCGGCGGTGCCGGCGCCGCCGCCCGTGCCGCGCCCTGGCCGGCGACCACCGTGGCGTCCGCGTCGGCGAAGGGCAGGGCGGTCTCGCCGAAGCCGGCGCCGCCGGCGATCTCCGGCGCGGGACCGGCCGCCACCCCGGCGGTCGCCGCGCCCGCCGGCGCGGCCGCTGCCGGGGCGCTGGCGGCAGCGCGGATCGCCTCGGCGAAGGCGGTCGCGGTCGGGAAGCGGTCCTCCGGCCGCTTCGCCATGGCCCGCGCCACCACCGAATCGAAGCCGCGCGGCGCGGTCACGGACAGGGTGGAGGGCGGCGGCGGCTCGGTGTTCAGGGCCTTGTGCATCACCGCGTTGAAGCCGCCCTCGAACGGCTTCTCGCCGGTGAGGAGCTGGTAGAGCACGACGCCCGCGGCCCAGATGTCGGCCCGCGCGTCCACCGGCTCGCCGCGGAACTGCTCCGGCGCCATGTAGCTCGGCGTGCCCATCAGGGTGCCGACCTGGGTCATGGAGGAGTTCTCGAGCCGGGCGATGCCGAAGTCGGCGATCTTCACCTGCCCGTCCGCGGTGAGCATGATGTTCGCCGGCTTGATGTCGCGGTGCACCACGCCGCGCTGGTGGGAGAAGGCGAGGGCGCCGAGCACCTGCTCCATGAGCCGCACGATCTGCGGCAGCGCCAGCCGCTCGCCGCGGTCGAGGATGTCCTTGAGCGAGCCGCCCTCGACCAGCTCCATCACGATCCAGGCGTATTCGGCGTTCTCGCCGTAGTCGTAGACGGCGACGATCGAGGGGTGGGCGAGCCGGCCGGCGGCCTGCGCCTCGCGGCGGAAGCGGGCGGCGGCCTCCCGCGCCTCGGCGTCGTCGCCGGGCGGCTTGCGGACGACCTTGATGGCGACGCGCCGCTCGATCAGGCGGTCAAAGGCGTCGTACACGGTGCCCATGGCGCCGCTGCCGAGCGTGCCGCGCACCTCGTACTTCGCGCCGATCTCCTGCGGTACCATCAAGTCCCGGTCCCTTCGCGCCAGTCCCGCACCGCCGCCCGGGGCGGGCGCCGCCGCATCCTACCGTGCCGCGAGGCCCGGCGTCGCGGGGGTGTTGGCGGCGGCGCCCGTCCTCGCCGTCGGCGGGCCTCCGCCCGGGAGGCGCGGAGCGGCGGGGCGCGCCCTTCGTCGCGACGGCGCGGGACCCGGCCGCAGGCGGGGGCGGGGACGGCGGCGCGGCGGCGGGCGGGGGCGAGGGCCGCGCCGGCAGGCATCGCCTGAGCGGGCGTTTTCCGGTATTCCGCACCGCGGACCGCGCCATGATTTCGCGCGCGCCAAGAGGTTGAACAGCGCCGGCCGATGCTCAGCTGCGAACCGGGTCCCCTCTCCCCGCCCGGGGCCGCCCGCGCGGCCCGAGGCGCCCGCGCGCCCGTGGCGGGCGTTCCGGCGCGCTGCCCGCGGCGCCATGGCCGCGGCCCCTGGCGCCGGCCGGCGCGGCGCGCCGCGCCCCGGATCCGCGTGGGCGGGACGCGATGACGGCGCGCCCGGGGCGCGAGGCCGGGCCGGCCGATCCGGTTCCGGCGCGCGAGGAGCACTGGTGGCGCGACGCGGTCATCTACCAGCTCCACGTCAAAAGCTTCTTCGACTCCAACGACGACGGCGTCGGCGACTTCCCGGGGCTGATCCAGAAGCTCGACTACATCGCCGGGCTCGGCGTGGACACGGTCTGGCTGCTGCCCTTCTACCCCAGCCCGCGCCGCGACGACGGCTACGACGTCGCCGACTACCGCGGCGTGCATCCCGAATACGGCACCCTCGCCGACGCGCGCCGCTTCGTGCGCGAGGCGCACGCGCGCGGCCTGAAGGTGCTCGCCGACCTGGTGATCAACCACACCTCGGACCAGCACCCCTGGTTCCAGCGGGCGCGGCGCGCCAGGCCCGGATCGGTGTGGCGCAACTACTACGTCTGGTCGGACACCGACCGCCGCTACGCCGGCACCCGCATCATCTTCAGCGACGTCGAGACCTCCAACTGGACCTGGGACCCGGTCGCCAAGGCCTACTACTGGCACCGCTTCTACAGCCACCAGCCCGACCTCAACTTCGACAATCCGCGCGTGCTGCGCGAGATCATCGGCGCCATGCGGTTCTGGCTCGACATCGGGGTGGACGGCTTCCGCCTCGACGCCGTGACCTACCTCGTCGAGCGCGAGGGCACGAGCAACGAGAGCCTGCCCGAGACCCACGAGGTGCTCAAGAAGCTCCGCGCCGCGATGGACGAGCGCCACCCGGGGCGCATCTTCCTCGCCGAGGCCAACCAGTGGCCGGAGGACATGCTCCCCTACTTCGGCAGCGGGGACGAATGCCACATGGCGTTCCACTTCCCGCTCATGCCGCGCATGTACATGGCGATCGCGCAGGAGGACCGCTTCCCGATCAGCGACATCCTGCGCCAGACGCCCGAGCTGCCGCCCGGCTGCCAGTGGGCCATCTTCCTGCGCAACCACGACGAGCTGACGCTCGAGATGGTCACCGACCGCGAGCGCGACTACCTGTGGGCGACCTACGCCGCCGACAAGCGCGCCCGCCTCAACCTCGGCATCCGCCGCCGCCTCGCCCCGCTGCTCGAGCGCGACCGGCGGCGGATCGAGCTGATGAACGCGCTCCTGCTCTCGCTGCCCGGCACGCCGGTGATCTACTACGGCGACGAGATCGGCATGGGCGACAACATCTTCCTCGGCGACCGCGACGGGGTGCGTACGCCGATGCAGTGGTCGCCCGACCGCAACGGCGGCTTCTCGCGCGCCGATCCGGCCCAGCTCGTGCTGCCGGTGATCCAGAACCCGCTCTACGGCTACCAGGCGGTGAACGTCGAGGCGCAGTCGCGCGACCCGCACAGCCTGCTCAACTGGATGCGGCGGATGCTGGCGCTCCGCAAGCGCAGCCGCGCCTTCGGCCGCGGCGCCATGCGCCTGCTCTACCCCGAGAACCGCAAGGTGCTCGCCTATCTGCGCGAGCACGAGGGCGATTCGATCCTCTGCGTCTTCAACCTCTCCCGCGCCGCGCAGGCGGTGGAGCTCGACCTCTCCGCGCTCGCCGGGCGGCTGCCGGTCGAGATGCTGGGCGGCACCGACTTCCCGCCGATCGAGCCGCAGCGTCCCTACCGGCTGACCCTCGCCCCCTACGGCTTCTTCTGGTTCTGGCTCGCCCCGGCGCCGCAGGCCCTGCCGCCCTGGCACGTGGCGCCCGGCGAGACCCTGCCCGAGCTGCGCACCATCGTGCTCCGCCCCGGCACGCAGGAGCTCGTCGGCGAGCAGGTGCGCCAGGAGCTGGAGCGCGAGGTGCTGCCCGGCTGGCTGCCCCGCCAGCGCTGGTTCGGCGTCCGCGGGCCGCTGCCGCCGGGCGCGGTGCGCCTCTCCGTCGCCGCGACGCTGCCCGGCACCAACGGCACCATCGCGCTGGCCGAGCTCGAGGTCGGGCTCGGCCCGGAGCGGGTCGAGACCTACTTCCTGCCGCTCGCGGGCATCGCCGACGGCGCGGCGAGCGGGCCGCTGGCCCGGCTCGTGCTCGCCCGCATGCGCCTCGGCGCGCGCATCGGCCTGCTCGCGGACGCCTTCGCCGCCGACGCCCTGCCCGGCGCGGTGCTGTCCTGCCTGCGGGAACGCATCGTGCTGGCGACCGATCAGGGCGAGATCCGCTTCCGGCCGACCGACCGGCTCGCGACCGTCGAGCTGCCGGCGGGGGAGCCGGCGATCCGCCGCCTGCCGGCGGACGCCTCGGGCTCCTCGCTGGTGTTCGGCGAGGCCGTGGTGCTGAAGCTGCTGCGGCGCCTCTGGCCCGGCCCCCATCCCGAGGCGGAGATGACCGGTCACCTCGCGGCGCTCGGCTACGCCGCCTGCGCCCCGCTGCTCGGCGAGGTCGTGCGCGTGGCGCCGGACGGCGTGCCGACCACGCTGATGCTGGCGCGCGGCTTCGTGCGCCACCAGGGCGACGGCTGGGGCTGGACGCTCGACTGGCTGGCGCGCGCGGTGGACGAGGCCGCGCTGACCGATTCCGTGCCCGCCGATCCGTTCGCGGGCTACCGCGTCTTCGCGGCGGCGATCGGCCGGCGCCTCGGCGAGATGCACGCCCTTCTCGCCCGGCCGTCCGACGATCCCGCCTTCGCGCCGGAGCGCGCCGGCGCGGCGGAGCGCCGGAACTGGGGCGAGCGGGCCCTGGCCCGGCTGGAGCAGGCGCTCGGCCTGCTGTCCGACCGGCGCGAGTGGAAGGACGCCGAGGAGGCCGCGCTCGTGGCGGCGCTCCTGGCGCGCCGGGCGCCGCTGGCGAGGACGGTGCGGCGCCTCTCCCGGGCCGCGGAGGGCGCTCTACGGACGCGCATCCACGGCGACTTCCATCTCGGCCAGGTGCTGGTCGTCCAGGGCGATGCGGCGTTCGTCGGGTTCGAGGGCGACCCGGCGCGCCCCGTCGAGGAGCGGCGGGCGAAGGCGAGCCCGCTGCGCGACGTGGCCGGCCTGCTGCGCAGCCTGGACTACGGCGCGCATGTCGCGGCCGCGACCGAGGCGTCGGGGGCCGCGACCGCCGCGCCGGCCGAGCGGCGCCTCGCCCTGCTCGGGCGCTGGCGCGCCGAGGCGGAACGCGCCTTCCTCGACGCCTGGCGCGAGGCGGCGCCGGCGGTCGCGGCGGGCCGCGACCCGGCGGCCCGGGCGGCGGCCGAGGCGGCCCTGCTCGATCTGTTCCTGGTCGAGCGCGCCGCCGAGGACGTCATCCACGAGGCGGCGAACCGCCCGGCGTGGCTGAGCACCGCGATCCGCGGCCTGGCCGCGATCGCCGACCGGCTCGTGGGGGCGGCGGGGTAGGCCGGCCCGGCCGGGCTTCCGGGGGTTGGTCCGGCGCCGCCCGCTCGCCGGGGCCGGGCGGCCCGATCGGCTGCGGCCGCCTCGACCGCCGGCCGGATCCCGCTAGCCTCGCCCCATGCGCGAGGCGCCGTCATCCCCGCCCGAGGCCGGCCGCGGCCGCGCCGCCGCCGATCCGCGCCTGATCGCCAGCATCGTCGCCAGCGCGCTGTTCATGCAGAACCTGGACAGCGCGGCGGTCGCCACCGCCCTGCCGGCGATGGCGCGCGACCTCGGCGAGGATCCGGTGCGGCTCGGCGCCGCGATCACCGCCTATCTCGTCGCGCTCACCGTGTTCATCCCGCTCAGCGGCTGGGTCGCCGACCGGTTCGGCGCCCGGCGCGTGTTCATGGCCGCGATCGTGGTCTTCACCCTCGCCTCGGCGCTCTGCGGACGCGCCACGGGGCTTGGCGAGCTCGTCGCCGCCCGCGTGCTGCAGGGCCTGGGCGGGGCGATGATGGTGCCGGTCGGCCGCCTCCTCCTGCTCCGGCGCGTGCGCAAGGAGGAGATGCTCGCGGCGATGACCTGGCTCACCATGCCGGGGCTGCTCGGCCCGATCGCCGGGCCGCCGCTCGGCGGGCTGGTCACCGAGACGCTCGGCTGGCGCGCGATCTTCCTCCTCAACCTGCCGATCGGCCTGCTCGGCCTGGTGCTGGTTGCCTGGAAGATCCCGCCGGTGCCGCCGGGCGACCCGGGGCCGCCCGACGGGAAGGGCCTGGCGCTGGTCGGGCTCGCGCTGGCCTTCTTCATGTTCGGGCTGGAGACGGCGGGCCGCGGCGTGCTGCCGGCCGGTGCGGCGGAAGCGGGGCTCGCGCTCGGCCTCGCCTTCGGTCTCGCCGCGGTGCGGCATTGCCGGCGCGCGGCGCGGCCGGCGCTCGATCTCGGCCTGCTCGCGATCCCGGCGTTCAACAAGGCGGTGCTGGCGGGCAGCCTGTTCCGCATCGGCGCGGGGGCGACGCCGTTCCTGGTGCCGCTCGTGCTCCAGCTCGGCTTCGGCAAGGGGCCGGCGCAGAGCGGGCTGGTCTCCCTCGCCACCGCGCTCGGCGCGCTGGCGATGAAGCCGCTGGCGCGGCCGATCCTGCGCCGCTTCGGCTTCCGCGCGACGCTGGTCGGGAACGCCGCCGTCTCGGCCGCCGGCATCGCGGCGGGCGCCCTCTTCTCCGCCGCCTGGCCGCTGGCGGCGGTGTTCGTCGTGCTCGCCCTCGGTGGGCTCGCGCGCAGCCTGCAGTTCACCGCGCTGAACACGCTGGCCTACGCCGAGGTGCCGCAGGAGAGGCTTTCCGCGGCGACGCGCTTCTTCGGCACGGCGCAGCAGCTGGCGCCGGCGCTCGGCGTGGTGCTGGCGACCGCGAGCCTGGAGGCGAGCGCGGCGCTCGCCGGGCGGCATGCCCTGGCGCCGGCGGACTTCGCGGCGGGCTTCGCGGTGGCGGGGCTGGTGGCGCTCGCCTCCGCCCCGTTCTTCGCCCGCCTGCCCGCCGATGCCGGCGCCGACGTCACCGGGCGGCCGCGCCGCCGCGCGGGCGCGGACCGCGGCTGACGGCGCAGGCGCCGCGCCCGGCTCGTCGCGCCCCCGCGGTGGCGCGCCCCATCCCCGGGCGGGCGCGCCGCGCGTTCCGTTTGTCCCGCTGCGGCGCGCCCGTGGGCCGCGGCGGCGGTCACACCGGGCTTGCGGGCGGGAAGCGCGGGGCGCGCTTCTCGCGCAGCGCTGCCCCCCTCGGGCAGCTCGGGGCCGGTGAAGCCGAGGAACTCCATCGCCAGCGCCGTCTCGCAGATCGGGCCCGCCTGCCGCAGCCGGTTGTTGAGCGCGAGCTTGGTCCAGCGGATCGCGCTCTGCGGCCCCTCGGCCTCCTCGCCGCGGCTGCGGTAGATCAGGGCGACGTCGGCGCCCGCGCGCGCGGCGGCGAGGGCGATGGCACGCCCGACCCCGCGTCTGCCGCCGGTGACGACCAGGGCGCGGCCTTCAAGCTCCATGGGCGGTCTCCTCCGGGTAGCCGAGGCCGCGCAGCAGGAACGCGACCAGCTCCGCCTCACCGTCCGGCCCGTCCGCGATGGCGCGCAGCCGCCAGCGGCGCAGGGAGAGCATCGCCGGCAGGAAGGTGACGATGTCGGCGGCGAGCCGCAGCGCGCCGTTGATCGGAAGGCCGTCCCGGCGCGCCGCCTCGACGAGGTCGGCGAACAGGCGGATGAAGGCGTCGGTCTGGGCGAGGACGGCGCGCCGCGACTCGCGTCCCAGCGCGTGCGTCTCCTGGTGGATCAGGCGAATGTCGGCATCCCGCTCGCGCATCGCGCGCACGAAGGCGCGGATCGCCGCGCCGAGCCGCGCCTGCGGATCGGTCAGGCCCGCGATCGCGCGCTCCACGTCGGCCGTGGAGCGCGCGGTCAGGTCCTGGTGGACCAGGTAGAGGATGTCGTCCTTCGACCGGACGTAGTTGTAGAGCGTGCCCTGGGTGAGGCCGGCGGCCCGGCGACATCGCGGACGGTCGCGGTGTGGCAGCCCTTCTCGCGGGAGACGCGCGCCGCCGCCTCGGCGATCCGGGCGCGGCGCGCCCGGATCCGCGCCTCGTCCTTGACCTGCGCCGCGATGACGCGGGCGGCGGGTGCGGCTGCCGAACGGATGGGACGTCTCCTCCGGCCCGGAGTGTGCCGGGGCCGGAAAGCCAAGACGAAATTGAGTGACCGCTCAATCGCTGCGGCCGCCGTCGGCCGCGGCCCGGCGCCGCGGCGGCGCCACGGTGGCCCGCTGCCGCGCCCCCCACGGCCCCTTAATCGCGATCAACCGGCGCCGCGGCAGCGCAGCGGTGCCCGTGCCGCGGGGCCGGCCGGCGCGCACGGTGTCCCGTGCCGCCAGGTCCGCTCATGGCGGGCGTCGAACCGGGACGAATTGGATCAGGACGGCAACCGGCGCGCTGCCGGCGCGCGGGAAGCGGCGGTCGGGCCGCGCGGGCAGGAACGTGGGCCCGAACCGCCGCTGCGCGGCCTTCGTGCCGCTTCACGCGCAGGAAGGGATCGCTTCTTCAACTTGACCTGCCGGATCGGCGCGGGGGAATTTTCACGCGCTCGTGGCTTGTGCTGCGGCGCGCGCGATCGCCAGGCCGGACGGCATCGCGCGTGCGGCGGCCCCTGCGCCCGGGACGGTCCGCAGGCCGTGCGTTCTTGCGCGCCATCCGACCGGGAGCCGGCACCGCACCAGGGGCGCGGAGGAGGCGATGGCGCAACGGATGGCGCCGGAGCGGCGCGCGCGGCGCGCGGTCGGCCCGGACGTCGCCCTCCGGAGCGGGAGCGGCGGCGCCGGCCGCACCGCGCCCCCCGCGGCCTCGGCAGCGCCTCGCCCTGCGCCTCGCCCTGCGCGCTCGTCCGCGGCCGCCGCCACGCCATGGCCGGGGGCGAGAAGGCGACGGTCGGGCCGGGACAGGGAGGCCTGCCGCCGCGCGCGCGGCGGACGCGAGGCGCGGCCGGCAGGCGGCACGCAGCGGGCCCGAGACGGGGCCAGGCGACCGAAAGGGAGGCGAGAGATGGCCATGGAACGCAAGGTGGAAATTTCCCGCGCAGCGGGCCGAACGGCGGAGGCACCGCCCTCTGCGGCGAACATGTGGGAGATGATGGCGGGTTGCGCCGAGGCGGCCCGCCCCATGCTCTGGGCGGTCGAGGGGGCGCGGGCGATGCTCGATTTCAACCGCGCCCTGCTCGACCTCGGCCGCGACGTCGTGCGCCGCCAGCAGGACGCCGCGATCGAGGCGACGCTGCAGGCGTTCCGGGTCTCCACGGACGCCGGGCGCGCGCCGGCCGAAGCGGGCTTCCCGGATTTCGCGCAGCTCGGCCTCGAGGCCTTCGATCGCATGATCGAGGCCATGCGCGCCGCCAACGACGCGGCCTTCCGGGTCGCCGCGGGAAGCGACGCGGAGGCCGGGCGCAAGGCCGCCGCGTCCTGACCCGGCACGGCGCGCCGGCCGGGGGCGAGGATGCGGCGTCCGCGGGGCGCTCGCGTCCTTCGGCACGGGCCGGCCATGACGCCGGTCCCGCACCGGCCGGCGCGCCGCGCGGAGCGTGACCCGCCACGGCGTGCGCCGTCCGCTCCCGAGGCCTGCGGGCGGGCGGCGGTCAGGCCCGCGACGGCGTCCAGCGGTAGATCCGCTGCGCGGTGCCGCCCATCAGCCGGGCGCGGTCGCTGTCCGACAGCCGGTCGGCGAGGCGGAACGCGTCCGCCCCCTGCCGGTAGGTGAGGAGGGCGACGGCGCGCGTCCAGTCGGTCCCCCACAGGCAGCGGTCGAGGCCGAAGGCGTCGAAGACGCGGCCGAGCGGGTCCCAGATGTCCCGGTAGGGGAAGGGCTCGTGCGACAGCGTGCAGGCCCCGGTGACCTTCACCGCGACGTTGTCGTGCGGCGCGAGCGCCAGCAGCTTCGGCAGGTCGGCCCAGGGCTCCGCGGGCGGCGGCGGCGCGAAGGGCTGCGGCAGGCCGAGGTGGTCGATCACGAGCTGCGTATCGGGATGGCGCGCCGCGAGCTGGCGGACCTGGTCCAGCCGCCCGTAGGCCAGCAGGTTGACCGGCAGGGAATGCCGCCTCGCCGCGGCCAGCACGCGGTTGAGCCCCGGATCGGCAGGATCGGCCGGCACCGCGCCCCGCATCATGATCCGGATGCCGACCGCGCCGGGCGTGGCGGCCCAGTCGGCGATGGTGTCGTCCACCGCGGGATCGGACGGGTCCACCGGCTTGACCAGCGCGAAGCGGCCGGGGTGCTTCGCCCGCACCGCGAGCGCGTAGCTGGCGTCGTAGCGGTACATCGTGAAGACGGAGACGAGCACCGCGCCGTCCACCCCGACTGCATCCATGGCGGCCACCAGGTCGTCGCCCGTGACCTCGGGCGGACCGGGCAGGGCCTCCGCCCACGGACGGCCCGGGTGGTTGCGTTCGTAGGCGTGCACCTGGGCGTCGATGGTGACCATGATGTCCTCCTCCGCCAGCCGGCGCCCTTCGCGGCGGGCATGCCGCAGGCCCCGCGCCGCCGCCGCGGGACGCTACGGCGCGGCCTGCTCTCCTTCAAGGACGGCCAGCGCCGCCGCGGCGCGGCGGGAGGCGCTTCCTCGCCTCGCTTCCGTGCTGCCGCGGCCGGGACGGGAAGGCGGCGCGGCGCCCGGCGCCCGGGACGTTGTCCCTCCCGCCCGCCGCGGCCATGATCGCGACCCGCGCGGGCGGACGCCCGCGCAGCCGCAGCGGGGAGGACGCGTCATGCTTCGAGCAACGCGGCGGCGGGCCGCCATCGCCGGAGGCGCCCTGGCCGGCGCGCTGCTCGGCGCCGTCGCGCCGGCCCGCGCGCAGCCCGCGCCGGACTGGCCCGACCGGCCGCTGCGCTGGGTGGTGCCCTATGCCGCCGGCGGACCGACCGACCTGATCGCGCGCATCCTCGCCGACGCGCTGTCGCAGCGCCTGCCGCAGCGCGTGGTGGTGGAGAACCGCAGCGGCGCGGGCGGCGCGATCGGCGCCGGTCTGGTCGCGCGCGCCGCGGCGGATGGCGCGACCTTCCTGTTCACCAACAACGGGCATGTGGTGCTGCGCCCGCTCTATCTGCGCCTCGACTTCGACCCGGAGGGCGACTTCGCCGCCGTCTCGGTGATCGCCGAGAGCCCGATGGTGCTGCTGGTGCCGCCCGGCGCGCCGTGGCGGACGGTCGCCGAGCTCGTCGCCGCCGCGCGCGCCGCGCCGGGGCGGCTGACCTATGGCAGCACCGGCGGCGGCGGCGTGCTGCAGCTCGTCAGCCTGCTGTTCCTCCGCGCGGCGGGGATCCGGATGCAGGAGGTGGCCTACCGCGGCAGCGGGCCCGCCGCGCAGGACCTCGCCGCGGGGCGGCTCGACATGCTCTACGACGCGGGGCCGACCGGCTTCGCGCTGGCGCGCGGCGGGCAGGCGCGCGCCCTCGTCGTCTCCGCCCCGCAGCGCAGCCCGGTGATGCCGGAGGTGCCGACGGTCGTGGAGGCCGGCTACCCGGAGGCGACCTTCGCCGTGTTCCAGGTGGTGCTCGCCCCGGCCCGCACGCCGGCACCGGTCGTGGAGCGGCTGTCGCGCGAGATCGCGGCGGTGCTGCGCGAGCCGGCGATCCGCGCGCGACTCGCGGAGCTCGGCGCGGAGCGGGTGGTGGGCGGCACGCCCGCCGAGGCCGCGGCGCTGATGGCGCGCGAGGCGCGGCGCTGGGCCGCGATCCTGGCCGAGACCGGGGCGCAGCCGCAGCGCTAGGCCGCGCCCGGAGGCGGCCCCGGCCCCCGGGGTCGCCAGCCTGCCCGCCCTGGCCTAACCTCGCGCATCCCCGAGAGACGACGAGGCCAGAGCAGCATGCCCGATACGACCATGCCCGATCCGACGCGCCTCAGGTTCGGCATCGGCCAGCCCGTCCCGCGCAACGAGGACCCGGTCCTGCTGCGCGGCGAGGGGCGCTACACCGACGACCTCTCGCTGCCCGGGCAGGCCTATGGCTACGTGGTGCGCAGCCCCTACGCGCACGGCGTGATCCGCGGGATCGACACCGACGCCGCGCGCGCCATGCCGGGCGTGCTCGCCGTGTTCACCGGCGCCGACCTGGCGGCCGCGGGCTACGGGCCGCTGCGCTGCGGGATGCCGCTCCGCAACCGCGACGGCTCGCCGCTGAAGAGCACCGAGCGCCCGGCGCTCGCCACCGACAAGGTGCGCTTCGTCGGCGACCCGGTCGCCTTCGTGGTCGCGGAGTCGAAGGCGGCGGCAAAGGACGCGGCGGAGGCGGTGGTCCTCGACATCGAGCCGCTGCCGGCGGTGACCGAGGCCTCGGCCGCCGCCGCGCCGGGGGCGCCGCAGCTCTACGACGACATCCCGGGCAACGTCGTCCTCGACTTCCACTACGGCGACGCCGCCAGGGTGGCGGAGGCCTTCGCGCGCGCCGCGCACGTCACGCGCCTCGCCATCCGCAACAACCGCGTGGTCGTGGCGCCGATGGAGCCGCGCAGCGCGATCGGCGAGTACGACGCGCGGCAGGGGCGCTGGATCCTGCGCGCCGGCAGCCAGGGCGTGTTCGGCATGCGCGCCCAGCTCGCCGGCGACATCCTGAAGGTGCCGGCGGAGAAGGTCCGCGTGCTGACCGGCAATGTCGGCGGCTCCTTCGGCATGAAGGCGAACGTCTATCCGGAGTATGTCTGCGTCCTGCACGCGGCGAAGGTGCTCGGCCGCCCGGTGAAGTGGACCGACGAGCGCACCGGCTCCTTCCTCTCCGACCAGCACGGGCGCGACCACGAGGTGGTGGCGGAGCTGGCGCTCGACGGGGAGGGGAGGTTCCTCGCCGTGCGGCTCACGGCCTTCGCCAACATGGGCGCCTATCTCTCGCCGGTGGCGCCGCTGATGGCCACCGGCAACTACGTCAAGAACGTGCAGAGCAACTACGCCACCCCGCTGATCGAGGTGGCGACCAGGTGCGTGCTGACCAACACCACCCCCGTCTCCGCCTATCGCGGCGCCGGCCGGCCCGAGGGCAACTACTTCATGGAACGGCTGATCGAGGCAGCGGCGAGGGAGACCGGGCGCGATCCGATCGAGCTGCGCCGGCGCAACCACATCCGCCCCGACCAGCTTCCCTACGCCGCCGCCTCCGGCAGCGTGTACGACAGCGGCGAGTTCTCCGCCATCCTCGAGGAGGCGCTGCGCGCCGCCGACTGGGACGGCTTCCCGGCGCGCAGGGCGGAGAGCCGCGCGCGCGGCCGGCTGCGCGGCCGGGGGATCGGCAACTTCCTCGAATGCACCGCGCCGCCGATGAAGGAGCAGGGCGGCATCCGCTTCGAGCCGGACGGGACGGTGACCATCACCACCGGCACGCTGGACTACGGCCAGGGCCACTGGACGCCCTTCGCCCAGGTGCTGCACCAGCACCTCGGCGTGCCGTTCGAGAAGATCCGCCTGGTGCAGGGCGATTCCGACGAGCTGATCGCCGGCGGCGGCACCGGCGGGTCGAAGTCCTTGATGGCCTCGGGGGCGGCGATCATCGAGGCCTCGGCCAAGGTGATCGAGAAGGGCAGGCTCGCCGCCGCCCACGTGCTGGAGGCGGCGCCCGCCGACATCGAGTTCGCGGCGGGCCGCTTCGCCATCGCCGGCACCGACCGCGGCATCGGCATCATGGAGCTCGCCGCGGCGCTGCGCGAGGAGAAGCGGCGGGGCACGCTGCCTGAGGGCGTCCCGGACAGCCTCGACGTGCGCCACGTCTTCGACCAGGCGCCGATGGCCTTCCCGAACGGCTGCCACGTCGCCGAGGTGGAGGTGGATCCCGAGACCGGCATCGCCGAGGTGGTGCGCTACGTCACGGTCAACGACTTCGGCACCATCGTCAATCCGCTGCTCGTCGCGGGCCAGGCGCATGGCGGGATCGCGCAGGGCATCGGCCAGGCCCTGCTCGAGCGCACCGTGTACAGCGAGGACGGGCAGCCGCTGACCGGCTCCTTCATGGACTACGCGCTGCCGCGGGCCGACGACGTGCCGCCGATCGCCTTCGGCAGCCATCCGGTGCCGGCGAAGACCAACCCGCTCGGCGCCAAGGGCTGCGGCGAGGCGGGCTGCGCCGGGTCGCTGCCGGCGGTGATGAACGCGCTGGTGGACGCGCTGTCCGAGTTCGGCATCCGCCACATCGACATGCCGGCCACGCCGGAGCGGATCTGGCGCGCGATCCGGGAGGCGCGGCGGGGCTGACCCGGCCGCGTCCGGCCGGAGCCGGGCGCGCGCGAACCGGCCCCGTGCGGCGGGCCGGCGCCCTCGCGGCGCCCGCGGCCGGCCGCGGGCGCCTGCGGCTTGGCGCGGGCTGCGTCCCCGGCGGCAGGACCGGCCGTCCGGGGCGCGCCGGCGCGGATCGCGAACGGCTGGGAACGGCGGGGAGCGTGGATCCGCCTGGCAGACAACAGTCCGGGGCCGTCGCCGCGCGTCCCGCCGATCGGAAACGCCCCTGGCCGAGACAGACGGAAACCTCCTCTTAACCCTGCGCGCCCACCATGCCTGCGGGACAGGCTGCCGCACGCTCCGGCCCGCTTGCGGCCGGTGGGGGGCGGCGAGGCCGGTCCGATGATGCGGGCAGGATGCCCGGTTCCCCGTGCGCGCCGGCCGGCCGGCTGGCGTGCCGAGCGCGGAGACGGAGCATGACCCGTTCCCTCTGGTCCCGGATTGCGGCCTTGCGGGCCGACACGCGCGGCGTGGCGGCGATGGAGTACGGCCTGATCGCCGCCTTCATTGCGGTGGCGATCATCGCCGGCCTCACCGCGGTCGGCGGCAATCTCGGGAACTTCTTCACCAGCCTCTCCAGCAAGTTCGTGACCGGCGGCTGACCGCGCTTGCCGCGGCGACCGGCGCCGGGGGCCGCCGGTCGCGGCGCGAGACCGGCAGCGGCCGCTCGGCGGGCGACGGGTCTTCGCGGCTCGTCGCCCGCAGCGTTGCGGGGCACTTACGCTTGATTCACCCGCAGGCCGGACAGTTGCAGGCCATGCCGATCCCCGATCCGACGTCCGTTCTGCCGTGGGCGGGGCTGGCGGTCCTGCCGGCCGCCGCGGCGCGCGCGCCCGCCGGGCCGGGGGGCGCGGTCGCCCGGGCGGAGTCGGCGGGCGCTCCTGCCGCGATGCCGCGCGCCGGGGCGCCGGCGGACGGGGTGCCGGCCGCCGCATGCCGCGCGCCGGGCCGGATCCCCCGCCGCGCCGCCTCGCCGATCCGGAGCGGGGCGCCGCGGCAGGCGGCTCGCCCGCGCCGCGGCGGCGGGGTCCGCCTGGCGGCCTTTTCCGGCGCGGGAGGCGTCCGCCCATGGCGCTGAGGCTGATCCTCGTGGCCCTGCTCGGTCTCGCGGCGGTCGGGGTCGGGCTGATCGCCACCGCCGCCTTCCCGCCGGCCCCGGCGGAGCGTCCGGACCCGGCGGCGGAGGCGGTCCCGGCGCCGCGCCAGGCGCTGCTCGTCGCCGCCCGGCCGGTGCCGGCCGGCACGCTGCTCAAGCCCGAGGACGTCGCCGCGCGCGAGCTGCCGGGCGAGGAGGCGCCGGCGGACGGTTTCCGGGACACGCCGGGCGCCCGTGCCGAGGTGCTCGGGGCCATGGTGCGCCGCAGCCTGCTGCCGGGCGAGCCGCTGCGCGCCGCCGGCCTGCTGCGCGCCGGCGAGAGCGGCTTCCTCGCCGCGGTGCTGGCGCCGGGGATGCGCGCGGTGACGGTCGGCGTGGACCAGGTGACCGGCGCGGCCGGCCTGATCTGGCCCGGCGACCGGGTGGACGTGATCCTGGTCCAGCATCTCGCCGATCCGGCGCTGCCCCTGGCCCGGCGGCACGTGGGCGAACTGGTGCTCGCCGGGGCGCGCGTGATCGCGGTGGACCGGCACCTGGTGCAGGGAGTCCAGCCGGGCGGTCCGGACGTGGTCCGCGACACGCTGCGCACGGTGACGCTGGAGGTGACGCCCGAGCAGGCGACCCGCGTCGCCCTCGCGAGCGGCATGGGACGCCTGTCGCTGGCGCTGCGGGCGGCCGGCGCGCCGCCGGCGGAGGCCGCGGCCGCGTTTCCGCCCCCGGCGGCGCCAGAGCCGCCGCAGCCGCCGCATCCGGTCTGGGGCGGCGACGTCTCGGCCGCGCTGGTGCGCGACCCGGCGCTGCCGCGGCCGCCGGGCTCGGTGGTGCGGATCATCCAGGGGGGCGAGGGGGCGCAGGAGATCCGCTTCCGGTGACGGGGCGAGGAGGTGGCGATGGCGATCGAGGGGGATGAGGCGGACGCGGCGGTGGCGGCGGAGGCGATGCCGGACGCGCCGGCGGCGGCCGCCGGCGCGGCGCTGCCGCAGCGTCCGCCGCTCTACGCCTTCACCACCGATGCCGCGACCGAGGCGGTGCTGCGCGAGGCGCTCCTCGGCCTGGCCGGGGAGGGGGCGCAGGTGCGCCGCGGCGACGTGCGGGCCGCGACCAAGGCGCTGAGCCGCGCCCCGTCGCCCGAGGTGCTGGTGGTGGACGTCTCGGGCATCGAGCAGCCGCTCTCGGCGCTGGAGGACCTCGCCGAGGTGGTCGAGCCCGACGTCCGCGTGCTGGTGGTGGGGGACGACCGGGATTCCGGCTTCTACCGCAAGCTCACCCGCGGCCTCGGCGTGCTCGAATACCTCTACAAGCCGCTCAGCCACGAGATCGTGGCGCGGCACTTCGGGCCGTTCCTGCAGGGCGTTGCGCTGCGCGGCGGCGAGGTGCATCTGCGCGGCGGGCGGGTGATCGTGGTGGCCGGGGTGCGGGGCGGCGTCGGGGCCACGACCGTCGCGGCGAATCTCGCCTGGCATTTCGGCGAGGAGGCGCGGCGGCACACCGTGCTGCTGGACGGCGACCTGCTCGGCGGCGCGGCGGCGCTGCTGCTCGGCGCGCGCACCACGGCGGGGCTGCGCGCCGCGCTCGAGCATCCCGAGCGGGTGGACGAGCTGTTCGTCGAGCGCACCGCCCAGCCGGCCGGGGAGCGGCTGCAGGTGCTGGCGGCCGAGGAGCGGCTGCTCGACGCGCCGGCGGCGGTGCCGGGCGCGATGGCGCGGCTGGTGGCGCTGCTGCGCCGGCGGTTCAACCTCGTCGTGGTGGACATGCCGGCCCGCGCCGGCCCGCTGCTGCGCGAGACGCTCGACCTCGCGCATCAGCGCGTCCTCGTCTTCGACCCGGCGCTGGCCGGGGCGCGGGAGGTCCTGCGCTGGGCCGCGCTGCCGAACGCGCCGGCGCAGGCGCGGCGGGCCCTGACGCTGCTCAATCGCGCCGGGCAGCCGGGCGGGCTGACCCTGGCGCAGGTGAAGGAGGCGCTCGGCGGGCCGCCGGACCTGGTGGTGCCCTGGCTGCCCCGGCTGGTCCCCGGCGCCGCGGATCTCGGCGAGCCGGCGGCGGCACGGCGCGGCCCGTTCCGGGACGCGATCCTCGCCCTGGCGCGCGAGGTCGGTTCGATCAGCGCCGAGGGCGGCCGGAAGCCGCCGGCGCGGCGCGGCCTGCTGCGGAGGCTGTTCGGATGAGCC
>NZ_JAHZUY010000006.1 GCF_019458025.1 Caldovatus aquaticus | reverse complement strand
CTGCCGCCAGCCCGCGAGCCGATCGCCGACCGCGGCTACGACGGCGCCCGCTTCCGCGCCGCCTTGCAAAACCGCGGCATCACGCCCTGCATCCCTTCGACGCGCTCGCGCAAGCGGCCCATCCCGCACGACCCCGCGCTCTACCGCCAGCGCCACCGTATCGAGATCATGTTCGGCCGGCCGAAAGACTGGCACCGCATCGCCAGGCGTCACGACCGCTGCGCGCACACCTTCTTCGCAGCCATCACGCCGGCCGCCACCGTCACCTTCTGGCTCGGGCATCGAGCCCCGAGCCTAGGTGGCGCTTGATTTTCCACCCCCCGTTACGATTTGCCAATGGCACAGACGCTGGCACGGCGAGTCCATCGCATCGGCAAGCCCAACAAGCTGCATGATGATGTCCTGACGGGCCTGCTGTTCGAACCGCTCGATTACATGCCGCCCGAGGAGGCGGGACGCTGCCTTGCGCTCCTTCTGCCTGAGCGCGAGGCGGATGCAGCGATCGAGCTGGAGCGCCTTCTGCTCTGGCCGCGCGACGAAGAGGCGGGGAACATTCCTGACCTAATCGCCGACGGCCGCAGGAACGGCGCGCGCTTCCGGCTGATCCTCGAGGTGAAGCACGGCGGCGGTGCACTGCGCTCCGGCCAGGCGGCGGAGCAGTGGCGGAACTTCCGCCGCGTCGGTCCGGGGTGGGAGACGATGCACGTCATCCTCGCCGACCATTACCTACGGCAGAAGCGGGCGCTGGACAAGGACGACGAGACCCGCGCCGGCGACCCCGATCTTGCCGGATGGGCGGAGCGACGTTCGGTGCTGCTGTGGTCGGAGCTGGCCGCGCGCGCCGCACGGCACGCAGCAGCCGGGCAGACTCCGGCGGAGCGTTGGTGCCGGCACGTAGCCACGGCGCTGCGCCGGGTCGGGCACGTGCCATTCGACGGCTTCAGTGTCCTGTGGCGTCGGCGGCTGGCGACGATCTGCAAGGGCTATCTGTTCTTCGATCAACGCCGGCATTTCCGCCGGCCGCGCAAGGGTCCCCGGTTCAGGGCGCCGATCTTCTGGCAGGGATGAGAGGGGGATGTTCATGTCCAGCGAGGAATCCGTGCTGCTCGAAGCCGTGCGGATCGTCCGCGAAGTCGGCGTTGAGACGAACGCGTTGTTCGAAGCGTTGGAGAAGGAGCTGGGCGGGAAGCCGGGTGACCGACGGGTTGCCTTCGGCGAGAGCGAGTGGGACGGAACGTACGACAGCGGCGAATACGTTTGCGATAGCACCTGGATCACGTTCCCAGCATACGAGAACCGGGCCGGAAGGGGGTCGAGGCGGCGTGTCGGGAAGCTTTCGATCCTGCTCGATTTCGGACGTCCGGAAGGCTTGGCGGAAAGCCTCGGTTATCCTTGCGCGGTCGTGGCCTGGGGCCTGCCTGGAAGGGGCATGGGCTGGGACTTCCACACGAATGGCAACTGGAAGTGGCCGCCGAGCCGCGCCGAGATCGCGCTGATTGCCGAACGGGCGTTTGTATGGATCGGCGATCCTGAAGAGGAAAAGGAATGGCTCAAGGAGCCACCGGTTGAGGCCGAGTGGTTCTACGTGGTTCCGCTCCTCGACCTGAAGCACCTCGACGCGGCGAAGCGGCTACTGCTCGACCCGGCCTGGGCCCTGCTTTCGATGGATACCGGTGCCGATATCTCGGACGCGTTCATGGAGGCGCCCGAGGTCACGCGCTTCACCTGGAACCCCACCGAGGGGCCACCTCAGCCGATCCGCTGACGCCCCTTCCCGGTGGCGCCCAACCGCGACGCCGCCTAGCTTCCGCGTCGGAGCATCGCCGCCCCATGCCCGACGACCTCTACCACCGCGACATCCTCGCCTGGTCCCGCGCCCAGGCCGACCGGCTGCGCCGCGTCGCCGCCGGCGAGCGGGTCAACGACGTGGACTGGGAGCAGGTGATCGAGGAGGTGGAGGACGTGGGCAAGAGCCAGCTCGAAGCGGTGCGCTCGCTCCTCGCCCTTGCCATCGAGCCCGCGCTGAAGGCGTAGCCTGGCCGGAGCATGTGGCGGCGCGAAAGTGGCGCAACGAGGCGGCAAGCTTCCTCGGCTAGGCCCGGCGCAAGTACCAGCCCGGCATGGCCCGGCACCTCGACATCGAGGACCTGTACGCCGACGCGCTCGCCGTCGTCCGCTCACTTGACATGCGCCGCCTGCCGCGCCGCCTGCCGGAGGCGATCACGTTGCTCCCCTCCGACCTCGCCGATCGCGGCTTCGGCCCCGATCAGCTGATCGCGCGCATCCGCGATGCCCTGCCGCAAGGGGAACGGGACTGAGCCGAATCGCGCGGCCTGAGCCTGGGGCATCTTCGCGGTGGGCCGCCTGATGTCTGCGCCCGCGCCCCCCGGCGGCCCTCACCGCCTCCCTCTCCCCGTCCGCCGCCCCGCCAGGACCACGAGCGCCGCCACCGCTTGGCACGCCGCCGCTGCAGGCACCGCGCCGTCCCCCAGCGCCTCGCGCAGGGCGCCGAAGGCGGCCGAGGCGAAGGCGTAGAAGGCCTGGTTCGCCGCCGCCACCAGCGCCACCGTGCGCGCGACCAGGGCCGGCGGGAATTCCGCCTGGACGATCACCGGCGGCAGCGACACGAGGTTGCCGAGCCCGAGCCCGAACAACGCGCAGCCCAGCAGCAGCGGCACCGAACCGGCCGGCAGAGCGGCGAGCAGCGCCGCCATGCCGCCGATCTGCACCGCGAGGCTCAGCGCCGAGGCCACCCGCGCCGCTCCCGGACGCAGCAACGCGCCGAGCGCCGTCCGCCCCAGCACGCCGCACACCGTCAGCAGGCTGACCGCGCCACCGGCGCCGGCCTCGCCCAGCGCCGGAACCAGCAGCGAGAAGAGCTGCGTCACCAGCCCGAGCTGGGCGAAGAGCGCGACGGCGAAGGCCAGGCCCAGCGTGATGAAGCGCACATCGCGAACCGGCGCGCCGCCCCGCGGCGGCGCGCGCGCGGCACGCGGAAGGGGCGGCGCCTCTCCCCGTCCGGATGCAGGCCGAGTGCGGCGGGCTGCGGCCGGAAGAACCGGCCGGCGAGCGGCCCGGAGCACCAGCGCCGCCAGCGCATCCACCACGGCGACCGCGGCCAGGAAGCGTGCCCCGCGATCAGCGCCGCCCAGAGCGGAGTGAACAGCGCGCCGCCCGCGCTCGCCCCGTTGTAGGCAAGCGCAAGCGCCGCCGGGCGGCGCCGCTCGAACCAGGGCGCAACCACGGCATTCACCGCGACCCCGCCGGTCGCCGCCCATCCGGCCCCCGTCACCGGCGCGGCGAGGAAGAGCCGCCATGGCTCCGCGGCGAGGGCCCAGCCGAGCAGGCCGCGCGCGCGGGCCATCGCCCCCGCCCGCGTCACCGCCGCCACGCCGAAGCGGGGATGGGCGGCGGGCAGCCGGGCGATCACCGCCGTGCCGGAAACGAAGTGCCAGGCGATCGCGGCCGAAACGACC
The DNA here is from genome assembly GCF_019458025.1 of Caldovatus aquaticus. Classification (GTDB taxonomy): domain Bacteria; phylum Pseudomonadota; class Alphaproteobacteria; order Acetobacterales; family Acetobacteraceae; genus Caldovatus; species Caldovatus aquaticus. Next base: position 129,350 of record NZ_JAHZUY010000006.1, on the reverse strand, counting down.
GCCACGGGCCAGCCCCGCTCCGTACGCAGCGCGTGCAGGAAGACCGCAGGGCCGCAAGAGCCGATGCCCCAGCCGAAGACGGCGAGGACGAAGGCCGCCGCGACCACCTTCCAGCCGAAGAAGACGCGCACGACGCTCTCCGCCTCCGCCTGTCCGCCTGCGCCCGGGTAGCCTAGCGGGCGGCGGAAGGCCGCGCTTCGGCGCTCCGCGAAGCGCGGCGCCCGACGGCCTCCTGGGCGGCCTCCCGCTCCGCGCCCGGAGGGGCAGGCGCGGCGGGGGAAGGTCGGTTGCGATGCACCTAACGCTATGGTAAGGGCGCGCCGCCGTCCGGGGGACCCTCGCGCGCAGCCCTCGCGCGGCCCGTTGTCTCCCCCGAGCGCCGCCGAAACGAACAGGACCGGGAACACCCGTGGCCTCCGCCGCAGAGAGCATCGCTTCCGCCTCGCCCCACCCGCCCAACCCGACCGGCCTCGCCGCGCGCTATGCGCTGGCGCTGCTTGCGCTCGCCGACGAGAGGCGGCCGGCGGAGCCCGGGATCGCCGACCGCATTGCCGCCGACCTCGAGCGGCTGTTCGCCCTCTGGCGCGACGACGCCGCCTTCCGCGCCTTCGTCGCCGACCCGCGCCTCGACGCCGCGGCGCAGCGCAGGGGCGCCTTCGCGGTCCTGGAGCGCGCCGGGATCGGCACCGAGGTGCGGAACCTGGTCGGGGTGCTGATCACCAACCGCCGCCTCGCCGCGCTGCCGCAGGTGGCGCAGGCCTTCGGCGCGCTGCTCGCGGAGCGGCGCGGCCAGCAGACCGCGGAGGTGACCTCCGCCCACCCGCTCACGGACACCCAGCGCGCCCAGATCGCCGCGCGGCTGACCGAGGCGGGCTTCGCCGGCGTGAAGCTGGTGGAGCACGTGGATCCGGGCATCCTGGGCGGGCTGATCGTCAGGATCGGCTCCCGCCTCTACGACAACTCGATCAAGTCAAAGCTGCAGCGCCTGCAGTACGCGATGAAGGGGGCCGCCTGAGATGGAGATCCGTCCCGCCGAGATCTCGGAGATCCTGAAGCAGCAGATCGCGGGCTTCGACACCGAGGCGAACGTCGCCGAGGTCGGCACCGTGCTCACCGTGGGCGACGGCATCGCGCGCTGCTACGGCCTGCAGAACGTGATGGCCGGCGAGATGGTGGAGTTCCCTGCCGCCGGGCTGCGCGGCATGGCGCTCAACCTCGAGGTGGACAACGTCGGCGTCGTCATCTTCGGCGACGACAAGGCGATCCGCGAGGGCGACACGGTGCAGCGCACCGGCTCGATCGTGGACGTCCCCGTCGGCAAGGGCCTGCTCGGGCGCGTCGTGGACGCGCTCGGCAACCCGATCGACGGCAAGGGCCCGATCCAGGCGACCGAACGCCGCCGCGTCGAGGTGAAGGCGCCGGGCATAATCCCCCGCCGCTCGGTGCACGAGCCGGTGCAGACCGGGATCAAGGCCATTGATGCCCTGATCCCGATCGGCCGCGGCCAGCGCGAGCTGATCATCGGCGACCGCCAGACCGGCAAGACCGCGGTGATCGTGGACACGATCATCAACCAGAAGGGCGTCAACGCCTCGGGCGACGAGAAGCAGAAGCTCTACTGCATCTACGTCGCGGTCGGGCAGAAGCGCTCGACGGTGGCGCAGCTCGTCAAGACGCTCGAGGAGAACGGCGCGATGGAGTACTCCATCGTCGTTGCCGCCACCGCCTCCGACCCGGCGCCGATGCAGTTCCTCGCCCCCTACTCCGGCTGCGCCATGGGCGAGTTCTTCCGCGACAACGGCATGCACGCGGTGATCTTCTACGACGACCTCTCGAAGCAGGCCGTCGCCTACCGCCAGATGTCGCTGCTGCTGCGCCGCCCCCCCGGGCGCGAGGCCTATCCCGGCGACGTGTTCTACCTCCATTCGCGCCTGCTCGAGCGCGCGGCGAAGATGAACGACGACCACGGCGCCGGCTCGCTCACCGCGCTGCCGGTGATCGAGACCCAGGCGGGCGACGTCTCGGCCTACATCCCGACCAACGTGATCTCGATCACCGACGGGCAGATCTTCCTGGAGACGGAGCTGTTCTACAAGGGCATCCGCCCGGCGGTGAACGTCGGCATCTCGGTCAGCCGCGTCGGCTCGGCGGCGCAGATCAAGGCGATGAAGCAGGTCGCCGGGCGCATCAAGCTCGAGCTCGCGCAGTACCGCGAGATGGCGGCCTTCGCGCAGTTCGCCTCCGACCTCGACGCCTCGACCCAGGCGCTGCTCGCGCGCGGCGCCCGGCTCACCGAGCTGCTCAAGCAGCCGCAGTACCGGCCGGTGCCGGTGGAGGAGCAGGTGGTGGCGATCTTCGCCGGCACCCGCGGCTACCTCGACCGGATCGAGACCACGAAGGTCGGCGAGTTCGAGCGGCGCATGATCTCCGAGATGAAGTCGCGCGCCCCCGGCATCCTGGAGGCGATCCGCACCGAAAAGGAGATCTCGAAGGACACCGAGGCGAAGCTCGTCTCCTTCCTCGACGACTTCGCCAAGTCCTTCGTGGCCTGAGCGGCAGGGCCGGGAAGCCGACCGATGCCCAGCCTGAAGGACCTGCGTTCGCGCATCAACTCGGTGAAGTCGACGCGCAAGATCACGCAGGCCATGAAGATGGTCGCGGCGGCGAAGCTGCGCCGCGCCCAGGCGCAGGCCGAGGCCGCGCGCCCCTATGCCGAACGGATGCAGCGCATGCTCGCCTCCCTCGGCGCCGCGGTGGCGAGCAGCCCGAGCGCGCCGCGCCTGCTCGTCGGGACGCGGCGCGACCGGGTGCACCTTCTCGTCGTCGTCACCGCCGATCGCGGCCTCGCCGGGCCGTTCAACAGCAATGTCGGCCGCTTCGCCCGCGCGCGCATCCGCGCGCTCGAGGCGGAGGGCAAGCAGGTCAAGCTGCTCACCGTCGGGCGCAAGGGCGCGACCTACCTCAAGCGCGAGTTCGCCAACCGCTTCGTCGGCGAGATCACGATGCTCGGCAAGAAGACGGTCGCCTTCAGCGACGCCGAGGAGATCGCCGGGCGCATCGCCGCGATGCTGGAGGAGGAGGCCTTCGACGCCTGCTCGCTGATCTACAACCGCTTCCGCAGCGTCGTCAGCCAGGTGCCGACCGAGCAGCGGCTGATCCCGGCGGCGGTGGAGGAGGAGCAGGCCCCCCGCACCGGCGCGCCCGGGGCGGACGGCGGGCCGCAGGCGCTCTACGAGTACGAGCCGACCGAGGCGGAGATCCTCAACCAGCTCCTGCCGCGCAACCTCGCCGTCCAGGTCTATCGCGCGCTGCTCGAATCCGCGGCCGGCTTCTACGGCAGCCAGATGACGGCGATGGACAACGCCACGCGCAACGCCGGCGAGATGATCGACCGGCTGACCCTGAACTACAACCGCACGCGCCAGGCCAACATCACCAAGGAGCTGATCGAGATCATCTCTGGGGCCGAGGCGGTCTGAAGGAACACGCGCCATGAAGAACAACGTCGGCAAGATCACCCAGGTCCTCGGCGCGGTCGTGGACGTGCAGTTCCCCGGAGAGCTGCCCGCCATCCTGAACGCGCTGCACACCAAGGTGGACAACCGCACCCTCGTCCTCGAGGTCGCGCAGCACCTCGGCGAGCGCACGGTGCGCTGCATCGCCATGGACACCACCGACGGCCTGGTGCGCGGCCAGGAGGTGGTGGACACCGGCGCCGGCATCACCGTGCCGGTCGGCCCCGAGACGCTCGGCCGCATCCTCAACGTCATCGGCGAGCCGATCGACGAGCGCGGCCCGGTGAACGCGAAGAAGCGCTACACCATCCACCGCGAGGCCCCGCCCTTCGAGGAGCAGGCCACCTCGGCCGAGATCCTGGTGACCGGCATCAAGGTCGTGGACCTGCTCGCCCCCTACCTCAAGGGCGGCAAGATCGGCCTGTTCGGCGGCGCCGGCGTCGGCAAGACGGTGCTGATCCAGGAGCTGATCAACAACATCGCCAAGGCGCACGGCGGCGTCTCGGTCTTCGCGGGCGTGGGCGAGCGCACGCGCGAGGGCAACGACCTCTACCACGAGATGATCGACGCCGGCGTCATCAAGCTGAACCCGGACGGCTCGACCGAAGGATCCAAGGTGGCGCTCGTCTACGGCCAGATGAACGAGCCGCCGGGCGCGCGCGCCCGCGTCGGCCTCACCGGCCTCTCGCTCGCGGAGTACTTCCGCGACGAGCAGGGCCAGGACGTGCTGTTCTTCGTGGACAACATCTTCCGTTTCACCCAGGCGGGCGCCGAGGTCTCCGCGCTCCTCGGCCGCATCCCCTCGGCGGTCGGCTACCAGCCGACGCTGGCGACCGACATGGGCGCGCTGCAGGAGCGGATCACCTCCACGAAGAAGGGCTCGATCACCTCGGTGCAGGCGATCTACGTGCCGGCCGACGACCTGACCGACCCGGCGCCGGCCACCTCCTTCGCCCACCTCGACGCCACCACGGTGCTCTCGCGCCAGATCGCCGAGCTCGGCATCTACCCGGCGGTGGACCCGCTCGACTCCACCTCCCGCGCCCTCGACCCGCGGATCGTCGGCGAGGAGCACTACCGGGTGGCGCGCGAGGTGCAGCGCATCCTGCAGACCTACAAGTCGCTGCAGGACATCATCGCCATCCTCGGCATGGACGAGCTGTCGGAGGAGGACAAGCTGATCGTGGCGCGCGCGCGCAAGATCCAGCGCTTCCTCTCCCAGCCCTTCCACGTCGCCGAGGTCTTCACCGGCACGCCGGGCGTGTTCGTCAAGCTCGAGGACACGATCCGCTCCTTCGCGGGCATCGTGGCCGGCGAGTACGACCACCTTCCGGAGGCCGCCTTCTACATGGTCGGCACCATCGAGGAGGCGGTGAAGAAGGGCGAGACGCTGAAGGCGGCCGCGTGAGATGGCCGGGGGCACCTTCCGCTTCGAGCTCGTCTCCCCGGCGCGGCTGCTGCTCAGCCGCGACGTCGAGATGGCGGTGATCCCCTCGGCCGAGGGCGAGATGGGCGTGCTGGCCGGCCACGCGCCGATGATCGTTGCGCTGCGCGGCGGCGTGATCCGCGTGCGCGAGAACGGGCAGGAGACGGAGCGCCTCTTCGTCGCCGGCGGCTTTGCCGAGGTGACGCCGGCGCGCTGCACGGTGCTCGCCGACGAGGCGACGCCGGTCGCCACCCTCTCGCGCTCCGCCGCCGAGGAGCGGCTGCGCGAGGCCGAGGCGGCGCTCGCCGCGCTGCCCGCCGATGCCGCGCCGGAGCGGCGCGACGCGGCGATGGCGCGCCTCCTCTCCGCCCGCGCCATGCGGGAGGCCGCCGAGGCCGCCTGACGCCAATCCTCGCCGCGCCCGCGCAGCGGCGGGCGTGGCGCGGACGCCACGCCGGCGGGTCGCCGGCCCGAACGGCTTGAAACGCGCCGCCGCCCGCAGAACATTGGCACTGCTGCGGGCGGCGGTTTCCTTCTCGGCGCGCCCGCGCGCTGGACCGCCACGGCAGCGAAGGCAGGCTCGGTCATGAAGCACTGGCGCATCGAGCAGGTCGCCTGGGACCGGTTCGACCCCTCCCGGGTCGATCCGGAGATCGTCCCGCTGGTGAAGGCCGCCGCCATGGTCGAGAAGAACGGCGGCGACTACGCGCTCTACCTCAACGGCGTGTTCCGCGACGACCCGGATTTCCGCCAGGCCGCGGACTACTGGGCGACCGAGGAGATCCAGCACGGCGACGCGCTCGGCCGCTGGGCCATGCTCGCCGATCCGTCCTGGGATTTCGATGCCGCCTTCCGGCGCTACCGCGAGGGCTTCCGGATCGACATCCACGCCGACGCCTCGATCCGCGGCAGCCGCACCGGCGAGCTGATCGCGCGCTGCATGGTCGAGACCGGCACCTCCTCCTACTACACCGCCCTCGGCGAGGCGACGGAGGAGCCGGTGCTCAAGGAGATCTGCCGGCTGATCGCGGCGGACGAGTACCGCCACTTCAAGCTCTTCTACGACCACATGAAGCGGTACCTCGCGCGCGAGAACCTCTCCTTCCTCGAGCGCCTGCGCGTCGCCGCCGGCCGCATCGGCGAATCGGAGGACGACGAGCTCGCCTACGCCTACCACTGCGGCAACGAGCCGGAGAGCGTCGGCTACGACCACGACCGCTGCATCGCCTCCTACATGGCGCGCGCGATGGGCTACTACCGCTACCACCATGTCGAGCGCGGCATGGGCATGATCTTCAAGGCGGTCGGCCTGCCGCCGCGCGGCCGCCTCTCGCAGGTCGCCGCGCGCGGCGCCTGGCGCCTGCTGCAATGGCGCTACGGGCGCTACCGCCGGACGATCGCCCGCGCGGCCGACGCCGGGTCGGGCCCGGCCGCGCGGCCCGGCGCGTTCCGCGCCGCCGCCTGACCCGCCCGGCAAGCCGGCACGCGCCGACCCTTCGCCCCCGCTGCAGGCCGCAAGCGCCTCGGCAGGGTCGGCGGCCCGTGCGCACTGTGGCCGTGCAACGGCGTCCCGCGCGCGCTCGACATGCCGCACCCCGCGGCCTGGGCGCACCGAGCCCTTGCCCTTGCAGGCGTTCCGCGGCGAGGGTCGCCCCATGCATTCCGGCGCGCATCCCGGCGAGGAGCCTTCTTCCCAGGCGTCGGCCGCCGGGCCGAGGCCCCTATGGGGGCGGGGTGCGGTCGCCGGCGCGCTGGCGGCCGTCCTGGCGCTCACCCTGATCAATCTCGTGGCGCTGCCCGCCCTGCCCGTGCTCCTGCCGCCGACGATCGCCTTCCTGGTGCTGATCTGCGCCGCCGGACCGGCAATCGAGGAAGCCTGCAAATACGCCGCCTTCCGCCTCACTGTGCGGCACTGGCACCAGGGCTGGCGGTCCTATTGGGCGCTGGGCCTGACCTTCGGAGTGCTCGAGGCCATGCTCAAGCTCGCCCCGGCGGAGCCGCAGCAGCACGGACCGCCCCCGAAGGGACCGTTCCTCTCCAGCTGGCCGGGGCCGTGACCTCGCTGCTGACGCACACCGCGCTGGGCGGCGCCGTGGCCACGACACAGGCCGGGCGGCCGCCCTGCTCCTCGCCACCGCGCTGCACATGGCCTTCAATTCGCTCGCCACCCTTGCGATCGTCGCGCTCGAGGCGGTGGCGGGGAAGATGGGGGCGCAGCTCGGCGTCTGGATCGCGCTGCTGCTGGCCCTCGGCCTGCTGCTGGTGACACTGGCCCCAGGCGGCCGTCGGCAGCCCCTCGCCGCGCTCGGCCGCCAGGGCGCCTGAGGCGGCGGCAGCGATCACGGGGCCGCCACGCTCCCCCATGCGCCGCACCGGCGGAGGGATCCCGGCGGCCTGCCGCTCGCCGAAGACCACCGGGCGCGGCGCAGGGAGGGCCAGCGATCGCGCGCGCCGCTTCAGCACCCCGACGGGCCGGGTCGGGCAGGGACGCGTTTGCCGATCGGCGACGCCGATGGCGGGGCCGTCCCGGGCTTGGTCGCCCGCCGCAGCGCCGGGCGCCGATCGAGAGAAGCCGCCCTCGCGGCGCCGTCGCAGGCATCGCCCACCGGTGGCAATCGGCTCGCAGGCGCACCGGGAAGGCCGACGTAGCCACGAGAATGCCGGGCGCGGCGCCAACCCGATCCGCGCCGCCGTGTTGAGCGCAGCGGGCACGCTCCGCTGGTGCGGGGGCGGCGTTGCATGGCGGCGCAGGGCGGCCCGATCGGGCATCGCATCGCCACCCTGCGCCCCGGCCCGCCTCTCCCGGCGGGATCGTTGGGAGTGCAAAGCCGGCCTATCGCGCCTGCGATGCGGACATTCCCCCGATGCCGGCGCTACCCGCGGGAAGACAGGAGTGCCCGCCGGGGGACTCGAACCCCCACGCCCCGAGGGCTGCGGATTTTAAGTCCGCTGCGTCTGCCATTCCGCCAGGCGGGCCCGGCCGGAGCCTCCCTCTCGTTAGAGCGGATCGCGGGCGGCTGGAAACAGCGGCAGGCGCAGATCCGCCCGTCGGCCACCGCGCCGGAGCTGTCGCCGCGCGCACGGCCGAGCGCACTCGGCTCGCACCGGTCCAGGCGGCCAGGGGCGGGGGCGGCAGCGACAGCCGGCGGCGAAAGCGCGGCACGTTGTCCGCGGCGCCGGGCCGAATCCGCATGGCGCCCAGGTCACATCCCGGTGAAACGGCACCGCATGCGGGGCGCTGTGGCGCGTCCTCGCGACCGGCGGCCCAGGGGGTTCCTCCCTCTCCCCCACCCTCCCGGTGCAGCCATGCGCGGGGCTGCGCGTTTGCTCCTGGACCCCCGACCGCGTCGGGGGGGAGGGGAGCGGAGGACCAACCGATGGAGATCGCCCTGCTTCGCTTGCAGCGCGCCCTGGATCGCGTCGAGCTCGTCAGCGGTCTTGGCGTCCCGGGCCGCGAACAGATGTGCATCATGGCGCTCGTCGCCTGCCTCGCAGGCGAGGGCCACACCGATCAGCCGCGAACCGCCTCGCCGCTGATCCGGGCCTTCGCCATCCCGGTCAACGACGAGATGCCGGACGCGATGCGCCAGCGCCTGAAGCCCTTCGCGCCGCGCATCATCGGCACCAACGACGGCCGCGACGCCGAGCGTGCCGATCTGCTGCGCGCGGGCCTGGCCGGGCAGATCCTGCCGCGCGCCCGGCGGCGCTATGGGCCGGCACCGATCGAGGCGCGCCATCCTCTCCGTCTCCTCGACCAGGTCTGGCACCGCATGCGGCGCGGCGAGATCCGTCGGCGCATCGACCGCCTGGTCGAGCAGTCCGAGCGCGGCCTGCGCCCAGGCCAGGAGGTCCAGCTCGCGGCCGCGGCTGGTCGGCTGCTCGCGCTCTGCGCGCGCGACGCCTCCGACCCCCGCGAGGCGGATTGGTACTGGACGACGGCGATCTCGCTGCTCGACCGGATGTGCGAGGTGGGCGCGGAGGCGCGGCCGCTCCCGCAGATCCGCGCCGACCGGATCGAGGCGCTGGGCCCGGTCGCCCATCGCCTGGCGGCGAGTGGCGCCACCGCGGGCGGCTGACCGCGGCAAGGCGGCTGGCCGCCTTCCGCGCCCCCTCCCCGGGGCGGCGGCCGCGGCGCGCGGAGGCGCTTTCGCACGTGCCGCATCCCGCCGCCGGCGGCGGTCTTGCCCTCCGCCGGCCGGGCCCGGTTCTGGTGTGGCAGGAGCGTGTTCCCGGCTTCGCGCGGTGCGGCCGGCGGGGTCCGGCGGGGACGATCCCCCTCCCGCACGCCGCCCCTGCCCGGCCCGGGCTAGGCGGCCCGCGCGGCGGCAGGGGCGCCAGCCGCGGCGTCGCCGGCCGCCCTTTTCCCGCCGACGTTCCCCGCCCCGCGGACGCCGGAGCTGCGCCGCCCGGCAGCCAGCCCATCCGCGCTTCCGCCGATGCGGATGACGCGCCCGCGCGGTCGCGGCATCATGGCGGCGAGCGGAAGGAGCGGCCATGCGCACCGGCATCACCATCGGCGACGTCACCATCACCAGCATCGTCGAGCGCGACGGCCCCTGGCGCACGCCGGAGGCGATGTTCCCGGCCTACGACCCGGAGATCGGCCGCCGCCACCTGGCCGAGATGGACCCCTTCGTCTTCGACCCCGCCTCCGGCCGCATGGTCATCACCTACCAGACCTTCGTCGTCCGCACCCCGCGCCACACCATCCTGGTCGACACCTGCACCGGCGAGGACAAGGGCTACGCCCCGCCGTTCGACTTCCCGAAGCGGCCCTGGCTCGACGGCTTCGCCGCGCAGGGCCTGCGCTTCGAGGACATCGACTACGTCTTCTGCACCCACCTGCACATCGACCATTGCGGCTGGAACACGCGCCTCGTGAACGGCCGCTGGGTGCCGACCTTCCCGAAGGCGAAGTACGTCTTCCACAAGCGCGAATACGCCTTCTGGGAGGCCGCCACCGCGCGCGGCGAGAACCCGCCCGGCGAGGTGTGGCGGATGAACTGCCTGCCCGTGGTCGAGGCCGGCCAGGCATTGCTGGTGGACGACGACTTCGCCCTCGACGACACGGTGACGCTGACACCGACGCCGGGCCACTCGCCCTGCCATTGCTGCGTCAACATCCGCTCGCGCGGGCAGCACGCGGTCGTCACCGGCGACCTGATGCACCACGCGCTGCAGTGCCGCGAGCCGGACTGGTCCACCGTGTTCGACTGGGACCCGGCGCTGGCGGCGCAGTCGCGGCGCCGCTTCCTGAGCGCAACGGCGGGCACCGCCACGATCGTGCTGCCGATCCATTTCCCCGCGCCCACCGCCGGGCGCATCGAGGCCGACGGAACCGAGCGGTTCCGCTACCGCTTCCTGAAGCCCTAGCGGGAATCGCGGAGGGGGCCGGGAACGGGGGCACAGCGCCCGTCGCCGCGCGCACGGGCGGGTGGACACGCTCCTAGCGAGACGGGACTTGGCCGCGCCGCGCCGCCTCGGCGGCGCGCCAGAGATACCAGGCGGCGGTGGTGCGGAAGGGCGCCCAGGCCTCGCCGATCGCGGCGAGGACGCGCGGTCTGGGCTGCGCCGCGAGGCCGGCGGCGACGCGCCAGCCCTCGCGCACGCCGAAATCGTCCACCGGCAGCACGTCCGGCCGGCCGAGGGTGAAGATCAGCAGCATCTCCACCGTCCAACGTCCGACGCCGCGGATGGCGACGAGGCGCTCGATCAGCGCCGCGTCGGAGAGGCGGGCGGCGCTGCGGCGCGTCGGGACGACGCCGGCGGCGGCCTTCTCGGCGATGTCGCGGATCGCGGCGACCTTGCTCGCGGAGAAGCCGCAGGCGCGGAGCGTCTCGGCGGAGGTCGCCAGCACCATTCCGGGCGTCGGGAAGGGGACGCCGGGGTAGAGGGCGAGGAAGCGGCCGAGGATCGCCTCCGCCGCGCGGCCGTGCACCTGCTGGTGGGCGATGGCGCGCACCAGCGCCTCGTAGGGCTCGCGCCGCACCGGCTTGAGCGTGCACGGGCCGACGGCGCGGATCACCGGCCGCAGCACCGGGTCGCGCCGGAGGTGCCGGAGCGCCTCCGGGGTCATCAGTCGGCGCGCAAGCCCACCTCGCGCGCGATGCGCATCCAGTGCGCCTGATCCTCGCGCAGCCAGCGCTGGAGGTCGGCGGTGGGGACGAGCAGCGGCTCGGTGTGGTTGTCGCGCAGCCGCTGCAGCATCGCCGCATCCATCGAGGCGTTGAAGGCGGCCTGCAGCTTCTCGAGCACGGCGGGCGGCACGCGGGACTGGGTGAAGATGCCGGTCCAGACGCTGAGATGATAGCCCGGCACCCCCGCCTCCTCCATGGTCGGCACCTCGGGCAGCGAGGAGAGGCGGCGGCGGGTGGTGACGGCGAGGGCGCGCACGGCCCCCGCGCGGACATGCGCGGTGGAGGTGGCGGAGGCGTCGAACAGCAGGTCGAGGTCGCCCGCGAGCATCGCCGTCACCGCGGGGGAGGAGCCGCGGTAGGGGACGTGGGTGAACGCGATCCCCGCCATGCGCGCGAACATCGCCTGCGAGAGATGGGAGGAGGAGCCGTTGCCGACCGAGCCGAAGAGCAGCTCGCCGGGCCTGCGCTTCGCGCGCTCGATCACCTGGGCGACCGAGGCGGCGTCGAAGCGGCGGGGATTGCAGACCAGCACGTTCGGCATGTCGGAGATCGTGCCGACGCCGACGAAGTCGCGCACCGGATCGAGCCGCGCGTCGGGGTAGATCACCGGGTTGACGCCGTGCGTCGCCATGGTGCCGAGGAACAGGGTGTGGCCGTCCGGCTCGGCCTGCGCGGCGGCGATGGCGCCGATGTTGCCGCCGGCACCGGGGCGGTTCTCGACCACCACCGGCTGGCCGAGATGCCTGCCCATCGGCTCGGCGACCAGGCGGCCCATGATGTCGGTGACGCCGCCCGGCGGGTAGGGGACGATCAGACGCAGCGGCCGGACGGGGAAGGCGACGGCGGCGCGCACGACGGCGGGGGCGGCGAGCAGGGGCGGCAGGGCGGCGAGGACGCTGCGGCGACGGAAACGCGGGGCCATGACGGACGTCTCTTCCTGACAAGGGCGACCCGGCCGGGGCGGACCGCGGACGGCCGAAGGCGGCCGGAAGCGCGAGTCCGCGCGGCACGCGAGGGACCGAACCGGAGGCGCGGCCCGGCCGGACGGGAACGGCTCTAGAGCGGATCGCCGACGGCTGTAAACAGGCCGGAGCGTGAATCCGCTCGACACGCAACAGGCCGGCGCCGTTGCCGCGCGCGCAGCCGGGCGGGAACGGCCCTGGCGCGGCGCCGTCAGGCCAGCAACCACAGCCAGGCCCAGCCGATCGCGACCACCGCGAGCAGCGAAGGGGCGAGCAGGCGCCACAGCTGCACCGGCCGCGTGCCGTCGGCGAGCAGGCCGCAGATCAGCGCGGTGACGGCGAAGCTCATGCCCGCGCCGGCGGCGCCGGCGAAATTGTGCAGGCCGGGGGCGAGCCACTCCGGCAGCCCGGCAGCGCGGCCGAGCCCCGCCTGCACTGTCATCAGCGCCGCATTGGAGCCGACGTTGCTGCCGGTGACGAGGCCGGAGAGCAGGCCGAGCGGCGGCACGGCATAGGGGGCGAGCGGGCCGAGCGCCGCTGCCGCCGCCTCGGCGAGCGCAGCCGCGGCGCCGCTGCCGGCGAGCAGCCGTGCCAGCACGACATAGAGCAGCATGGCGAGCGCCGGCCGGCCGGCGCGGCGCAGCGCGCCGAGCGCGGCGCGCGCCGGATGCGCCCGGCCGAGGAGGAGGGCCCCGGAAACCAGCCACAGCACCACCGCGACATGGGTCAGGGGGACGCCCGGCAGGTCCGCCCAGGGCCGCAGCGCCGGCGCGCCGGGGATGGCGCGCGCCGCGAGCAGCGCCGCGGTCAGCGCGAGATAGGGCGCGATCGCGGCCAGCGCCCGGCGCCACTCCGCGGCGTCGCGCGGCGGGTCGAGGCGCCAGAGCGTCCAGAGCAGCGGCAGGCCGGCGGCGAGGATGCCGGCGACCTCGAACGGCAGGACGTGGTTGCCGGTCACGAGGATCGCCGCCATCGCGCCGAGCAGGCCGAGCTGCGCCGCCTTCTCGCGCGGCGTCACCGCGATGCGCGCGGCGGCGCAGAGGCGCCACAGTACGGGGCCGAGCAGCAGCAGCCAGAGCGCGTTCGGCCAGGCCGCGACCTGGGCGATGGTCTGCGCCGGCAGGCCGACCAGGGCCGCCCCGAGCGCGGTGCCGGGGCCGAGCCCGCCCCAGGGCACGGTGCTGAGCGAGAGCAGCGCCATCGCGCCGGCGACCGGGCCGCCGAGCCCCATGCCGCGCAGCGCGGCGAGCGCGAACACGGCGCCGACCGCGAAGCCGGTGACGCTTTCGAGGAAATTGCCGCCGAGCAGCGTCGCAGCGAAGACGCGGCGCGCGGAGGGGACGGCGCCGCCGGCGGGGGCGGCGGCATCGCGCGCGACGGCGGCGTGGAACAGCAGCCCGCCCGCCACCACGCCGATCGGCTGCGCCGCGAGGAAGGCCCCGCGCAGCGTCTCCTCGGCGAGGAAGGCGGCGCCCGAGGCCTCCGGAGACAGCGAGAGCAGCGCCGCCGGCACGGCGAGGGCCAGCGCGGCGAGGCAGGCCGGAACCGGCCCCGCCCGTCCGGAGACGAGCAGGCCGACCAGCAGCACGAGCGGCGCGGCTTGCAGCAGGAGGAGCACGGCGGCCTGCATGCTCGCCGCAAGCGCGCGCGGCCGCCAGGGGTGGCGGACGCATGCCACCTCCGCCTGCCGGCGGTGCGCCGATCTGGCCCAGCGGCGGACCGATCAGCGCGATCCCATGCCGCAGGCAGGCGCGGGCGAGGGCCGCGGCCTGCCCGGGCGTGGGCGGACCGGCCGAAGCCGCGCACCAGGCCTTCGAAGTCGCCGCCCCGCAGGCGGGTGAGCCAGCGCGCGCCGCCGGCGGGTTGCGTGCGGCGGATGTGCGCCACGCCCTTCGGCGCGAGGAGCGCGTCGCCGGCGCCGGCGACGCGGAAGCGGCGTCCGCCCCTGAGGATGGGGAACACCTCGTCCTCGGTGCGGTGGGTGTGCAGCGGCGGCGAATTGCCGTGCCGGGCGCGGTGCCCGCGCACGGCGATCCCATCCGCGCCTTCGTCTGGCGGATGCGGACGACGACCCGGTGCCGAGGAATCGGCGAGGCCCGGGCGAGGCGTTGCCGGCGGGCGTGGCGGCGACCCCTTCCGGCAGGCGGGCTTCGGATGGTTCCCGCCCCCGCCGCGCCGTCCGGCACCGGCCGGTCGAAAGGCCTCGCGCCGCGCCGGCGGCGAGGGGGCGGGCGCGGCCGGCGGCCGGGCCGCGGATCACTCCGCCGCGGCCAGGAGCCCCGCGAACAGCCGCGCGCGCGGCACCAGGCTGTCCACCAGGATGTGCTCCTCGAGCGTGTGCGCGCCGGCGCCGGCCACGCCGAGGCCGTCCAGTGTCGGGATGCCCAGCGCGCCGGTGAAGTTGCCGTCCGAGCCGCCCCCGCTGCTCTCGTGCCCGATGTCGAAGCCGATGCGGTTGGCGATGCCGCGCGCCAGGCGGTAGAGCGCCATCACCCGCTCGTCCGGCTCCCAGACCGGGCGGGTGACGCCGCGCGTCACCTCGAGCGTCACGTCCGGGTTCGTGCTCCTCAGCGCCAGCATGCGCGCCACGCCCGCGTCCAGGTCGGCCTGGCGCTTGGCCATCGAGAGCGCCTCCGCCTCGCAGTGCGTGGCGACGCAGTTCACCCACTGGCCGCCGCGGATGACGCCGACCGAGAAGGTGCAGTCCTCGGTAGTCATCGCCTCGATGGCGAGGACCTGCCTGCACATCTCGCGGATCGCGCTGCGGCCCTCGGCGAGGCGGGCGCCGGCGTGGCTCGGGCGGCCGGTGGTGCGCAGGTTGAAGCGGGCGATGGCGTAGCGGCCGGTGACCACGCCGCCGCCCGGACGCGCCGGCTCGGGCACGAGCACGACCTTGTGGCGCGCGGCCTCCGCCTCGATCAGGTCGCGCGTCGAGGGGCTGCCCGCCTCCTCGTCGCTGGTCAGCAGCACGGTGACGGGAAGCGGCGTGGCGAGGCCGGCGCGCCGGAGCTGGCGGATCGCCTCGACGGCGATGTAGGTGCCGCTCTTCATGTCGAGGATCGCGGGGCCGTAGCAGCGGTTGCCGTCGCGCCGGATCGGCAGCCTCTCCAGGGTGCCGAGGGGGTGCACGGTGTCGAGGTGGGCGAGCACCAGCACGCCCGGCGCACCCTCCGGCGCGGCGTGCGGGAAGCGCGCGCGGACGCAGCCGGCGAACCCCATGCGCCCGGGGATGCGCTCGATCCGGGCGCCGAGCATGGCGAGGTCGCGCGCCGCCAGATCGAGCATCCGCTCCACCGCCGCGGCGTCGAAGGTCGGGCTCTCGCAGGCGACCCAGCGGCAGAGGCCGGCGAGCATCTCCTCCTGGTCGAAGGGCAGGTCCAGGACGGCGGCGACGGGGTCGGCGGCGGGTGGCATCGTGGCGGTTCTCTCCGGTCGCAGGCACGGGAAGGCTGCGCGCGCGGCGGCGCCGCGGCAAGGGGGCGCGGGGAGCGCCGCCGCATCCCTCCCCGCGACGGCTGCGGCGGCGCCGGACGAGGACCGCGCCAAGCCCCTCCTCACGGGGATGTCGAGGCTGCTAGGGTTCGTCCATGTCGTCCTCCCTCGGCACCTCCGGGGCGCGGCTGCGCCTCGTTCCGCAGGCCGGGCCCGCGCTCTGGGGCGCGGACGGCCTCTCGCCTTCGGACTGGATGATCCCGCTCGGCCAGGAGGCGGGGGAGGAGCTCGAGGCCGCGCTCGCCGCACTGCTCGGCCGGCGCCCGGAACGGGCGACGGACGTGCCGCTGCCCACCCTCGCCCCGCTGATCGCCGATCTGCGCGCGCGGCTCGAGCATGGGCGGGGCTTCGCGCTGCTGCGCGGGCTGCCCTTCGACCGCCACGGCGCGGCCGGGGCGGAGACGCTGCTGCTCGCGCTCGGCCTGCACCTCGGCACGGTGCTGCCGGAGGATCTGGCCGCGGCGGGCGGGCCGGTGAGCCACCTCGCCAGCGTGCCGGAGAAGGGCGCCGCAGCGGCGCCGTTCCATGCCGATCCCTGCGATGCGGTGCTGCTGCTGTGCCTGCGTCAGCCGCCGGCCTCGGGCGCGTCGGCGCTGATCTCGGCGATGGCGGTGCACAACGCGCTGCTGAGGCGCGACCGCGCCGCGCTCGAGACGCTCTACCGGCCGCTGCCGCACCGCGCGGCGGACGGCACGGTGGCGTTGCGGCCCGTGTTCGCCCTCGCCGGCGGGGCGTTCAGCGCGCGCTACGACCGCCTGGCGATCGAGGCCGCGGTCGCTGCCGGCGCCTCCCCGCTGGAGGCGGGGCAGAGCGCCGCGCTCGAGGCGCTGGACGCGGCCTGCGCCGATCCGGCGCTGGCGGTGCGCCTCGAGACGCGTCCGGGCGACCTGCTCTGCTTCAACCCGCAGCTGGTCTGGAAGCGCGGCCTTTCCGCGGCGGGGCGCGCGGGCGAGGCGACGGAACGGACGCGGGAATTCCTGCGCCTGCGGCTTCTGACCGAGAATTCCCGCACGGCGGCGGCCGCGCAGACGCCTCCTCCCGCAGCCTGGCAAGGCTAGGGCGTAGGCACGCGGGGGCCGGGTCCTGCCGTCTGCGCTCCGCTCGGGAGTCTGCGCCTGGGTCGCGGTCTCGCCCCGGGGCGAGAGGGCGGTCTGCGACAACCCGCGGGACGAGCCGCCTGCGGGAGTGCTCGCCGCTGCACCGGCCCACCTGCCGCCGCCTTCGCCGGACGGAGACGCGACCGCGCAGCTCTGCCCCGCGCGCGCACCGCACCCGCGCGGCCACGCCCAGAGACGGCGGGGCCGCGCGTAGCGCGCCCGCCCGTGGCCTCGCCGCCGCGCCGCCCCGCGCAGGCGCCGTCCCCTTCGGCCAGTCGGGCCGTCCGGGGGATGATCGCGCAGGCGGCCGGCGGCGCGAATCCGCGGGGTGGCCTTGGCGGACGCCGCGCTCAGCCCTCGGCGAGGAACGGCGCGACCAGCGCCAGGAATCCCTGCGGGTTCTCGGCGTGCAGCCAGTGCCCCGCCTGCGGCACCGTGGCGAACCGCACGTTCGGGAACAGCGCGCGGAAGCGCGCGTGATGCTCCGGCCGGATGTAGTCCGAGCGCTCACCGGCGATCGCCAGCACCGGCCCCTCGTAGCGCGCGCCCTCCGGCACGCCGTCGAAGCTCTCGATCTCCGGCATCGCCTGCGCGATCTCGGCAAGGCCGAGGCGCCAGCGCGGCGGATCGGTCTCGAAGCGCAGGTTCTGCAGCAGGAAGCCGCGCACCGCGGCCTCCGGCACGGCAGCGGCGAGCGCCGCATCGGCCTCGCGCCGCGTCAGCCCGGGGCGCAGCGGCAGCGCGCGCATCGCCTCCACATAGCCGCGCAGCCGGGGCGGGTAGCGCACCGGCGCGACATCGGCGACCACCAGCCGGGCCACCGCCGCGGGCCGCGTCAGCGCCAGCATCATCGCCACCTTGCCGCCCATCGAGTGGCCGAGCACCGCCGCCGGCAGCGCCCGCGCCGCGGCGAGCGTCTCCGCCACGTCTGCGGCCATCGTCGGGTAGTCCATGCCGGGCGCATGCGGCGAAGCGCCGTGGTTGCGCAGGTCGAGCGCCAGCACGCGATGTCCGGCGGCGGCGAGCGCCTTCTGCACCGCGCCGAAATTCTGCGCCGCGCCGAACAGCCCGTGCAGCAGCGCGACCGGACTCCCCTCGCCCGCCTCCACCCAGTTCAGCCGCATCGCCAGCCCTCACCCCCGCGCCGCGAGCACCACGCTCGCCACGATCAGCGCGCCGCCCGCCAGCACGTCCCAGCCCAGCGGCTCGCCGAGCCAGAGCGTGCTGAGCACGACGCCGACCGCCGGCACCAGCAGGAAGCCCACCGAGCTCACCGCCCCCGGCAGCCGGCGCCCGACCTCGATCACGCACCAAGTCCCGACCGGCGCCGCCACCGCGCCGACCGCCAGCATGTGCGGCCAGGCCGCCGCCGGGATTCCGCCCCCCGGCTCGACGGCGAGCGCGAGGGGAGCGAGCGCCAGCGTGCCGACGCCGAAGCACCAGGGCAGCAGCTCCAGCATCGGCCGGCGCGGCGGGAAACGGCGGGTGACGACGATCGCAACGCTCCAGGAGAGCGCGGCAAGCATCAGCATCCCGTGCCCGAGCAGCGCACGCGCCGAGCCCCAGTCCACCGCCCACGGCCCCGCCAGCACGCCGACCCCGGCGAGCCCGAGCCCCGCCGCCGCCCAGCGCCGCGCCGACACCCGCTCGCCGAGCACCAGCATGGAGAGCGGGATCAGCCAGTAGGTGACGACGTTGGCGAGCACCGCCGTCCGCCCGGCCGAGACCACCAGCAGGGCAAGATGGGCCAGGGCGAAGAAGCCGCCGATCTGCAGGAGCCCGATCGGCACCACCACCCGCCAGTCCTGTCGCGCCGGCCAGCGCAGCCGCCGCGCCGCCGCGAGCACCGCCGCCGCCACCAGCGCCGCGAGCCCGGCGCGGGAGAGGCCGAACCACAGCGGGGTCGCGCCGGCCACGACCGCCGCCTTGGTGACCGGCCAGGTGCCGCCGAACAGCACCACCGCCACGCCGAGCAGCGCGAAGGCAGAGCGCATGCCGGCCGCCGTCTCCCCCGGCGCCGCCTCCTCCGCGCGCGGACGGTTCAGGCGCAGGAGGCCTCCATCGCGTCGCGGATCCGCACCGCCTCGGCGGCGGGGTCGAGCGCGACATCGGCGCGCGTCACGATCGCCCCCTCGGCGACATCGCGCAGCAGCCGCACGCGGTGCGCGAGCCCGATCGGCAGGGCGCCGAGCACGCGCGAGCGCGTCGCCGGCACGCACTTGCCCCACACCGTCGCCCCGCCCTCGCCGTCCAGCATCTCGCCCGCCTTCAGCGCCCGCTTCGCCACCGCGACCACGTCGGCGCGCCACGCCTCGGTGCTGCCCGTGGGCTCGCCCCGCAGCGCGACGGAGGCGACCGAGACGCCGAGCTCGAGGCCGATGAAGTGGTAGGGCCGCCACAGCGCCGCGTAGCGCCCGGACTCGTCGGTGGCGACGCCGTACTCGGCGAAGCAGCGCCGCGCGTACTCGGTCTCCCCCTCGAACACGGCATAGACGCCCCAGCGCAGGTTGTCCGGAATCGGCGTCCCGTCGCGGCGCACCGAGGATACCACCTCCACCATCCCCTTTTGCGCCAGCACGCCGCCCTCCGCGCGCGGCCTGAGCACGTGCGGCAGCTCCGAGGTCCCCGCCGGCGGGAACAGGAGCCCGTCCTCCGGCGGCGCGAGGCCGGTGGCGTTGGCGATCGCCGCCATCTCGATCCCCGACTTGGTGCCGTCGAGGAAGGAGTTGAACATCTGCGGGTTCATCCCGCCCGCCCGCGCCTGCTCCTCGCTCAGCCCGTAGAAGCCCCAGACGGTGGCCGGGGTGGAGGCGTGGAATTGCGGCAGGTACTTGGTTCCCTTGCCGGCCGCGACCACCGGGAACCCGGCCGCGCGCAGCGTGTCCACCAGCTCGCAGACCAGCGCCGGCTGGTCGCCGTAGGCCATCGAATAGACCACGCCCGCCCGCGCCGCCTCGCGCGCGAGCAGCGGCCCGGCCAGCACGTCGGCCTCGACGTTCACCATCACCACGTGCTTGCCGTGGGCGATGGCGTGGCGCGCGTGGGCGAGGCCGGCGGCCGGGTCGCCGGTGCACTCGACCACCACCTCGACGCGCGGATCGGCGATCAGCGCCGGCGCGTCCTCGGTCAGCCAGGTCGCCCCGCTCGCCGCCGCCGCATCGGGCGAGGCGGCGCCGTAGGCCTCCGCCGGCCAGTGGACGGCGGCCAGCCGCTCGCGCGCGCGGGCGAGCGAGAGGTCGGCGACGCCGAGCACGTGCAGCCCCGGGGTGAGGCGCGCCTGGTGCAGGAACATGGCGCCGAACTTGCCGGCGCCGATCTGGGCGACGCGCACCGGCCGCCCCTCGGCGGCGCGGCGCAGCAGCAGGCGGTGCAGGCTCACCGCGCCACCTCGAGCATGATCTTGCCGATGTGCGCGCCGCTCTCCATCAGCGCGTGCGCCTTCGCCGCCTCCCGCAGCGGGAAGACGGCGTGGATCACCGGCCCGGCGCGCCCCTGGGCGAGGATCGGCCACACCTTCGCCTCCAGCTCGGCGGCGATCGCCCCCTTCTCGGCGGTGGTGCGCGGGCGCATGGTGCTGCCGGTGACGACGAGGCGCCGCAGCATGATCGGGCGCAGATCCGCCCTCTCCACCTCGTAGCCGCCGAGGAAGGCGATCAGCACCAGGCGGCCGTCGCGCGCGAGGCAGCGCAGGTTGCGCTGGAAGTACGCCGCCCCGACCATGTCGAGCACGACATCCACCCCGCGCCCGCCGGTGAGCCTCCTCACCTCCTCGACGAAGTCCTGCTCGCGGTAGTTGAAGGCGGCGTCGGCGCCGAGCCGCAGGCAGGCCGCGACCTTCTCCGCGCTCCCGGCGGTGGCGAACACCTTGGCCCCGAACTCCTTGGCGAGCTGGATCGCGGTGACGCCGATGCCGGACGTGCCGCCGTGCACCAGCGCCGTCTCGCCGGCGGAGAGCCGGCCGTGGCCGAACAGGTTGGCCCAGACGGTGAAGTAGGTCTCGGGCAGCGCCGCGGCACGCAGCGCGTCATAGCCCGCGGGCCAGGGCAGGCACTGCGCCTCCGGCACGGCGCAATACTCCGCATAGCCGCCGCCATTGGTCAGGGCGCAGACCCGGTCGCCCGGCTTCCAGCGCCGCACCTCCGGTCCCGTGGCGACGACCTCGCCGGCGACCTCGAGGCCGAGGATCGGGCTCGCGCCGGGCGGGGGAGGGTACTCGCCCTTGCGCTGCTGCACGTCGGGCCGGTTCACGCCGGCATAGAACACGCGGACCAGCACCTCGTCGGCCTTCGGCTGCGGCACCGGCCCGGTCGCCGGGACCAGGACCTCCGGCCCGCCGCCGGCGCCGTGGGCGATGTAAGTCATCGTCTCGGCCATGGCCCGTCCTCTCCCCTCCTCGCGTGGCGCGGCGGACGTGAACCCCTCGGCCGGTGGCGCGTCAAGCCCGCCGGTCGGGGTTGCGCCATGCGCGGCCGCGGCCGAACATCCGGCGCCGCGTTCGTGCCGCGCGTCGTCCGCCGGGAGAGGAGTTCGTGTCCGCCGTCGCCCCGCCGCCCCGCCGCCGCCCCATCCTGCTGGGCACCGCGGCGATCGCCGCGCTGGCCCGGGCGCCGGCCCGGCCGGCGCGCGCCCAGTCCTCGCCCGCGGCGGGGAACGAGCTCCGGCTCGGCGCGCTCTTCCCCCTCTCGGGCCCTCTCGCCCTGCTCGGCGACGAGAGCTTCCGCGGCGTCGAGCTCGCCGTCGAGGAGCGCAACGCGCAGGGCGGCGTCCTCGGCAAGCCGGTCCGCCTGGTGCGGGCCGACGCGGCCGACCCCGCCCAGGCGGTCGCCGAGGCGAAGCGGCTGATGGAGCAGGACCGGGTCGCCGCGATCCTCGGCACCCGCGCCTCGGCGCTCTCGCTCGCCGCGAGCCAGGTCGCGGAGCTGCAGGGCGTGCCCTACGTCGAGCTCGGCGCGGTCGCCGACGCGATCACGGAGCGCGGCTTCCGCAACCTGTACCGCACCTGTCCGCGCGCCGCCGACTACGCCGCCGTCGTCCTCGACGCCGTGGTCGAGGTGCTCGCACCGCCGCTCGCGACCGACCCGACCGCCTTCCGGCTCGTGGTGCTGCACGAGGACGCGCCGGACGGCCAGTCGGTCGCCGCGGCGCTCGAGCAGCAGATCGCCCGGCGCGGCTTTCAGCTCGTCGAGAAGATCGCCCATCCGCCGCGCGCGAGCGACCTCGCCTCGCTCGCCCCGCGGCTGCGCGGCGCCGGCACCGACATCCTGCTGCACGCCGGCGGCCAGCAGTCCGACATCGTGCCGCTGTTCCGCGGCATGCAGGACGCGAACTGGCGTCCGCGCATGGTGATCGGCACCGGCGGCGGCTACTCGCTGGCCGAGACGGCGCGCGCGGTCGGCGCCGCCTTCGAGGGCGTGATGAACGTGGACGTCACCCAGTTCGCCGTGCAGGAGCGCCTCGCCCCGGGCGTCGGCGCATTCGCCGAGACCTACCGGCGCAAGTACGGCACCGAACCGCGCACCGGCGATTCCCTGGCCAGCGCCTTCGGCGCCCGCGTCTTCCTCGACGCGCTCGCGCGTGCCGGCGCCGCCGAGCGCGACCGGCTGCGCGCCGCGCTGCTCGCCACCGACATCGCCGAGGGCACCACCGCCACCGGCTGGGGCGCGCGCTTCGACGAGAAGGGCCAGAACCAGCGCGCGCGGCCCTTCCTCGTGCAGTGGCAGGGCGGACGCCTGGTCACGGTGTTCCCCCCAGCGGCCGCGGTCGCGGCGCCACGCGCCCGCCTCGGGCCGCCGCGGGACTGACGCCGCCGCGCCGCGCGGGCCGTTGCCGCCCGGCTCGCGCGCACCGCCGCCGGCACCCTGCGGTCCGCCGAAGCGGTTCCCGCCCCCGCCTCGCCCGCCGCCGCCACCGGCTCTACGGCGCGAGCAGCCGCTCCACCACCGGCCGCAGCACCTCGGCCCCGATCGCGGCGGCGATCGCGGTCGCGTGCGGATCGTCCGGCGCGTCGAACTCCGCCGCCTCCAGCCCGACGACGCGGCCGGTCGCGGCGAGAGCGGCGAGGCAGGCGCGCAGCTCCGCCGGCCGCAACCCGCCCGGCACCTTGTATTCCGCCGGGAAGGCCGCCGGGTCGAGCACGTCCCAGTCCACATGCACGAGCAGCGGCCCCTCCCCCGGCAGCGCCGCGCGCAGCCGCGCCGGCAGGTCCGGCCCGGGCGGGACGCGCCGCACGCCCTGCGCCTCGATCAGCGGCAGTTCGGTCGGGTCGAGGTCGCGCGCGCCTACCATCACCAGTCGGCGCGGGTCGAGCCCGGCGCCGAGCCCGCTCTCCCACAGCCCGGTGGCGGCGCCCAGCACCATGCCGCCGAGGTAGCCGGTCGGCGTGCTCTGCGGCGTGTGGAAGTCGCCGTGCGCGTCGAACCACACCACGCCGAGGCCCGGATGGGCGGCGGCGAAGCGCGGCAGCGTGGCGAGGCTGCTGGCGCAGCGCCCGGCGACGACGACCATCCGCTCGCCGGCGGCGAGGCCGCGGGCGAGGCGCGCCGCCACCGCCTCGAGCAGCGGCCGGGCGCGGCGCAGCGCCGCTTCCCAGCGCTCGTCGCGCGGCGCGGCGTCCGGCTCGCCGAACGCCTCCACCGCCAGGCCGTGCCGCTCCGCGAGCGCCCGGGCGAGCGCCGCCGCGCCGCGCATCGCCCCGGGCGTGCGGTCGCTGACCGGGCCCTGGACCAGGATCAGGGAGACGGCGGCGCGGTCGCTCATGCCGGCGCAACGCGGCGGCGCCGGGCCGAGTTCAGTTCACGGTGATGCCGGCCTGGCGGATGATCGCGCCCCACTTGTCCATCTCGGCGCGCATCCAGCGCACCGCGCCCTCGGGCGTGGTGTCGGAGGCAAGCTGCATCGTCATCTCGGTCAGCCGCCGCCGCACGTGCTCCTGCTGCAGCACGCGGTTCACCGCGGCGTTCAGCGCCTGCACCACCGGCTGCGGAGTGCCCGCGGGCACCAGCATCATGTGCCAGGTGTAGGCCTCGTAGTCCGGGACGCCGCCCTCGACGAAGGTTGGCAGGTCGGGCGCGAAGGGCGCCCGCTCGCGCGTGCTGATGGCGAGCGCCCGCAGCTCGCCGCGCTGCGCATAGGGCAGCGCGCCCGCCGCCACGTCCACGATCATCGCCACGCGGCCGTTGATCACGTCCGGCATCGCCGCCGAGGAGCCGCGGTAGGGGATGTGGTTCACCTTGAGTCCGCCGGCGCGGGCGAGGAACAGCTCGGTCGCGAGGTGCACGGCGCCGCCGTTGCCGCTGCTCGCGTAGTCGTACTTGCCCGGGTTCTCGCGCAGCAGGCGGATCAGCTCGGGCAGGGTCCGCGCCGGCACGTCCTTGTTGACCAGCAGGATCATCGGGATCTGCCCGACCAGCACCACGGGCGTGAAGTCCGCCACCGGATCGAAGGGCAGGCGCTGGAACAGCGCCGGCAGCACCGAATGCGCGATGGTGGTGTAGAGCACGGTGTGCCCGTCCTTCGGCGCCTTCGCCACCACTTCGGTCCCGACCACCACGCCGGAGCCGGTGCGGTTCTCGACGATCACGCGCTGCGGCAGGATCTTCGAAAGCTCGTCGGCGATCAGCCGCGCCGGGATGTCCGTGGGCCCGCCGGCGGCGAAGGGGACGATCAGGCGCACCGGCTGGCTCGGCCAGTTGGCGGCGGCGCCCTGGGCGAGGGCCGGACGCCCGGCGCCGGCGGCCGCGGCACTCGCGCCGAGGCCGAGGGCGAGGGCGAGCTGACGACGACGCAGCATGGCAACGTTCCTCCACGAATGCTTCCCCGCTGAATGGGGCGGCACCTAGGCGCCGTCAACGCCGCGCCATTCCCTCCAGGGGGTCGAGCCGCCGCCCGGTCTCGGCGTCGAAGACGTGCAGCGCTTCGGCCGGCAGGAGAAGCGGCAGCACCTCCCCGGCCTGCGGCGCGAGCCCGCCCGGCAGACGCGCGGTGAGGCTCTCCCCGCCCGGCAGGTGCCCGTGCAGCACCGTCTCCGAGCCCAGCGGCTCGGCGAGGTCCACCGCCAGCGGCAGCGCCTCCGGCCCGGCGCGCGCCTCGACATGCTCGGGCCGGATGCCGACGACAAGGCGCCGCCCCTCCGCCCCCGGCCGCGGCCCGTCGGCGAAGCGCAGCACCGGCCCGGCGGCGAGCGCCGCCGCGCGCCCCTCCTCCGCCAGCCTGGCGGCGAGGAAGTTCATCGCCGGGCTGCCGATGAAGCCGGCGACGAAGGTGTCGGCCGGCCGCGCCCATACCTCCATCGGCGTCGCGATCTGCGCCGCCCGCCCCTCATGCATCACCACCAGCCGGTCGCCGAGCGTCATCGCCTCGATCTGGTCGTGGGTGACGAACAGCGAGGTGACGCCGAGCCGCTTCTGCAGCCTGCGGATCTCGGCGCGCATCTGCACGCGCAGCTTGGCGTCGAGGTTGGACAGCGGCTCGTCGAACAGGAACAGCCTGGGCTCGCGCACGATCGCCCGCCCCATCGCCACCCGCTGGCGCTGCCCGCCCGAGAGCTGGCGCGGCCGGCGGTCGAGCAGGGCGGAGATGCCGAGCAGCGCCGCCGTCTCCTCGACGCGGCGGCGGATCTCCGCGCGCGGCACGCGGCGGATCCTGAGGCCGTAGGCCATGTTGTCGAACACGCTCATGTGCGGATAGAGCGCGTAGTTCTGGAACACCATGGCGATGTCGCGCTCCGCGGGCTCGAGCGGCGTCACGTCGCGCCCGTCGATCAGCACCCGCCCCGCGGTCGGCGTCTCCAGCCCGGCGACGATGCGGAGCAGCGTGGACTTGCCGCAGCCCGAGGCGCCGACGATCACCACCATCTCCCCGTCGGCGACCGAGAGGTCGATGCCGTGCAGCACGCCGGCGGCGCCGAAGGACTTGCGGATGCCGACGAGCTCGAGCGTGGCCATGCGCGCGTCCGCTCTACTTCTCCGTCTCGGTCAGGCCGCGCACGAACCAGCGCTGCATCAGCACCACCACCGCCACCGGCGGCAGCATCGCCAGCACCGCGGTCGCCATGATGGTGTTCCACTCGTTCTGCGCGTCGCCGGTGCCGATCATCTTCGAGAGGCCGACGACGATCGTCTCCAGCGACCTGTCGTTCACGACGAGCAGCGGCCAGAGATACTGATTCCAGCCGTAGATGAACAGGATCACGAACAGCGCCGCGATGTTGGTGACCGAGAGCGGCACCACCACGTCGCGGAAGAAGCGCAGCGGCCCCGCCCCGTCCATCTTCGCCGCCTCGACGTACTCGTCCGGGATGGTGAGGAAGAACTGGCGGAACAGCAGCGTCGCCGTGGCCGAGGCGACCAGCGGCACCACCAGCCCCGCCATGGTGTTGATCAGCGAGAGGTCCACCATCACCTGGAAGGTCGGGATGATGCGCACCTCCACGGGCAGCATCAGCGTGACGAAGATCATCCAGAAGAACGCCATGCGCCCGGGGAAGGAGAAGAACACCACCGCGTAGGCCGAGAGCAGCGAGATCGCGATCTTCCCCGCCGCGATCAGCAGCGCCATCAGGGCGCTGTTCCACAGCATCGCCGCCGCCGCCGTGGTGCGGAACCGCCCCCCGCCCTCCGCCCAGGCGGTGGCGTAGTTCTCGACGGCGTGGGACCCCGGCAGCAGAGGCACCTCGCCGCGCCCGATCGTGCCCGCGTCGTGCGTCGAGCCGACCAGGGTGATCCAGATCGGCAGGGCGAAGACCAGCACGCCGAGCGCCAGCCAGCCGTGCGCCCACAGCGCCGCACGCCGCCGCCGCCCCGCCTGCGCCGCCGCCTCTCCCGCGCCGTCCTCCGCCAGCGCGCGCATCAGTAGTGCACCCGGCGCTCGATGCTGCGGAACTGCACCGCGGTCAGCGCGATCACGATCGCCATCAGGATCACGCTCTGCGCCGCCGAGCCGCCGAAATTGAGGTTCTGCACCCCGTCCACATAGACCTTGTAGATCAGCGTCTCCGTCGCCTTGCCCGGCCCGCCGCCGGTCAGCGCGTGGATCACCCCGAAGGTGTCGAAGAAGGCGTAGGTCAGGTTCACCACCAGCAGGAAGAAGGTGGTCGGCGAGAGCAGCGGGAACACCACGGTCCAGAACCGGTAGGCCGGCCGCGCCCCGTCCATCGCCGCCGCCTCCAGCACGCTCGCGGGAATGGACTGCAGCCCGGCGAGGAAGAAGATGAAGTTGTAGCTCACCTGCTTCCAGGCGGCGGCGACGATCACGAGCAGCATCGCCTGCGCCCCGTCGAGCTTGTAGTCCCAGGCCATCCCGGCCGCGTTCAGCGCCCGCCCGATCAGCCCGATCGAGGGATGGAACAGGAACAGCCACAGCACCGCCGCCACCGCAGGGGCCACCGCGTAGGGCCAGATGAGTAGCGTCTTGTACACGCCCGCGCCGCGGATCCGCTTGTCCGCCTGCACGGCGAGGAACAGCGCCGCGCCGAGCGCGATCCCGGCCACCGCCGCCGCGAACACCGCCGTGTTCCGGACCGCGTTCAGGTAGAGCGGATCGGCCAGCACCGCGCGGAAGTTCTCGAGCCCGACGAACTCCGAGCGCAGGCCGAACGGGTCCTCGCGCAGCAGGCTCTGGCGAACCGCCTGCGCAGCGGGCCAGAAGAAGAAGACCAGCGTGACCGCGATCTGCGGCGCGAGCAGCAGGTAGGGCAGGACCTTGCCGCGGAAGATCACGCGCCGGCGCACGGCCGCCCCGCCCGCCTCCCGACCGGGCCGTGCCGCTCAGCCGCCCCGGTTCTGCCGCTCGAAGGCGCGCAGCACCTGGTTGCCGCGGGCAACCGCGTTGTCCATCGCCTGCTGCGCGTCCTGCTGGCCCTGGAAGGCCTTTTCCATCTCCTCCTGTATGATGTTGCGGATCTCGACGAAGCCGCCGAGGCGGATGCCGCGGCTGTTCTCCGTCGTCTGCCCGCCGCCGCGCAGGAGCTGGCGGATCGGGATGTCGGCGCCCGGGTTGCGCTCGTAGTAGCCGCTCGCGCGCACCTGCTCGTAGGCGGTGCGCGTCACCGGCAGGAAACCGGTCTCGGTGTGCCAGCGCGCCGCCACCTCCGGCCGCGCCAGGTAGCGGAAGAACTCCGCCACCGCGCGCCACTCCTCGGCGCTGCGGCCCTGGTTCGGCCCGCGGTTCATGGCCCAGAACGCCGCGCCGCCGATGATCGAGTTGATCGGCGCCCCCGCGACGTCCGGATAGTAGGGCAGCATCGCCACCCCCCAGTCGAAGCGCGCCTCGCGCACGACGCGCGCGCGCAGGCCGGAGGAGGCGAACAGGATCGCGCACTCGCCTGAGGGGAACAGCGCGTCGCCCGCGGCGTCGCGGCCGCCGTAGCGGAACAGCCCCTCGCGCTGCCAGTCCGCCAGGTTCCGGACGTGGCGCACCTGCACCGGGTTGTTGATGCGCAGCTCCGCGTTCAGCCCGTTGAACCCGTTCGCCTGGGTGGCGAGCGGCACGTCGTGGATGGCGCTGAACTGCTCGATCTGGATCCAGGTCGGCCAGGCCGTGCTCATCGGGCAGCCCACCCCCGCCGCCTTGAGCCGGCGCGCCGCTTCCGCCACCTCCGGCCAGGTCTCCGGGAAGCGCTCGGGGTCCAGCCCGGCACGGCGGAACGCGTCCTTGCTGTAGAACACCACCGCGGTCGAGGAGTTGAACGGCATCGCCATCTGCCGCCCGTCGCTCGTCGCGTAGTAGCTGCGCACCGGGGCGAGGTAGTCGCCGAAGTCGATCTCCACCCCCGTCTCGCGCAGCAGCTCGTGCACCGGCTTCACCGCGCGGCCCGCCGCCATCATCGTGCCGGTGCCGACCTCGAACATCTGCACCACGTGCGGCGCGGTGCTGGCGCGGAACGCCGCGATCGCCGCCACCATCGTCTCCGGGTAGGAGCCGCGGAAGCTCGGCACCACGCGGTAGCGCGGCTGGCTCCGGTTGAAGTCGGCGACGATGCCCTCGAGCAGCCCGCCGAGCGGCTGCGCCAGCCCGTGCCAGAACTGGATCCCGACCGGGGCCTGCTGCGCCTGCTGGGCGCGCGGCTGCGCGGCGGGCAGCGCGGCGGCGAGGCCGAGCGCGGCGGCGAGGAAGCGGCGCCTCATCCCTGGTCCCTCCCGTGGGTTTTCCGGACGGCGTCTCTCTCCCCGGCCGCCCTTGCCACCGTATTACAGGAAGAGGTCAGGCCGATGAAGCGTTGGCGCCGCCGGCGGCCACCTCCTCGGGACGCCGCCCGACCAGGCGCGCATACACCTCCGGGTCGGTCGCCCCCTCGGTGCCGAACAGCAGCACCCGGGCCTCCGGCCCGAGCCCGAGCGCGGCGCGCGCGAACGGCTCGCGCGCCGCGAGCAGCAGCCCGGCGAGGCCCGCCACCGCGCTCTCCCCCGCCACCACCGGCGGCCTGCGCGCGGCGAGCGCCCGCATGCACGCCACCGCCGCCGCGTCCGGCACCGCGAGGAAGGCGAAGGCGGCGCGCTCCAGCTCCTGCCAGGCGAGCAGGGACGGCTCGCCGCAGGCGAGCCCCGCCATCACCGTGTCGAGCGCGCCCGCGACCGTCACCGGCGCGCCCGCCTCCGCGCTCGCGAGCAGGCAGGCGGCCTTGTCCGGCTCCACCACCACCACCTTCACCGCGTCCCCGTAGCGCGCCCGCATCTCGGCCGACACCGCGGCCGCCACCCCCCCGACCCCGCCCTGCACGAAGGCGTGGGTCGGCGGCGCCGGCATCTGTTCCGCCGCCTCGGCGGCCATCACCCGGTAGCCCTGCATCACGTCGCGCGGCACCTCGGTGTAGCCGGGATAGGAGGTGTCGGAGACGACGAACCACCCCTCGCGCTCGGCGACGCGCTGCGCCTCGCGCACCGAATCGTCGTAGGTGCCCTTGACCTCGCGCACCTCGGCGCCGTAGCGCGCGATCGCCGCGCGCCGCCCCTCGCTCACATGCTCGTGCACGAAGATGACGCAGCGGCAGCCGAAGCGCTGCGCGCCCCAGGCGACGGATCGTCCGTGGTTGCCGTCGGTGGCGCAGGTGACGGTGATGCGCTGCGTCGCCGCGCGCCAGGTCCCCGCCACCAGGTCGGCCGCGGTCGCGGCCGGCGCGACGCCGCGCCGCGCCAGCTCCGCGGCCAGCAGCCGGGCCACCGCATAGGCGCCGCCCAGCGCCTTGAAGGAGCCGAGGCCGAAGCGCCCCGCCTCGTCCTTGTAGCGCACCGCGGCGACGCGCGCCGCGGCGGCCATGTCCGGCAGGTCGAGCAGCGGCGTCGGCGCGTAGCCGGGCCAGGAGGCGATCTCCTCCCGCGCCCGGCGGAAGCCGGACTCCGGCAGCACCACGCTGCCGGGCGTGCCGTGGCGGCGGTTGAGCAGGAAGCGGAACGGAAGGGCCGGGATCATGGCCGCCACCTTGGCGCGCGCCGCGGGGCGGGGCAACCTGTCCGCCGGCAAGGGAGACGGCCCGATGCGCATCACCATCCTCGGCGGCAACGGTTTCCTCGGCCGCAAGCTGGCCGCGCGGCTGGCCCGCGACGGCGTCCTCGGCGGCCGGCCGATCGCGGCGCTGACGCTGTTCGACCTCGCCGAGCCGGCGCCGCTCCCGGCGCCCTTCCCGGTGCGCCGGCAGGCCGGCGACGTCGCCGACCCGGCCGCGGTCGCCGCCGCCATCCCGCCCGGCACCGACGTCGTCTTCCACCTCGCCGCCGTCGTCAGCGCGCAGGCGGAGGCCGACTACGATCTCGGCCTGCGCGTCAACCTGCACGGCACCCTCGCCGTGCTGCAGGCCTGCCGCGCGCTGGGCACGTGCCCGCGCGTCGTCTTCACCTCCTCCGTCGCCTCCTTCAGCGGCGGGCAGGAAGCGGTGCTGCCGGACGACGCGCGCCAGCTCCCCGCCAATTCCTACGGCGCGCAGAAGGCGATCGGCGAGCTGCTGCTGCAGGACGCCTCCCGCCGCCGATTCCTCGATGCGGTCAACCTGCGCCTGCCGACCGTGATGGTGCGCCCGGGGCGGCCCAACCGCGCCGCCTCCTCCTTCGTCTCGGCGATTATCCGCGAACCTCTTCTCGGCCTCGAGACGGAATGCCCGGTGCCGGAGTCCTTCGCCGTCTGGATCTGCTCGCCGCGCAGCGCGATCGCGTGGTTCCTGCACGCCGCGACGATGGACACCGCCCCGCTCGGCCTCGACCGCGGCATCAACCCGCCGGGCCGCAGCGCCACCGTCGCCAAGATGCTGCAGGCGCTGGAGGAGGTCGCCGGCGCGGAGGCGCGCGCCCGGGTCCGCTTCGTCCCCGACCCGGAGATCCAGGCCATCGTCGCCGACTGGCCCGCCGCCTTCGAGGCCGACCGCGCCCGCCGCCTCGGCTTCGCCGAGCAGGAGCCGCTCGAGGAGCTGGTGCGGGCCTTCATCGCCGAGGACCTCGAGGCGACGCGGCGCGAGCGCGGGCTCTGACCCGCCCGCCTCACGCCCCGCGGCGCCCGAGAAGCGCGAGCAGGGCCCCGAGCACGAGGCCGAGGACGCCGCCGATCAGGTACCACATGGTGCCTTCGGTGTAGCGCCCGGTCAGCGCGTTGGAGAGCCGCTCGACCGGCGCGTCGGTCGCGCCGAGGCCGGTCACGAGCAGGACGGCGCCCAGGACGAGCAGGGCGATTCCGGCGATCCGGGTGGCGGGCATGGCGCATCCCCTTGCGGCGTCTGGCGTTGCGTCCCCGCAACGCCGGCGGCGCCGCGCGGTTGCCCCGCGCCCGGCCGCCCTCGCGTCGATGCGACGCGCCCCGGCGCCCCTACCCGCCGCCCTCCTCCCGCGCCCCGTCGCGCTCCAGCAGCGCGCGCCGGATCTCCGGCGGGATCGCGGCCTTCTCCCCGCTGCCGCTGCGCACCAGCACGCAGACCGCGCGCGCCGAGCACACCAGCCCGTCGCCGCGCCGCCACATCCCGTACTCGTGCACGAAGCTCGAGCGGCGGAAGCTCGGCGTGCGCTGGGTGAGCAGCACCTCGTCGCCGAAGCCGGCGGCCTTGAGGTAGCGGACGTCGAAATGGATCACCGCCGGCCCCGGCTCGCCGGGCCCGAACCGGCCGCCGACCGAGAGCCACCAGGCGACGCGCAGATCCTCGAACAGCACCAGGTAGGCGGTGTGGTTGACATGCGCGTGCATGTCGCACTCGGACCAGCGGATGCGGTGGCGCCGCGCCTGGGTCCACTCGCCCTCCACCCGGAATTCCGCCCGCTCCGCCTCGCCGATCGCCGACCGCATCCCGCCTCCGCCGCGCGCCGTGGCCGCCGCGGCGTTCTTGCGCGCCGCCGCCGGCCGCGCAAGGCTGGGCGCCAGACGCCGGGAACGGAGGAGACGCCCGCCATGCCGCTGCCGCGCCGCGCCCTCGCCGCCGCCACGGCCGCCGCCCTCGCCGCCCCCGCCCTGGCCCGCGCCCAGGGCGGCGAGTGGCCCGCCGCGCGGCCGATCGAGGTGATCGTCCCCTTCCCGCCCGGCGGCGGCGTGGACACGATGACGCGCGCGATCCTCCCGGCGGTGCAGAAGCACCTGCCGGGCGCGCGCTTCGTCGTCGTCAACCGCCCCGGCGCCGCCGGCCAGATCGGGTGGGAGGCCGCGTTCCACGCCGCGCCGGACGGCTACACCCTCGCCGCCACCAGCGTCCCCGCCCTCGTCACCTACCCGATCGAGCGCCAGACGCGCTACCGCGCCGCGGAGTTCAGCTTCATCGCCAACGTGGTGGACGACCCGGGCGGCCTGTTCGTCGCCGCCGCCTCGCCGCTGCGCACCCTCGCCGATCTCGTCGCGGCGGCGAAGGCGCGCCCCGGCGCCGTCAGCTACGGCTCGACCGGCGTCGGCTCCGACGACCACCTCCTCGTCATCGCCTTCGAGGAGGCCGCCGGCATCCGCCCGCCGATGAACCACGTGCCGTTCAACGGCATGGCGCCCGAGGCCGCCGCGCTGCTCGGCGGCCACATCGACGTCGGCGCCTTCAACATGAGCGAGGGCCTCGCCCTGCTGCGCGACGGCAAGATCCGCGGCCTCGGCCAGGCCGCGGCGCGGCGCTGGGCGCAGACGTCCGAGGTGCCGACCTTCCGCGAGCAGGGCTTCGACGTGATCAGCGGCGCCCAGCGCGGCTTCGTCGCCCCGCCGCGCCTGCCCGCCGCCATCCAGGCGCGGCTCGAGGACGCCTTCGCCAAGGCGCTCTCGGACCCGGATTTCGTGCGCGAGGCGGAGCGCCTCGGCCTCCCTCTCGCCCCGCAGATCGGCGCCGCCTACCGCGCCGAGATCGAGAGCGCGGAGCGCGCGCTGCGCGCGCTCTGGCAGCGCCGCCCCTGGCGCGAGGGCTAGGGCTAGGCGCGACGACGCGCGCCGACGGGCCGCTTGAATCCGCGGGTACCGCGGGTCCACCCTGCCGCAAAACGAACCGGGAAGGGAGGAACGCGATGCCCACCCGCCGCCAGTTCGCCGCCGCCGCCGGCGCCGTGCTCGCCGCCCCCGCGATCGCCCGCGCCCAGGGCGCCGCCTCCTGGCCGAACCCGGACCGCGCGGTCGAGGTGATCGTCCTCGCCAATGCCGGCGGCCCGGTGGACGTGATGACGCGCCTGATCCTGCCCTTCGTCGCCGAGCGCATTCCGGGCCTGCGCCCGGTCGTCACCAACCGCCCCGGCGCCGGCGGCCAGATCGGCCTCGAGGCGACCTTCAACGCCGCCCCCGACGGCTACACCCTCGGCGCCACCACCATCCCCGCGCAGATGGCGATCCCGATCGAGCGCCCGACGCGCTACCGGGCGATGGACTTCACCTTCCTCGCCAACATCGTCGAGGACCCCAACGCCTTCTATGTCCACGCGAACAGCCCGTTCCGCACCCTCGGCGACGTGATCGCGCGCGCCCGTGCCGCGCCCGGCACCATCGCCTGCGCCACCACCGGCATCGGCTCGGACGACCACATCTTCCTGCTCGCCTTCGAGGCGGCGGCGCGCATCCCGCCCCTGGTCCACGTCCCCTTCACCGGCAACGCGCCGCTCTTCTCCCAGCTCCTCGGCGGGCATCTCGACCTCGCCGCGGTCAACATCAACGACGCGATCGCGCTGATGCGCGAGGGCAAGGTAAGGGCCCTCGCCATGGCCGGGACCGAGCGCAGCCGGTTCGCCCCGGAGGTGCCGACGCTGCGCGAGCTCGGCTTCGACATCGTCACCGGCGCCTCGCGCGGCATCCTCGGCCCGCCCGGCCTGCCGGCGCCGGTCGCGGCCAGGCTCGAGGACGCCTTCCGCGGCGCCCTCGCCGACCCGCGCTTCCTCGCCGAGGCGGAGCGCCAGTCCATGCCGCTGCGCCCGCTGGTCGGCGCCGACTACCGGCGCATGGCGCAGGACGTGGACGAGATGGTGCGCGCCCTGTGGCAGGTGCGCCCCTGGCGCGACCGCTAGAGCGGATCGCGGACGGCCGGAAACGGCCGGGAGCGTGAACCCGCCCGGCAGACAACGCGCCGGAGCCGTTGCCGCGCGCCCAGCCGGGCGGCACGGCTTTAAGCCGGGCGCGGACGGCCGGGCGCGGCAACCGGCCCCCAGGCGGCACGCGCGCGTGCTCGCCGCGGGCCCGGCCGGGGGCGGCGGCTCCAGGCGGCGGGGCTTGCCGCCCGGCTCCCTTCCCGTCCAGCATCGCCGCCAGCGCAACGACGCCCGGAGGAACGCCCATGCTCACCCGCCGCCGCCTCGGCGCCGCCGCCCTCGGCGCGACGGCCGGTCCGCTCGCCGCGCCGCGCGTGCTCCGCGCCCAGGGCGCCTGGCCGACCGAGCGGCCGATCGAGGTGATCGTCCCCTTCCCGCCCGGCGGCGGAGTGGACGTGATGACCCGGCTGATCCTCCCGCTCGCCCAGGCGCGGCTGCCCGGCAGCAATTTCGTCGTCCTCAACCGCCCCGGCGCCGCCGGCCAGATCGGCCTCGAGGCGACCTTCAACGCCGCGCCGAACGGCTACACCATCGGCGCCACCACCATCCCCGCCCACAGCGGCATCGCCATCGAGCGGCCGACACGCTACCGCCCGCTCGACTTCACCTTCCTCTGCAACATCGTGGACGACCCGAACGCGATCTTCGTCCGCGCCGACTCGCCGATCCGCACCCTCGGCGACCTGATCGAGCGCGCCAAGGCGGGACCGGGACGCGTCAGCTACGGCACCACCGGCATCGGCTCCGACGACCACATCTTCATGCTGGAGCTGGAGCACGCCGCCGGCCTGCCGCCGCAGACCCACATCCCCTTCGCCGGCTCGGCAGTGCTGACGCCGCAGCTCCTCGGCGGTCATCTCGACATGGCGGTGGGCAATGCCGGCGAGATGATCACCCTGGCGCGCGAGGGGAAGGTGCGGGGGCTCGCCGTCGCCACCGCCCAGCGCATGCGCCAGGCGCCCGAGGTGCCGACCTTCCGCGAGCTCGGCTACGACCTGATCGCCGGCGCCTCGCGCGGCCTGGTCGGCCCGCCGGGCATCCCGGAGCCGATCGCGGCGCGGCTGCGCGCCGCCTTCGGCGAGGCCATGGCCGACCCCGCCTTCCAGCGCGACGCCGAGCGCCTGGTGATGCCGCTGCGGCCCCTGCTCGGCGAGGACTACCGGCAGATGGCGGCGGCGGTTGACGCGCAGCTCCGCGCGCTGTGGCAGCGGCGGCCGTGGCGGGGGTGAGGGGGGCGACCCCGTCCGCGATCGGCCCTACAGCCCCGCCTCCTCGAGCCTGAGGATCGCCCGCGCCAGCGCCTGGGCGCGCGGCACCATGCTGTCGAGCAGCAGGAACTCCTCCGGGCTGTGCGCCTTGCCCCCGACCGGCCCGACCGCGCACAGCGTCGGCGCCCCGACCGCGGCGGTGAAGCCCGAGTCCGCGCAGCCGCCGGAGAACTCGCCGCGCGGCGTGAAGCCGGTCTCGGCCGCCGCCGCCCGGTACAGCTCGAACAGCCGCGCCGAGGCCGGCGTCTGGGTCAGCGGCAGGAACTCGCCCTTGACCGAGAGCGTCGCGCGCGTCCCCGGCACGAAGCTCCGCGCCACGATCTCGTGGAGCTTCCCCACGATCTCGTCGCGGTCCGCGGGCTCCACGTAGCGCAGGTCGATCTGCCCCTGCGCCCAGGGGGCGACCGTGTTCACGCTCTGCCCGCCGCTCACCAGCCCGACGTTGAGCGTGATGCCGCGGCCGAGATCGGTGAGCGCGTGGATCGCCTGGACCTTCCGCGCCAGCTCCTCGATGGCGCTGATGCCCTCCTGGAAGCTGCCGCCCGAATGCGCCGCCTTGCCCTCGATCTCCATCGCCAGGAAGACGCCGCCCTTGCGCCCGGTGACGACGTTGCCGGAGGGCCGCCCGGGCTCGGCGTTGAACACCGCCCGCGCCCTGCGCGCCTCGGCCTCGATCACCTCGCGCCCCTCGGGCGAGCCGATCTCCTCGTCGCCGGTGAACAGCCCGACGAGCGGCCCCGGCGCGCCGCCGAGCTGCGCGAAGGCGGCGAGGACGAACATGTTCATCACGATCCCCGCCTTCATGTCGGCCACCCCGGGGCCGTAGGCCTTGTCGCCCTCGATGCGGAAGGGGCGCCGCTGCGGCTCGCCCTTCGGGAAGACGGTGTCGCGGTGGCCGAGCAGCAGGATGTTCCGCCGCTGGTTGCCCTCGCCCCCGGCGCCCGCCCCGGCCGCCCCGCCCGCGACCGTCGCGCGCAGGCAGTCGCCGTACCTCTCGCGCGGGATGGTCTCGACCGGGATGCCGTGCGCCTCGAGGAAGCGCCGCACCTGCGCCCCCACCGCGTCCACGCCGGCCTTGTCGTAGCTGCCGCCGTCGGTGTTCACCATCTCGCGCAGCGCCTCGACCATGGCCTCGCGCTGCCCGGCGAGCCAGGCGGTGATGCGCAACTCGGCGGTTTCCCGGTCCATCCCGCGACGCTCCTCAGTCCACCTTGCCGATACGCTGCACCGCGCGGATCAGCCGCGCCGAGTCCTCGCGGAAGAAGCGCTCGAACGCCTCCCCGTCGAGATAGGCGATCGGGCTGCCCGCCGCCTCCAGCGCGCGCCGGAGCTCGGGATCGGCGACCGCCTGGCGCAGCGCCGCCCGGATCCGCTCCTGGATCGCGGCGGGGGTCGCCGCCGGGGCGAAGACGCCGGCCCAGATGTAGAACTCGACGTCGCGGAAGCCCTTCTCGATGAAGGTCGGCACGTCCTCGTAGCCCGGCGCCCGCCGCGCCCCCCAGCAGGCGAGCGGCCGCAGCTTGCCTTCCCGCACATGCGGCGTGATCGGGCCGGGACCGGAGGCGAGGGCCTGCACCGTGCCGGAGAGCAGCGCGGTCAGGGCCGGCCCGCCGCCCTGGTAGGGCACGTGCAGAAGGTCGATGCCCGCCGCCGAGGTGAACATCGCCATCGCGACGTGCAGCGTCGAATAGTTCCCGGCCGAGGAGTAGGTGATCTGCCCCGGCCGCCGCTTCGCGTCCTCGATCAGCTCCTCGAGCGTGCGCCAGGGCGAGTCCGCGCGCACCACGAGCAGCGTCGGGTCGGCGGTGATCAGCGCGATCGGCGCGAACTGGTCCACCGTGTAGGCGGGCGGCCGGCCGTGCAGGCGGTCCGCCTCCGGCAGCACCGCGAGCGAGGAAAGCGCCATCAGCAGCGTGTAGCCGTCCGGAGCGGCGCGGGCGACGAAGGCGTTGCCGATCGCCCCGCCGGCGCCGCCGCGGTTCACCACCGGCACCGGCACCCGCCAGATCCGCTCGAGCGCCGCCGCCACCGGCCGCGCCACGACGTCGGCCTGCCCGCCGGGCGGGAAGGCCACCACCATCGTCACCGCGCGCGACGGGTAGGTCGCCGCCGCGTCCTGCGCCACGGCCCCGCGCGCGGCGAGCGGCGCGATGGCCATACCCCCCAGCAGATCCCTTCTCCGCATGACCGGATCCTCCCGTTGCGCCCGCGTCGTCACTCCACCGGATTCTCCAGCACGCCGATGCCGGAGATCTCGATCCGCACCACGTCGCCCGCCCTGAGGAAGCGGGGCGGCTGGAATCCGATCCCCACCCCCGCCGGCGTCCCGGTGGCGATGATGTCCCCGGGCTCCAGCGTGATGCCGGCGCTGATGGTCTCGATCAGCGCCGGGATGTCGAAGATCAGGTCGGCGAGGCGCGCGTCCTGGCGCAGCTCGCCGTTGACCCAGGTGCGCAGGTGCAGCGCGCCCACCTCCGGCACCTCGTCGGCGGTCAGGATCGCCGGCCCCATCGGGCAGAAGCCGTCCAGCCCCTTGCCGATCAGCCACTGCCGGTGCCGGTGCTGCAGCGTCCGCGCGGTGACGTCGTTGACGATCGTGTAGCCGAAGACGTGCCGCATCGCCTCGGCCCGGCGGATGCCGCGCCCGCCCGCGCCGATCACCACGGCGAGCTCGCCCTCGTAGTCCACCGAGGCGGTCGGATCGAGGTGCGAGGGGATCGGCTCGCCCGGCCCGATCACGGCGGTCGGCGGCTTGGAGAACACCACCGGCGCCTCCGGCACCACCTCCTTCGCCGTGGCGTCGAAGCCGGAGCCGGCGAACTCCTTGGCGTGCTCGCGGTAGTTCTTGCCGACGCAGAAGATGTTCTTGGCCGGGCGCGGGATCGGCGCGAGCAGCCGCGCCCCGGCGACCACCGGCGCGATGGCGAGCCGCGCCGCGACGCGCGCGAGCGCCGCCGGCCCGGCCGCGATCACCGCGCGCATCTCCCGCGGCAGCGCCGCGTCCACCACCGTGATGTCGCGCACCAGGCCCTGGGCGTCGAGCGCGCCGACGCGCACCTCCCCCTGGGGGTCGCGGAACGTCACCAGTCGCATCACTCCGTCTCCTCTTGCCGCACCGCCGCGGCCTCCGGATCGGCGAGCGGCACCGCCGCCGCCCGCTCGATCGCCCGCGCCCCGCGCAGCGCCAGATCGTCGCGGTACATCGCCGCCGCCACCTGCACCGCCCGCGGCAGGCCCTCGGCATCGAGCCCGACCGGCACCACCACCGCCGGCTGGCGCGTCAGGTTGAAGGCGAAGGTCCAGGGCGCCCAGTCGCGCCACAGCGCCTCGGCCGGGCGCAGGGTCGGCGCGTCGGCGGCGAAGGCCGCGGTCGGCGTGGCCGCCGTCAGCACCAGGTCGTAGCGCTGGTGGAAGCGCGCCATGGCGTGCGCCGCCTCCAGCCGCAGCGCCTCGGCGGCGAGGTAGTCGGCCGCGCTCATCGCGCCCTCCCCCGCCGCCACCTCGCGCAGGCCCGGCTCCAGCAGCGCGCGCTTCTCCTCGGGCGTGGCCGCCACCACGCGGGCCAGCGCCACCGCCCAGACGCGCCCGAAGATCGCGCGCGTGTCGGGCAGGCCGGGATCAGCCTCCTCCACCACCGCCCCCTGCTCCTCGAGCAGGCGCGCGGCCGCCACCAGCGCCGCCTCGCCCTCCGCATCGAGCGGCGGGGCGAAGCCGAGCCGGCGCACCAGCGCCACGCGCAGCCCGGCGACGCCGTCCTCGATCCCGGCCCGCCAGTCGCGCGGCTCGTCCGGCAGGCAGTAGGGATCGCGCAGGTCGAAGCGCGCCATGGCCGAGAGCATCAGCGCCGCGTCGCGCACCGTGCGCGCCATCGGGCCGGCGACCGCGACGTGCCCGAAGGCGCCGAGCGGCCACTGCGGCACGCGGCCGAAGGTCGGCTTCATTCCCACCAGCCCGCAATAGGCCGCCGGGATGCGGATCGAGCCGCCGGCATCGGTGCCGATGTGCAGCGGCCCGAAGCCCGCCGCCCCCGCCGCCCCGGCGCCGGAGGAGGAGCCGCCCGGCGTGCGCCGCGGGTCCCAGGGATTGCGCGTGATCCCGTGCAGCGGGCAGTCCCCGGGCGACTTCCAGCCGAATTCCGTCGTCGTCGTCTTGCCGAGGATCACCGCACCGGCCGCCTTCAGCCCGAGCACCGCGGGCGCGTCGTGCGGCACCGGCGCCGGGTCGGTGGTGCGGCTGCCGCGCCGCGTCGGGAATCCGGCGAGGTCGAGCAGGTCCTTCACCGTCGCCGGCACGCCGTCGAGCGGCCCGATCGGCCGCCCCGCCATCCAGCGCGATTCGCTCTCCCCGGCGGCGACGACGGCGCGCGGGTTCATCGCGGCGAAGGCGTTGACCCAGGGGTTGTAGCGCGCGACGCGCTCCATCACGGCCTGCAACGCCTCCACCGGCGACAGGGCCCGGCGCGCGTAGAGCGCGAGCAGCGTCTCGGCGGACATCAGGGCGGGATCGGTCACGTCCATCGGCGGGGCCTTCAGCGTCCGGGCGCAACATGACGGCTCGCGGGCGCGAGGCAACCCCTGCGCGCCGCGGCCGAGGCCGCCGGGCCACGCCCCCTCCCCGGCCATGCCTCGGGGCGGACCGCGGACGCTCGCCGCACGCCGGTCCGGGCGCGCCTCGCCCGCCTGCGCCCGCCCGCGCCGCACCGCCGGTCCGGCGCGGCCCCTTCCGGCCCGCCGGGCGCCGGCGCAGCATCGCGGCCGCAACCCGCCGCCGCCACGGCCGAGGAGCGCCCCCATGTCCGACAGCCGCCCCGACACCGCCAGGCCCTGGGAATGGCCCGAGGCGCACTGGCGCCGCATCGTCGGCCGCGCCCGCGCCGGCCGCTCGCTGCGCCCGGCCGCCTGGCCGAACGGCGCCCGCTGCTGCGTCGCCCTCTCCTTCGACGCCGACCACGACACCCTCCCGCTGCGCGACGGCGACGAGAGCCCGATGCGCATCAGCCAGGGCCAGTACGGCAACCGCCAGGGGGTGCCGCGCGTCCGCGCCCTGCTCGCGCGCCACGACATCCGTGCGAGCTTCTTCTACCCGGCCGTCTCGGCCCTGCTCTACCCGGAGGAGGTGCGCGCCGTCGCCGCCGAGGGCCACGAGATCGCCCTCCATTCGTGGATCCACGAGGCCAACACCCGCCTTCCCCCCGGCGCCGAGCGCGACCTCACCTTCCGCGCCGCCGACGTCCTCGAGCGCCTCGCCGGCCGCCGCCCGGTCGGCATCCGCACCGCGAGCTGGGACTTCTCGGCCGACACCCTCGCGATCATCCGCGAGATGGGCCTGCTCTACGATTCCAGCCTGATGGCCGACGACGACCCCTACGAGCTGCTCGACGACGGCGCCCCCACCGGCATCGTCGAGCTGCCGCCGGAGTGGATCCGCGACGACGCGGTCTATTTCAACATGGTCCGCTTCTCGGCGCTGCGCCCCTACACCCCGCCCTCCGCGGTCGAGGAGATCTTCCGCGCCGAGTTCGACGGCGCCTACGCCGAGGGGGGCCTGTTCCTCCTCACCCTGCACCCGCACGTGATCGGGCACCGCAGCCGCATCGTCCTGCTCGAGCGCCTGGTGCGCCACATCCGGGGCCACCCCGGCGTGTGGTTCGCGACCCACGAGGAGGTCGCGCGCCACTGCCTGGCCTCGGCGGCCTGACCGGGGGCCGCGCGGCGGACGCGGCGCCGCCCCTACTGCGCCAGCGCCGCGCTCCAGGGCGAGAGGGCGTCGCTGACGCCGACGCGCTCGCCGTCCGCTCGCACCCGGATCAGGTTCGGGCAGGCGAAGTTCACCGGCAGCACGGCGTGCTCCACCCGCTCCACCGGCGCGCCGTCGGCGGCGATCGCCGCCACCACCGCCTCCGGCAGCCGGCGGTCCACCGTCACGCCCTCCGGCCCGGAGACGTCGATCCGCGGATGATGCGCCGCCCGCTCCGGGTCCATGCCGAAATCCGCCACCAGCGACAGCATCTGGAACACCGCGGCCATGATCCGCCGCCCGCCCGAGGCGCCGCCGGCGATCTCCGGCCCCCGCTCGCCGGCCGCGATCACCGGGCACATGTTGGTGAGCGGCCGCTTGCCGGGCGCGATCGCGTTCGGCGTGCCGGGGCGCGGGTCGAACCACATCACCCCGTTGTTCATCAGCACGCCCGTGCGCGGCAGCACCACCCGCGAGCCCATCGAGGAGAGCAGCGTGGTCGTCATCGCCACCATCGTCCCCTCGGCGTCCACCACGGTGAGGTGGGTGGTGCAGCTCTCCGCCGCCTGCGGCTCGCCCTCGCCGAGCCCCGCCAGGCGCTCGGCATAGGCCGCGCGCATCACCCGCGCGAGCTGCGCGTACCAGGCCGGCCCCGGCTCCGCCCCGCCGAAGGGCGCATCGGCCATCCCCTCCAGCACCCGCCGTAGCGTCGGCGCCGCGGTCAGGCCGTTGGCGAGCATCAGCCGCCGCCCGCGCCAGGGCACCTCCACCGCCGGCAGCACGCGCGCGCGGCAGCCGGCAAGGTCGGCCGCCGACAGCACGCCCCCCA
The DNA here is from genome assembly GCF_019458025.1 of Caldovatus aquaticus. Taxonomy (GTDB): domain Bacteria; phylum Pseudomonadota; class Alphaproteobacteria; order Acetobacterales; family Acetobacteraceae; genus Caldovatus; species Caldovatus aquaticus. Next base: position 87,447 of record NZ_JAHZUY010000006.1, on the reverse strand, counting down.
TCTCCCGCACGTCGGCGGCGATCGCCGCCGCGATCTCGCCCTCGTAGAAGTCGCGCAGGCCGGCCCGCTGCAGCCGCTCGAGCGTCGCCGCGAGATTGCCCTGGGGGAGGAAGCCCGGCGTCCCCTGATAGGGCGGCACCGGCGGCAGGCCGTTCGGCAGGTAGAGGCGCGCGCTCTCCGGATAGAGGCGGAGCACCGCGGCCGAGCTCGCGATCTTCAGCGTGGTGAACCAGTCCTGCGGCAGCCCCCGCCGCGCCAGCGCCACCGCCGGCGCCAGCAGGTCGGCGATCGGCAGCCGCCCGTGGCGCTCGTGCAGCAGCGCGTAGCCCGCCACCGCCGAGGGGACGCAGAAGGAGAGCGGACCGTGGACGTTGCGGTCGCCCTCCACCTCCGGCCAGGCGAAGAGGTCGAGCTTCATCCGCCCGGTCAGCGGGAAGGCCGCGGGGTCGAGGCCGCGCGGCGCGACGGGGCCGAAGTCGAAGGTCTCCGCCCGCGCCGCGCCGGCCGCCATGTATTGCGCGAAGCCGATGCCGCCGAGGCCGCTGTTCCACGGCTCCGCCGTGGCGAGGGCGAAGGCGGTGGCGACGGCGGCGTCGGCGGCGTTGCCGCCGGCCTCCAGGATCGCGACGCCCGCCTCGGCGGCCGCCTTGCATTGCGCGACGACCATGCCGCGCCGCCCGCGCGCGGCAGGCTTGGTGAGCGCCCAGTGCTGGGTGACGTGCGGGGAGGGGGTGAAGTCGAGCGCCATGCGGGTTCGCATCCTCTGCTGGCCTGGCGCGCCGCCCGGAACCGGCGGCGGCGCGCGCCCGCATCGTCCGCCTGATGCGCGATGCGGGCAAGCGGCGCCGGCGCGCGAGGGGGGCGCAAGCGAAAGGGGCGCCGCCCGCTGGCGCGGACGACGCCCCTTCGCCGGGATCGTTCAGCGAATCACATGCTGGAGGACTCGCCGCCGGTGCCACCGGTCTCGCCGGCGGGCGGCGCCGGCGGGGTCGCGGCGGCGGCCGCGGCGCGCTTGCGCGCGCGGGTCGCGGCGGCCTTCTTCGCCGCCTCCGAGCGCGAGGTCGTGCCGGCCTTCGCGGCCGCGGCGCGGCGCGCCGGGGCCTTCCGCGCCGTGCCGGCGGCCTTGCGGGCCGCGGGCTTGCGGGCGGCGGTCGTGCGCTTCGCGCCGGCGCGCGCGGTGGTGGCGCGGCGGGTCGTGGTCTTCTTCGCCGCCGCGGTCCGCCGCGCGGGGGCCTTCCGCGCGCCGGCCGCGGTCTTGCGCGCCGCCGGCTTCTTCGCCGCGGTGGCGCGCTTCGTCGTGGCGCGCTTCGCGGTCGTGCGCTTCGCCGCCGGCCGGCGCGTCGCCGCCTTGCGGGTCCCGCCGGTGCGGCGGCCGCCGGCCATCGCCATCGCCTGGGCGCGGGGGGCGCTCTCGGGGGTGTCGTTGGTGTCGTTCGTCATGGGGTCAGGATCTCCGTTTGCGTTCGGAAGGTGCGGCGAGGAAGGGCCGGGAACGAGCGCCGCGCGGCCCGGCCAAGCCGGCCGGCGGAGCCCGTCGCGGCCGTCGCCGCGAGACAACGGGGAGGGGCGTGCTGAGGTCCGGTCGGGCTGCGCGCAAGCGGCGCACCCCTTCCTTCGGCGGCGGCGCGCGGATCCCGAATCGCGCGGCGCCGGTCCTGTCGCCGTCCGGTGTCGCAGGCGCCGTGCGGAAGCGCGATCGTCGCGGCGCGGTTCGGCCGCCTCGCGTTCCCCTTGGCCTCTCTCCCGCCGGCGCGGAGTGCGCGGTGCCTGCCCTCTGGCGGCGACGCCTCCCCCGGTGGTGCGGCCTCCGCGGCTGCGGCGGCCACGAGCCTGCGGTCCATGGACCGTCCTTCCCTGCTGCGGCGCGCCGCTCGACGATGTTCGCAGCGGTGGATGTCGCCTTGACGAATCGCGTGCTGCGACGCGCGCGAATCACGCTATCTGCACGCGCGCCATGCATGTCAACAAAATCCGTCATCGGCGCGCGCGATTTGTGTCCGTCGCGGAGTCCGCGCGCGCCTTCCGGCGCGTTCCGCTCACCGCCTCGCGCGCGATCCGCTCCCTGCCGGAGCGCCGGCGCTCCGTCGCCGCGGGCGCCGGCCGCATCCCTCGGCCGGTGCCGAGCGCCGCGCGGGGCGGCGGCGGCCGGGGCGCACGCGTGCGCGTCTCAGCCGCGCTGCGCCAGCGGCACCACCGGCCGCTGCTCGACGCCGGTGTACCAGGAGAGCGGGCGGATCAGCCGGTTGTCCGCCATCTGCTCCAGCACATGCGCCGCCCAGCCGGTGATGCGGGAGGCGACGAAGATCGGGGTGAACAGCGGGATCTCGAAGCCCATCAGGTAGTAGGCGGGCCCCGCCGGAAAATCGAGGTTGGGGTGGATGTTCTTCCGCCGCAGCATCTCGGCGGCGAGGATGCGGCTGATCTCCATCCAGCGCCGGTCGCCCACCACCTCCGCCATCCGCTCGGCGTACTTGGTCATGGTCGGCACCCGGCTGTCGCCCGACTTGTAGACCCGGTGCCCGAAGCCCATCACCAGGGCGCGATGGTCGAGCCGCCCCTCGAGCCAGGCCACCGCGTTCTCCGGCTCGCCGATCTCCTCGAGCATGTGCATCACCGCCTCGTTCGCCCCGCCGTGCAGCGGGCCCTTGAGGGCGCCGATCGCCCCGGTGATGGCGGCGTGGATGTCCGCCCCGGTGGAGGCGATGGTGCGGGCGGTGAAGGTCGAGGCGTTGAAGGTGTGCTCGGCGTAGAGGATCAGGCTGACGTCGAAGGCCTTCACCACCTCGGGCTGCGGCACCTTGCCGAACACCACATGGAAGAAGTTCTCGCTGAAGGAGAGGCCGGGATCCGGCGCGACCGGGGCCAGGCCCTTGGCGAAGCGGTGCGCCGCCGCGATCGCGGTCGGGATCTTGGCGAGCAGCCGCATCGCCTTGCGCCGGGTGGCCGCCTCGGAGACGTCCGCCACCTCCGGATCCTCCATGCCCATCAGCGAGACCGCGGTGCGGATCGCGTCCATCGGATGGGCGTCGTGCGGGAAGCCCTCGATCGCCTTGAGCAGCCGCGGCGAGAGCGCCCGGTTCGCCGCCTCCTCGCGCCGGAAGGCGTCGAGCTGGGCACGGGTCGGCAGCTCGCCGTTCCAGAGCAGGTAGGCGACCTCCTCGAAGCAGCAGTTCTCGCACAGGTCCTGCACCGCGTAGCCGCGGTAGGTGAGGCTGTTGGTCTCCGGCATCACCTTCGAGATGGCGGAGACGTCGGCATAGACGCCGACAAGGCCCTTCCTGATCTCGGGCTGGGTCGTATCGCTCATGACCGGTCCTTTCCCTGGGGGTCCTGATCGGGCGGCGCCCGCTCGCCGCGCGCGGCGGCGCGGGCGGGCAGCCCGCCGCCCGCAAGCGGCGGGCGTCCTCGGAATGCGCGCACGGCGCCATGCTTGCGCGGGAGGCCGGCGGCGCCAAGCCCGCACCGCGCTCCGGCGATGCGCCGGCGCCGCCGTCGGCGACGCCGCGCCGGCCGGATCGCCGCAGGTTCGCGACCGGCCCGTCCGCCCGCGGCCCTGTGCCCCTGCGCGCCGCCAGGGCGCGTCCCGGCCGGCGCCCCACCGCGGAACCGGCGCCGGGGCCGCAGGCGCGGGGCGGCGCGCCCGGACCGGCGCCGTCCGCGGCACCGCCGCGCCGCTCACTTATGCCTATAATTAGCTCAACGAGGAGGCCGCGCGGGGGCGTGCCCGAGCCGCCGCGCTCAGAAGATCCCCGGCCGCCCCTCGCGCAGCGCCCCGGGCGGCAGCGCCAGGTTCAGCCGGTGCAGCTCGCCCGGCTTCAGCCGCCGCAGCTCCTGCGCCGCCTCGAGGAACCGCTCCGCCTCGGCCGGCGCGATCAGCCCCTCGGTCAGGGTGCGGAACTTGCGGATGTAGTCCTCCCGCCCGAACGGCCGCGCCCCGAGCGGATGCGCGTTCGCCACCGCCATCTCGTCCTCGAGGCGCGAGCCGTCGCTGAGGAAGATCTCCACCCGCGCCCCGAACGCCTTCTCGTTCGGGTCGTGGGAGTGGTAGCGCCGCGTCCACTCCGGGTCCTCGCGGGTCTCGATCTTGTGCCAGAGCCGCACCGTGTCGGCCCGGCCGGCGCGCTCCGGCGTGTAGCTGTCCACGTGGTGCCAGCGCCCGTCCTGCAGGGCGACGGCGAAGATGTACATGATGGAGTGGTCGAGCGTCTCCCGGCTCGCCTTCGGGTCCATCTTCTGCGGGTCGTTCGCCCCGGTCCCGATCACGTAGTGGGTGTGGTGGGAGGTGTGGATGACGATCCGCTCGATCGCCTCGAAGTCCCGGATCTTCTCCCGCATGCGGAAGGCGAGGTCGATCAGCGCCTGGCTCTGGTACTCGGCCGAGTGCTCCTTGGTGTAGCTCGCGAGGATCGCCCGCTTCGGCTCCCCCGGCTCCGGCAGCGGCACCTGGTAGTAGACCGGCTCGTAGACGCTCGGCCGCCCGTCCCGGTCCGCCTTGGTGCGGCCGGAGAGGATCCAGGCGATCACCGAGTCCTCGCCCTCGTAGATCGGGCTCGGCGCCCCCTCGCCGCGCATCGCCCGGTCCACCGCCTCGACGGCGAGCTTGCCGGCGTGCGCCGGGGCGAAGGCCTTCCAGGAGGAGATCTCCCCCTTGCGGCTCTGGCGCGTCGTGATGCTGACATGCACCGCCTGCTGCACCGCCTGGTAGATCGTCGCCTGGTCGAGGCCGAGCAGCGTCCCGATCCCGGCCGCCGCCGCCGGGCAGAGATGGGCGATATGGTCCACCTTGTGCTCGTGCAGGCAGATCGCGCGCACGAGATCAATGTGGATCTCGTAGGCCGTGGCGAGGCCGCGGATCAGCTCCGCGCCCGACTTCCCCATGCTCTGCGCCACCGCGAGCACGGGCGGGATGTTGTCGCCGGGGTGCGAGTAGTCGGCGGCGAGGAAGGTGTCGTGCATGTCGAGCTCGCGCACCGCCGTCCCGTTCGCCCAGGCCGCCCACTCGGGCGAGAAGCGCCGCCCCGCCTCCACCCCGAAGATGGTCGCGCCCCCCTCGCGCGGGTGGCCGAGCGCCATCTGCCGCGCCGAGACCACCGGGCGGCGGTTGATCGCCGCGATCGCCACCGCGGCGTTGTCGATCACCCGGTTGACGATCATCTCGGCGACGTCGTCCTCGACCGGCACCGGGTCCACGGCGACGCCGGCGATCTTCCAGGCGAGCTGCTGCTCGCGCGGCAGCAGCGCCTTGGAGGGATAGACCTTCACGGGATGGAGCTGCATCGGCGGGCGACCCCTCGGCTTGGCTGAACGGGGCGGCGTTCTCCCGCCGGCGCCCGGTGGCGTCAATCGCGCCCGCCGTCGCCCCGGCCTGGAGCCGCTGTCGTGCGACGGGGCTCGCCGCGACGGCTCCGCACCCCGCGGCGGAGCCGATCCGCCCGTCCGGCCGGTTCCGGCCGTCCGCGATCGGCTCTAGGCTGTCGCCGCCCCGCGCCGGCCGGCCCCGCCGGCGCCCGAGCCCACCAGGGACCCGACGCGCATGGACCAGCCGCCCTTCGACCGCCTCGTCCGCGGCGATCTCGTCCTCCCCGACCGCGTGCTGCGCGACGGCTGGATCGGCGTGCGCGGCGAGATCATCGCCGCGATCGGCGAGGGCCCGCCGCCGCCTGCGCGCGAGGTCGCCGACCACGCCGGCCGCCTCATCCTCCCCGGCCTGGTGGACGGCCACATGCACACCTCCTCCGCGACCGGCTGGCCCGGCATCGAGGGCGCCACCCGCTCCGCCGCCGCCGGCGGCGTCACCACCTGCGTGGACATGCCCTACGACGTCCCGCGCCCCGTCACCGACGCCGCGATCCTCCGCGAGAAGGTCGAGTGGGTGGAGCGCCTCGCCCATGTGGACATGGCGCTCTACGGCACCATCAGGAAGACCGGCGGCGTGGACGCCATCCCCGGCCTCGCCGAGGCCGGCGCCTGCTCCTTCAAGCTCTCCACCTACGAATACGACCCGGTGCGCTTCCCGCGCATCGACCACCCGACCATGGTCGCGGCCTTCCGCGCCATCGCCGAGACCGGCCTGATGGTCGCCGTGCACAACGAGGACCAGGAGCTCGTCACGCGCCTCACCGAGGAGGCGAGGGCGCGCGGCGACACCTCCCCGATCTGGCACTGCCGCACCCGCCCGCCGCTTGCCGAGACCATGGCCGACCTCGAGATCTTCGAGATCGGCCTCGAGACCGGCGCCCATGTCCACATCGCCCACTCCTCGCTCGCCCGCGGCTTCGAGATCGCCGCGGCGTTCCGGCGCATGGGGGCCAGGGCCACCGGCGAGGCCTGCATCCAGTACCTCTGCATGACCGAGGAGGACATCCTCCGGCTCGAGGGCTTCGGGAAGTGCAACCCGCCCTTCCGCACCCGCGAGGAGGTCGAGCGCATGTGGCGGGCGCTGGCCGCCGGCCAGGTGGCCTACGTCTCCACCGACCACGCCCCCTGGCCGCGCGAGCGGAAGGTGTACGCGGGCGACATCTTCGCCCTCGGCGCCGGCCTCACCGGCCTGCAGAGCTTCGCCCCGCTGATGTACACGCTGCTCGCCGAGCGCGGCCTGCCCGTCACCTGGATGGCGCGCTACTGCGCCGAGCGCCCGGCGCGCTTCCACGGCCTGTTCCCGAAGAAGGGCGCGCTGCGGGTGGGGAGCGACGCCGACCTCTGCGTGCTCGAGCCCGGCGACTTCGTCTTCGACGAGCGCGACATCCTGGATCGCGAGGACGCCCGGTGGTCCCCCTATCACGGCCGGCGGATGGCCGCGCGCGTCGCCGCCACCTACCTGCGCGGCCGCTGCGTCTGGGACGGGCGCGAGGTGAAGGCGACGCCGGGCACCGGGCGCTTCGTGCCGCGGCAGACGCGGGGCACCGATCTCGGCGAGGGCTGAGCCGGAGGGCGACGCCGGTGCGGCGCGGGGGGTAGCCCCCGCCTGCCGTCTGTCATCGGCGCGCCAGGCGATGGGCACGTCCGTGGGAGGGGAGGGAGCCGGCCGTGGCCGTCAAGCCCTTCTCGGCCACGGTCGGGCTCCCGCGCGGCGGCGCGACGAAGGTGGCGAACCCGCGACCGCGCGAGCGGTGCCGCTGTCGCGGCCCGCCGCGGGTCCGCCCGTCACCCGGAGCTCTGCGGGCGGGAAGCGGTCTTTCCTGCCTGAAGCGCCGCTATGGGCGCGGCGCGGCAACGAGAGTCCGGAGCAGGTCCCGCACAGACCGGACGATCTCATGCCTCGTTGTTCGCGGTGCGCCGTTGCGGTCCAGGTCTGCCACAATTGCAGCCACGTCCCACGGCGCGCGCGTAAACGACATGCTACCATTGTGGAAAAGCTGCCAAAGCGTGTCATGCAAATCATTGATAAATTCGGCCAGCTTCACCAGATCCGAATAGAAAACCTTCTCGTGAATCTTTTGAATCTTATCATCATATGTGCTAAATACTGTATGGGCATAAATTTGATTGCGGATAGGCCGTATTTTTGTACGATACAAACCATAGCGTTCAGAAAGACTGAACAGTAAACGATCAAAATACTGATCGTTTTGCTCGTATACATCTGCCATATACGCGGAAATCCATTCGTAGGCGTTTGCCGACTGTGCGCGCTTGCGCTTTTCCATGGCTTGTTTTGAGAATAGATTTATACGTTCCTTTTTGCAAAGCATACCAAATTGCTTGCGTTGTATTTAGAACTTCCGTCGAATATCCGGACAAAGCCCATGCACACGGCCGCGATTTGAAGGTGGCCGGTCAATATCCAGAACATCGCGTTGTCATTGATGCCCTCCAAGACATCGTTGTCAGCCGCAAAGTGCCTCGTGGCCAAATGCGCGTAGAGCTCTTGCGTCGTCACTTCGACATCTCGCTTGAAAGTATACAGACGAGAAATAAACTCCTTGTCGGTTTCGGACATGTAGTGCCCTCGCGTCGGGATGTCCTTCCAATCATTGCTCAGACGGTATTGTCAACTGTAAGAAGCTCGTCTCGGTCGAGTGCCGTGAAGACATCGCCGATTTCGGCTACGGCGAGGTGATCACGAGCCGAAAGTCAAACCGAGACGCTGTCCAGCGCCGACATCCCCGCCCTCGCCGGCCTCGAACGCCGAATCTGCTGCGCCTGGCGCGGCACGGCCCGCCTCGCTTCGGCCGGCGAGCAGCCCAGACGCTTCCGCCTGGCCTGATCCCCTCCCGGCCCCCTGCCCAGCCCCGCGCCGCCCTGGCACTCTGCACCTCTTCCGCCGCACCCCTTCCGCCCCGAGGACGAACGCCGCCATGACCGCCTCCCGCACGATCCGCGTCGCCGGCGCCCAGATGGGACCGGTGCAGCGCGCCGACTCCCGCGCCCGTACGCTCGACCGCCTGATCGCCCTGCTCGAGAACGCCGCCGCGCAGGGCGCGCAGCTCGTCGTCTTCCCCGAGCTCGCCCTCACCACCTTCTTCCCGCGCTGGCCGATGGAGGAGGCCGAGCTCCTCGCCTACTTCGAGCGCGCCATGCCCAACCCGCAGGTGCAGCCGCTCTTCGACCGCGCCCGTGCGCTCGGGGTCGGCTTCTATCTCGGCTACGCCGAGCTCGCCGAGGACGGCCGGCGCTTCAACAGCGCCATCACCACCGGCCCGGATGGCGCCATCCTCGGCAGGTACCGCAAGGTCCACCTCCCCGGCTCGCGGGAGATCCGCCCGGGCCAGCGCTACCAGCAGCTCGAGAAGCGCTACTTCGCGTACGGCGACCTCGGCTTCCCCGCCTTCCGCGGCCCGCGCGAATGGGGCTCCCCCGTCCTCGGCATGCTGATCTGCAACGACCGCCGCTGGCCGGAGGCCTGGCGCTGCTACGGCCTGCAGGGGGTGGAGCTGATGCTGATGGGCTACAACTCCGCCGCCTACGACCCCAACGGCGGCGAGAGCGAGAGCGCGGAGCTGCGCACCTTCCACTCCACCCTCGCCGTGCAGGCCAACGCCTACATGAACGCCACCTGGGCGGTCTCCGTCGCCAAGGCCGGCGTCGAGGACGGCGCGGGCCTGATCGGCGGCAGCGTCGTCGTGGACCCCGATGGCCGCGTCGTCGCCCAGGCGCGGACGCTCGAGGACGAGGTGATCGTCGCGGACGTGGACCTCGACGCCTGCCGCCAGGGCAAGGAGAAGATGTTCGACTTCGCCGCCCACCGCCGTCCCCAGCACTACCGGCGCATCGTCGAGCAGGTCGGCGCCGTCCCGCCGCCCTGACCGGGCCGGGTTGCCGCGCCGGCGGATGCCGCCCAGTATGGCGGCGAGGCCCCGGCGCCGGCCCGTCCCGCCGGCGCCGCCCAGGCGGGAGGAGACGACGCCATGGACGGCATCCTGATCGGCACCTCGGCGGAGGCGGCCGCCGCCTCCTGGCTCGGCGCCTTCGAGGAGGCGCTCGCCGGCGGGGACGCGGCACGGATCGCGCGCCTGTTCCACCCAGGCGACAGCCATTGGCGCGACATCCTCGCCTTCACCTGGGACCTGCGCACCGCTTCCGGCCCCGGCGCCATCGCGCAGCGCCTCGCCGCGGCGCTCGGCGCGATGCGGCCGCGCGGCTTCGCCCTCGCCGCCGGCCGCACGCCGCCGCGGCGGGTGCGGCGCGCCGGCACCGACGCGATCGAGGCGATCTTCACCTTCGAGACCGCCATCGGCCCCTGCAACGGCGTCGTCCGCCTGATCGCCGCGGAAGGCGAGCCGCGCGCCTGGACGCTGCTGACCGCGCTCGACGAGATCCGCGGCCACGAGGACCCCGCCGCCGGCGGTCGCCGCTGGAAGCAGGTGGACTGGACGCGCAATTTCGGCGGCGAGAACTGGCTCGACCGGCGTACCCGCGCCCGCGCCTATGCCGACCGCGATCCGGCGGTGCTGGTGGTCGGCGCCGGCCAGGCCGGCCTTTCCGTCGCCGCCCGCCTCGGCCAGCTCGGCGTGGACACGCTGGTGATCGACCGCGAGGCGCGGCTCGGCGACAACTGGCGCCGCCGCTACCACGCCCTCACCCTGCACAACGAGACGCGCGTCAACCACCTCCCCTACCTGCCCTTCCCGCCGACCTGGCCGGTGTTCATCCCGAAGGACATGCTGGCCAACTGGTTCGAGTTCTACGCCGAGGCGATGGAGCTCAACGTCTGGACCGGCACCGAGCTCGCCGGCGGCGCCTGGGACGAGGCGGCGCGGCGCTGGGAGGTGCGCCTGAAGCGCGCCGACGGCACGGAGCGGGTGATGCGCCCGCGCCACCTGGTCTTCGCCGTCGGCGTCAGCAGCATCCCCGTCACGCCCGACCTGCCGGGCCTCGAGGAGTTCCGCGGCACGGTGCTGCATTCCGGCGACTACGGCAGCAGCACGGAATGGCGCGGCAAGCGGGCGCTCGTCCTCGGCACCGGCACCAGCGGGCACGACGTGGCGCAGGACCTCTGCACCGGCGGCGCCGAGGTCACCATCATCCAGCGCAGCCCGACCATGGTGGTGAGCCTCAGGGAGGCGCAGTCCGCCTACGCCCTCTACGACGAGGGCATCCCCTTCGAGGACTGCGACCTCCTCGCCACCTCCTTCCCCTATCCGGTGTTCCGCCGCGCCCACCAGCTCCTCACCGCCAAGGGGCGGGAGGCCGACCGGGCGCTGCTGGAGGGGCTGGAGCGGCGCGGCTTCCGCCTCACCTTCGGGCCCGACGACACCGGCTGGCAGATCATGTACCAGGACCGTGGCGGCGGGTACTACTTCAACGCCGGCTGCTCCGAGATGATCGTGGATGGCCGCGTCGGCCTGCTGCAGTACGACGCGATCGAGCGCTTCGGGCCGCAGGGGGCCTGTCTCAAGGACGGCACGGTGAGGCCCGCCGACCTGATCGTGCTCGCCACCGGCTACGAGAACCAGCAGGAGGTGGTGCGTCGCGTCCTCGGCGCGGCGATCGCGGAGCGCATCGGCCCGGTCTGGGGCTTCGACGCGGAGGGCGAGCTGCGCAACATGTGGCGCCCGACCGCCCAGCCCGGGCTCTGGTTCATCGCCGGCAGTCTCGCGCAGTGCCGCATCTTCTCGAAGACGCTCGCGATGCAGATCAAGGCGCGCGAGCTCGGCCTGGTCGCGTGAGGCTGGCGCAGACCACCCGCGCCTGGGCTCCGCTCGGGCGACCATGGACAGCGCTCCGCGGTTGCTTCCGTCAGGGCCACGACGTCCGCCGCCGCGGCGGCGAGGCGAAGGAATGCCGCGCAGCCATAAGGCGGCATCTCGACCGTCTCCGCCGCAACGGCGGGGATGCCGTCAGCTTGCTGAACGAGGCGATCGAGCCCGTCGGCCGGCGTGCCCGGACGCCGCACTCCTGACCGGCACAGTCACCGAAGCGAGGAGAACCGCCATGCCCCGCCTTGTCGCCCTCGCCACCGCGGTCCTCGCCGCGCTGCTCGGCCTGCCGCCCGCAGGCGCCGCGCAGGAGTTCCCGACGCGCCCGATCACCATGATCGTCGTCTTCGCCCCTGGCGGCGCGACCGACGTGCTGGCCCGCATCGCCGCCGACCACATGGCGCGCACCCTCGGCCAGAGGATCCTGGTCGAGAACGTCAGCGGCGCCGGCGGCACCATCGGCGCGACGCGCGGCGCGCAGGCAGCGCCGGACGGCTACACCCTCACCGTCGGCAGTCTCGGCAGCCATTCCGCTGCGCCCTCGATCTACCGTTCGGCGCAGTACGACCCGCGCGAGCTGGCGCCCATCGGCCTGATCGCCGGCACGCCGCTCTATTTCGTCGTCCGCAACGGCCACCCGGCGCGGACCTTCCAGGAATTCGCCGCGCTGGCGCGGGCCAATCCGGGCCGCGTCTCGAACGGCCACGCCGGCGTCGGCTCGACCAACCACCTCGCCTGCGCGCTGCTGATGCACGTCACCGGCCTGCGCTTCAACTCCATCCCCTATCGCGGCGAGGGGCCGGCGGTGAACGACGTGGTGGCGAACCAGGTGGACAGCGCCTGCGTCCTCGCCCCCGCCGCGGTGCCGCAGATCCAGGCCGGGACCATGCGCGGCCTGCTGGTCGCCGCGCGCGAGCGCAGCCCCCGCACCCCCGAGGTGCCGAGCGCGGTCGAGGCCGGCGTGCCCGACTTCCTCTTCCAGGGCTGGAACGCGATCTTCGCCCCGCGCGGCACGCCGGAGCCGGTCGTGGCGCGGCTTTCCGGCGCGCTGGCCGCCGCGCTGAACGATCCCACCGTGCGGCAGCGCATCGAGCAGCTCGGCTCGGTCCCGCCGCGCCCGGAGCAGATGGGTCCGGAGGCGCTGCGCGCACTGGTGGCCTCCGAGGTCGAGCGCTGGGCGGTCGTGATCCGCGCCGCCGGCATCAGCGAGCAGTAGCGGCGCGGAAGGCCATCCCCCGCCGCGCCGGGGCCGGCTCGCGCGCCCGGCCGCGGGGCCGTCCGCGATCGGCTCTCGCATCGTCTGCAGAGCCGATTCACGCTCCCGGCCGCGGGGCCGTCCGCGATCGGCTCTGCGGCCGCCGCGTCGGTTGGCGGGGTGGCGCAGGTGACCTGTCCGCCCGGCCTCGCACTCCGCGCCCGCACCCCGGAGGGCGCCGCGCGACCGGCGCTGCTCGCCGCCGCCGCGTTCTGGTCGGCCGCCACGCTCGGCTTCATGATCCAGGCCCTCGCCGGCCGCCCGTTCCTCCCGCTCGCCTGGGGATCCGCCCATGCCCCGCCTCGTCACCCTCGCCGCCGCGCAGCTCGGTCCGATCCAGAAGGCGGAGGGGCGCGAGGTCGCGGTCGGCCGCATGGTCCGGCTGATGGAGTTCGCCCATCGGCGCGGCGCCGAGGTCGTCGTCTTCCCCGAGCTGGCGCTGACCACCTTCTTCCCGCGCTGGTACCACGAGGACCTCGCCGCGGCCGACCACTGGTACGAGACGGCGATGCCCTCCCCGGCCACCGCCCCGCTGTTCGAGGCGGCGCGGAAGTACGGTATCGCCTTCCACCTCGGCTACGCCGAGAAGACGCCGGAGGGGCGCCGCTTCAACACCGCGATCCTCGTCCACCCCTCGGGCGAGATCGTGCTCAAGTACCGCAAGGTCCACCTTCCCGGCCACGCCGAGTACGACCCGCGGCGCAGGGTGCAGCACCTGGAGAAGCGCTATTTCGAGGTCGGCGACCTCGGCTTCCCGGTGGTGCGCGCCCCGGTCGGCGCTCAGGAGGCCAACGTCGGCCTGATGATCTGCAACGACCGCCGCTGGCCGGAGGCCTGGCGCGTGATGGGGCTGCAGCAGGTCGAGATCGTCATGCGCGGCTACAACACGCCCTCGCTCAACATGGAAAACCGCGGCTTCGAGGCGCACCACCTGCGCGTCTTCCACTCGCACCTCTCGGTGCAGGCCGGCGCCTACCAGAACGCCTGCTTCGCCGTCGCCACCGCCAAGGCCGGCACCGAGGACGGGCACGAGCTGTTCGGCCACTCCGTCATCGTCAACCCGCAGGGCGAGATCATGGCCCAGGCGACGAGCTGGGACGACGAGCTGATCGTCGCCGACTGCGACCTCGACATGTGCGCCCTCGGCCGCAGCACGATCTTCGACTTCGCGTGCCACCGCCGCCCGGAGGCCTACCGCCGCATCACCGAGCAGACCGGCAGCGTCGCGCCTCCGGTCTGGCGGCCGGGCGGCGTGCGGGCGGCGGAACAGGAGGCGCTGTTCGCGCGCGTGATCCGCACCGCCGGGGTGCGGCTGGGATAGGCGCCGGCGGGCGCCCGCCCTCGCCCCCGACCCTCACACCGGCCGCTCGCCCTTGACGGTGACGCGGTTGCCGTAGCGCGTGTGCGGCCAGTAGTCCCACATGGCACGGTGCTGCGTGCAGCGGTTGTCCCAGAAGGCGATGGAGTTGGCGCGCCAGCGGAAGCGGCACTGGAACAGGGGGTGCTCGGCGAGATCGAACAGGTAGCGCAGGATGGCGTCGCTCTCGTCGCGCGGGATGCCGTTGATGCGCACGGTGAAGCCGCGGTTGACGAACAGCGCCTTGCGGCCGGTCACGGGATGGGTGCGGATCACCGGATGCTCGGCGCGCGGATAGCTCGGCTTGTCGGCGACGCCGAGGTCGGCGTAGAGGCCGCGATAGACGTGCTCGCCGTCGTGGATCGCGGTCAGGCCTTCCAGATAGGCCTTCATGCGGTCCGACAGCGCCTCGTAGGCGGCGTACATGCTGGCGAACAGCGTGTCGCCGCCGCAGGGCGGGACCTCCTTGAGGTAGAGGATCGAGCCCATCGGCGGCTCGGGGTCGCAGGAGACGTCGCTGTGCCAGCCCTCGCCGTTGGCGCGCGAGGAATTCTTCTCGGTCCTGATGATCATCAGCTCGGGGTGGCCCGGCTCGTGCGGCGCGGCGGGATGGATGTGCAGCTCGCCGAACTGGCGGCCGAAGGCGAGGTGCTGCTCCGGCGTCAGGTGCTGGTCGCGGAAGAAGATCACCAGGTTCTCGGCCAGTGCGCGGTGGATCTCCTCCATCTGCCGGTCGCTCGGGCTGGCGAGGTCCACGCCGCCGATCTCGGCGCCGATGATCGGGGTGAGCTTCTCGACCTTGATGGTCTCGTAGGGCGCGCCCTCGGGCGCGAGGTGCCTGTAGCGGGGCCCGGCATTGCCGCGCAGCGCGCTGGTGGCGACGGACATGCGTTCCTCCCTTGCATCATGCGAGCGCAGGGCGAGCGGCGGCGCCGGCAGGGGCCCGGCCCGCCGCCGTTCCCGCGCGGCTACGCCGCCGCATCGGCCCGCCCCGGCGCCGCGCCGCGCCGGGCCGTCAGCGCGGCGAGCAGCGCCTGCGCCGCCGCCGCCTGGCAGGGCTCGATCACCGGCACGCCGGCCGCGTCCTCCGCCGCCGCGCGATGGCCGGCCATGCCGGCGCAGCCGAGCACCACGACCTCCGCGCCCATCGCGACCAGCTCGCGCGCCGCCGCCTGCAGCCGCGCGCGCGGCGCGACCGGGTCGGTCAGCGTCTCCATGTCGAGACCGAGCGGGACCGAGCCGACGCAGCGCTGCTCCACGCCCATCGCCTGCAGCACGCGGCGCTGGCGCGGGCGCGATGTCTCGAGGAAGGCGACGATGCCGAACCGCTCGCCGCGCGCGAGCGCCGCGGCGACGGCGCAGCGCATCATCCCGAGCACGGGGCGGCCGGTGACCGTCCGCGCCGCCTCGAGACCGGGATCGGAGACGCAGCCGATGACGTAGCAATCGGCCGGCTCGCGCGCGACGAGGCGGCAGAGCGGCTCGGCGACGCCGTACCAGTCGCGCCAGGTGGCGATCGCCGGCGGGCCGTCGGCGAGGCGGATCACCTCGATGCGCGGCAGGCCGGGGGCGGCGAACGGCGCCACCGCGGCGGCGATCGCGGCGGTGCAGGAGACCGAGGAATTCGGGTTCACGACCAGGATGCGGCCGGCGGCGCTCATGGAGGAAGCTTCCCCCAGCCGCCCGGCGGGGACAAGACGGCGGATGCGCGATGACGAGGCTTGGATTCGGCCATGCGGGGCCTTAGATTGTGCGTTGCACAAGAGCCGGCGCATGGCTCGCGCGGCGGCGCGACCGCCCTCGCTGGCGGCGCCTCGCTCCGATCGTCTTCGGCCCGCCGGAGGGACAGGAACATCGCCGCCATGCGCTGGGAACCGAACCGCTTCGCGCCCGTTCCCCCGCCGCCTCCGCACCGCCCCCCCTCGCTCTGGGCCGGCCTGACGCGCGGGGCTGCCGGCCGCTGCCCGGCCTGCGGCGGCGGCCGGCTGTTCGCGGGCTATCTGCGGCTCGCGCCGGAATGCGCCGTCTGCGGCGCCTCGCTCGGCGCGCTGCGGGCGGACGACGCGCCGCCCTACTTCACCATCTTCCTCGCCGGGCATCTGCTGCTGCCCGGCGCGCTGTGGGTCGAGCGCGCCTGGCAGCCGCCGATGTGGGTGCACATGGCGCTCTGGCTGCCGCTCTTCGCGGCGGTCTGCACGCTGATGCTGCGGCCGGTGAAGGGAGCGGTGGTCGGCTGGATGATGCGCCTCGGCATCACCGGCACCGAGCAGCAGGGCGGAGTGGCGGCGGTGGCGCCCGCCCGTCCGCCGGGGGCGGCGGGCACCGGCGCTGCCTCCGGACGGGACCGGGGCCATGCCTGAACGGCAGCGGGCAGCACCGGTGCCGGCCGGCGGCGACGGTGGCGCCGCCAAGGCGCCGTGCCGCGACCTGATCCGCATCGAACTGCCCGAGGCCGGCGCGCCGCCCAGCGCCTATGCCGAGGCCGACCGCCGCCAGGCGGTCGAGGACCTGCTCTGCAGCAACCGCTTCCTTCCCGCCGGCGTGTCCCGCCCCGGCCCCTTCGCGCTGCGCCTGTGGCTGCGCGAGGGGCGGCTGGTGCTCGACATCCGCGACGGGGCGGACGACCGGCCGCTGCGGGCCGTCGCCCTCGCGCTCGGGCCGTTCCGGCGGCTCATCAAGGACTACCAGATGGTGGTCGAGAGCCACGAGCGCGCGGTGGCGGAATGCCAGGGCGAGGCGCGGATCCAGGCCATAGACATGGGCCGGCGGGGACTGCACAACGAGGGCGCCGAACTGCTCGCCGAGCGGCTGCGGGGCCGGGTGGCGGTGGACTTCGACACGGCGCGGCGGCTGTTCACGCTGGTCTGCGCGCTGCACCAGCGGGTCTGAGCCGCGGACCGGCCGCCGGAGGGGCGGGCGACCGCGCCCGGGGCGGCGCGTTGGCGCCTCGGCGCCGCGGCGCCCGGCGAGCCTGGGGGTCCGGATGGCCCTGAAGACCTTGCAATTCCTCGCGATCGTTCTGACCGCGCTGGGCCTGGTGCCGGCGGGGGCGCACCTGTTCGCGCTGCCCAACAAGATCGGCCTGGCGCAGGAGGCGTACTTCGTCGTCCAGGGGATCTATCGCGGCTGGGCGCTGTTCGGCTTGGTGCTGGTCCCGGCGCTGTTCGCGAACCTGCTGCTCGCCTTCGCGACCCGGCGGACCGTCCGGCCTTCCGCCCTGGCGCTCATGGCGGCGGTGCTGATGGCGGCGAACCTGGCGATCTTCCTCGCCTGGACCTGCCCGGCGAACGCCGCCACCGAAAACTGGACGAACCCCGTGCCGGGATGGGAGATGCCGCGCACGCGGTGGGAGTACTCGCACGCGGCGAACGCCGTACTGACCTTCGGCGCGCTGTGCCTGGCCGTGCTGTCGGTGCTCGCCGCCGCGCCGTGGCGCGGGCAGCAGGGGACGGATGGATCGCGATGAGGATTGACGGCCGGCACTACCGCAGCGTCTGGGTGGACGAGGAGGACGGCTGGTCGGTGCGGATCTTCGACCAGACCCGCCTCCCCTGGACGCTCGAGATCCTGCGCCTGACGGAGGCGGAAGAGGTCGCGCACGCCATCCGCACGATGCAGGTGCGGGGCGCGCCGCTGATCGGCGCCGTCGCGGCGTACGGGGTGGCGCTGGCGATGCGGACGGATCCCTCGACGGCGAACCTCGAGCGGGTGTGCGAGGCGCTCGGCCGCACGCGCCCGACCGCGATCAACCTGCGCTGGGCGCTGGAGCGCATGCGCACCGCGCTGCGCAACCAGCCGGAAGAGCGCCGCGCCGCCGCCGCCTATGCCGAGGCCGCGGCGATCGCCGAGGACGACGTCGAAACCTGCCGCCGCATCGGCGAGCACGGCCTGCCGCTGCTGCAGGAGATCGCCGCGCGCAAGGCGCCGGGGGAGCCGGTGAAGGTGCTGACGCACTGCAACGCCGGCTGGCTGGCGACGGTGGACTACGGCACCGCCCTGAGCCCGATCTACCAGGCGCACGACGCCGGCATTCCCCTCCACGTCTGGGTGGACGAGACGCGGCCGCGCAACCAGGGCGCGGCGCTCACGGCGTGGGAGCTCGGCAGGCACGGGGTGCCGCACGCGGTGGTGGCGGACAACGCGGGCGGGCACCTGATGCAGCATGGCGAGGTGGACATCGTCCTCGTCGGCACCGACCGGGTGACGCGCCGGGGCGACGTCGCGAACAAGATCGGCACCTACCTCAAGGCGCTGGCGGCGCGCGACAACGGCGTGCCGTTCTGGGTCGCGATGCCGCACTCGACGCTCGACATGCGCGTGCGCGACGGCCTCGCCGAGATCCCGATCGAGGAGCGCGACGCGACGGAGGTGACGCACCTCGCGGGGCGCGCCGCGGACGGGCGGGTCGTGACGGTGCGCGTCGCCGCGGAGGGCAGCCCGGCCGTCAATCCGGCCTTCGACGTGACGCCGGCGCGGCTGGTGACCGGGCTGATCACCGAGCGCGGCCGCTGTGCGGCCTCCGAGGCGGGGCTTCTCTCGCTCTACCCGGAGCGGGCCTGAGGGGCGACGGCCGTTCCGCGGTCAGCGCGAAGCCAGCATCGGGCGTTCCGCGCGGCGCCCGGTCGCGGCGTCGCCGGGCCGGCGCGGCTCGATCAGGAACAGGCCGGTCAGCAGCATCAGCCCGCCGAGCACGGCGGCGGCGGCCGCGGCGCCGGTGGACAGGCGCGCCGGGGCGAAGCCCTCGCCCAGGATCAGCACGACGAGGAACAGGTCGAGCAGGAGGCCCGCGGCGACCAGGCCGAGGGCGAAGGCGGTCCGCAGCGTGTCGGTGGCGGTGCGCATCGGGGCGTTCCCTTCGGGGGTGGTCCCCCGGCAATCTCGGAAGGCCTCGCGGCGACGGCGGGACGCGGATCGGGCATTTCCGTGGCAGGCCGCCGGGCCCGGGTCGTTCCGGGTGCGGCCGGAGGGCGCTGCCCGGCGGGGCCGGCGGGAGAACGATTGCCAGCGCCCGGTTGTTTTGGGATCGTCGTCCCGCACCGGAACGCCGGACATGGGAGACGACCAGGATGCGACGCCCCCGTCTCGCGGCGGCCCTGTTCGGGCTCGCCGCCGCCGCCATCGCCCTCGCCGGACCCGCGCGCGCCCAGCAGCCGCCGCTGCGCTGCGCGGTGGACGGCACCTTCGCCCCGCACGCCTTCCCCTCGCTCCAGGGCGGGGTGCAGGGTTTCCAGATCGACCTGTTCCGCGAGGTCGCGCGCCGCATGGGGCGCGAGATCGTGATCGACCCGGCGAGCTTCTCCGGCCTGATCCCCGCGCTGAACGCCGGCCGCTACGACTTCCTCTGCGCGCCGACGACGGTGACGCGCGAGCGGGCGGAGAACCTGCTCTTCACCGAGGGCTACCTCTGGACCGAGCTGCAGTTCGGCATCCGCCGCGGCACGCCGCCGATCCGCTCCGAGGAGGACCTGCGCGGCAAGACGATCAGCGTCAACAAGGGCACGCCCTACGAGCAGTGGGTGACGCGGAACGCGGAGCGGCTGAACCTGACGCTGCTCGCCTTCGACACCCAGCCGGACGCGGTGCAGGCGGTGCTGCAGGGGCGGGCCTACGCCAACCTCTCGGGCAACACGGTGATCCGCTACAGCGCCTCGCGCACGCCGCAATTCGTGGCCGACTGGGTGCTGCCGGGGACGCGCTTCCACTGGGGAACGCCGTTCCGGCGCGATTCCGCGGCGCTGCGCAACCAGGTGGAGGAAGTGATCGAGTGCATGAAGCTCGACGGCACCATCGCGCGCCTGTCCGAACGCTGGTTCGGCAACCGCCCCGGCCCGGACCAGGCGGAGAACATCGTCTTCCCGGGCTACGGCGTGCCGGACATGCCGGGCTACGACCCGACCCCGCACACGCCGCGCTGCGGATGAGGCGCCGGGCGGGCCGGCCACGCCCGGGGAGGGACAAGCGGGCGCGATGACCCGCCCGATCATCGAGGCGCGCGGCGTGCACAAGCACTTCGGCGCGCTGCACGTGCTGAAGGGCGTGGACCTGGTGGTGGCCGAGCGCGAGCTGGTGTTCGTGATCGGCCCCTCGGGCTCGGGCAAGTCCACGCTGCTGCGCTGCCTGAACCGACTGGAGGAGCCGAGCGCGGGCTCGATCGTCGTGGACGGGATCGACCTGCTCGACCGGCGCACCGACATCAACGCGGCGCGCCGGCGCATCGGCATGGTGTTCCAGGGCTTCAACCTCTACCCGCACATGACGGCGCTCGGGAACGTCACGCTCGCGCTGCGCAAGGTGCTCGGCCTGCCGCGGGCGGAGGCGGAGGCGCGCGGGCGGGCGGCGCTCGAGCGGGTGCACCTCGCCGACCGCGCCGACCACTACCCTGGCCAGCTCTCCGGCGGGCAGCAGCAGCGCGTGGCGATCGCGCGGGCGATCGCGCTGGAGCCGCGCGTGATGCTGTTCGACGAGCCGACCAGCGCGCTCGACCCGGAGCTGGTGGGCGGCGTGCTCGCGGTGATGCGCGAGCTGCGGGAGGACGGGATGACCATGGTGGTGGTTAGCCACGAGATGGGCTTCGCCCGCGCCGCCGCCGACCGGGTGCTGTTCATGGCCGACGGGATGGTGGTGGAGGAGGGGACGCCGGGGGAGATCTTCGGCGCGCCGCGCCACGAACGGACCCGCACCTTCATCTCGCAGATCGAGCGAACCTGATCGCCCGCATGCACGGAGCCGCCACACCAACCCTTCGTGCATGCGGGAGGCGCGCTCCGCGCGCGAAGGCCCGGCCGTGACCGCCTGGGAGCGCTTCGCCGACTCCTTCTTCAACGCCCGCGTCGCGGCCGAATACCTGCCGAAGATCGTGGACGGGTTCTGGCTGACGGTGACGCTCGCGCTCGGCATCGTCGCCACCGGGCTCGCCGCCGGCCTCGCGCTCGCCCTGGTGCGCTCGCTCGGCCTGCGGCCGCTCAACTGGCTGATCGTCTTCGTCGTGGACCTGTTCCGGGCGCTGCCGCCGCTGGTCGTCATCGCGCTGCTGTTCTTCGGACTGCCGGCGGCGGGAATGCAGCTCTCCGGCTTCGCCTCGACCTGGCTCGCGCTGTCGCTGGTGCTGATGGCCTTCGCCGAGGAGATCTTCTGGGCCGGCATCACCTCGGTCCCCAAGGGGCAGTGGGAGGCGGCGCGCTCCACCGGGCTCACCTTCCTCCAGACGCTGCGCTTCGTGGTGCTGCCGCAGGCGGTGCGCCTCACCATCCCCCCGCTCACCAACCGCACCATCGCGATCACCAAGGGCACGGCGCTCGCCTCGGTGGTGGCGGTGCAGGAGATCCTCGGCGCGGCGCACGCCGGCGTCTCCTTCAGCTTCAACCCGACGCCGCTCACCCTCGGCGCGCTCGCCTACCTCGTGCTGTTCCTGCCGGTCGTGGTGTTCGGCCGCTGGGTCGAGACCCGCTTCGCCTGGAGGCGCTGAGCGTGGGCTGGGAGGACTTCGCCGCCGCCTTCCTCAACCTCGCGATCATGCGCGAGGCCTCGCCGATCCTGGTCCAGGGCCTCGTGCAGACGATCCTGCTGTCGCTGCTGGTGGTGCCGCTCGGGCTGATCGGGGGCACCGCACTCGCGCTGCTCTCGACCGTGCGGCACCCGCTGGTGCGCTGGCCGCTGATGGCGTGGGTGGACGTCTTCCGCGCGCTGCCGCCGCTGGTGCTGCTGGTGTTCCTCTACGCCGGCCTCCCCTTCGCCGGGTTGGAGCTGCCGGCCTGGGGGGCGGTGGCGATCGGCTTCTTCCTCAACACCGGCGCCTACTACGGCGAGATCCTGCGCGCCGGCATCGAGAGCGTGCCGCGCGAGCAGATGGAGGCGGCGCGCTCCACCGGCCTCACGGGCGGCCAGGCGATGGCCTACGTCGTGCTGCCGCAGGCCGTGCGCAACGTGCTGCCGGACCTGATCAGCAACACGCTCGAGGTGGTGAAGCTGACCTCGATCGCGAGCGTGGTGGCACTGCCGGAGCTGCTCTACCAGGCGCGCCAGGCGCAGAGCGTGACCTACAACGCGAGCCCGATCGTGGCGGCGGCGGCGGTGTATTCCGTGCTGCTGTGGCCGGTGGTGCGGCTGCTGAGCCGGCTCGAGAACCGGCAGCTCGCGGCGCGGCGCTAGGCGCCCGCGCCGCGGCCCCGCTCAGCGCACCGCGTAGACGTCGTACACCGGCCCGGCCGGCGGCCGCTGCCCCACCCCCACCGCCAGCAGCCGGTTCAGCCAGCCGAACTCCGCATCCCCCGTCTCGAACCGGATCGCCGTGCGGAAGTAGTACTCGGAAGGGGCCACCGCCTCGCCGCGGCCGAGCCGCGCCAGCACCTCCGGCGCGGCGGTGCGCACGCCGGTGTAGTGCATGTACACGAGCGCGCCGGAGGCGAGCCGCAGCGTCAGGCGCACATCCATGTGCGCGGTGCCGTCCGGCTCCACGCGCAGCCAGTCGGCCGCGGTCGCCGGCAGTACCTCGCCCTTGAGC
Organism: Caldovatus aquaticus; assembly: GCF_019458025.1. GTDB lineage: Bacteria > Pseudomonadota > Alphaproteobacteria > Acetobacterales > Acetobacteraceae > Caldovatus > Caldovatus aquaticus. The sequence goes on along the minus strand of NZ_JAHZUY010000006.1, from coordinate 65,197 downwards.
TGCGGGCCTTCGATCCGCCCGCCGGTGACGGGGACGATGCGCAGCTCGCCGCCGCGCACGCCGCCGACCACCTGCGGCGCGCCGACCTCGAGCGCCATGCGGAACAGGAACTCGGCCTTGAACGGCAGCGGCGCGTCCATCGCATCCTCCCCGAAGCCAGGAACACCGCCGCAGTCTGCCCCGGCCTCAGCGCTGGCGCCAGGGCAGTCCCTCGGCCTTCCAGCCGGCGCGGGTGCCGCGGTGGCCCTGCTCGTCCACCGGACCCTCGAAGCCGTCGGCGACGTTGAAGGCGTGCGGGAATCCCGCAGCCCGCGCCGCCTGGGCGGCGGCGAGGCTGCGCGCCCCGGAGCGGCAGATGAAGTAGAGCCTGTTGAGCGGCGTCAGCCCCGCCTTGCGCAGCTGCTCGATGAAGTGGTCGTTGAGCTGCATCGAGGGGTAGAGCTGCCACTGCACCAGCACCGGCTGCTTCCCCGCGGCCCCGAGATCGGGCAGGCCGACGAAGGTCCACTCCGCCTCGGTGCGCACATCCACCAGCGCCGCCTGGGGGTCGTCCCGCAGCGCCTCCCAGGCGGCGCGGGGCGGGACGTCGGGGACACCCGGCATGTCCGCCCCGCTCAGGCGTTCACGTCCACGTAGCGCAGATAGGGCTTCTTCGTCTCCCAGCCCTGCGGGAAGAGCTTCTTCGCCTCCTCGTCCGGGATCGTGGCGAGGATGATCGCCTTCTCGCCCGGCTTCCAGTTCACCGGCGTGGCGACCTTCCTCTGCGCGGTGAGCTGCAGCGAGTCGATCACCCGCAGGATCTCGTCGAAGTTGCGGCCCGTGCTCATCGGATAGGCGATGATCAGCTTGATCTGCTTGTCCGGCCCGATGACGAAGACGTTGCGCACCGTCTGGTTGTCGGCCGGCGTCCGCCCCTCCGCGGTGTCGCCGGCGGTCGCGGGCAGCATGCCGTAGAGCTTGGAGATCCGGAGGTCCGGGTCGCCGATCATCGGGTAGTTGGGGGCCGCGCCCATCACGTCCTCGATGTCCTTCGCCCAGCCCTTGTGGGATTCGACCGGGTCCACGCTGAGGCCGACGATCTTGACGTTCCGCTTCCGGAATTCCGGCATCAGCCTGGCCATGTAGCCGAGCTCGGTCGTGCAGACCGGCGTGAAGTCCTTGGGATGCGAGAAGAGGATGCACCAGGAATCGCCGATCCACTCGTGGAACCGGATCCGGCCCATCGTCGTGTCGGCCTCGAAATCGGGGGCGATCTGCCCGAGCTGGAGTGCCATGGAATCCTCCTCCGTCAAATTCAGGTCCCGCTTCGGGTCCCGGCCCCTGTGCCGGGGCGGCGCATAAGATGAGCGTCATCGCGGCGGCCAGCAACCGCCGAACCGGCGGGCGGCCCGCGCGCCCCCTGGCGCGCCACCCCGCTCCCGGCATTATTCTGGGACGTGCACCGGCCGGGAAGGCCGGGATCCAGGGAGGTTCGCGCCCATGCTCGGGCTGATGCAGGACTGGCCGCTGCTGCTCCCCCGACTCGTCGACCACGCCGCCCGGCATCACCCGGGGCGGGAGATCGTCACACGCTCGGTCGAGGGGCCGATCCACCGCACCAACTGGAAGGAACTCCGCCTGCGCTCCCTGCGCGTCGCCCAGCGCCTGGCGCGCGACGGCATCCGCCTGGGCGACCGGGTGGCGACGCTCGCCTGGAACACCTGGCGGCACCTCGAGGCCTGGTACGGCATCACCGGCATCGGGGCGATCTACCACACGGTCAACCCGCGGCTCTTCCCCGAGCAGATCGCCTGGATCCTGAACCATGCGGAGAGCCGCGTGATGATGGCCGACCTCACCTTCGTCCCGCTGCTGGAGAAGCTGGCGCCGCGGCTGCCGCACATCGAGCGCTACATCCTGCTGACCGACGCCGCCCACATGCCGGCCTCGACCAGCCTGCCGAACGCGATCCCCTACGAGGAGTGGCTCGCCGAGGCGGACGGCGACTTCGCCTGGGCGAGCTTCGACGAGAACACCGCCGCCGGGCTCTGCTACACCTCCGGCACCACCGGCGAGCCCAAGGGGGTGCTCTACTCGCACCGCTCCAACGTGCTGCACGGCATGGCCTGCTGCGTGCCGGACGCCTTCGGCCTCGCCGCGCGCGACCGGGTGATGCCGGTGGTGCCGATGTTCCACGCCAACGCCTGGGCGATCGCCTTCTGCACGCCGCTCGTCGGCGCCGCGCTGGTGATGCCGGGGGCGAAGCTCGACGGCGCCTCGCTGCACGAGCTGCTGGAGCAGGAGCGCGTGACCTTCACCGCCGGCGTGCCGACGGTATGGCTCATGCTGCTCCAGCATCTCGAGGCCACGGGCGGCCGGCTCTCGAGCCTGGAGCGGGTGGCGATCGGCGGCTCGGCCTGCCCGCGGGCGATGATCCAGGCCTTCCAGGACAAGTACGGCGTGCGGGTGATCCACGCCTGGGGCATGACGGAGATGTCGCCGGTCGGCACCCTCGCCGGCCCCAAGCCGGAGGTTGCGCACCTGACGGGCGAGGCGAAGCTCGACCTGCAGGAGCGCCAGGGCGCGGCGATGTTCACCGTGGACATGAAGATCACCGACGACGAGGGGCGCGAGCTGCCCTGGGACGGGCGGACCTTCGGCCGGCTGAAGGTCAAAGGCCCCGCGGTCGCGCGGCGCTACTACCGGCGCGAGCAGGAGGAGATCCTCGACGCCGACGGCTTCTTCGACACCGGCGACGTGGCGACCATCGACGCCAACGGCTACATGAAGATCACCGACCGGTCGAAGGACGTGATCAAGTCGGGCGGGGAGTGGATCAGCTCCATAGACCTCGAGAACCTCGCGGTCGGCCATCCGGACGTGGCCGAGGCGGCGGTGATCGCGGTGCCGCACCCGAAATGGGGGGAGCGGCCGCTGCTGCTCGCCGTGCCGAAGCCGGGGCGGGAGCCGACCAAGGAGGCGCTGCTCGACTTCCTGCGCCCGAAGGTCGCCAAGTGGTGGCTGCCAAACGACGTGGTGTTCGTCCCCGAGCTGCCGCACACCGCCACCGGCAAGCTGCTCAAGACCAAGCTGCGCGAGGACTACCGGGACTACCGGCTGCCCGAGTGAGCGAGGCGAAGGAACGGCGGGAGATGAACGAGACCACGACCGCGGCGCGCGTGCTCGGCGTGCTCGGCGGCATGGGGCCGCTGGCGAGCGCGCAGTTCATGGTCCGCCTGACGCTGCTGACGCCCGCCGAGCGCGACCAGGACCACATCCCGGCGGTGCTGTGGTCCGACCCGCGCGTGCCGGACCGCACCGCCGCGCGGCTGGCCGGCGGCGAGGACCCGCTGCCCTGGCTGGTGCGCGGCCTGCGCGGGCTGGAGGCGGCCGGCTGCGGCGCCGTGGCGATCCCCTGCAACACGGCGCACGGCTGGTACGACGCGATGCGCGCCGCGACGCGCCTGCCGATCCTGCACATCGTGGACGCCGCGGCGGCGGAGCTGCGCCGCCAGGGCATCGCCGGCGGTCCGGTCGGCGTGATGGGCACCGCCGGCACGCTGGCGATGCGGCTCTACCAGGAGCGGCTGGAGAGCCTCGGCTACGCCTGCCTCGTCCCGGACGAGGAGGAGATGCGGCGCCTGGTCACGCCGGGCATCGCCGCCGTCAAGGCGAACCAGGTCGCCGCCGCCTACGCGCCCCTGGCCGAGGCGGCGCGCGCGCTCGCCGCGCGCGGGGCGCGGGCGGTGGTTCTGGGCTGCACGGAGATCCCGCTCGGCATCGCGGCGGGCCCTGCCCTTCCCTTCCCCGTCGTGGACACGATCGACGCGCTGGCCCGCGCGGCCATCGCCTGGGCCCGCGGCGGCTGAGCGCGCTCCCTCGCCGTCCGCCGGGTCACGGTCGGCGACCCGGCGGGACGAGCACGGAGCCGACTTCGCGCGCGGGGCGGATCGCGACCGGCCGCGCCGGGTCGCGCTCGACCTTGCGGCGCAGGCGCCCGACGCCGAGGGCCATCGAGCGGTGAAGGCGTCCGGCTCCCCGCGCCCGCTCGCCGCCCCGGCAGCCGGTCGCGGTGCAGGGGGCGGTTCGGATGCCCGGCGAGGAGGCGGAGGCGCGCGAATTCGTTCGGGGACGGCGGGGCTTCCGCCGCGTCGGCGAGGATCGGCACGCGCCGCGGCGCGGACGGGGGAGCCGTCGCCGGCCGAGGCAACCTGGAGCCCCTGCCTCGCCAGAGACTGCCCGTCGGCCTGGCGCCGGAGGGGGTCGTCCTCCCGGATCAGCACCGCCGGCACCGCCACCGGTATCGGCCGCCCCCTCGATTCCGCAGCGCACCGCCCCGCTGGTGCCGGCGCGGGCACGGCGTCAAACGTCGCGGTGCCGGCGGGCCCGCCCGGGTCGCGGCCGGCCGACAGCGGATGCTCCGGCCCCTGCGCCGCGCAGCGATCGAACCGGGGACGAAATCCCGCGAGATACGCGTGCCCTGCTGAAACCGCGACGAAACACGCCGGCCGACGGACAGGGGCAGGACGTGCGCACATGGCCGTCGCCCCGCCCCCTGCGCCGATGCGCCCCGCCGCGGCGGCATCCCCGGGCGCGTCGCCGCCGCAACGGCTGCTGGTCGCGCTCTGCGCCGAGGCCACGGCCCCGGACGGGGAAGGGATCGCCCTGTGCGGGCCGGACCGTCGGCCGGTCCTCGCCAATCCGGCGATCGCCCGCCTGCTGTCCGAGGGAGCGCCGGAACGCGCCCCGGGAACCCCGCTCGCCGCGGTCGGCGCAGCGGCGGCTGGCAGCCGGCGCCGGATCCCCCGGCGCGCCGATTCCGCCGGTGCCCGCCCCGAGAGCCGTTTCCGCTCGCCTGTGCCCGCGGCGACGCCTCCGGCCCGTTGCCGGGCGAGCCGAGCCACGCTCCCGGCCGGTTCCGGCCGTCCGCGATCCGCGCTAGTCCTGGTCCAACCGCCGCGCCAGGCGGCGCGCCAGGAGGTAGCCGATGACGCCCGAGACCGGCGCGCCGGGCAGCAGCAGAAGCCAGCCGATGTGCGCCCCCTGCACCACCAGGCCGAGGCCGATGCCGAGCATCAGCCCGCCGACCAGCCCGCCGGTCACGCCGGCCGTCAGGCCGAGCACCAGGATGTCCTCGCGCGTCACCATGGGGCCGCACCAGAGCCGTCTTCGCTCGGCCGGGATCGCCGCAACGGCCCCGGCCCTTTGTCCGCCGAGCCGAGCCACGCTCCCGGCCGGTTCCGGCCGTCCGCGGCGTGCTCTAGGCGGCGCCGGGCCGGTTTGACAAGCCCTGCGCGCGCCCCCTATAGGCCGCGCGCCTCCCGGGAACGCGGACGTGCCCTCGGGGCACGCGCCCGCCTGCGCGCCTGTGCGCGGGCCTACCGGGACAACACCAGCGGAGAAGGACTCGCGCCGCCATGACCAAGCGCGTGGAAGCCAAGTACAAGATCAACCGCCGGCTCGGGGTGAACCTCTGGGGGCGGCCGAAGAGCCCGATCAACAAGAAGGCCTACGGGCCCGGCCAGCACGGGCAGCGCCGCAAGTCGAAGCCGACCGACTATGGCGTGCAGCTGATGGCCAAGCAGAAGCTGAAGGGCTACTACGGCAACATCGGCGAGCGCCAGTTCCGCCGCTATTACCAGGAGGCCGTGCGCCGCAAGGGCGACGCCTCCGAGAACCTGATCGAGCTGCTGGAGCGGCGGCTCGACACGGTCGTCTACCGGATGAAGTTCGCCATCACCCCGTTCGCGGCGCGGCAGTTCGTCAACCACGGGCACGTCCTGGTCAACGGCAAGCGGGTCAACATCCCCTCCTACCTCGTGCGCGACGGCGACCAGATCGAGGTGAAGGAGAAGTCGAAGCAGCTCGCCGTCGTGCTCGACGCGGCGCAGAGCGCGGAGCGCGACGTGCCGGAGTACCTCGAGGTGGACCATCGCGCGATGCGCGGCCGCTTCCTGCGGGCGCCGAAGCTCTCCGACGTGCCCTATCCGGTGCAGATGGAGCCCAATCTGGTGGTGGAGTTCTACTCGCGCTGATCCCGTCCGGACCCTGTCCGGCCCGAGGGGCGCCGGCGCCCGCCGCGTGCGGGGCCGGCGCCTTGCGTTCGGGGATGGCGGCGCGTGTCCCGCGGCGCGACATGGAGTAGGCTGGCGCGGCGCCGCCGCCCCGTCGGAGGAGACGATGCCTCTGGACACCCGCCGCCGCCCTTGCTCGCCGCGGCCTCCGCGCCCGCCGCGCCGCCAGGGCTCTCGGGGCGCGCTCGCCGGAGCGGCAGGTCGGTTCGTGCCGGCGCGACCTGCCATGCCCCGCGCGCCGGACGCCCCGGCCGCCGGCCGGGCCTTCGTGCAGGAGGCGATGCGCGCCGCGGGCGGGCATGGCGCTCCGGCCGGTCCGGTTCCGCCTTCCGGCGGGGTGCGGAAATGACCGCGGCAGCCTGTCCGGCCGGGCGGCGAACACCGTGACCGTCCCGGCGAACAGGGCCGATCGCCTCCGGCCGTGGGCCACGCTGCTGCTGGCGATGCTCCAGCCGCTCGCGGCCGCGCTGGCGCGGGTGTTCGGAATCGGCACGCCGATCGCGGCGATGGCGGCGGCGAGCGGGACGCCGGCGATCCCGGCCGGCTACGCCTTCCTGATCTGGACGCCGATCTTCGCCCTTGCCCTCGCCTACGCCCTCTGGCAGGCGCTGCCGGCACGGCGGGAGGACCCGCTGCTGCGCCGCCTCGGCTGGTGGATCGCTGCCGCCTTCGCCGGGAACGTCGCCTGGATGCTCGCGGCGCAGCTCAGCGGACGGAACGGGTGGCACCTGTTCGTGCTGATCCTGTTCGCGCTGGTGCCGGCGCTGGTCGCCTTCCTGCAGGAGCGCCGCCGGCGCGCGGAGGCGCCGACGGGGCCGGGTCGGCGCTGGGTGCTGCAGCCGCTGCTCGGGCTGCAGGCGGGGTGGCTGACGGCGGCAGCCTTCGCCAACCTGTCGGGGGCGTCGCGGGCGGAGGGCGTGGCGTGGTTCGGTCTCGGGGAGACGGCGGCCGCGGTGCTGCTGCTGCTGGCCGCGGGGCTGGCGGCGGCGGCGATCCTGTGGCTGTCGCGCGGCTCGCCCTGGTTCGCGGGGGCGGCGGCCTGGGCCTTCGCCGCGATCCTGCTCGCCAACATGGGCGAGCGCGGGTGGAACCTGTTCGTCGCCGCGGCGGCGGCCGTGGCGCTGGTGCTGCTCGGCGGCGTGCTGCGCGCGGCCTGGCGACGGGAGGATCGGCAGCGCGCGCCGCCGTCCGTGGCCGTGCCCGGCGCGGACGACGCTGGGCCGGCGGGGTAGCGCCGGCCGGGCCGCCGCGGCGCCGGCGGGCGCAGGCGCTCAGGCCGGCGGTGCCTCCACCGCCGCGGTGAGCGCGGCGAAGACCCGCTCGGGCGCGTAGAGCGCGCAGTAGCCGAGGGCGGCGCGTTCGCGGCGCGCGAACCCGGCCTCGTCGGCGGCGAGGCGGGCGGCCGCGCGGGCGAAGCCCTCCGCGTCCCCGGTGACGAAGAAGGGGCGGTCCGGCGCGGGTGCGAAGCCGGCGGCGCCGGCCGGCGTGGTCACGACCGGCAGGCCGTGGGCCGCGTAGTCCAGCAGCTTGATCTTGAGGCCCGATCCCGCCAGCACCGGCGCCACCGCGCAGGCCGCGCGATGCAGCACCGGGCCGAGGTCGCGCACGACGCCGCGCGCCCGCACGCCCTCCGGCAGGCCGGCGCCGAGCGCGCGGCCGATGCTGCCGCAGATCTCGAGCCGCGCCCCGGGCAGCGTCGCGCGCAGCCGCGGCCAGACCTCGGCGAGGAACCAGCGCATGCCGTCGAGGTTGTGCGCGCTGTCGCTGCCGAGGAAGACGAGCAGGCCGGGCTCGCGCGCGATCGCGGGCGGGCGCGGGCGCGGGAGGGCAGGCATCGGCGCGCAGAGGACGCGGCGCTCCGGCACCAGGTCGCGCAGCAGCGCCTCCTCCTCCGGCTGGATCGCGACGACCGTGCGGGCGAGGCGGAGCAGGTCGCGTTCGTCCTCCGCGGCCAGGCGCTCCGGGTGCAGGCGCAGGCCCCGCACGCTCAGCGCCGCGTGGCGGCGGTGGAACACGTCGTGCGCGATCAGCACCGCCTGCGTTCCGGCGAGGCGCGGGTCGCGCAGGAGGGGCGCGCGGAAGATCGTGTCCACCAGCACCGCCTGCGGCGCCAGCGCGGCGATGCGCGCGGCGGCCCGCTCGGCGGCGGCGGGATCGAGGAAGCGGCCGAGCACGGCATCCACGAGGCCATAGGCCCCGGCGCGGGCGCGGCGGCGCAGCCGCTCGCGCAGCCCGGCCGGCAGCAGAGCGAGCGCCTGGCGGGCGAGGATGCGGGCGGCGGGGCGCGGCGCGGCGGCGATCCAGCCGCGGCCGGCGATCAGGCCCGGCCCCTCCACCCTCACCCGCGCCGGGTCGAGCGCCGCGGCGGCGAGGCGCTGCACCGGCCAGGGCAGGCGCGGGCGCGCGAGCAGGATCAGGACCTCGTGCCCGCGCGCGGCGAGGTGGGCGACGATCGCGTGGTTGACCGCGAGATGCCCGGCAAGACCGGGCCGGGGCACCTCGTCGGTGACGAGGACGATGAGGGAGCGGCGCGCGGGCGTGTCCACGCGCGCCGATTAGGGGCGCGGGCCAGGCCCGCGCCACTCGATTCCGCGCGACGACGCGCGAAGGTGCCGGGGCCCGCCCGGCCGGCGCGCCGCGTCAGGCGCTCGCGTTGTGCGGGATGCCCTTCTCCTCGAGGAGCTGCGCGAGCTCGCCCGACTGGAACATCTCGGTCACGATGTCGCAGCCGCCGACGAACTCGCCCTTGACATAGAGCTGCGGGATCGTCGGCCAGTTGGTGAACTGCTTGATGCCCTCGCGCAGCTCCATGTCCTCGAGCACGTTCACGCCCTTGAAGGGCACGCCCATGTGGCTGAGGATCTGCACGACGCGCGCGGAGAAGCCGCACTGCGGGAAGACCGGCGTGCCCTTCATGTAGAGCACCACCGGGTTCTCCTCGATCTCGGCCTGGATGCGCTGGAAGACGGGGTTGGTCATGGCGATGGGTTCCCTGCGGGGCTGGCTCAGTCGGGGGCGGAGGTCTGCAGCGCCAGTGCGTGCAACTGGCCGCCCATGCGGCCCTGCAGTGCGGCATAGACGATCTGGTGCTGCTTGACGCGAGGCAGGCCGCGGAAGCGTTCCGAGATCACGGTCGCGGCGTAGTGGTCGCCGTCGCCGGCGAGATCCTCGATGGTGACCTGGGCGTCGGGCAGGGCCGCCTTGATCAGCGCCTCGATCTCCTGCGGCTGCATCGCCATCCGCGCTATCTCCCCTCCATGAGGGCGGGCAGGAAGCCTTCATGGGCCTCCCGCAGCCCCGCGAGCGATATGGACCGTCCGCCGGGGAGAACCAAGGCCCCGCCGGGAGCGCCGGCGCGGCCGATGCGGGCGGCGGGGACGCCGGCGGCCGCGGCGGCGGCGAGGAGCGCGGCGCCATCCTCGACCGCGAGGACATAGCGGCCCTGGTCCTCGCCGAACCAGAAGGCATGGGCGGGGATGCCGGCCGGGGGCGGCTCGAGGGTCGCGCCGACATCGCCGGCGAGCGCCATCTCGGCAATGGCGACGAGAAGGCCGCCGTCGGAGACGTCGTGGCAGGCGCGCACGCCTCCGGCGAGGATGCGGGCGCGGACGAAGTCCCCGTTGCGGCGCTCGGCGGCGAGGTCCACGGGCGGCGGCGCGCCCTCCTCGCGCCCGGCGATCTCGCGCAGCCAGAGCGACTGGCCGAGATGCCCGCGCGTCGCGCCGACCAGGACCAGCTCGCAGCCGGGGACGAGGGCGAGGCCGATCGCGCGCGCCGCGTCCTCGATCACGCCGACGCCGCCGATCGCCGGGGTGGGGAGGATCGCACGGCCCTCGGTCTCGTTGTAGAGCGAGACGTTGCCGGAGACGACCGGGAAGTCGAGCGCGCGACAGGCCGCCGCCATGCCACGGATGCAGCCGGCGAACTGGCCCATGATCTCCGGCTTCTCGGGGTTGCCGAAGTTCATGTTGTCGGTGATGGCGAGCGGCGTGGCGCCGGTCGCGGTGATGTTGCGCCAGGCCTCGGCGACCGCCTGCTTGCCGCCCTCCTCCGGGTCGGCGGCGCAGTAGCGCGGCGTGCAGTCGGTGGTGAGGGCGAGGGCGCGGCGGTGGCCCTCGATCCGGACGATGGCGGCGTCGGCGGCGCCGGGGCGGCGGACCGTCTGGCCGCCGACCGTGCTGTCGTACTGGTCCCAAATCCAGCGCCGCGAGCAGAGGTCGGGCGAGCCGACCAGGCGGCGCAGCGCCTCCTCGATGCCGACCGGGTCGGGGACGGAGGCGGGATCGAGCGGGGGCGGCTTCGGCGTCTCCGCGGTGGGGCGGCGATAGAGCGGGGCCTCGGATTCGAGCGGGGCGAGCGGGATGTCGGCCTCGACGGCGCCCTTGTGGCGGATGACGATGCGGCCGGTGTCGGTGAGCCGGCCGATCACCGCGAAGTCGAGCTCCCACTTGCGGAAGATCGCCTCCGCCTCGGCCTCGCGGCCGGGCTTGAGGATCATCAGCATCCGCTCCTGGCTCTCGGAGAGCATCATCTCGTAGGCCGACATGCCCTCCTCGCGCTGCGGCACGGCGTCGAGGTCGAGCTCGATGCCCATGCCCCCCTTCCCCGCCATCTCGACCGAGGAGGAGGTGAGGCCGGCGGCGCCCATGTCCTGGATGGCGACGATGGCATCGGTCGCCATCAGCTCGAGGCAGGCCTCGATCAGCAGCTTCTCGGTGAAGGGGTCGCCGATCTGCACGGTGGGGCGCTTCTCCTCCGCGTCGGCGGAGAATTCGGCGGAGGCCATGGTAGCGCCATGGATGCCGTCGCGCCCGGTCCTGGAGCCGACATAGACGACGGGGTTGCCGACCCCGGTCGCCCTCGCGGTGAAGATGCGGTCGGCGCGGGCGATGCCGACCGTCATGGCGTTGACCAGCGGATTGCCGTTGTAGGCGGGGTGGAAGTTGACCTCGCCGCCGACGGTCGGCACGCCGACGCAGTTGCCGTAGCCGCCTATGCCACGCACCACGCCGTCCAGGATGCGGCGGGTGAGCGGCAGCTTCGGGTCGCCGAAGCGCAGCGCGTTGAGGTTGGCGACCGGGCGCGCGCCCATGGTGAAGACGTCGCGCAGGATGCCCCCCACCCCGGTCGCCGCGCCCTGATAGGGCTCGATGAAGCTCGGGTGGTTGTGGCTCTCCATCTTGAAGACGGCGGCGAGGCCGTCGCCGATGGCGATCACGCCGGCGTTCTCGCCCGGGCCCTGGATCACCCAGGGCGCCCTGGTGGGCAGCTCGCGCAACCACACCTTCGAGGACTTGTAGGAGCAGTGCTCCGACCACATGACCGAGAACACGCCGAGCTCGGTCAGGCTCGGCACGCGGCCGAGGATGGCGAGGACGCGGCCGTATTCCTCGGGCGTGAGGCCGAACTCGGCGGCGAGCTGTCTCGCGCGCCCGGCGGGGAGCGGCTGGGGGGCGGAGTCGGCGGTCATCGGCGGTCTCAGGCGGGGGCGGCGGCGAGTGCGTCCACCAGGCTCTCGAACAGCGGCAGGCCGTCGGTGCCGCCCAGCAGCGGGTCCACGTAGTTCTCCGGGTGCGGCATCAGGCCGAGGACGCGGAGGTTGGGCGAGAGGATGCCGGCGATGTTGCGCGCGCTGCCGTTCAGGTTCGCCTCCGCGGTCGCCTCGCCGCGGGCGTCGCAGTAGCGGAAGGCGACGAGGCCCTCGCCCTCCAGCCGGTCGAGCGTCGCGGCGTCGGCAAAGTAGTTGCCGTCGCCGTGCGCCATCACCGAGCGGAACACCGCCCCCTGCTGCCAGCGGCCGGTGAAGGGCGTGCCGGCGCGCTCGACGCGCAGGTGGCAGTCCATGGAGAGGAAGCGGAGCGAGGCGTTGCGCAGAAGGGCGCCGGGCAGCATCTGGGCCTCGCAGAGGATCTGGAAGCCGTTGCAGACGCCGAGCACGTGGCCGCCGCGCGCGGCGAACTCCCGCACCGCGCGCATGATCGGCGAATGCGCCGCGATCGCGCCGCAGCGCAGGTAGTCGCCGTAGGAGAAGCCGCCGGCGAGGACGACGAGATCGGTGCCGCGCGGCAGCTCGGTCTCGCGGTGGAACAGCAGGGCGGGCGGGCGGCCGGCGGCGCGCTCGAGCGCGATCGCCATGTCGCGCTCGCGGTTGGTGCCGGGGAAGACGATGATGGCGGCGTTCAGGGAAGCCTCCTTCGAGCCGGGGGCCGGGGAGAGATGGCGTGCGCCGGGCCGGGCCGGAAGCCCGTCCGACCCGGCGGGCGCCCTCACCCGCCCTGCCAGATCCTCAGCCAGTTCAGCCCGCCGAGCGTGGCCAGGGTGACGAGCACGGCGATCGCGGCGGCGGTGACCCAGCGGTTCAGCGCCCGCTTCTGCGCCGCGATCCAGCCCTCGACGAGGCCCGGACGGCGCCTGCCCGCCGCGCCGGCGCGGGCGGCGGCGCCCATCCGCTCCTCGCGCCAGCGCAGCCCGGTCGCGATCACCACCGTCAGGACGACCATCACGACCAGGCTGGCCTTGATCATCGGCGCCCTCCCGGCGGCGCGGCGGCCCTCGCCGCCACCTCAGGCGATCTCCACGCGGTAGCTCTCGATCACCAGGTTGGCGAGCAGGCGCCGGGCCATCTCCTCGGCCTGCGCCTTCGCCTTCGCGGGATCGCTCTCGGCCAGTTCGAGCTCGATCACCTTGCCCGCGCGCACCTCGCCGACGCCGGCGAAGCCGAGATTCGCGAGAGCGTGGCCGATCGCCTTGCCCTGCGGGTCGAGGACGCCGGCCTTGGGCATGACGGTGACGCGGGCGCGGATCACTGCATCAGCTCCGGGCCCTTGAGGTCGCGCACCCCGGCCTCGGGCAGGATGCCGAGGCGGCGCGCCACCTCCTGGTAGCCCTCCTCGACCCGGCCGAGGTCGCGGCGGAAGCGGTCCTTGTCCATCTTCTCGCCGGTCTTGGCGTCCCACAGCCGGCAATTGTCGGGCGAGATCTCGTCGGCGACGACGATGCGCATCTCGTCGTTCTCCCACAGCCGGCCGAACTCCAGCTTGAAGTCCACGAGCAGGATGCCGACGCCGAGGAACAGGCCGGAGAGGAAGTCGTTCACCCGCAGCGCCAGCGCCACCATGTCGTCGAGGTCCTGGGTGGAGGCCCAGCCGAAGGCGGTGATGTGCTCCTCGCAGACCATCGGGTCGCCGAGCTGGTCGTTCTTGTAGTAGTATTCGATGATCGAGCGCGGCAGCCGCGTGCCCTCCTGGATGCCGAGGCGCTGGGAGAGGCTGCCGGCGGCGATGTTGCGCACCACCACCTCGAGCGGGATGATCTCCACCTCGCGGATGAGCTGCTCGCGCATGTTGAGGCGGCGGATGAAGTGGGTGGGGATGCCGATCTCGCCGAGGCGCAGCATCAGGTATTCGCTGATGCGGTTGTTCAGCACGCCCTTGCCGGTGATCGTGCCCTTCTTCTGCGCGTTGAAGGCGGTGGCGTCGTCCTTGAAGTACTGCACCAGAGTGCCGGGTTCGGGGCCTTCGAACAGGATCTTGGCCTTGCCCTCGTAGAGCTGCCGGCGTCGCGCCATGGTCGGGGAATCCTCAGATCGCCGCGGTCCGAGGGAGGGGCCGGGCGTGTCGGAGGCGATATAGCAAGGCGGGGCCGGCGAGGCCACCCGGCGCCCCGCGCACGGCAGGGCGCGGGGAGGAGGATGGGCGGCCGGCCCGCACGGCCGGCCGCCGCGCCGCCCAGGCCATGACGGTCCAGGCTTGGCGGCGAGCGCTCCCGGCGAGAGGGCATCGGGCCGGCCTTCCGCCGCCATCAATAACATTTCGGCAACCAGCCATTCATGCGGGCCGGAAGGACAGGAACGGCCCGAAGGAATCGTCAGGCCAAAATTGCATGGCTGAAATGCTCGCATAACGTGGCCGATCATCCTGGCGAAAAAACGCCTTCTTCCAGGGAGCGGCCGGCCCCGAAGATTTCAGCCGCGCCGGAATTCCACCCTGCCTGCCCCATTTTCTCCGCCGCCCGCCTGTGGCATGGACCCCGTTCCAACCCAAGGAGAACCCTGCTGGCCATGCCGAGCGACCGCGACGCCCCCGACGCTCCCCGCCCCCTCTCCGCCGATCTCGGCTGGATCCTCCTGTTCGTCGCCGTAACGGCCTTCGCCGTCGCCGGCATGATCGGGGTGGTGCGGCTGTAACCGCCCCCACTCCCCGTCCGGCAGCCGCCCGCGGCTTCCGCCCGCGCGGGCCGCGGCTACCCGTCCGGCCGTCCCCGCCGCATACGCCCGCGCGACAGCTCGGTGACGACCCCGTGCAGGGTGCGCAGCTCCTGCTCGGTGACCTCGCCGCGCTCGAACCAGTGGCGCAGGTTGCGGATCATGCCCGGGCGCTTCTGCTCGTGGTCGAGGAAGCCGCTGGCGTCCAGCTCCGCGATCAGGCGATCGAGGAACGCCTCGAGCTGGGCCTTGGTGGCGGGGCGGGTCTCGTTGGTCATCAGCACGCGCGGCGGCGTGGCCTCGGCCGCCGTCCACCACTCGTAGGCCAGCACCATCACCGCCTGGGCGAGGTTCAGGCTCATGAAGGCGGGGTTGAGCGGGTAGCGCACCAGCGTGTCGGCGCGCGCCAGGTCCTCCGCGGTGAGGCCGGCGCGCTCGGGGCCGAACAGCACCGCGGCGCGCAGGCCGCGCGCGGCGATGTCGCGCAGCTCGGCAGCGGCGGCGCGCGCCGTGAGCACCGGGATGATCACGTGGCGCGGCCGCGGACAGGTGGCGAGGACGCGGTGGCAGTCGGCGACGGCGCTGGCGACGTCCGGGAACACCTGCGCCGCCTCGAGGATGCGGTCGGCGCCGGCCGCGGCGCGCCAGGCGTGGGGCTGCGGCCAGCCGTCGCGCGGCGCCACCAGGCGCAGATGGAACAGCCCGCCATTGCCCATGGCACGGGCGACGGCGCCGATGTTCTCGGCGAGCTGCGGACGGACCAGGACGATGATCGGGCTCTCCCCGGGCGGCGGGGCGAGGTCGGCGCCGCCGTCGCGGCCGGTCATGCGCGGCGCCAGGTGGTGCCCTGGGGGCCGTCCTCGAGGACGATGCCCCGGGCCGCCAGTTCGTTGCGGATGCGGTCGGCCTCGGCGTAGTCCCGGCGCCGGCGCGCCGCGGCGCGGGCGGCGATCGCGGCCTCGATCGCCGCGACGTCCTCGCCGCCATGCAGCCAGGCCACCGGGTCGGCGGCGAAGAGGCCGAGCGGGGCCGCGGCGCGGCGGAACGCCTCCGCCGCAAGACCCGGGACGACCGGCCAGTCGCGGCCGATGCGATGCAGCACCGCAGTCGGCGAGCCGCCGACGCTCGCGACATTCTCGAGCGTGCGCAGGTCGCGCAGGCGGGCGAGCGCGAGCGGGGTGTTGAGGTCGTCGAGCAGCGGCGCGATCGCCCATTCCGCCATCTCGGCGATGCGCGCCTGGTCGGCGGGCGGCGCCGCCGCGCGCGACAGCATGGCGTAGACGTCGTCGAGCTCCTTGCGCGCCTCCTCGAGCGCGGGGAAGCTGAAGTCGAGCTCCTGCCGGTAGTGGGTGCGCAGCAGCAGCAGCCGGAACGCCTCGCCGGCCCACGGCCCGCGCGCGAGGATGTCGCGCACGGTGAAGAAGTTGCCGAGCGACTTCGACATCTTCTCGCCGTTGACCAGCAGCATGCCGTTATGCAGCCAGTACCGCGCCATGATGGGCGTGCCGAAGGCGCAGCGGCTCTGCGCGATCTCGTTCTCGTGGTGCGGGAAGATCAGGTCGTGGCCGCCGCCGTGGATGTCGAACACCTCGCCGAGATACTTCCACGACATGGCGGAGCACTCGATGTGCCAGCCCGGCCGGCCGCGGCCCCAGGGGCTGTCCCAGCCGGGCAGCTCGGGCGGCGAGGGCTTCCACAGCACGAAGTCGGCCGGGTCGCGCTTGTAGGGCGCGACCTCGACGCGCGCGCCGGCGATCAGCTCCTCGCGCGAGCGGCCGGACAGCCGGCCGTAGTCCGGGAAGGTGGCGACCGAGAACAGCACGTGGCCGTCCGCCACGTAGGCGTGGCCGCGCGCGATCAGGCGCTCGATCAGTGCGACCATCTCGGGGATGGAGGCGGTGGCGCGCGGCTCGTGGTCCGGAGGCAGGCAGCCGAGCGCCGCCATGTCGCGGTGGAACTCCGCCGTGGTGCGCTCGGTGATGGCGGCGATCGGTTCGCCGGTCTCGAGGGCGCGCGCGTTGATCTTGTCGTCCACGTCGGTGATGTTGCGCACGTAGGTGACGCGCGGGTAGAGGCGGCGCAGCAGCCGGTAGAGCACGTCGAACACCACGACCGGCCGCGCGTTGCCGAGATGCGCGAGGTCGTAGACGGTGGGGCCGCAGACATACATGCGCACATGCTGCGGGTCGAGCGGGACGAAAACCTCGTCCGCGCGGGTCAGGCTGTTGTGCAGGATCAGCTCGGGCATGTCAGCTCGCGGAGGTGGCGGCGCTGCGGAGGCGCTGCGCGGCGCGCTCGCGCCCGATCAGCGGCAGCAGGGTCTTGAGGTCGGGGCCGTGCTCCTCGCCCGTGAGGGCGAGGCGCAGCGGGCGGAACAGGGCGCGGCCGCTGCGGCCGGTGCGCGTCCGGAGCGCCTCCGTCCAGGCGGACCACGTCGTCTCGTCCCAGGGCTCGGGCGGCAGGGTGTCGAGCGCGGCGCGCAGGAACTCCCCCTCCCCCGGAAGCGCCGGCGGGACGATGGTGCCGCGCACCACCTCCCACCAGACGCGCGCCTCGGCGAGAAGATCGAGGTTGCCGCGCACCGCGAGCCAGAAGCGCTCGTCGGCGCCCTCCGGCAGCCTGTCGCGCACCGCCTCGAACGGCGCCTCGCGCAGCGCGCGGCGGTTCAGGGCGAGGAGCTGCTGCGGATCGAAGCGCGCGGGCGAGCGCGAGACCTGGGCGAGGTCGAATTCCGCGACCAGCTCGCGCGGCATCGCCGGGCGCGGGTCGCGCGCGGTGCCGAGCGCGGCGAGGTAGCCGGCGAGCGCGGCGGGCTCGATCCCGTCGCGGCGGAGCTGGCGCAGCGAGACGCTGCCGAGGCGCTTGGAGAGCGGGCCGCCCTCGGCGTCAACGAGCAGCGGCAGATGGGCGAAGGCGAGCGCCGCCGGGTCGCCGCCGAGCGCCTCGTAGAGGTCGAGCTGGATGCCGGTGTTGGTCACGTGGTCCTCGCCGCGCACCACATGGGTGATGCCGGTCTCGAGGTCGTCCACCACCGACGCGAAGGTGTAGAGCGGCGTGCCGTCGGCGCGGATCAGCACGGGGTCGCTGACGGCCTGCAGCCGCACCTGGCGCTCGCCGAGCACCAGGTCGCGCCAGGCGATGGTGCGCGCGGAGAGCAGGAAGCGCCAGTAAGGCCGCTTGCCGTTGGCGAGGGCGCGCTCGTACTGCTCGCGCGTCATCTTGAGCGCCTCGCGGTCATAGACCGGGGGGCGGCCCTCGCGCAGGCGCCGCTCGCGCTTGGCGCGCAGCTCCTCCTCGCTCTCGAAGCAGGGGTAGAGGCGGCCCGCGGCCTTCAGGCGCTCGGCGGCGGCGGCGTAGCGGTCGAGGCGGTCGGACTGGCGCAGGAACTCGTCCCAGTCGAGGCCGAGCCAGCGCAGGTCCTCCTCGATCGCGGCGGCGAACTCGGGCTTCGAGCGTTCGCGGTCGGTGTCGTCGAGCCGCAGCAGGAAGGTGCCGCCGTGGCGGCGCGCGACGAGCCAGTTGACGAGCGCGAGGCGCGCGTTGCCGACATGGAGGAAGCCGGTCGGCGCGGGGGCGAAGCGCAGCTTCATCCCGGCGCCCGCCGCCGGCGGGGTCCGGGCGCGGCGCAGCGGCGCGCGCTGCCGGCGCGGCCGCTCACGGCTCCTCGTCCCCCTCGTCGCCGCCGGCGTAGCGCCGCGGATCGAGGGCGCGCCAGTTGCGCTCCTCCGCGTCGGCGACGGGGATGCGGGCGAAGTCGCGCAGCTCGGTGGCGCTGCGCCAGGCCTGGTCGTCGCGGCCGACGATCTCGGCATCCTCGCCGTAGGCGAACCAGGCCTCCAGCACCTGCTCCGGCGTCATGCCGGGAGCGCGGCAGCGCTCGACCGAATCCCGCACGTAGCGGCGGGCGAAGGCGTTGGCGTGCGCGAGCGTGGCGAAGCCGCGGACCACCTCGACCGGCTCGCTGCCGTTGGCGCCGGACAGGTCGCGGATGCGCACCGCATAGCCGCCGGGGGTGCCGAACAGCCCGCTGTCGAAGACGCTGCCGCCGCTCATGCCACGAGGTCCGTGAAGCCGTTGGTGATGGGGTAGCGCCGGTCGCGCCCGAAGGCGCGCTGGGTGATCTTCACCCCCGGCGGCGCCTGGCGGCGCTTGTACTCGGCGCGGTCGAGCATGCGCCAGACGCGCAGCACCATGGCGCGGTCGAACCCTTCCGCGACCATCGCCTCCACGCTCTTCTCGCCCTCGACCAGGCCCTCCAGGATCGCGTCCAGAACCTCGTAGGGCGGCAGGGTGTCCTGGTCCTTCTGGCCGGGCTTGAGCTCGGCGGAGGGCGGCTTGGCGATCACCCGCTCCGGCATCACCGGGCCGCGCGGGCCGAGCGCGCCGGGCGGGAGGTTGGCGTTGCGCCAGCGCGCGAGCGCGAAGACGGTCGTCTTGTACACGTCCTTCAGCACCGAGTAGCCGCCGCACATGTCGCCGTAGAGCGTGGCGTAGCCCACGCTCATCTCGCTCTTGTTGCCGGTGGTGAGCAGCATGTCGCCGAACTTGTTGGACAGCGCCATCAGCGTGACGCCGCGGATGCGCGCCTGGATGTTCTCCTCGGTGGTGTTGGGCGGGAGGCTGCCGAAGGCCGGCGCCAGCATGGCCCGGAAGGCCTCCATCGCCGGGCCGATGCCGATCGTCTCGTAGCGGATGCCGAGCAGGTCGGCGACGGCGGCGGCGTCCTCCAGGCTCTCGCGGCTGGTGTAGGGCGAGGGCAGCATCACCGCGCGCACGCGCCGCGGCCCGAGCGCGTCCGCAGCGACCGCGGCCGAGAGGGCGCTGTCGATGCCGCCCGAGAGGCCGAGCACCACGCCGGGGAAGCGGTTCTTCTCCACGTAGTCGCGCAGGCCGAGCATCATCGCGCGGTAGATCTGCTCGAGGCGCGGCACCGGCGGCGGCAGGGGCCGCGGCGCGCAGACCAGGCGCCCGCCCTCGCGCCGCCACTCGGTCAGCGCGATCGCCTCCTCGAACATCGGCAGCACCGCGGCGAGCGAGCGGTCGGGGTTGAGGACGAAGCTCGCGCCGTCGAAGACGAGCTCGTCCTGGCCGCCGACCTGGCCGAGGAAGACGAAGGGCAGGCCCGTCTCCACCACCCGCGCGATGCCGAGCTGGAGGCGGCGCTCGTGCTTTTCCGCCTCGAAGGGCGAGGCGTTGATCGAGAGCAGGATCTCGGCGCCGCTCTCGGCCAGCGTCTCCGAGACGGCCTGGAACCACCAGTCCTCGCAGATCATCAGGCCGAGGCGGAAGCCGCGGAAGGCGACGGGCCCCGGACACGGACCGGGATCGAAGACGCGCTTCTCGTCGAACACGCCGTAGTTCGGCAGCTCGTGCTTGGCGCGGCGGGCGAGGGTGCGGCCGCCCTCGAGGACGAACAGTGCGTTGTAGAGCTTGTCTCCGTCCTGCCAGGGACCGCCGACCACGAGGCCGGGGCCGCCATCCGCCGTCTCCTGCGCGAGGTCGGCGATGGCGGCGGCGCAGGCCTCGACGAAGGCCGGCTTGCGGACCAGGTCCTCCGGCGGGTAGCCGGAGATCGAGAATTCGGGCGTGACGACGAGATCGGCGCCGTGCCGTGCCGCTTCCGCCCGCGCCCGGCGGATGCGCTCCGCATTGGCGCGGAGGGCGCCCATGTGGGGGTTGATCTGGGCGAGCGCGATGCGGAGCGTGTCGGCGGCGGCCATGGCTGCCGGAACCTAGGGAGGCGGGGGGTGAGGGTCAACGCGCGGGGCCGGGCCACCCCCCGCGGCGCCGGTCAGGTCGCGGCCCCGGCGGCCGCGCCCGTGCCGCCGCGCCGCCGTTCGCCGTTGCGGCGGAGGAGGAATTCGCGCCCGACCTTCACCCGCGGCGTGCCGTCGTATTCGACGATGTCGGCGGTGGCGTAGGTCTCGCTCCAGGCCTCGGGGAGGAAGCTCCCGGTGCCGACCAGGTCGATCGGCGCCCGGGCCTCCGCCATCACCCGGCACTTGGCGACATTGAAGCCGGAGGAGGCGACGATCCGCACCTTGGGGAAGCCGGCCTCGTCCAGCGCCTCGCGCATGCGCCAGATGGCGGCGGCGGAGACGCCGGTGCCGACCAGGTAGCGCAGCTCCGTCTCGCTGCGGTAGCGGCGGATCGCCTGGGGCGCGTGCCGCTCCAGCACGGCGTAGCTCTCCGCCGGGTCGAGGGTCTCGAGGAAGCGGCCGCCGTGGGTGTCGAGGCGCACCGCGAGGCGCCCGGCGGCGGCGAGCTCGGGGAAGCGGCGGCAGACGGCGAGGCCGTCCGTCACCTCGCGTCCGAAATAGTCCGTGAGGACGGTGAGGTCCTCGTCCGGGAAGGTCTCGTGGAACATCTCGGCGGCGCGCACGGTCGAGCCGGCGTAGCCGATCAGCGCGTGCGGCATGGTGCCGCGCCCGCGCGCGGCGCCGAAGTAGTGCGCGGTGGCGTCGCTGGCGCCGCCGATGAAGCCCCTGGCGCCCTCGCGCCGCGCCGCCGCGCTGCCGACGGCGGCAGCGTACTCCATCATCTCCTGCATCTCGAAGCCGGCGCAGTGGCGCGCCTCCATGGCGAGGAAGGCGACCTGCGGCAGCTCCAGGCACATCTGGTAGGCGTTGTGCGCGGCGACGCAGGGCGGGCCGAGCTTCTGCAGGTAGATCGTCTCGAGATCGGCGAGCTGCGCGAGCGAGCCGGTGATGTAGAAGATCGGGTCGCCGGCGCCGACCCAGCGGCCCTCCTCGTGCATCAGCTCGATCTCGAAGCGCGTGCCGCGCGCGGCAGCGACGCGCTCGAGCCATTCGATGGCAAGGCGCGGGGCGGAGATGACGGGGCGGCGCATGAACACCGCGTAGGTGACGCGGCAGTCGCCGAAGCGGGAGACGATCGCCCGGGTGCGGTTGAAGTAGCTGTCGGTGCGCGCGGCGATGACGGCGTCGGAGACGTCCGAGGCGGACGGCTCCCGCCCTGCCGCCGGCCCCGCCGTCACGGCGCCGCCGCCCGCGCCGTCACTGCGCCGCCTGGGCCGGCGCGGCGTCGGCCCGCGCGCGGCGCGCCTTCAGCTCCTCGGCGAGGAGGAAGGCGAGCTCCAGCGACTGCTCGGCGTTGAGCCGCGGGTCGCAGAAGGTGGCGTAGTTGGCCGCGAGGTCGGCCTCGGAGAGGCGGTGCGCGCCGCCGAGGCATTCCGTCACCTCCTGCCCCGTCATCTCGACATGCACGCCGGCGGGCCAGGTGCCCTCCGCGTGGTGGACCTCGAAGAAGCGGTGCACCTCGGCGAGGATCGCGTCGAAGCGGCGGGTCTTGTAGCCGTTCACGGTGGTGGTGTTGCCGTGCATCGGGTCGCACAGCCAGACCACGTGGCGCCCGGCACGCTGCACGGCACGGACCAGCGGCGGCAGCTTCGCCTCGACCTTGTCCGCGCCCATGCGGGAGATCAGGGTCAGGCGCCCCTTCTCGTTCGCCGGGTTGAGAATCTCGGTCAGGCGGACCAGCTCGCCCGCGTCCATGGTGGGCCCGACCTTCATGCCGATCGGGTTCCTCACGCCGCGCAGGAACTCGACATGGGCGCCGTCCGGCTGGCGGGTGCGATCGCCGATCCAGAGGAAGTGGGCGGAGCAGGCGTACCAGTCGCCGGTGGTGGAATCGATCCGCGTCAGCGCCTGCTCGTAGGGCAGCAGCAGGGCCTCGTGGCTGGTGTAGAAGTCGGTCTCGCGCACCTCGCGCAGCTCGCCCATGCCGCAGGCGGACATGAAGTTCAGCGTCTCGTCGATGCGGTGCGCGAGGTCGGCGTAGCGGTCGGCGAGCGGGCTGCGCCGCACGAAGCCGAGGTTCCAGCGGTGCACCTGGTGCAGATCGGCGTAGCCGCCGGTGGCGAAGGCGCGCAGCAGGTTGAGCGTGGCGGCGGACTGCAGGTAGGCGAACTCCATCCGGCCCGGATCGGGAACGCGCGCCTCGGCCGTGAACTCCGGGCCGTTGATGATGTCGCCGCGGTAGGAGGGAAGCGTCACGCCGTCGCGCGTCTCGGTGTCGGAGCTGCGCGGCTTGGCGAACTGGCCGGCCATGCGGCCGAGCTTCACCACCGGCAGGGCGGCGCCGAAGGTCAGCACCACCGCCATCTGCAGCAGCACGCGGAAGGTGTCGCGGATGATGTTGGCGTTGAAGTCGGCGAAGCTCTCGGCGCAGTCGCCGCCCTGGAGCACGAAGGCCTGGCCGTCCCCGGCGCGGGCGAGCGCGGCCTTGAGGCGCCGCGCCTCCCCGGCGAAGACCAGGGGCGGGAAGCCCGCGATCCGGCGCTCCATGGCCTCCAGACGCGCGGGGTCGGGGTAGTCCGGGACCTGCCGGATCGGCATGGCCCGCCAACTGCCCGGGTGCCACGCGGCGCGCGCCGTGTTCATCAGCCAACTCTCCCTTGCGAGCGCGGGAGATTAGCGCCCGGCGGCCCGGCGATCCACGGGGGGAGGGCCCGGCCCGGGCTATTCCGCCGCCCGGGCCTTCTCGGGCAGCCCGGCCTCGCGGACACGGGTGCGGAGGGTGACGAACTCCTCCGCCGCGGTCGGGTGGATGCCGATGGTCCGGTCGAAGTCCTCCTTGGTCGCGCCCATCCCCACGGCGATGCCGATGCCCTGCATGATCTCGGGCGCGTCCTCGCCGAGCATGTGGGCCCCGAGGACCTTCCGGCTGCGCTGGCAGACGACGAGCTTCATCAGGGTGCGCCGCGGCCGGCGGCTGATGGTGTGGCGCATCGGGGCGAAGCGGGTGAGGTAGATGTCGCAGGGCCCCTGCGCCGCGGCGTCGGCCTCCGTCATGCCGACGGTCGCGATCGGCGGGGCGGAGAAGACGGCGGTCGGGACGTTGCGGTAGCTGACGCGGCGCGGCGCATTGCCGAACAGCGTGTCGGCGAGCGCGTGGCCGGCGGCGGTGGCCATCGGCGTGAGGTTCAGCTTGTCCGTCACGTCGCCGATGGCGAAGATGTGGGGCCGGGTGGTGGCGTGGTCCTCGTCCACGATCACCGCCCCTTCCTCGGTGCAGGCCACCCCCGCCGCCTCCAGGCCGAGGCCGCGGGTGTTGGGTGCGCGGCCGGTGGCGAAGAGGACGCAATCGGCCTCGATCTCGTCGCCGCGGCGGGTGCGGAGGACAAGCGCCCGGCCGCGGCGCTCGAGCGCGGCGGGCTGCTGGCCGGGGTGGAGGCGGATGCCCTGGGCGTCGTAGGCGTCGCGCAGCGCGGCGCGCAGGTCGTGGTCGAAGCCGCGCAGCGGCAGGTCGGCGCGATAGACCAGGTCCACCTCGGCGCCAAGGCCGTGGTAGATGCCGGCGAACTCCACCGCGATGTAGCCCGAGCCGACGATGGCGATGCGCCGCGGCCGGGCGTGCATGGTGAAGACGTCGTCCGAGATCAGCCCGAGCTCGGCGCCCGGGATGTCCGGGCGCGTCGGGCGGCCGCCGGTGGCGATGACGATGCGCTCGGCGGTGACGCGGGACTCGCCGACCTGGAGGGTGTGCGGATCGAGGAAGGCGGCGCGGCACTCGAAGACGGTGCAGCCCGCGTTCTCGAGCAGGCTCCGGTAGAGGGCGGAAAGGCGCTGCACCTCGGCGTCGCGGGCGGCGGCGAGCTTCTCCCAGTGGTGCGGGCCCTTGCGCACGTCCCAGCCGAAGGCGGCGGCATCCTCGATCCAGGCGCCGTATTCGGCGGCATTGACCATGATCTTCTTCGGCACGCAGCCGACATTGACGCAGGTTCCGCCCCAGAAACGCTCCTCGGCGACGGCGACGCGCGCGCCGTGGCCCGCGGCGATGCGTGCGCAGCGCACGCCGGCCGAGCCGCCGCCGATGACGAAGAGGTCGTAGTCGTAGGGCATCGCGGGGGGATCCTGGGCTGTGCCTCGCCGGCGGGCGGACCGGCCGGCCTCCGGCCTGAATGCCCGCTTCGCGCGGCGGGCGCCAGGGGTTGCGCCCGGGCGCCTCCCGCGCCGGCCGGGCGAAGGGCCGGCGCTCCGGGTTCGCGCCGGGCCGGGCGCGGCGCGAGGCATCCGCTGCCGGCGAGAGGGGCGCGCCGGAGAGGAGGCACCGGCCAGGCGGGTCGCAGCGGCCCGGAAGCCCCCGATGCCGCCCGACTTTCCGATGGCACAACGGTTTCCGAGTTGATAACGTCCGCGTGAACCTGACCGAGGGGGATGGGCATGGTTCGCGCCAAGCTGGCCGGTGCGCTGTTCGGTCTTGCCCTGCCGGTCGCGCTTGCCATGCCGGCGGCGGCGCGGTCCGGCCTGCCGGGTCCTTCGGTGCCGGCCGCGCCGGGGCCGGCGCCGGTCAGCGAGCAGACGCTGCGGGCCGGCGCCTTCCGGATCGCGGACATCCCCGTGTACTGCGGCCCGGTTCCCACGGTCGTGGTGCCCCGTCTCGGCGACCTCGCGCAAGCCAGCCCGAGGCCGACGCAGATCCTGCTGCACCCGGCGTTCTTCGAGCAGGACCCGCTGGTCCAGTTCTTCGTGTACGGCCACCAGTGCGCGCACGTGAACGGCGTGAAGGCCGAGGCCCAGGCGGATTGCGCGGCCATCCGCCTGGGCCTGGCCATGGGCTGGTTCACCGCGGACACCCTTCCGTACCTGCTCGAGGAGCTCGAGCGGGGCGTCCCCGGCTGGACCCATTCGCCCGGCCCGCAGCGGGTCCGGGCCATCCTTCCCTGCGCGCACGCCCGCCCGCCCCGATGAGGCCGGGGGGCGGCGGACCTCCCTCCCCCCGGCCCCCGGCGGGCGGCCGCCCGCCTCAGGTGCCGATGCCGCCGAGGGCGAGGTACTTGATCTCGAGGTACTCCTCGATGCCGTAGTGGCTGCCCTCGCGCCCGAGGCCGGACTGCTTGAAGCCGCCGAACGGCGCCTCGGCGGTCGAGATGATGCCCTCGTTGATGCCGACAATGCCGTATTCCAGCGCCTCGGCGACGCGGAAGATGCGGCCGACGTCGCGGGCGTAGAAATAGGCGGCGAGGCCGAACTCCGTGTCGTTGGCGAGGCGGATCGCCTCCTCCTCGGTCCTGAAGCGGAACAGCGGCGCGACCGGGCCGAAGGTCTCCTCCCGGAAGATCAGCGCGTTCGGCGGGACGTCGGCGAGGACGGTCGGCTCGAAGAAGTTGCCGCCGAGCGCGTGCCGCTTGCCGCCGGTGACGATCCGCGCGCCCTTGGCCACGGCGTCGGCGATGTGCTCCTCGACCTTCGCCACCGCGGCGGCGTTGATGAGCGGGCCCTGCGTGACGCCGGGCTCCATGCCCGGGCCGACCTTCAGCGCCTCGACCGCGGCCTTCAGCTTCTTGGCGAAGGCGTCATAGACGCCGTCCTGCACCAGGATGCGGTTGGCGCAGACGCAGGTCTGGCCGGTGTTGCGGTACTTCGAGGCCATCGCGCCCTGCACCGCGGCGTCGAGGTCCGCGTCGTCGAAGACGATGAAGGGGGCGTTGCCGCCGAGCTCCATCGAGGTCCGCTTGATCGTCGGCGCGCACTGCGCGAGCAGCACCCGCCCGACCTCGGTCGAGCCGGTGAAGGAGAGCTTGCGCACGATCGGGTTGGAGGTGAGCTCCTTGCCCGTCTCGCCCGAGGGGCCGGTGATGACGTTGCACACCCCGGGCGGCATGCCCGCGCGCTCGGCCAGCACCGCGAGCGCGAGGGCCGAGAACGGCGTCTGCGAGGCCGGCCGGATCACGCCGGTGCAGCCCGCGGCCCAGCCGGGCCCGGCCTTGCGGGTGATCATGGCGGAGGGGAAGTTCCAGGGCGTGATCGCGGCGAAGACGCCGACCGGCTCCTTCTGCACGATGATGCGCCGGCCCTTGGCGTTCTGCGGGATGGTCTCGCCGTAGACGCGGCGCGCCTCCTCGGCGAACCACTCGATGAAGGAGGCGGCGTAGGCGACCTCGCCCTTGGATTCCGCGAGCGGCTTGCCCTGCTCGGCGGTCATGATCGCGGCGAGGTCGTCGGCGTGCTGGTGCATCAGCTCGGCGAGGCGGCGCAGGATCGCGGCGCGGTCCTTCGCCAGCATGGCGCGCCAGGCGGGCCAGGCGGCGTTCGCCGCCTCGATGGCGCGGCGGGTCTCGGCGGCGCCCATGGCGGGGACGGTGCCGACGAGCTCGCCGTTGGCGGGGTTCCTCACCTCGATGGTGCGGCCGCTGTCGGCCTGCACCCATCGGCCGGCGATGTAGTTCGCCTGGCGCAGCAGCTCCGGGTCCTTGAGCGGCAGCTTGGCGGTGACATCGAGCATGGCGGCGTCTCCCCGTTCGGGCGTGCGGGGAGGATAGGCCGATGGCGGGAGGCTGTCAGCCCGGGCGCGCGGCGCGCCCCGCGCCGCTACTCCACCGTCACGCTCTTGGCGAGGTTGCGCGGCTGGTCCACGTCCGTGCCCTTCAGCACGGCGACGTGATAGGCGAGGAGCTGCACCGGGATCGCATGCAGGATCGGCGCCACGAAGGGGTGCACGCGCGGCAGCTCGATCACGCGCTCGGCGAAGCGGCGCAGCGCCGGGGCGCCCTCGGCGTCGGTGAAGACCATCACGCGCCCGCCGCGCGCGGCGGCCTCCTGCAGGTTGCTCGCGGTCTTCTCGAACAGCGGGCCGGAGGGGCAGAGCGCGATCACCGGCACCGCCGGGTCGATCAGCGCGATGGGGCCGTGCTTCATCTCTCCGGCGGCGTAGCCCTCGGCGTGGATGTAGCTGATCTCCTTGAGCTTGAGCGCGCCCTCGAGGGCGATCGGGTAGAGGTTGCCGCGGCCCAGGAACAGCACGTCGCGCGCCGGCGCCACCTCCTGCGCCAGCGCCTGGATGGTCCTGCCGTCCTCGAGCAGCGCCGCGGCGTGGCCGGGCAGCTCGAGCAGCGCCGCGGTGAGCCGCGCCTCCTCCTCCGGCGCGAGCCGCCCGCGCGCGCGGGCGAAGCCGATGGCGAGGGAGGCGAGGACCGAGAGCTGCGCGGTGAAGGCCTTGGTCGAGGCGACGCCGATCTCCGGCCCCGCGACGGTGAGGAGGCGCGCGTCGCTCTCGCGCGCCATGCTGCTCTCGTCCACGTTCACCACCGCGAGCGTCCGCTGGCCGCCCGCCTTGAGCAGGCGCAGCGCGGCGAGGGTGTCCGCCGTCTCGCCGCTCTGGCTGACGAGGAGCGCGGCGCCGCCCTCGGCGAGCGGCGGGTCGCGGTAGCGCAGCTCGCTCGCGATGTCGGCCTCGACCGGGATGCGGGCGAGCCCCTCGATCCAGTAGCGGCCGACCAGGCCGGCGAGGAAGGCGGAGCCGCAGGCGGTGACCGTCAGCCGCGGCACGGCGGCGGGATCGAAGGGCAGCGGCGGCAGCGCGACGGCGCGGGTCGCGGGCTCGACGTACTGGCGCAGCGTCTCGCCGATCACCACCGGGTGCTCGTGCAGCTCCTTCTCCATGAAGTGGCGGTAGTTGCCCTTGCCGGTGGCGGCGCCGGACAGCGCCGTGACGCGGACCTCGCGCTCCACGGGGCGGCCGAGGGCGTCGAAGAAGCGCGCGCCGGTGTCCGACAGCACCGCCCAGTCGCCCTCCTGCAGGTAGGCGATGCGGCGCGTCAGCGGCGCGAGGGCGAGGGCGTCGGAGCCGACGAACATCTCGCCCTCGCCGTAGCCCACCGCGAGCGGCGCGCCCTGGCGCGCGGCGATCAGCGTGCGCGGATGGCCGGCGAACACCATCGCCACGGCGAAGGCGCCGTGCAGGCGCCGGAGCGCGCGCGCCGTCGCCTCCTCGGGCGAGGCGCCCTGGGCGAGCAGCCAGTCGAGCAGGCGGGTCAGCGTCTCGGTGTCGGTCTCGGTCTCGAACTCGGCGCCCCGGGCCTCCAGCTCGGCGCGCAGCTCGGCGTGGTTCTCGATGATGCCGTTGTGCACCACCGCCACGCGGCGCGTGGCGTGGGGGTGGGCATTGCGCTCGGTCGGCGCGCCGTGCGTCGCCCAGCGGGTGTGGCCGATGCCGGTGGTGCCGGGCAGCGGCGCGCGCTCCAGCGCGGCGGCGAGGTTGGAGAGCTTGCCCTCGGCGCGCCGCCGCTCGATGTGGCCGTTGACCAGGGTGGCGATGCCGGCGCTGTCGTAGCCGCGGTATTCGAGGCGCCGCAGGGCCTCGAGCAGACGCGGCGCGGCCTCCGCGCGCCCGACCACGCCGACGATGCCGCACATGGCTCAGCCCCTTCCCTGCCGTCCCCCGACGCCGCGCCCCGGCTTCACCGCCTGGCGGCCGCGCGCGATCGCCAGCGCGTCGTCGGGCACGTCCTCGGTGATGACGCTGCCGGCGCCGACCAGCGCCCGCGCGCCGACGCGCACCGGCGCGACGAGGGCGGTGTCGGAGCCGATGAAGGCACCCGCGCCGATCTCGGTGCGGTGCTTGGCGACGCCGTCGTAGTTGCAGGTGATGGTGCCGGCGCCGATGTTGGCGCCGGCGCCGATGGTGGCGTCGCCGAGATAGGCGAGGTGGTTGGCCTTCGCCCCCTCCCCCAGCACCGCCGCCTTCAGCTCGACGAAATTGCCGACATGGGCGCCGGCCTCGATCACCGTGCCGGGACGGAGCCGGGCGAAGGGGCCGACGACCGCGCCGCGCCGCACGACGCAGCCCTCGAGGTGGGAGAAGGCGCGGATCTCCGCCCCCTCCTCCACCGTCACGCCGGGGCCGAACACCACGTTGGGCCCCACCGTCACGTCCGCGCCGAGCCGCGTGTCGTGGCTGAGGAACACCGTCTCCGGCGCGACCAGCGTCGCCCCCGCCTCCAGCGCGGCGGCGCGCAGCGCGGCCTGGACCGCAGCCTCGGCCGCCGCCAGCTCGGCGCGGCTGTTGATGCCGCGCAGCTCGGCCTCCGGCGCCTCGACGGCGACGCAGCGCCGGCCCTCGGCGCGGGCCAGCGCGACCACGTCGGTCAGGTAGTACTCGCCCTTGGCGTTGTCGTTGCGCACCGCGCGCAGCCAGCGCAGCAGGTCGGCGGCGCGGGCGCAGAGGACCCCGGCGTTGCACAGCCCCTCGGCGCGCTCGGCCTCGGTCGCGTCGGCCCACTCGACGATGCGGGCGACGCCGCCCGCGCCGTCGCCGATGACGCGGCCGTAGCGGCCGGGATCGGCCGGACGCATGGCGAGCAGGGCGAGGTCCGCCTCCCGCCGCGCCGCGCGCAGGCGGCGCAGCGTCGCCGGCCGGATCAGGGGGGTGTCGGCGTAGAGCACGGCGGCGTCGCCCTGCCATCCCTCGAGCAGCGGCGCGGCCTGCAGGGCGGCGTGCGCGGTGCCGAGGCGTTCGCGCTGCACCGCCACGGGATGCGGCGCGGCGGCCCTCTCCAGCGCCGGCATGTCCGGCCCGACGACCACCACCGTGCGCTCGAACGCCGCCTCCACCGCCGCGAGCAGGTGGCGCAGCATGGGCCGGCCGGCGATCGGGTGCAGCGCCTTGGGCAGCGCGGAGCGCATCCGCGTGCCGAGCCCGGCGGCGAGGACGATGGCGACGGCGGGGGCGGCCGGATCGGTCATGCCGACCGGTTAAGCCGCCGCCGGCAGCGGGGCAAGCGCCGTTCGGGACCGCCGCGGTCAATCCGTTTTGCGCGATGTGACCGGCGTCCCGCCCCGCAGGCGGCGGGCGGCCCTCCTGCGGCGGCCCGCCGCGCCGCTAGGGCGCAGGCCTGCCGCACGGCGAAGGGCGGGCGTGCGGCGACACGCTGCGACCTTGGGCGCCATTCCCCCGCGTGGCGCGCCGCGGCGGGGACCGGGCGACTCCGCCGCGCCGCGCGACGCCGGGGGCGCCGTCGGGCTCTCCGCCCCGGCCCCCCGCCCGGCGGCGACGAGGCCGCCTTGTTCGCGCGTCCCGACGCCGCCACCGGGTGGCTCCCGACGCGGCGGCGCGGATTCCGGCGAATCGCCGCTTGCGCCGGGGAGGGCGGCGTCGGCGCCCGCTCGGCCCCTGCGGCGCCGCGGCGGATCGCGCCGCGGATTGCGTGCCGGCGGCGCCTCCCCTAAGCGGCGGAGGATGCCGCGCACCGCGCTGTTCGACCTCGACGGCACGCTGGTGGACAGCGTCCCCGACCTGCACGCCGCGACCGACCGCCTGATGGCCCGCCTCGGCCTCGCCGGGTTCGCGCGCGCCGAGATCGTGGCCATGGTGGGCGACGGCGCGCGGGCGCTGGTCGAGCGGGCGCTCGCCGCGCGCGGCCGCGGCTTCGACCAGGCCGCGCTCGACGGCTTCCTCGCCGACTACACGGCGCACGCGGCGGTGCGGACCCGCCCCTTCCCCGGCATCCCGGAGGCGCTCGACGCGCTCGCCGCCGCGGGCTGGCGGCTCGCCGTCTGCACCAACAAGCCGGAGGCGGCGACGCGCGCCCTGCTCGAGGGGCTCGGCCTGCGCGGACGCTTCGCCGCCATCGGCGCCGGCGACAGCTTCGCGGTGCGCAAGCCCGACCCGGGCCATCTCCTGGCGACCCTGCGCCTGGCCGGGGGCGCCCCGGCAGCCGCGGTGATGGTCGGCGATCACCGCAACGACGTGCTGGCCGCCCGCGGCGCGGGCCTGCCCTGCGTCTTCGCCGCCTGGGGCTACGGCCCGCCCGCCATGGCCGAGGGCGCGGCGGCGCTGGCGCGGAGACCGGACGAGCTGCCCGCGCTGCTGCCCCGCGTGCTGGCCGCGGCGCGCCCCGGCCCGCGCGACGGCGGGTCCGGCGCGACCAGATAGGCCTCGACGGTGCCGAGCCGGCGCGTCGCCACGGCGAGCCGCACCGGCACCGGCGGGCCGCCGGGGACGAGCGGCGCCAGCCAGGCCTCGCCGCGGTGCGGGCGGGCGCGTTCCTCCGGGTCCTGGTCGCGGCGGAACCCGGCCACCTGCCGGGCCTCGAAGCCGCAGCGCAGCGCCTCGCCGGCCCAGGCGTCGCGCCAGGGCGGCAGCACCTCGCGCCCGGCGGTGCGCAGCGCGTAGTCCATGCGCCGCCGCCCGTCATAGACCGCCGCCGCGGCCTCACAGCGCCCGGTCGCGGCGACGATGCGGCCAAGCCGGACCAGGGCGGAAAGCGCGTCGAGCGTGCCGCGACGCAGCGCGGGCGGCACCGGCTCGTGCCCGGCGGGGGCAGGCGGGTCGTCGAGCCGCGGCACCGGGTCGGCGCCGTGCCAGTCGAGCCAGAGGCGCCGCGGCCGGCCGCGCCAGACGCCCTCGGAGCGGTAGTGCCTGGGCCGCGCCTCGGTGCCCCGCAGGCCGCCGCTCGCCTCGCTGACCTGCTCGCCGGGCATGGCGAGGGCAAGGAGGCCGCGCGGGCGCAGCGTGGCGCGCAGCCGGTAGCTCTCGCCCCCCACCTCGACCTGCGCCTCGATGTCGAGCACCGGCAGGCCGGCGGCGAGCACGCGGTAGCGCGCCGGGAACGCCGCCTCGCCGCGCGCCGGCGCGGCCGCGGCGGGCAGGGCCAGCGACGCGGCGAGGGCAGCGCGGAGGAGAGGGCCCCGGCTCATGCGCCCGCATCGCGCGCCGCGCCCCGCGCCGAGTCAAGCGCGGCGGAGGGACGGCGGCCGCGGCGCCGCGGCCGGCGCGCTTGACTTGCGCCGGCCGCGCACCTATCCGTGCGGTCCCCTCGGGCGCGTAGCTCAGCGGGAGAGCATCCGCTTCACACGCGGGGGGTCGCAGGTTCAATCCCTGCCGCGCCCACCATCCCTTCCCCGGCACGCCCCCTGGCCACCCACAGCGGTTGCGGCGCGCGCCGCCGGCGCGCCCCGGGCGAGCGGTCCGCCGGCACGCGGCCGGCCGCCGGCGCCGCCCGGCGCGGCGCTCAGCTGTTGCCGACGGCGGCGCCCATCACCTCGCCGATGCCGTGACGGATCGCGAGGTCGGCGATGCCATCGAGCGGCGTCTCCTCGCGGTTCACGATCACCAGCCGCGCGCCGTTGCGCTTGGCCATCTCCGGGAAGCCCGCCGCCGGATAGACGACGAGCGAGGAGCCGAGGACGAGGAACAGGTCGCAGGCCCGTGTCTCCGCCTCGGCGCGGATCATCGCCGCCTCCGGCATCGCTTGGCCGAAGCTGATGGTCGCGGTCTTGACCAGGCCGCCGCAGGCGGCGCAGTCCGGCACGT
The DNA here is from genome assembly GCF_019458025.1 of Caldovatus aquaticus. GTDB lineage: Bacteria > Pseudomonadota > Alphaproteobacteria > Acetobacterales > Acetobacteraceae > Caldovatus > Caldovatus aquaticus. Next base: position 32,887 of record NZ_JAHZUY010000006.1, on the reverse strand, counting down.
CGCCGTCGCGCTCGAAGGCGAGGCGGAGCGGCTCGAGCTCGTAGCGCATGCCGCAGTCCAGGCACCGCGCGTAGGTGGCGTTGCCGTGCAGCTCGATCACCTTGTCCTCCGGAACGCCGGAGGCCTGATGCAGCCCGTCTATGTTCTGGGTGATGACGGCGCTCGCCTTGCCCTCGCGCACGAGCCGCGCCACCGCGCGGTGGCCGCGGTTCGGCTGCGCCGCGCGCAGCACCGGATCGGTGGCGAATTTGCGCCGCCAGGCCTCGCGCCGCATCGCGGGGGAGGCGACGAAATCCTGGAAGCAGATCGGCCGCATCCGGGTCCAGATGCCGGTCGGGCTGCGGAAGTCGGGGATGCCGGACTCGGTGCTGATGCCGGCCCCGGTGAACACCACGGCGCGGCGCGCGGCGACGAGCATGGCGCGCAGCGTCGCGATCCCGGACTCGGCGCTCGTCATCGCGCGCTCCCTCGCCTCGCGCGGGCCCCGCTCATTCGGCGCGGATGCCGAGCTGGCGGATCAGCGGGCCGAACGCCTCCCGCAGCTCGCGCAGCATCGCCCGGAAGCCGTCGGGGCCGCGCGGCGCCACCTCGAAGCCGATGGCGGCGAAGCGCTCGCGCACCTCGGGCGTCGCCAGGCCCTTCTCCACCTCGGCGAGCAGGCGGGCGACGATCGGCTGCGGCGTGCCCGCGGGCACCATCAGCCCGTTCCAGCCGCCGATGTCGTAGCCCGGCAGGTCGGCCGCCTCGGCCAGCGGCGGGATGCCGGGCAGGAGCGCGCTCGGCCGCCCGAGGGTCTGGCCGAGCGGGCGGAGCTGGCCCTGGCGCACCAGCGCGCCGGCGCCGGCCGGCGTCTCGATCGCGTAGTCCACGTGGCCGGCGAGGAAGGCGGCCATCGCCGGGCCACTGCCCTGGAACGGCACGTGCAGCGCCTCGAGCCCGGCGCGGGCGTTGAACAGCGCCGTCACCATGTGCTGCGCCCCGCCGGTGCCGGAGGAGGCGTAGCTGTACTTGCCGGGATTGGCCTTCACGTGCGCGACGAAGGAGCGCGCGTCCGTCGCCGGGAAGCTCGGGCGCACCAGCAGCATGTAGGGGGCGGCGCCGAAGCTCGCGACCGGGGCGAGATCGCGCTCCACGTCGTAGGGCGTGCGCTGCACCAGCGGCTGGAAGGTGATCGGGCCGATCGAGGCGGCGAGCAGGGTGTGGCCGTCCGGCGCCGCCTTGGCCACCGCGTCGGTGCCGATCTGCCCGCCGGCGCCGGGCCGGTTCTCCGGCACCACCGGCTGGCCGAGCGCCGCCGTCAGGAACTGGGCGACGACCCGACCGATCAGGTCCGTCGCCTGGCCCGGCGGCCAGGGGATCACCATGCGGAGCGGCCGCCCCGGCCAGGGAGCGCCCTGGGCGCCGGCGGGACGGGGCGCGGCGAGCGGCGCGAGCGAGGCGGCGAGCGAGAAGCCGCGGCGTCCGAGCATGGGACGATCCCTCCGTGCAGCGGTCCGGTTTCTTGTGGTCGTCCCTTCTACCGATCGCGGGCGGCGCGTGTCACTCTTTCTTCGCCGGCGCCCGGCGCCGCTCGCTCCGGCCGGCGGAGGGGACGGCATGTTCGAGGGCTTCGCGCGCACCGAGATCGCGACGGCGGGCGGCGCCGCGCGCATCCATCTGCGCCACGGCGGCAGCGGACCGCCGCTCCTGCTGCTGCACGGCAACCCGCAGACCCATGTCGCCTGGCACCGCATCGCGGGGCGGCTCGCCGAGCGCTTCCACGTCGTCGCGGCGGACCTGCGCGGCTATGGCGACAGCGTCGGCCCCGATCCCTCGGATACCGCCGCCTACACCTTCCGCGCCATGGCCGAGGACCAGGTCGAGGTGATGCGCGCGCTCGGCCACGAGCGCTTCATGGTCGCGGGCCACGACCGCGGCGCGCGCACCGCGCACCGCATGGCGCTCGACCATCCGGAGCGGGTGGAGCGCCTGGTGCTGCTCGACATCCTGCCGAGCCGGCACATCTGGCGGAACGCCTCGGCGGAGTGGGCGCTCGGCTCCTGGCACTGGCCGTTCATGGCCCAGGGCAACGGCCTGCCGGAGCGGATGATGGAGTCCGTGCCGCCGGAGTGGTTCATGGAGCGCACGATGGGCCGCCCGGACGTCGGGATCTCGATCTCCGCGCCCGAGGCCTACGCCGAATACGTGCGCCGCTTCACGCCGAAGACGATCCGCGCCTCCTGCGCCGACTACCGCGCCGCGGCGACGCTCGACCGGGCGATGGACGAGGCGGACCGGGACCGGCGGATCGCCTGCCCGACCCCGGTGCTGTGGGGCGAGCGGAGCCACACCGGGCGGGTCTTTGGCGACGTGCTCGCCATCTGGCGCGACTACGCGGAGGATGTTATTGGCGCCCCGCTCGCGTGCGGCCACTACGTGCCGGAACACGCGCCGGAGGAGACACTGGCCCGGTTCCTGCGCTTCTTCGGCGCGGCGCCGGACCGGCCGCGCTCCGGCCGCGCCCCGGCCGGAGGCGGCGGCAGCCGCGCCGCGGGCAAGCGGGAGAGACGCCGATGAGCTTCGTCACGCCAGAAGGGCGGCCGGGCCGCCGCGATCTGCTGCTCGGCGCGGCCGCATGGGGCGCCGCCGGGGCGCTCGCCCCGGGCCGGGCGGCGCGGGCGCAAGACTTCGCCGGCAAGACGATCGAATGGATCATTCCGCTGCAGGTGGGCGGCGGCTCCGACACCTGGGCGCGGTTCCACCTGCCCTTCCTCAGCCGCTACCTGCCCGGGCACCCGACCATCGTCGTCCGCAACATCACCGGCGGCGGCGGCATCAACGGCACCAACCAGTTCGCCGCCCGGGCGCGGCCGGACGGGCTGATGATCCTCGGCACCACCGGCTCGATCCAGTTCCCCTACCTGCTGGGCGATCCGCGGGTGCGCTACGACTACAAGGCCTGGGCGCCGGTGCTCGCCGGCCCCACCGGCGGCGTGCTCTACGTGCGGCCGGAGCTCGGGGTGCGCGGCGTCGCCGACTTCGCGAAGCTGAAGGCGTCCCCGGGCCTCAAATACGGCAGCCAGGGGCCGACCTCGCTCGACATCGTGCCCGCCCTCGCCTTCGAGGTGCTCGGCCTCGACGTGCAGATCGTGTTCGGCATGCAGGGGCGCGGCGCGGGCCGCCTCGCCTTCGAGCGCGGCGAGACGCCGATCGACTACCAGACCACCTCCGCCTTCAACGCCCAGGTCATGCCGCTGGTGCGCGAGGGCAAGGCGGTGCCGCTGTGGTCCTGGGGCGCGCTGAACGCAGAGGGCGAGCTCACGCGCGACCCGAACTTCCCCGACCTGCCGCACTTCGCCGAGTTCGCCACCGCCGCGCTCGGCGCCCCGCCCTCCGGCCCGGCCTGGGAGGCGTGGCGGACCCTGTTCGTCGCCGGCTTCGCGGCACAGAAATTCGTGGTGCTGCCGAAGGAGACCCCGGCGGCGATCCTCAACGCCTACCGCTCCGCCTTCGCCAGGACGCTCGCCGATCCCGAATACCTCGAGAAACGGCGCACCGTGATCGGCGAGTACGACGAGGTGACGGGCGAGGCGTGCGAACGCGCCTACGCCGCCGCCACCACCATGAACGAGGCCACGCGCGAGTGGGTGCGCGACTGGCTGCTCCGCCGCTTCAACCACCGCCTGTGAGCGCGCCGCTCCAGCGCCGCGCCGGGGCCGTGCGGCCGTGATCGACGCGCTGCTGTCGGCGCTGCTCGCGCTCGCGAGCCCCGAGCGGCTGATGTACATGGCGCTCGGGGTCGGCATCGGCTACGCGATCGGCGTGCTGCCGGCGCTGGGCGGGCTCGCCGGCCTGTCGCTGGTGCTGCCCTTCATCTACGGACTCGACCAGGTGGCGGCGCTCGCCATGCTGGTCGGCCTGGTCGCGGTGGCGGCTACGGCGGACACCTTCAGCTCGATCCTGATGGGCATCCCCGGCTCCTCGGCGAGCCAGGCGACGATCCTCGACGGCTTCCCGATGGCGCGGCGGGGCGAGGCGGCGCGGGCGCTCTCCGCCTCCTTCATCGCCTCGATGGTGGGCGGGATCGTCGGCGCCGTCATCCTGACCGGCGCGGTGCTGGTGGCGCGGCCGCTGATCCTCGCCCTCGGCACCGCGGAGCTGTTCATGCTGGCGGTGCTCGGCCTCTCCATGGTCGGGGTGCTGGCGGGGCGGAGCTTCGCCAAGGGCCTGATCGCCTGCGGCATGGGGCTCGCGCTGGGAACGGTCGGCGCGGCGCCGGCGACCTCGGAATACCGGCTCGACTTCGGCACCATCTACCTCTCGGACGGGCTGCCGCTGCCGGTGCTCGTGCTCGGCATCTTCGCCCTGCCGGAGATCGTGGACCTCGCGCGCAGCGGCGGCGCGATCTCGCAGACGGCGGAGCTGGGCCGCGGCTGGCTCGCCGGCCTGCGCGACACGCTGCGCCACTGGTGGCTGCTGGTGCGCACCTCGGCGATCGGCAGCGTGCTGGGGGCGATCCCGGGCCTGGGCGGAAGCGTCACCGACTGGATCGTCTACGGCCACGCGATCCAGACCGAGAGGAACGGGCAGTTCGGCAAGGGGGACGTGCGCGGCGTGATCGCCGTCGAAGCCTCGAACAACGCGCGCGAGGGCGGCGCCCTGGTGCCGACGCTGTTCTTCGGCATCCCCTCCTCGGGCACGATGGCGGTCTTCCTCGGCGGCATGACCCTGATCGGGCTCGAGGCCGGGCCGCAGCTCGTCGGCAACCGCCTGGACCTGACCTACGCGATCATCTGGTCGCTCGCAATCGCGAACGTGATGGGCACGGCGCTGTGCTTCCTCACCTCGCCTCTGATCGCGCGGCTGACCGTGATCCGCTTCGGGCTGATCGCGCCCTTCATGGTGATGGTGGTCTGCTTCGGCGCGTTCAACACCAGCCGCGACCTCGCCGACCTGGTGCTACTGCTCGGCATCGGCGTGCTCGGCCTGCTGATGCGCCGCTACGGCTGGCCGCGGCCGCCCTTCGTGGTGGGCTTCGTGCTGGCGCAGCCGATGGAGACCTATCTCTACCAGGCGGTGCAGTTCCACGGCTGGTCCTTCCTGCTGCGCCCGGGCGTGCTGGCGATCGCCGCGCTGGTCGTCGCCGCCGTCGCCCTCGGCATTCGCCAGCGCAGGCTGGCCGAGGCGGAGGAGGAGACGCCGCGGGCCATGGAGACCCGCCGCGCGCAGGCGCTGTTCGCGCTCGTGCCGGTGGCGCTGTTCGCCGCGGTGCTGGCGGACTCGCTGCGCCACAGCTTCCTCGGCGCGGTCTTTCCCGCCACGGTGGCCGCGGTGATGCTGCTGCTCAGCGTGCCGGTAGTGCTGCGCCTCGGCTTCGCGGGCCACCCGGGCGGGCTGCTGCACGACGCGGAGGCGCAGCCCGATCCGCAGCTCGGCGGGTTCTGGACCCACCTCGGCTGGATCGCCGGGCTGGTCGCGCTCTCGGCGCTGGTCGGGTTCTTCCTCGCCAACATCGTCTTCTTCCTCGCCTTCCTGCGCCGCGCCGCGCGCTGCTCCTGGCCGACCGCCCTGGCGCTGACCGCGGCCGCCTGCGCCCTGCTGCTGGTCTCGGCGCACTTCCTCGTGCTCGACTTCCCGGCCGGGCTGCTGCAGGCCGCGACCGACCTGCCCTGGCCGCTGCGCTGAGCGCGACGCGCGGCGGGACGGGCGCCGCGTTGACGCCTTCCGCGCGCGGCCGGTAGGCTTCGCGCGGCCGCGCCGGGCGGCGGTCGGCGCGATCCGGGTGCTGCTTCCCGGCCCGACGCTCCCGATCGTCGCCGAGCCGGCGGCGGAGAAGGCCCGGCCGCAGAGCGACTACGCCGCGAAGTTCAGCGCGCCCTTCGTGATCGCCACCTGCCTGCTGCGCGGGCGCTTCGGCCTTCCGGACTGGCGCCGGAGGCCCTGGCCGATCCGCGCGTCCTCGCCCTCTGCGCGCGCACACGCTGCGAAGCGGACCCGGAGACCGCCTTCCCGACCTACTTCTCGGGCGGGGTGGAGGTGGAGCTGCGCGACGGGCGGCGATTGCGGCGGCATGTGCGCGTCAACCGCAGCGCCGGGGAGCGGGCGCTCGGCGAGGCGGAGGTCTCGGCGAAGTTCCTTGCCGCCGCCGGCCCGGTATTCGATTCCGCGCGGGCGGAACGCGCCCGGCAGGCGATCCTCGCCCTCGACCGCGCTCCGGTGCGCGAGGCGGCGCGCGCGCTCGCGGCGCCGTAGGTGCGGCCGCCCTTCCCGCGACGGGGGCCGCGAGCCGATCGTCGCGGCCGTCGCCAGCCGCGAGCGGGCGGCGCTCGAAGCCGAGGGGCCCCGCAGCCGCGCGCAACCCGACGCGCAGGGCGCGCACGCCCCCGGCAGGCCCGCTGCGCCGACCTTGACAGGACGGATATATTTTTTCTTTCGTTGCAAACTGGCGGGCGGCAGGGCGCGTTCGTGCCGCGACCGCGCTACCCCGCTCGCCCCGGGGCCGGCGCGGGAGGCGAGGGAGACAGCGATGGCAAGCGCCGGACTGGAGGTCTTCGACAGGACGCTTCAGATCACGCATGTCTGGCTCGGCGAGATCGAGGCACGGCTCGGCCCGGACCGGCATCTCGCCTGGCGGGCGCTCGGCGCCGTGCTCCACGCGCTGCGCGACCGTGTTCCCGCGGATCTCGCCGCGCATGTCGGCGCGCAGCTGCCGCTGCTCGTCCGCGGCCTCTACTACGAGGGCTTCGATCCCAGCCGGCACCCGGACAAGGCGCGCACGCTGGAGGCCTTCCTCGAGCGCGTGAAGGAGGGCCTTGCCGGGACGCGGCCCGTGGCGGCGCGGGACGCGGCGCAGGCGGTCCTCCGCGTGCTCGCGCACCACCTCGATCCCGGACAGGTCGGCAAGCTGGCGCGGGCCCTGCCCGAACCGGTGCGGGACTTCTGGGCCGAGGTCGCGGCGATCCCCGTGCCGACGGAGGAGGAAGAGCGCCCGCCGGGGCATCGCGGCGGCGCCTGAGCAGGGCGGCCGGCCGGCGCGCGGATCAGAGCAGCCAGCGCCGCGCCAGGCGCTGGGCGAGAGGCCCCCGCGGCGGCGCGGTGCCGTCCTCCGCCCATCCGGGCAGGCCGGTCGGCAGCATCCGGCCCGCGCGCGGCGCGACCGGCACCGCCACCACCGCCTCGGAGAGACGCGCGATGCGCTCGCGGATCGTGGGGTGGGTGCGGAACCAGCGCAGCCAGCGCGCGCCGCTGCGGCTGGCGAGGCGTTCCCAGTCGTCGCCCTGCAGCCGGTCGAGCCGCGCCAGCGCCGCGGCGAGCCCGGCGGGATCGCCCGTCAGCTCGACGGCACCGGCATCGGCGAGCAGCTCGCGCCGGCGCGAGAGCGAGAGGATGAGCAGGTCGCCCAGCGCCGGCCCCGCCATCAGCAGCAGGATGGCGGCGGGCGACGGCGCCTCGCCCGCGGCCAGCAGCACCGGGAGCCAGAGCAGCAGCAGCGCGGCGCCGAGCGCGCCCATCAGGCGGGTGAGCGAGGCGGCCGCCGCCGCGAGCCGCATCACTTGCACGTCGCCATGCCGGATGTGGGCGATCTCGTGCGCCAGCACGGCGGCGAGCTCGCGCGGCGGCAGCGCGCGCAGCAGCGCATAGGTCAGGGCGATGCTCGGCCGCGCCCTGTCGCCTGCCGCCATCGCCTGGAGCAGGGAGGGCGAAGGCAGCAGGAACAGCGCCGGCGCCCGCGGCAGCCCGGCGCGCCGCGCCAGGATGCGGACCATCGCGTGCAGCTCCGGCGCCGCCTCTGGCGGCAGCGGCACGCCGCCGAGCAGCCGGCGGAACATCGCCCCGCCCGGCGCCGGATCGAACAGCATCAGCAGCAGCGCCAGGCCGGCCGCGATCGCCAATCCGCCGGGCCCCGCCACCACCAGCCCGGTCAGCGCCGCGAGCGCGGTGAGGCCGAGCAGGAGGAGGGCCGACTGCCAGCGGTTCCACCGCGCCTGCCGCGCCAGCGCCGCAGCGTCGAGCGCCAGGCGGTAGGCCGCCACGCCGCCCTCAGCCTTCGTCCTCGCGGGCCTCGCCGCGGAGCGCCGCCAGCACCTGCGCGCGCGCCGGCTCCGGGAGCGCGGCGAGCGCCGCCCCCACCTGCCGCAGCGCCCGGCGCAGCCCGTGGATCTGGTCGAGCAGGGCGAGCGCCACGTCCACCCCCTCCTCGTTCACGCCGAGCCGCTCGGTGAGGTCGCGGATCAGGGCGGCGCGCGCGAGCTCGGCCTCGGACAGGTCCGGGCCGGAGCCGATCCAGCCGGCCTCGATCCAGGCCTCGAAGGTCCGCTCGGCGATGCCGGCGCGGAGCAGGAATTCGGCGCGGGCGATCATCCCCTCCCCTCCCGCGGATTGTGGGCGCGGCCGGCGGCCCAGTTGCGCGCGAAGGCCTCGAGCTCCGGGTCGGGCTTGTCGGGCAGGAAGATGCGCAGCTCGGCGTAGGCGTCGCCGCGCGTGCCGTCCGGGCGCGGCACGCCGCGGCCGCGCAGGCGCAGCACCGTCCCGGTGTTGCTCCAGGGCGGGATCGTGACCATCACCGGTCCGGCCGGCGTCGGCACCTCGACCTTGGCGCCGAGCACCGCCTCGACCAGGCTCACCGGCAGCTCGAAATGGATGTCGTCGCCGCGGCGGGTGAAGCGGTGATGGCCGCCGACCTCGAGCTCGACCAGCAGGTCGCCGGGCGGGCCGCCGCCCAGGCCGGGCTGACCCTTGCCGCGCAGGCGCAGCACCTGGCCGTCATGCGCGCCCGGCGGCACCTGCACGTCCACCACCGAACCGTCGGGCAGGACCAGGCGCTTGGTCGCGCCGTTGATCGCCTCGAGGAAGTCGAGGTGCAGGCGGCCCCGCAGATCGGCGCCGCGCATCCGGATCCTGCCCTCGAACCCGCCCGTCCGGGCGCCGGCGGCGCGGCGGCCGAAGATCGCGGCGAGCAGGTCGTCGGCGTCGAGGATGTCGGCGAAGGCGGATTCGGAGGCGTAGAGGTCGTCCGCCGTGCCCGCGTGCTCGCGCCAGAAGCGGCGCGGCTGCGGGCGCTCCGCGCCGGTCGCGTCGATCTCGCCGCGGTCGTAGCGGGCGCGCTTCTCCGGATCGCTGAGCAGGTCGTAGGCGGCGGAGATCTTCTTGAAGCGCTCCTCCGCCGCCTTGTCGCCGGGGTTGAGATCGGGGTGCAGCTTGCGCGCGAGCTTCCGGTACGCCTTCTTGATCTCCTCGGCCGAGGCGTCGCGCGCGACGCCGAGCAGCGCGTAGGGGTCGTCGCTGGCGTCGCTCATGGCGCGGCGGGCACCGGGCGGGAGGCGCCGGCCCGGCGGGGCGGCCCGGCGCGATCCGCCGCCCGCTCGCCGCCGCGCTGCGCCGCGGGCCGCGGGCGCACCGTCCGCCGGAGGGGTTCGACCATGCCTGTTCTCCTCCTCGCGAGGTCCGATCCGACGCGTTGCGCCGCTTAAGACGGCATCGCGGCGCGCCGCGTCAAGGCGCTGCCGGCCGCCGGCCGGCGGACCGGCGGCCGCGCCGCGTTCCGGTCAGCCATGCGTCTCGCCGATCCGCGCCAGGCGCTGCATCACCTCCTCGCCCAGCAGCGGGTTGCCGAGCCGGGCCCAGACCGGGCGCATCGCCTCGCGCCACTCGGCGCGCTGCTCGGGCGTGAGGGCGTGGACGGTGGCGCCGAGCGTGGCGATGCGCTGATAGGCCTCCTCGTTGATGCGCTCGGTGTTGGCCCAGTTCCACTCGGTCGCCTTGCCGAGGCTGCGGCGCACCGCCTCGCGCGTCGCCGCCGGCAGGCGCTCCCACCAGGCCTTGTTGGTGCAGACGACGTAGAAGTCGAGCACGTAGCCGATGCGGGTGATGTGGTTGGCGATCTCGTAGAGCTTGCTGGCGAGCCAGGCGTTCGCCACCGGCTCCACCGCATCGATCACGCCCTGGGCGAGCGCGGTCGGCACCTCGCCCCAGTCGATCGTCACCACGTTGGCGCCGAGCTGGCGGAACGCCTCGACGTAGTTGGCGCCGGCGGGCACCCGGATCTTGACGCCGCGCATGTCGGCGGGACGCAGGATCGGCGTGCCGCGGCGGCCGACGTCGCGGTGGCCGTTGAGCCAGAAGGCGACCGGCTCCATCGCCTTGGCGCGCAGCTCGCCGAACAGGGCGCGCGAGAGGTCCTCGTCCTCGATCACCGCCTGCAGGGCGCGCGGCGTCGGCAGCAGGTAGGGCAGGCCTAGCACCGCGAGCTTCGGCGCGGTGGCGGCGTAGATGCCGGCAACCGGCGCGATGAACTGGATGGCGCCGAGCTGCAGCGCCTGCACCTGGCCGCGCTGGTCGTAGAGGGTGCCGGAATGGTGGAGCTGCACCTGCACGCGCGGCCCGAGCTCGGCCTCGATCTCGCGCTTGAACAGCTCCCAGGTCTGGCCCTTCAGCGAGGTCGCCTGGGTGTCGTTGTTGATGACGATGCGCGTCGCGGCCTGGGCACGCGCAGCGCCGCAGGGCGCCAGGGCGAGCGCGGCGAGGCCGCCGAGCGCGGCGCGGCGGGGGACGGTCATGGCGGGCTCCCTCCCGGTGAGTCTGCTGGCCCGAGCATCGCCCTAGAACAGGACGCCCGGCAAGAAGGTGGAGAGCCAGGGCACGTAGGTGACGAGCAGCAGCATCAGGAAGGCCACCGCCACCCACGGCAGGGAGGCGATCACCACCTCGTGGAGCGGGACGTTGGCGATGGTGGAGGAGACGTAGAGGTTGATCCCGACCGGCGGGGAGATCAGCGCCAGCTCGATGTTGACCACCACGATGATGCAGAGGTGCAGCGGGTCCACGCCGAGCTCCACCGCCGCGGGGAACAGGATCGGCATGAACAGCAGGATCATCGGCACGCCGTCCATGAAGATGCCGGCGACGATCAGGACGACGTTGACGAGGAGCAGGAACAGCCATTGCGGCATCCGCACCTCGACCAGCCACTGCGCGAGCGCGGCGGGCACCCCCTCCTGCGTCAGGAAGAAGGAGAACAGGATCGCCATGGTGGTGATCCAGAAGATCATGCCGACGCGCGGCGTCACCGCGAGCATGGTGCGGAGCAGCCCGGCCAGGGTGGTGTCGCGGTAGACCAGCGTGCCGATCAGCGCCGCGAGCGCGGTGCACACCACCGCCGCCTCCGTGGGGGTGAAGATCGCGCCGCCCCCGACGCGGTGGCCGAGGACCTCGAAGGCCGGGAAGCCGTAGATGCCGACCACAAGCAATGCGGGCAAGCTCAGCGCCGGCAGCGCGTCCCGGAAGGCGGCGCGGCGCTCCGCCCAGGACAGGCGCGGGGCGACCGGCACGCGCTCGCGGATGGCGAGGAGGCGCGCGAGCGCCATCAGCAGCAGGCCGAACACGATCCCCGGCAGGACGCCGGCGACGAACAGCTTCGGGATCGAGGTCTCGGTGAGGAAGCCGTAGAGCACCATCGGGATCGAGGGCGGGATGAGGATGCCGAGCGAGCCCGCGGTGGTCATCGAGCCCACCGCGTAGCGCCGCGAGTAGCCCTGGCGGATCATCGCCGGGATCATGATCCCGCCCACCGCCGCGACGGTCGCCCCGGAGGAGCCGGAGATCGCGGCGAAGAACATGCAGGCGAGGATGCCCGTCATGCCGATGCCGCCGCGCCAGTGCCCGACCAGCGCCTGGGCCAGCGCCACCAGGCGGCGCACGATCCCGCCCGTCTCCATGAAGGCGGCGGCGAGGAAGAAGAACGGCACCGCCATCAGCGTCGTGCTGTCGATGTTCGAGAGGATCTTCTGGCCGATCAGCGGCAGCGGGATCGGGTCGAACAGCAGCAGCGCGACGAGGGTGGAGGCGCCGAGCGTGACCGCGATCGGTGCGCCGAGGACGGCGAGCAGCACGAACAGGCCGACGGCGGTGGCGACGGCGGCGGACATCGGCGCGCGGCCTCCCGCTCAGCGCGCCGCGGGGGCCGGCGGGGGCGGGCCGTCGGGCTGCCAGGGGTTGCCGCCCGGCGGGGCGAGGGTCGCCGGCAGCAGCGCGGCGTAGCGCACGCACATCAGCGCGAGGAACAGCGGCGTGACCAGGTAGGCGACCCACTCCGGCACGCCGGACTCGACGTTGGTGGTGCCGACCGCGATCAGGAAGTCGAGGTAGCCGAGCGCCGCCCACAGCATCGTCCCGCAGAAGGCGAGGTTGATCGCGAGGTTGGCGAGCTCCGCCGCGCGCCGCGCCGGCGGCGGCAGCCGGTCGAGGAACAGGTCCACGCGCACGTGCAGGCCGTCGCGCACGGCGCGCGCGGCGCCGATCAGGCAGGCCCAGACCGTGAACTTGACGAAGGCCTGCTCCGACCAGACCACGCCGGCGTTGAACACGTAGCGCGCGACCACCTGCGCCACGCCGGCGATCAGGGCGGCGGAGAAGAAGAACGCCATGCCGAAGGTCTCGAGGCGGTCGATCAGGCGCAGCAGCATCGCGGCGGGTTCCGGCATCGGGTGGCGCGCAGCGGGGTTCGGCCGAGCCTCCGGGCGATGCCCCCCACGCGCCTCCCTCCCCTGCGCCGCGAACCTCGCACCGGGTAGCGCCGGCGGCAAGGGGAGCCGCGCGATTGACGCGGCCGCTGGGCGGGCCGAGAGTCGCGGCGGCGGTGGCGGGGCCCCGCGTGCCGCAGGGGCCCGGAGAACGCACGCGATGCCGAAGGCCATGCCGAGCAGGAGCGCGGCGCGACGCGCGGGCAGCGCCTGCAGCGGAACGGGCGGGAAGCGGCGCCGGATCCGGGACGCGGCGGAGAGTTCGCCCGCCGCGCGGCGGGGGACGCGCCGGCGACCGGAGCCGCGTCCCCGCCGCCACCGCTCTGCCCGGCCCGGGCCTCCGCGAATCTCGCGCGCGGCGCGGCTCTGGCGATCACGATCACCCTCCTCCGCCCGCGGATGCAATGCGACCTCGACGACGGCGACGCCCCTGGCGGCCGGCAGCACGCGCCGCTGCTCGAGCGGGCGGTGCCGGAGTGAAGCCGCCACGCGACGGAAAGGCCGCTAGGGAACACGGCGCCATGCATGTCCCTCCCCTCCCCCCGCCGACCGGGGCCGCCGCGGTGCCCGACAGCCGCGGGATCAACCTCTACCGGGCCGACCCGGACCTGCGCCGTCTGCTCGGGCTCTACCTGCCGGCGGCGCTCGTCGCGCATCTCGAGCCGCATCTCGACCGCCTCGGCGCCCTCGCCGGGGGCGCGCTGGACGAGCTGGCCGCGACCGCCGACCGCAACCCGCCGGTCCTGCGCCACCGCACACGCACCGGCGAGGAGGCGCAGAGCATCGAATACCATCCCGCCTATCGCGAGATGGAGCGCATCGCCTTCGCCGAGTACGGCCTCGCGGCGATGTCGCACCGCGGCGGCGTGCTGGGCTGGCCGGAGCCGATGCCGCCGGCGGTGAAGTACGCCCTCACCTACCTCTTCGTGCAGGCGGAATTCGGCCTCTGCTGCCCGGTCAGCATGACCGACAGCCTGACGCGCACCCTGCGCAAGTTCGGCGACCCCGCCCTCGTCGCCCGCTACCTGCCGGCGCTGACCAGCCAGGACCTCGACGCGCTGCACCAGGGCGCGATGTTCATGACCGAACAGGGCGCCGGCTCCGACATCGCCGCCACCGCCGTGCGCGCCGCTCCCCTCGCCGACGGCACCTGGGCGCTGACCGGCGACAAGTGGTTCTGCTCCAACCCGGACGCCGAGCTCGCCATGGTGCTGGCGCGGCGCGAGGGCGGGCCGCCCGGCCTCAAGGGCGTATCGCTGTTCCTGCTGCCGCGCACCCTGCCCGACGGCATGCCGAACCGCTACCGGATCGTGCGCCTGAAGGACAAGCTCGGCACCCGCTCGATGGCGAGCGGCGAGATCCGCCTCGAGGGCGCTGTCGCCTGGCTGGTCGGCGAGCCCGAGGCCGGCTTCAAGCAGATGGCGGACATGGTGAACAACTCGCGCCTCTCCAACGGCGTGCGCGCGGCGGGGCTGATGCGCCGCGCCGTCACGGAGGCGCTGTTCGTCGCCCGCCGCCGCGTCGCCTTCGGCCAGCGCCTGATCGAGCTGCCCCTGATGCGCCGCCAGCTCGGCAAGATGCTGGTCCGGGCCGAGCAGGCGCGCAGCATGATGTTCCAGACCGCCGAGGCGCTGCGGCGCAGCGACGCCGGGGAGCCGGGCGCCTACCCGCTGCTGCGCATCCTGACGCCGCTGATCAAGTTCCGCGCCTGCCGCGACGCGCGCCGGGTGACGGGCGACGCGATGGAGGTGCGCGGCGGCTGCGGCTACATCGAGGAGTGGCCCGACCCGCGCCTGCTGCGCGACGCCCATCTCGGCTCGATCTGGGAGGGCACGAGCAACATCGTCGCGCTCGACGTGCTGCGCGCCGCCGCGCGCGAGGGCGCGCTGCCGGTGCTGGCGGCGCATGTGCGCGGCCTGCTCGGCAACGGCGAGGCACTGCCCGGGGCGCTGCCCGCGCTGGACCGCGCCGTGGCGCTGGCCGAGGCGGCGCAGCGGGACCACGCCCTCGCGCGCCAGGCGGCCTCCGCGCTCTACCACGTGACCAGCGCCGCGGCGATGGCGTGGGAGGCGGCGCGGCTGCGCGACGGCCGGCGCCTCGCCCTCGCCCGCATGGCGCTGCGCCATCGCGTGCTGCCGCGCGACCCGCTGGCTGCCGAGGATCCGGACGCGCCGGCGCTCGCCGAAGTTCTTGCCGAGGAACCCGCGCTCGCGTGAGGGACGCGGCATGCGTTCCGGGGCGCGCCGCCCGCCGGCGCCGGCCCTGCTGCTGCCGGCCGGGGTCCCGGTTCGGGACATCGCGCGGCCGCGGGCGCCGCGCTTCCGCCGCTAGCCGTCCGGCGGCGCCCGCGGCGTTGCCGCCTTCTCCAGCGCGGCGCGGAACACGATGCCCGCCGCTTCCAGATCGCCGGGCTCCCGCGGGATGTCCAGGATGAAGGCCGAGGCGCCGAGGCCGAGATAACGCGCGACCTCGGCCGCGACGGTGCCGTAGTCGCCGACCAGATAGGGGCAAAAGGTGCTGTAGTTCTCGAACGGCCAGAGCCAGTACGGATTCTCCTGCGCCGCCGCCTCCCGCGCGAGGTCCGAAAGCTGCCGGTGCCAGACCGAGTCGCTGGTCCGCATCGCCAGGCCGTGCGCGAGGCGTCCGCGACGGTCCGCGGGGAAGCGTTCCCAGGCGGCGCGCCAGGCCTCCTCCGGGTCCGCCCGCGCGATGATCCCGATGCGCACGCCGCGCCGCAGCCCGGCGGGAAAGGCCTCCTCGCCGGCGGCCGCCTCGGCCGGCGGCCGCGGGTACTCGATCGCGGTCGCGCCGATCGCCGCCGCGGCGGCGCGGCCCGCCGCGGAGGAGCCGGAGATCAGCAGGCCCGGGAAGAGCTCGGCCGGCAGCGCGGGCGTCACGCGCAGGCCGCGGACCCTGTAGTACCGGCCCTCGAAGGTGACGGGCCGGTCGGCCTCCAGCAGCTGGCGCATGATGAGCGTGTACTCGATCGTCCGCGCGTAGCGGTCGTCGTGCGGCGTCTCGTCCCCGAGCGCGAGCAGGTCGTTCCGGAAGCCGCCGGCGAGCATGTTGAGGCAGATCCGCCGCCCGTGCAGGAAGCCGAGCGAGGCGACCATCTTCGCGGCCGCGTAGGGGTGCATGTAGACCGGCTGCACGGCGACGAGCGGGCAGAGCCGGCGCGTTCCCTCCAGCACGGCCTGCGCGACCAGCCACGGATCGGCGATGCCGTTGTCGGTGTAGATGAGCATCCCCGCGCACCCGGCCTCGTCGCTCCAGGCCGAGACCTCCAGCGCGCGGCGCAGGTAGTCGGCGGCCGGGAACTCCTTCGACTGCGGACAGGTGGTGAAGACTTCGAGCGCGCCACCGAGATCGAGCATCGCCTCCTCTCCTTCCGCCGGCTGTCACGCGGCCGAACGGGCCGGGGGCCGCCCCCGGCCGCCCAGACGCCGCCCCCGCAGCGAGAAAAAGGGCATCGCGTCGTTGGCCCGCAGGTACCCCGCATCGAGAGCGGCGGGAGCCGGCGCGCCCGTCCCGGGCCACCAGTAGCTGGGCAGCCCCTGCCTGGCGACGAAGCCGGCCCGGCGGAGCGCCGCCACCTTCTCCGGGCCGGAGGCGCCGCAGCGGATGATCCCCGCGCCGCGCGCCGCGAGGCGGTGCGCCGTCTCCGCGACGATCCAGTCGGCCACCGGCTGCGCATCGTGCGCGATCTGCAGGTGCACGATGGTTCCGTCGAAGCCGGAGGCCACGGGCTCGAGCTGCGAGAGCGAGAAGCCGACCGGCCGTCCGTCGAGGAGGAAGGCGAGCCCGAGCGGCCGCGCGAAATCGGGCGGCGTCCTCGCGATCCAGTCCAGATCGGCCTGCTCGAGAAGCTGCACCAGCCCGCCGCGCTGCGGCAGGGGGAGCGGCGCGGGCGTCCCCGGCCGCCACTCGCTGACCCGGGCGACGCCCGGCGGCGGGGGCGCCCGGTGCAGCGGCCGCAGGGGAAGGAAGCCCGGGATGGCCCTGGCGAGCGCTTCCCGCTCCGGCCATTTCCGCCGCAGCAGCGAGCCCGCGAGGCTGCGCACCCTGACCGGCAGCACGTACTTCTGCACCTCCGGCAGGGGCGTCCAGCGCAGGCGCGGCAGCATCGCCAGGGTCGCCTCCGTGCCGCCGATCGACAGGCTCGGCTCCGGACCGGCCATGATCTCGCGCATCAGCCGGAGGCCGAGGCCGAGCGGGCGGTACTGCGGCAGGCAGAACCAGTCGCAGGTCTCGCGCACGAGGATGCGCCGCCCGTCGAGGAGATAGGGCCGCAGGAAGGAATCGAGCATGGCGACGCAGCGCTCGCCATCGAAGGCGAGCCAGGCGGCGTTGCCCGGCGGGCGCTCGTGGAACCGCCAGCGGATCAGCGTGCGCGCGAAACCGGGCTCCAGCTCCTGGTCCCAGGTGTCCGGCAACAGGCTCTCGAAGGCTGCCCGGTTGGTTCCGTCGAGCTGCGCGAGCCGCAACTCCATGTTTCCCGCCTCCAGGCCGCCCCGCCGGCGGAGCCGCGCTTCCCGCGCCTCAGGCGAACGCGCCGGCGAGCTTGCCGAGCGTGATGCCGGTCTCGAAATCGATGCGCAGCGGGTCGAAGGTGCGGCCGCCGCTCTCCTCCACCTCGAGGATGACGTCGAGCAGCCCCTGCGAGTCGATGACCCCGAGGTCGAGGAGGTCGGTCTCCTCCCCGATCCCGGCCGCCGGGATGCCGGCCTCGCCCAGCTTCCGCGCGAGCGCCTCCGTCAGGAGCCGCAGGATCGTGTCGTCCGTCCGCTCGGTCGTCTGCGCATCTGGCTGCACGGCCGTCACTCCACCATCCGCCGCAAGCGGGCGTAGTCCGTCTTGCCGTTGTCGTTCACCGGCCATTCGGCGACCCGGTGGACGCGGGACGGCACCATGTAGGGCGGCAGGCTCCGCCGGCAGGCGTCGAGGACCGTCTCGTTCGCCGGCGCCTCCTCGGTGACGAAGGCGACGATGCCGCGGGCGAAGCCGTCCTCGTCCGCCGGCCAGGCCATCGCCGCCGCGCTGTCGCAGCCCGCGGCATGGCGCAGCGCCGCCTCGACCTCCTGCAGCTCCACGCGATGGCCGCCGATCTTCACCTGGCGGTCCATGCGGCCGAGGAAGAGGAGACCGTGCCCGGGGGCGAGCCTGGCGCGGTCGCCGGTGCGGTACCATTGCGTCCCGGGCGCGCTTCCGGCCGGGGGGCGGAAGCGCTCGGCGGTGAGGTCCGGACGGCGCCAGTAGCCGTCGGCCACCTGGCTGCCGCCGAGGAAGAGCTCGCCGTCCTCGCCGGCGGCGGCGGGGCTGCCGTCCTCGCGCAGCACCACCGCCTGCTGGCCGGGAAGGGGCGTGCCGATCGGCACGATGTCCGGCAGGCGCGCGATGGCCGCGGGGTCGCGCGGCAGGCGGAAGGCGGTGATGGCGATGGTCGCCTCGGTCGGCCCGTAGAGGTTCTCGATCAGCGAGTTCGGCGCGGCAGCGGCCCAGCTCTCGGCGATCCGCCTGGGCAGCGCCTCGCCGCAGAAGAGGCTCCAGCGCAGGGTCGGAAAGTCGCCCGGGCGCAGCAGGCGCAGGCGCGCCATGAAGGCCGCGGTCGAGGGCACCGAGAACCAGAAGGTGAGCGCGTTGCGGCGCACGAACTCGCGCGGCGCCATCCTCGCCCCTTCGGGGGGGCAATAGAGCGCGGCGCCGGCACCCCAGCACAGGAACAGGTCATGGACCGAGAGGTCGAAGGTCAGGTCGAAGAGCTGGGTGAAGCGGTCCTCCGGCCCCGGCCGGTACCGCTCCGCGGCGCTGCGGAGATACGCCGCGACGTTCGCCTGGCGCACGAGCACGCCCTTGGGGGCGCCGGTGCTGCCGGACGTGAAGAGCAGGTAGGCGCCGTCCTGCGGGCTGCCAGGGCGGAGGGCGCCGGCGCCCGTCCCGGTCA
The DNA here is from genome assembly GCF_019458025.1 of Caldovatus aquaticus. Lineage (GTDB taxonomy): Bacteria > Pseudomonadota > Alphaproteobacteria > Acetobacterales > Acetobacteraceae > Caldovatus > Caldovatus aquaticus. The sequence continues at coordinate 14,449 of NZ_JAHZUY010000006.1, read as the reverse complement.
GGTCGCGGCCGCAGAGGAAGCGGTGGTGCGGCAGGGTCGCGCCCCAGGCGGGCGGCGCCGGCGCATCCGGCATCAGCACCAGGACCGGGTGCCGCGTCAGGCCCAGCGGTTCGCGTGCGGCGGCGGCCGACCGCACGTCCACGACGAGCGCGTCCGCCTCCGCCGCCGCGAGCGCCTGCGCGAGCCGCGCTGCGGGATGACGCGGATTCAACGGCACGTAGGCCGAGCCCGCGAGGAGCGCGCCCGCGACGCCGGCGAAGGCCGAGAGGCTTCGCGCGCCGAGGACGGCGCAGCGCCGGCCGGGGCCCGCCAGGCCTGCCTCCGCGAGCGCGCCGGCGATGGCTGCGGCGCGCGCAGACAGTTCCTGGTAGGTGACCGCGCGCCCGTCCACCCACAGCGCGACGCGGCTGGCGTGGCGGGCCATGCTCTCGCGCAGCATTGCGCCGAGGGTCCCGGCCGGTTCCGGCGCATCGCGCGGATCGGCGAACGTGCCGACCTGCGGTGTGGGCGACATGCTGACCTCCTGGCGGTGCGCCTGCCGGGTCTTCGTCGCTGCCGCGGCCAGCCGTGCCGGCACCGGTGCGGACGGCACGTCGCCGGGATGCGCTGGCGGGAACGAACTTCTCATCCGATCATGGAATATGTATCGGGATTCTTTCAGAAACACGGAAACATGCGCCATATTGTCAAGACAGTACTAAAGATGATTGCAGGATTTCTCGATTTTCCGTAAGGAATTGACCATATCAGATCCGGCCTCTTGCATTTTTGATTTCAGTAATACTGACAACCCCAGGGACGAACGATAATAGAATGATGATTTTTTCCAACAAACATTCATGCGATCGCCCTTCCCACCCATCAAAAATCGGTGAAAATGCAGCCTCCTCGCGAGCGCATCCTGCCGCGCGGCCGCAGCGGAGCATCGCCGGCCGACCCTCGGCCCGCCCGCGGATCAGGCCGCCCGTCGCGGGCACGACCGCATGGCCGGAAGAGCGCGCCTGCGCGTCCGGACCGCGCGCGAGCCGGCGCGGCCGCGGGCCTCGCCCCCCGGCGCCGCCGGCCGGCAGGCGGAGGGACGCCGGACCACCGCACGCGGAGCGGTTCCCGGCGCGCCGGGTCGGTTCCTGGTGAGGGGCGAGGCGAATGACCTCGTTCCTGGTCGTCGGGGACGGGTTCGCGGCGGCGAAGGTCGCCGCCGCGGTGGCCTCGGCGCCGGGGACGCGCCTCGCCGCGCTGGCCTGCACGCGGCCGCCGCATCAGGCGGCGGCGGCAGGTCGCGGCGGCGTCGAGATCGTCGCAGCGGACCTGCTTGCGCAGGAGGCCGGCCTGTCCCGCGTGCGCCGGCTCGGCGCCGACTGGCTCCTCTGCATCAATGCCACCGTCCTCCTGCCGGCGCCGCTCCTCGCGCTCTTCGGCGGAGGGGCGCTGAACTGCCATCCGGGCCCGCTGCCGGAATACGCGGGCCTGAACGCCCACCAGTGGGCCATCCGGAACGGCGAGACCGCCTACGGGGTCACCGTGCATCGCATGGAGGCGCGGGTGGACGCCGGCCCGATCGTCGCCGCGCGGCGCTTCCCGATCCGCCACGACGACACCGGCCTGTCCCTGTTCCGCAGGGCGCTGGCGGAGGGCGCCGATCTCCTCGCGGCGCTCGTCGGGCGCATCGCCGCCGGCGAGACCCTGCCGTCGGTGCCGCAGGACCTTTCGCGCCGGCGCCTCTACCGGCGCCGCGACGCGCCGGAGGGCGGGATCGACTGGCGGTGGCCGGCGGATCTCGTCATCCGCCATGTCCGCGCCGGGAATTACGAGCCGTTCCGGTCCCCGACCTACGTCGCCCGCATGGACACGCCTGCCGGCTGCCCGGTCGAGGTCCTGCGGGCCGAGCCCGCCGGCCCGACGGCCCTTGCCCCCGGCAGCCTCGTCGCGTTGCCGGAGCAGGGCCCCGTTGTCGCCTGCGGCGATGGCCTGGCGGTGCGCATCGCGCGCGCCCGCGACATCACGGGCCTGCTGGACGCTGCCCGCTGGCGGCGCCATTTCGGGCTCGCCGCATCGCTCCCCTGACCGGCGCAAGGCGGCGCGCCCGTTCGGCTCGCCGCCGGAGTCGCGGACCGCCTCCCGGTTCCGCGACGCGCAGCGGGCGAGACGCGCCTGCTTCCGGCCGCGCGCATGACCTGCGGCGCTCCTTGCCGGAAGGCGCGGCGCGGGCGCTCCCCCACGCATCGCCGGGCCCGGCGCGCGGAGCGGCGATCGCAAGGCCGGCGTGGCTGCCCGGATGGTGCCCGGGCGGGAGCGATCCCGGGGCCGGAGCCGGCCCGGAGCGCCCGGCGCTGCCCTGACGTTCGATAGGAAGGCCCGGAAGGGATCCGTGGTAGCGGCGGGCGGGCTCGAACCGCCGACCCCGGCATTATGAGTGCCGTGCTCTAACCAGCTGAGCTACGCCGCCGGAGGGACGCAGAACGCGGCGGAGTTAGGCGCCGCCCCCGCCGCTGTCAACCGTCACGCCACCGCGCGCCGCGGCGCCTCCGCGCCCGCCTGCGCCGCACGGATGAAGCCGCCGCCGAGCACCCGCTCGCCGTCGTAGAGCACCGCCGCCTGCCCGGGCGCCGCGATGCCCGGCGTCTCCAGCATCAGCCGCAGCGCCGCACCGTCCCAGTGGGCCAGCGCCGGCTGCGGCGCCTCGCGCGCGCGCAGCTTCACCGTGCAGGCGAGCGGCGCCGCGGGCGGCGCGCACAGCCAATTGACCTCGCCCGCCACGACCTCGCGCCGCGGCAGCGCCCCGCGCGGCGCCACCAGGATGCGCCGCCGCCCCGCATCGATGCCGGCCACGAACAGCCGCTCCTCGCCCTGCCGCGCGGCGGCGCCGAGGCCCCGCCCCTGCCCCACCGTGTAGCGGGCGATGCCGCGGTGCGTGCCCAGCACGCGCCCCTCCAGCGCGTGCACGATCTCGCCCGGCGCGCCCGTTTCCGGCCGCAGCCGCTCGACCAGCTCGTGATAGTTGCCGCGCGGGACGAAGCAGATGTCCTGGCTGTCCGGCTTCTCCGCCACCGGCAGGCCGAGCCGTGCCGCCTCCGCCCGCACCGCCGCCTTGGACGCGAACTCGCCGAGCGGGAAGCGGCAGAAGGCGAGCTGCTCGCGCGTGGTGGCGAACAGGAAGTAGCTCTGGTCGCGCGCGGGATCGGCGGCGCGGTGCAGCTCGGGGCCGTCCGGCCCCTCGACGCGGCGCGCGTAGTGCCCCGTCGCCAGCGCCTCGCAGCCGAGGTCGCGGGCGAGCCCGACCAGGTCGCGGAACTTCACCGTCTGGTTGCAGCGCACGCAGGGGATCGGCGTCTCGCCGCGCGCGTAGGTGTCGGCGAAGTCCTCGATCACCGCGCGGCGGAAGCGCTCCTCGCGGTCGAGCACGTAGTGCGGGATGCCGAGCGCGTCGGCGACGCGCCGCGCGTCGTGGATGTCCTGGCCGGCGCAGCACGCGCCCTTGCGCGCGCCGGTCGCGGCGCCGTGGTCGTAGAGCTGCAGGGTGGCGCCGATCACCTCGTGGCCCTGCTCGGCGAGCAGGCCGGCCGCCACCGAGCTGTCCACGCCGCCCGACATGGCGACGAGGATGCGCATGGCTATCCCCGACCCGGGCGCGGCGCGCGCATCAGCGGCGGGCCTTCTCGTACTCCGGCGCCGCGCCGCGCGCGGCGTCGAGGCCCATCTGCCAGAACCGCGCCTCCAGCCGCGCCGCCTCGGAGAAGATCGCCGACAGCATCGGGAACCGCGCCTCGCCGCCGTGCGAGACGCCGAGCGCGTCGATCCGCGCCGCCGCCGCCTGCGCCAGCGCCTGGTAGCCGGGCGCGGCGTAGGTGGCGATCCAGGTCTCGTAGGGGTTGCCCTCGCGCCGCCGGCCGGGGTCGTGCTCGATGCGCAGCGCCACCTCGGCGTAGCCCACGGTGCAGGGGGCCAGCGCCACCTCGAGGTCGAGGATGTCGCCGGCGAGCCCGCGGTCGATGACGTAGCGCGTGTAGCTGACCGTCTCCGCCGCCTCCGGCGTCGCCAGCACCTCGGCCTGGGAGATGCCCCAGCCCTCGCAGTAGCGCAGGTGCATCAGCGTCTCGGAGAGGATCGCGCCGATGTCGGAGACCTTCGCGCGCATCGCCTCCACGCTCTCCGCCTTGAAGAGGGCGAGCGCCTTGGCGCGGGCGAAGTGGATCAGGAACAGGTAGTCCTGGATCAGGTAGCGCCGGAAGGCGGCGAGCGGCAGCGTGCCGTCGGCGATCGCGCGCACGAAGGGATGCCAGGTGTAGGCCTCCCACTCGGCGGCGCAGGCGGCGCGCAGGCGGCGGTAGAGCCCGCCCTCGGCGCCGAACCCGGTCTCCCACGGCCGCGCCACGGTGTCCCGCTCCCCTCAGCCCATCGCGTTGCGCGTGCCCTTGGGCAGCTTCACCACCAGCCCGTCCAGCGCCTCGGTCATGATGATCTGGCAGCCGAGCCGGCTCGTCTCCTGCAGGTCGAAGGCGAGGTCGAGCATGTCCTCCTCGTCCTCGGTTGGCTTCGCCAGCTTCCCGTACCAGCCCGGGTCCACGATCACGTGGCAGGTCGAGCAGGCGAGCGAGCCCTCGCAGGCGCCCTCGATGTCGATGCCGTGGCGGTGCGCGATCTCCAGCACCGAGAGGCCGAGCGGCGCGTCCACCTCGCGGCGCGTGCCGTCGCGCTCGATGAAGGTCATCCGGGGCATCGTCACTCCGCCGCGTCTCGGGAAGCCTCGCTCAGGGCCTGGCGCCAGGCGGCGGCGAGCGCCGCGGCGGCCCGGTCCACGTCGGCCGGGGAGGTAAAACGGCCGATCCCGATGCGCAAGGTGGCGCGCGCCCGCTCCTCCGGCAGCCCGATCGCCCGCAGGACGTAGGAGGGCTCGACCTCGGCCGAGGAGCAGGCGGAGCCGGTGGAGACGCAGACCGCGGGCGCCGCCGCCATGATCGCCTGCGCGCTGACCGGCCCCGGGAAGGTCAGGTTCAGGTTCCCGGCGACGCGCCGCTCGGGGTGGCCGTTCAGGGCGAGGCCCGGCACCGCGGCCCGCAGGGCGGCGAGGAAGCGGTCACGCTGGCCGGCGATCCGGCCGGCGTCCAGCGCCCCCTCGGCGGCGGCGATCCGCGCCGCCTCCCCGAACCCCACCGCCAGCGGCGTCGGCAGGGTGCCGGAGCGCAGGCCGCGCTCCTGCCCCCCGCCCGAGAACAGCGGCGCGAGCCGCACCCGCGGCCGCCGCCGCACGTAGAGCGCACCGATCCCCTTCGGCCCGTAGATCTTGTGGCCGGAGAGCGAGAGCAGGTCGGCGCGGATCGCCTCGACGTCGAGCGGAATCCGCCCCGCGCCCTGCGCCGCGTCGGTGTGGAACAGCGCCCCGGCCTCCTTCGCGAGCGCGCCGATCGCCGCGAGGTCCTGGATGACGCCGATCTCGTTGTTCACCGCCATGACCGAGACCAGCAGCGTCGGCGCCTCGGCGAGCGCCGCGCGCAGCCGGTCGAGGTCGAGGAGGCCGTCCGGCCCGACCGGCAGCACCACCGGCTCGAAGCCCTCGGCGGCGAGGGCGCGCACGCTCTCGAGGACGCATTTGTGCTCGGTCGCGAGGGTGATGATCCGCTTCCGCCCGTCCCCCTGCGCCGCCGCGAAGCGCGCCGCGCCCTTGATCGCCAGGTTGTTGGCCTCGGTCGCGCCGGAGGTGAAGACGATCTCCCGCGCCTCGGCCCCGATCAGCCCGGCGACCTGCGCCCGCGCCTCCTCCACCGCCGCCTCGGCGGCGCGGCCCAGCGCGTGCTCGACCGAGGCGGGATTGGCGAAGTTCTCCTCCCACCACGGCCGCATGGCGGCGAGCACGCGCGGATCGAGCGGCGTGGTGGCGTGGTTGTCGAGATAGACGGGGCGATTCGGCGCGGCCATGGCGCGAATGTGGAACGTGGCCCCCGCCGGCGGAAGATGCCCCGGTGCGCGGCCGCCATGCCGCGGCGCACCAGGCCGCCGCCGGGGCGTTCCGCCCGGCCGCCCGCGACCGGCCTTCAGGCGGCGCTGCCGTTCAGACGCTGCATCAGGCGGCCCGCCGCCGCAGCCGCTCCCGCATCGCCCCCCAGGCGGCGAGGAAGCGCTCCACACTCGCCCCGCCGGCGTTCCACGGCAGGGAGACGCGGATCGCCTCCCCGGCCGCGGCGCCGAGGCCCATCGCCTCCAGCACCGGGCTGCGCGCCACCTTGCCGGAGGAGCAGGCGGCGCCGGCGGACACCCGCACCCCGGTGAGGTCGAGCGCGATCACCTGCGTCTCCGCCGGCACGCCGGGCAGCAGGATGCAGCTCGTGTTGGGCAGCCGCGGCGCGGCGGCGCCGACGATCCGCGCCTCGGGCGCCAGCGCCCGCACCCCCTCCTCCAGCCGGTCGCGCAGCGCCGCGAGGGCGGCGGCGCGCTCGGGCAGCGCCTCCGCGGCGGCGGCGGCGAGGCCGGCGATCGCCGGCAGCGGCTCGGTCCCGCCGCGCCGGCCGCGCTCCTGCCCGCCGCCCGGGACCAGCGGGGCCGGGTCGAGGCCGGGCCGCAGCAGCAGGGCCCCCGCTCCCTTCGGCCCGCCCAGCTTGTGGCCGGAGAGCGCCAGGCTGTCGGCGCCGAGCGCGGCGAGGGAGACCGGCACGCGCCCGGCCGCCTGCACCGCGTCCACGTGCAACAGCGCGCCGTGGGCCCGGCACAGCGCCGCCGCCTCGGCGAGCGGATGCAGCACGCCGGTCTCGTTGTTGGCCGCCATCAGGCAGACCAGCGCCGGCGGCGCGGCCGGCCGCGCGAGCAGCGCGGCGAGCGCCTCGAGATCCGCTTGGCCGTCGCTCCGCACCGGCACCGTGACGACGGCCTCCCCCGCGACCGCCCGCGCCGCCGCCCAGACGGAGGGGTGCTCGGTGGCGCCGACCAGGAGGCGGCGCCCGGCGCCGAGGCCGTGGAGGGCGAGCGCGTTCGCCTCCGTGCCGCCGGCGGTGAACACCACCCCGGCCGGCCGCGCGCCGAAACGCGCCGCCACCTGCTCGCGCGCCGTCTCCAGGAGGCGCCGCGCCGCACGGCCCGCAGCGTGCACCGAGGAGGGGTTGCCGGGCAGGTCGAACGCGGCGATCGCCGCCTCCCGCGCCGCCGGGCGGAGCGGCTCGGTCGCGTTGGCGTCGAGATAGGTTTCGGCGTGCGCGCCGGCCTCGCCGCGCGGCATCGAAAGACTAGTCCCCGCCTGCCGCCGCGGCCGCGGCCAGCGGCTCCGGCCCGGCCGCCGGCACCCGGTCCTCGGCCTGGAGCGGCGGCAGCGGCGGCGCGGCGCGGCCGGCCACCCGGCCGCAGACCACGTCCTCCAGGGTCACGCCGGCGAGGAAGTGCCTGATCTGCGCGCCGAGTTCGTGCCACAGGTCGTGCGTCAGGCAGCGCTGGCCGCCGGCCAGGCAGCCGGACGAGCCGCCCTCGCAGCGCGTGGCGATGATCGGTTCCTCCACCGCGTCCACGATGTCGGCGATCGCGATGGCGCCGGGCGGCTGGGCGAGGCGGTAGCCGCCGCCGGGCCCGCGCGCCGAGACGACGAGGCCGGCGCGCCGCAGCTTCGCGAAGAGCTGTTCCAGATACGCAACCGACAACTGCTGCGCGGCGGCGATGTCTGCGAGGCAGGCGGGGGGCGGCAGCGGGCCGCCGCCGTTCGGCGAGGCGCCGCGCGCGGCCATTTCGGCCAGCGCCATGACGGCGTAGCGCCCGCGGGTCGAAAGCCTCATGCCCCGCCTCCGCCGGTGGGCGCCGGCATTGCTGCCATGCACAGTCGAATGACCGTCATGCCCTGAATCCGTTATGAAAACCGCGCGCCGGTCCCTATATTCCCGGCGCCCCCGGGACGGGAACCCGATCCGGGGGCCGATCTCGGTGTGACCGGAGCATGTGACGCTTGGTCGGCGGACCGCGGTTAGGCGCTGTGCCGCAGGGAGAATTATGGTTTCCCGACCTCGCCAGTCAACAATGCGCCGGCCGGTTCCGGGCCGGATGTGGTCCGGCCCGGGCGCAGTCGGCCGGGAGAAGCCCGCGCCGGCCACGCACGGCGCCGCACGCGGCAGGGTGGGCGCCGCGTCCGGCCGACGCACCGGATCGGCAAGTCGGGTTCCAACCAGGCGGCGGTGCGCCTGGGAGTCCGGAGCGGCGACAGGACCCGGCGCGAGGCGCAGCCGGCCTGTCGCCGGCGCCTCCCCGGACTGCCGGAGCGGGCCGACGCGGCGAAGAGAACCGGACGCGACGCGACGATGCCAGAAGTGATGTTCGCCGGACCGGACGGCCGGCTCGAGGGTCGCTACCACCACTCCAAGCAGCCCAACGCGCCGGTGGCGCTCGTCCTGCACCCCCACCCCCTGCATGGCGGGACCATGAACAACCGGGTGGTGCACGGACTGTTCGAGCGTTTCCGCGACATGGGCTTCTCGGTGCTGCGCTTCAACTTCCGCGGCGTCGGCCGCAGCCAGGGGCGCTATGACGGCGGCATCGGCGAGATCTCCGACGCGGCGGCGGCGCTCGACTTCCTCCAGGCGGTCAACCCGAACGCGTCCTCGCTCTGGGTCGCGGGCTACTCCTTCGGCGCCTATGTCGGCATGCAGCTCCTGATGCGCCGGCCGGAGATGAGCGGCTTCGTCTCCGTCGCCCTGCCCGCCTCGCACTACGATTTCGGCTTCCTCGCCCCCTGCCCGTGCAACGGCCTCGTGGTGCACGGCGCGGAGGACGAGCTGGTGCCGGAAGGCAGCGTGCGGAAGCTGGTCGAGAAGCTGAACACGCAGAAGGGCATCCGGCTCGACTACCGTGTCCTGCCGGGCGCGGGCCACGTCTTCACGCCGGAGCAGACCGCGACGATCGCCGACATGGCGGAGGACCACGTGCAGGCGGCGCTGAACCGCAGCCGCATGCCGCTCGCCGCGGACTGAGGCGCGGCGCTCCCCCTCATCCGGCCACCGCCGGACGGCCACGCCGCGGCCGGCCACGTTTTCCGCCGCCAGCGGGCGGCACGGCAGGCCGCGGTCGTCGCGCGCGCCGCGCCTTGCGGAAACGTGACGCCGGGCCCCGCCTTCCTCTTTGACCGTTGCGCCCGCCACCGGCACGGCTTCCCGGCCGGCACGCCCGGGAAGCGGCGGAACCGAGAGGGAGGAAGCCACCATGGCCGACCAAGCGGCCCTCCGCGCGATGCGCGAGGTCAATCGCCTGTTCGAGGAGGAGGTCGTCGGGAAGGGGGATTTCGCCGCGCTCGACCGGATCTACACGCCCGACGCCAGGCTCCTCCCGCCCGACGGCGCCATGGTCGAGGGGATCGAGAACATCCGCGCGTTCTGGCGCCAGGTGGAGCAGGATCTTGGCGTCACCTCGGTCCGGCTCGAACCCTTCGAGGCCGAGGCGGCCGGCGACACAGCCTACGAGGTCGGGCGCGGCGAGGTCGGCACGGCGAGCGGCGCGGTCCGGATCCAGTACATGGTCGTCTGGAAGCGCCAGGACGGCGCCTGGCGGTAGCATCGCGACATCTGGAACGTCTCCGCCTGAGCGCCGCGCGCCAAGCGGCGCCGCGCCGGCCCGGTCAGGGGGGCGGCTGGATCCGCCCTCCCGGCAGCGGGCGCGGCGCCCCCGTGGTCCCGGGGAAGGTGAGCGGCAGTCCGCGGGCCACGCGCGCCGCCAGCACGCCGAAGGCCTGCGCCTCGAGCGCATCGCCATCCCAGCCCGCCGCCTCCACCGGCCGCACCGGCTCCGCCAGCGCCTCGGCGAGGGCCCGCATCAGCGCCGCGTTGCGCCGCCCGCCGCCGCTCACCAGCCACTGCCGCGGCGGCGCCGGGAAATGCCGCGCCGCGGCCGCAACGCAGGCGGCACAGATGGCGACCAGCGTCGCCGCGCCGTCGGCGGGCGAGAGCGCGCCGATCCCGGCGGCCTCCAGCGCCGCGTGGAAGTCCAGCCGGTCGAGGCTCTTGGGCGGCGGCGCGGCGAGGTAGGGGTGGCCGAGCAGCCGCGCCAGCACTGCCCCGTCCGCCCGGCCCGCGGCGGCCAGCGCCCCGTCGCGGTCGAAGGGCAGGCCCGCGCGGCGCTGCACCCAGTCGTCGAGCGGCCCGTTCGCCGGCCCGGTGTCGAAGGCGAGCAGCGCCCCGTCCGCGCCGATCCAGGTGACGTTGCCGACGCCGCCCAGGTTCAGCACCGCGAGCGGCTTGGCCAGCGGCTCGGCCAGCGCCGCGTGCACCACCGGCACGAGCGGCGCCCCCTGCCCGCCCGCCGCAACGTCGGCCGCGCGGAAGTCGAACGCGACCGGCATCCCGGTCAGCCGCGCCAGCAGCGCCGCGTCGCCGATCTGCCAGGTCCGCCGCGCCGCCGGACGGTGCAGGATGGTCTGGCCGTGGAAGCCGATCAGGTCGGCGGGCGCGCCGAGCGCGGCCACCGCCTCGGCATGGCGCTCGGTCAGGCGGCGGACGCAATCGGCCAGCTCCGGCTCGTCGCCGCGCAGGCCGGGCGCCGCGTCCAGCAGCGCGCGCAGGTCGCGCCGCAGGGCGGCGTCGTAGGGCAGGGTCCGGCGCGGGCCGAGGCGGCCGATCCGCGCCCCGTCCGTCTCCACCCAGGCGGCATCCACGCCGTCGAGGGAGGTGCCGCTCATCAGGCCGATGGTTCTCAGCATGCCCATGCCGTGCTAGCCGCTCCCGCCCGGGTCCAGAGACTGCCGCCGAGAGCCCCTACGCCATGAGCGCCGCCCCGACCAGCGACTTCCTGCGCGAGGCGCAGGAGCGCGGCTTCATCCACCAGATCACCGACGCCGCGGCGCTGGACGCGCGCCTCAAGGCCGGCCCGGTCGCCGCCTACATCGGCTTCGACTGCACGGCGGACAGCCTGCACGTCGGCCACCTGCTCTCGATCATGCTGCTGCGGCTGTTCCAGCGCACCGGGCACCGGCCGGTGGTGCTGATCGGCGGCGGCACGACCAAGGTCGGCGACCCCTCCGGCAAGGACGAGGCGCGCCGCCTGCTCTCCGAGGCGGAGATCGAGGCCAACAAGGCCGGCATCCGCCGCACCTTCGACGCCTTCCTCGACTTCGGGCCCGGCAAGGCGCTGATGCTCGACAACGCGGAGTGGCTCGATTCGCTGCTCTACATCCCCTTCCTGCGCGACATCGGGCGGCACTTCAGTGTCAACCGGATGCTGACGATGGACAGCGTGCGGCTCCGGCTCGAGCGCGACCAGCCGCTGTCCTTCCTCGAGTTCAACTACATGCTGCTCCAGGCCTACGACTTCCTGGAGCTCTACCGGCGCCACGGCGTGATCCTGCAGATGGGCGGGTCCGACCAGTGGGGGAACATCATCATGGGCGCCGACCTGGTGCGCCGGCTGGAGGGCGCCGAGGCCTTCGGCCTGACCACGCCGCTGATCACCACGGCGAGCGGCGCCAAGATGGGCAAGACCGCGGCGGGCGCGGTCTGGCTCAACCCGGAGCGGGTGTCGCCCTACGACTACTGGCAATTCTGGCGCAACGTGGACGACGCCGACGTGGGCCGCTTCCTCGCCCTGTTCACCGAGCTGCCGATGGCGGAGGTGCGCCGGCTCGCGGCGCTACGCGGGGCGGAGGTGAACGAGGCCAAGAAGGTGCTTGCCACCGAGGCGACGGCGCTGCGGCACGGACGCGCCGCGGCGGAACTCGCCGCCGAGACGGCGCGCCGCACCTTCGAACAGGGCGAGACGGCGGAGACCCTGCCCTCGGTGACGCTGCCCGCGGAGATGCTCGCGGCGGGCGCGCCGGTTGCGGCGGTGCTCGTGCGGGCGGGCCTTGCGAAGTCGAACAGCGAGGCGCGGCGGCTGGTGGCGCAGGGCGGCGTCCGCCTGAACGACGCGCCGGTCACGGACCCCACCGCGACGCTCACCGCGGAGATGGTCGCAGCCGGTCCGGTGAAGCTCTCCGTCGGCCGCAAGCGCCACGTGCTGGTGCGGGCAGCCTGACGCGGCATCCGAACGGCAGGACCGCCCGAGGGGCCGGCCCGCCGGCCCGCGGCGGGACGCGCGCGACGGCCCGCCCGCGCCCGGCGCCGCTCCGGAGCCGTTGCCGCCCGGCCGTGCGCGCGGCAACGGCCCCGCCTCGTTGTCTGCCGGGCGGATTCACGCGCCCGGCTGTTCCCCGCCGTCCGCGATCGTCTCTAGCCGACCAGCCGGGGCACGCGCCGGCGGGGGATCGGCGTGCCGAGCTCGGGGCACCTGGTGATGTTCACGTTCGTCACGCCCGAGCCGGACAGGTCGATCGTCCCGCCGATCAGCACCGTGCATTGCGAGGGGCTGACCTGGTCGCCGCCGTTGTAGCGGACGTAGGCGTTCGGGAAGTACATCCCGCCCTCGAGGACCTGCTTCGCGCCGCCGTTCATGACGACCGCGGGGTTGCCGCTGTTGTTGTTGTGGGCCCGCGGATCGCGGAAGAACAGCACGCCGCGGTAGTCGGGATCGGAGCGGGGCACGCGCGGGGCCTGAAGCTGGACGTCGGCGGTCGCGTTGATGACCGGACCGCCGATCCTGCTCAGGTTGTTGCCGGTGAATACGATCGTCACGCCGCGCCCCTCGCCGCACCCGACGCAGCGGACGACGCCGCTCTGGATGCGCAACGACGCCTCGTGGAAGTAGTAGGTGCCCGGGCGCATCTCGAGGGTGGCGGTGCCGCTGAGCGCGAGATCGGTGCAGTACGCCCGGCCGCCGTTGTCCTCATACGGCAATATCTGGCCGGAGGCGGGTGATGCCATGCAGGTGGCGGGGTTCGACGCGCTGAAACCCGGCAGGACCTTGCGGTCCAGGAACTGGAAGACGTTCTCGATCGGCGGCGCCCAGGTCGTGAAGGGCTGCTCCAGCGTGACGGAACGGTTGGCGCAGCCGTCGCAGCCGCCGGCGCTGTAGAGCGAGTAGGCGATCGCCGTCGCCGTGTTGCCGACCTGGATCGCGTCCGCGGCCCTGTAGTTGGAGGCGAGGAGGCAGGTCGGGCCGGCGGTCGTGCTCCGGCCCGTCATGATCAGGGGCCCGGTCAGCGCCAGCACGCAGGCATCGGTCGTGAGCGCAAGCGTCGCGACCGCGCGCGCCGCCACCGTGACGTCGCGGCCGAAGACGAGCCGGGACAGGCCGCTCGGCTGGACCTGCTCGATCACCACCTCGACCGCGTAGGGATCGTTGGCGTAAGGGCCGGAGGGGAGCGGGGTGGTCACGCTGACCGTCGTGCCGGGCCGCACCGGGAAACCGTTCCGGCGGGCGACGTCGCGCGCCATCTCGGTCGCACCGCTCGCCCCGCGCCCGTAGGAGATCGCGATCGCCGCCGAGATCGCGGCGCTGTCGGCGGCCGTGACCGCGGCGCGCCGCGCCAGGAGCCAGCCGCCGGCATCCGTCGCCAGCGCGGCGAAGCCGAGCACGGTGCTGGCGGTGGCAGCGATCGCGAGGCTGCTTACGCCGCGGCGATCGCCGAGAGCACGCCGGATCCCGCGCGCCAGGGCGCCGGCCGGCCGCCTGGCGGGATTGCGCGTCATCTTCTCCTCCTCTGCCTCGCGGAAAGGGTGAGGCCGAGGCGCCGATCCGCCGGGACGGGGCGGGCGCCGCACCGCATGGGCCGGCCAGGGATCCTGCCGCCGGGGGAGCGCCCTTCTCTGGCCATGCCCCGCCCGCCCTGTCGGCGAGCGCCTCAGGCCGTCGGCACGGTTTCGCTCCAGCGAAGGGCAACTGGGACCCGCGCCTTGTCCGGCGCGACAAGCATCCGGGGTGGGCTCTCGCGCACCGCCCGCCGTCCTCGCTGGCGCAGCGCCGCAACGGCGAGGAAGCAGAGGGACGCGGCGAACGGTATCGCGGCGAGGGCAGCCCAGCCGGTTCCGGGCCGGACGACGGCGAGGGTGGTTCCGACCCCCGCGAGCGCCGACGCGGCGAGCGCGCACTTCTCGGCGACGGAGAACCGGAACGGTGACACTTCCCTCATGGCGCTTCCCTCCCGACCTGGACACAAAGAACGATAATGAATTATTGATCAAAGTCCAATACTACCTAAAGGTAATGGCCACAATATTGTTTCAACAGTCATGGAAGGCATATTTGCTTCCTAATAAGGTGGCATAAATTTTATTTTTTGAAATTTCCTGGGGAGATTTTCTGGATGATTGACTATATTCGACGGATCGCAATTTTCGGTGCCAAATCTCGAAAATGATCCCCCGTCCGCGCGCCCCCTCCTGAGCCCTTGGAGCCCCCCGCGGAGACCCCTGCGAAACGCGCCCGATCGGGTGAGGCAGGTGTGAGGGCGGCCTGGAAGCGGCCTTTGTGTTCGGTTTCGGTGTCTGGCGGCAGGCCGGGGGGCGCGCGTCGCCTGTCAGGCGAGGAGGCGTTCGGCGCGGCGGAGGTTCATGGCGGTGCAGGGCAGGTGCAGAGGGGCGCCGTTGCGCCGCAGGCTGCGGCGGCGGACGCGGCGCCAGCCGTG
>NZ_JAHZUY010000071.1 GCF_019458025.1 Caldovatus aquaticus | reverse complement strand
AGCCTGCCCGCGGCGTCGGGCGGCAGGCGCGGCGCGGCCCGCGCCGCCACGACGCCGCGCCGGATCGAGCAGGGCGACACGAGCAGCCGCGCCGCCTCCGCCACCGTCTCCCGCACGCGGCCGGCCCAGGCCGGCGGCGGCGCGGCAGGCCCGGCCCGGAGCCGCCGTCCCGGCTGACCGCCCCGCGGCCGCCGCCGGCACGCGGCCCCGACCCTCCGGCACTCGTGACCGCCCCGCCCCGCGGTGCCGCCCTGGCGCCGGACGGCAACGGCAGCGCAGCGCGGGGAGGCATCGCGATGACGGCGCAGCAGGAGCGGTGGCAACTCCCCGGCGACGACTTCGAGAACCGACTGAAGTTGCGAGGGGGTCTGCCCGTGTCTCGTCTCGACCGAGGCGCCCCTGACGGCGCGTCCGCGCAGAAGCGTGTGCGAGGTCGCCATCGCCTTCCATGGCGCGCAGGGACACCACGACGACGTGCCGCTCGACGGGCTCGACGTCGCCGCGGCCGGCCACGCGCCCGGCCCGGTGGCGGACGGCGACTGGGCGCTCGCCGCCTCCATCGACGAGCGCGCCGACGACCGGCAGGCCGCCGCGCTCGAGGCCGTCTTCGGCGGCGCCGCAGGCGGGCCGATGGCGGCCTTCGCGCCGCTCGTCGGCAGGCATCTCGGCGTGCGGAAGGCGCCGATCCGCTACGCGGTCGAGGGCAGGACACGCTCGGCCGAGACCCCGGGCATCCTGCGCAGGGCGGTCGCGCCCCTCCCGACCCTCCCCGAGGGCGGCGAGATCGGGACGAGCGCGGGCCACCCCTTCGCGCCAAACCGGCTCGCGCTCGCCGCCGGCGGCCCGGACAGCCGCTACGACGACCACGGCCTCCGCTGGGACCACTCCGGCAGGAACGGCCACTACGCCCCGATCCGCTGGTCGGCCTAGAGCGGATCGCGGACGGCTGGAAACGGCCGGGAGCGTGAATCCGCTCGACAGACGACACCCGGAGCCGTTGCCGCGGGCACGGCCGGGCGGCAACGGCCCTGGCGCCGCACGCGAGCGGCGGGCGCCTGCCGGCGGTCTGCGCCTGCGCACCGGCACGGCGCCGTCCCCCGGGAGAGCCCGTCATGGACGACACCGCCCGGGCCGATCCGCTGGCGGCCCACCGCACGCTCCTGCTCGCCCTCGCGGCGGCAGCGCGGGCGATGGTGCTGTCCGCCGCGCACGGACCGGGCGCCGGGTCCGGCACGGACATGGCGATGGCCTCGCCCACCAGGGGACTGCGCGCGCCGCTCTTCCTGGCGATCTGGGCGACGATGACGGTCGCCATGATGTTCCCGGCCGCCGCGCCGATGGTCCTCGCCTCCCCTCGCGTGCCGGCGGAGCGGCGGCGGCGCGGCCAGGCCGTCGTCGCCACCCGGGTGTTCCTCGCCGGCTGCATGCCGGTCTGGACGCTGTCCGGCACCGCCGCCTGCGCCCCGGCGCTGGCGGCGGAGGCCCTCGCCGCGCGCGCCGCGCTCCCGGCCTCCGCCGCCCGGATCGGCGGCGGCGTCCTCGTCGCTGCCGGGCTCTGCCAGTTCACGCCGCGGAAGGCGCTCTGCCTCTCGAAGTGCCGCACGCCGCTCTCCTTCCTCATGACGGCGTGGCGCGACGGGACGGCAGGGGTCCTGCGGATGGGCCTCGCGCACGGAGGCTGGTGCCTGGGCTGCCGCTGGCTCCTGTTCGCCATCCTGCTCCCGCTCGGCATGACGAACATCGCCGCCATGGCGGCCGTCACCGCCCTCATCTTCGCCGAGAAGACGCTGCCGCGGAGCCGCCTCCTCATCGGCGCGGCGGCAGTGGCGCTGCTCGCCTGCGGCGCGCTGGTGGTGGCGGTGCCGCAGGCCCTGCCCGCCTTCCCGGCCGGCGGCGGCATGGCGGCGGCGCCCGCGGGGCCCCGGCGCCGACGCGCTATGCCGCCCGCGCCATGCCCCCCGCGCCGCGCCGAGCGGCGCTCGCCACGGGCGCGCCCGCCCTCAGGCGTAGCGGCGCAGGATCGCGCGCATCGCCGGGGCGAGGTCCGGCCGCTTCAGCGCGAAGGCGACCTGCGCCTCCAGGAACCCCGCCTTGTCGCCGCAGTCGAAGCGCCGGCCCTCGTAGCGCAGGCCGTGGAAGGGCTGATGCCCGATCAGCTTCGCCATCGCGTCGGTGAGCTGCACCTCGCCGCCGGCGCCGCGCTCCATCCGCGCCAGATG
Source organism: Caldovatus aquaticus (assembly GCF_019458025.1). Classification (GTDB taxonomy): domain Bacteria; phylum Pseudomonadota; class Alphaproteobacteria; order Acetobacterales; family Acetobacteraceae; genus Caldovatus; species Caldovatus aquaticus. The sequence goes on along the minus strand of NZ_JAHZUY010000071.1, from coordinate 15,791 downwards.
CCCGATCACCTCCGGCATCAGCACGTAGCGGCCGATGATCGTCAGGTTGGACGGCGCGCGTTCGACCGGCGGCTTCTCCACCAGCCCCTTGACGCTGACCAGCCGGCCCAGGTCGCGCTCCACCTCCAGCACGCCGTAGCGGCTCACCCGCTCCCGCGGCACCTCCTCGATCGCCACCACGTTGCCGCCGGTCTCGCGATAGGCCTCGGCGAGCTGGGCGAGGCAGGGCGTGTCGCACAGCATCAGGTCGTCGGGCAGCAGCACGGCGAAGGGCTCGTCGCCGATGAAGGCGCGCGCGCACCAGACCGCGTGGCCGAGGCCGAGCGGCACCTGCTGGCGCACGGTCACGACCGAGCCCGGCTCCACCGCCGCGGCACGCAGCAGCTCGAGCTCCGCCCGCTTGCCGCGCTCCTCGAGCGTGCGCTCGAGCTCGTAGGCGACGTCGAAATGCTCGACGAGCGCGGTCTTGCCGCGGCCGGTGACGAAGCAGAACAGCTCGATCCCGGCGGCGCGCGCCTCCTCGACCGCGTACTGGATCAGCGGCTTGTCCACCACCGGCAGCATCTCCTTCGCCATCGCCTTGGTGGCGGGCAGGAAGCGCGTGCCGAGGCCGGCGACGGGCAGGACGGCCTTGCGCAAGGGCTTGATCACGACGGGCGAATCCTCGGTTGCGATGACGACAGACGAACGCGCTCAAGGCGCCGGAAATGTGGCGGCGGGGGTGCCGGCACGGCGCGGCAGGGCCGGCGCGGGCCGTCGGGCGCGACGGCGCGGGGCGCGAGGCGGCGGGACAGGGTCAGCCTCGCAGCAACGTGTCGCGCGCCTCGTTCAGCCGCGCTGCGAGCCAGGCGCTGCCGCCGCTGTCCGGATGCACCGCGCGCATCAGCCGCCGGTGGGCGGCGCGGATCTCCTCCTCGGTCGCGCCCTCCTCGAGGCCCAGGACGGCGAGCGCCTCGGCGCGGTCCATGCGCCCGCCCCGCTCGCGCGGGGGCGGCGGCGTGCCGCCGCCCTCCGTGCCCCCCGCCGCCGCGGCGGCGCGCCAGTCCGGCTGCACGCGGTCGAGCCAGGCCTCCAGCAGCGGCACGCTCTCCGGGTCCGCGGCCCGGCAGTCGCCGAGAAGGGCGAGGAGATCCGCGAGCGGAAGCTCGGCGAGCTCGGCCCCGGCGTAGCGGCCGCGTCGCACGCGCCCGCTCATCCGGCCGCTCGCAAGGTCGAGCGTCATGACGAGCGTGGCCGTCTCCACCTGGGTCTGCTGCGCCGCGGCGGCGCCGTCGCTGCCGCCGGCCGGGCGCGAGAAGCGCCGCGCCCCCCGCCAGCGCAGCCAGGCGGTCCAGAGCAGCGGCGCGACGAAGGCGAGGAGGCCGAGCGCCTGGCCGGCGCGCCCGGACGCGACCAGCGCCGCGACCAGGCCGAGCGCAAGTGCCCCGCCGACGGCCATGAGCGCGACCCGCAGGGTGGCCAGGCTCGCCTGCGCAAAGCCCTGGAGCAGCACCAGGACCGCCAGCAGCGCCATGCCTCCGAGGGCCAGCCAGACCAGCATCGCCGACCGGCCCCCCTACGCCGCGGCCCGCCCCGCGGCGCCAACGGCCGCCGGCGGGACGGCGGAGGCCGACACTTGCCGCCGCCCGGCCGCCCTCCCTGCGCGCCCCGCCATCGTCCTCTTCCCCCGCCGCCATGCCGGGCCGGACTACCGGCGGCCGCCCGGCGGCGCCGGCAACTGGCCGGCGATCGCCTGCGCCGCCCGCCCGGGCAGGCGGGCAAGGGCGGCGTGCCCGCCGGCGGCGTACACCGCGACGGCACGCAGCAGGGCCCGCAGCGTCTCGGCGCTGCCCGAGTCGAAGGGCGCGTAGGCGCCGCCCGAGACCTGCGCGATCTGGCGGAAGGCGCTGGCCGCCCGCGCGTCCGAGCCTTCGTGGAAGCAGAACACCGCGGTGCCGCGCAGGCGCAGCTCTCCGGCCTCGTGGCATGCCGGATCGATCTCCTCCTCGAAGGCGTCGCCGACCAGGACCAGGGCGTGGACCCGTTCCCGCGCCGTCTCCGCCTTCGCGTGGCGCAGCGCCCGCAGCACCTGGGTCTGGCCGCCGAGGCACTGCACGCCGGTCATGCGGCGGGCCAGCTCCTCCGCCTCGGTGAGGAAGGGGGTCGCGGCGAAGTCGCGGTATCCGCGCCAGTAGGCGAGCTGCACGGCGAGGCCGCCGAGGTCGCGCGTGGCGAGGAACATCTCGGCCTGCAGGTGGCAGGCGCGGTCCCAGGTCGGCTGGCGGCTGGCGGTGGCATCCACCGCGAAGATGAGCCGGCCGCGCCGCCCGCTCGCCGGGCGGACCGGCTGCGGGAGACTTTCCACCGTGCGCAGGAACGCGGCCACGGCGTCGGAGGCGGGCACCACCCCGCTGCCGGGCCCCGTGCCGGTCCGGTCGGGCACCTTGCTCATGCCGGACTATGTGTTCCGCCCGGCGGCCGGCGCCAGAGGCGCCAGGGAGACTGGCGCCGAATTGCCCCGCGGCGGCCCTGCGGCGCCGCAGGTGGCGGTGGCGCGCGGCCACGGCTCGGGTTCTAATGGCATCCGGCGGCGATGCGCGATGCCGGCCGTGCGAGCGCGCGCGTTCGTCCGGAGGGACGGAACCACCGGCGTCCGGCGCCCCCCGTGCCGGCCGGCCGCCGGACGCCGAGAAGGAGCCGATTCCGGCCGCCTGATGCGAGGGGGAGCCCGTTCATGAAGCGCCGCACCGCCGTCATCGCCATCGCCGCCGCCTGCCTCGCCGGACCCGGCGCGCCCGGCCTGGCGCAGCAGAAGCCGCCGCCGCTCGGTGCCGCGCCACCGCCCGCCGCCGTCCCGCCGCGGGCGCTTCCCCAGCCTGCGCCCCGGCCGCCCGTCGCGCCGCAGGCCACCGCGCCGGCGGGCAAGCCCCCGCCTCTCGGCGCCGAGCCGCAGCCCGCCGTCCCGCCGCCCGTCGCCTCTCCGGCGCCGGCAACGCCGCCTACCGCGCCGCCGCCCGGCGAGCCCGCCGCGCTGGCGCGGCTGCGCAGCCTGCTGCCGCCCGGCAGCACCCTGGACTACGGCACCGCCGAGACCACCGACCCGGCCCGCGGCGCCGTGCGGCTGAGCGCCGTCACGCTGCGCAACGGGGCGAGGAGCGTCACCGCCGACGAGCTGATCCTCGACGGCCTGCGCGAGGACGGCGTGGGCGAGGCGATCGCGCGCAACCTGACCGGCCGCGAGGGAGAGGCGGTGACCTTCACGCTCGCGGAGCTGCGGCTCGGCGGCATGGTCGTGCAGCGCCCGCCGGGCCAGGAACTGCTGCCCGACATGATCCGCGCCGATGCGATCCGCCTCCAGGGGTTCGCGGCGCCCGACCCGGAGGCGAGTATCGCCTTCCACCAGCTCGACATCGAGGAATACGGGCCGGGCAGGCCGACCAGGTTCGCCCTCTCCGGCCTCGACATCGGCATGCCGCGCAACCGCGAGGCCGACCGCGTCCGCCTCGGCCGCCTGCTGGCCCGCGGCCTCGATGCCGCGACGCTGCTCCGCGCCGCGGTGGAGCACCAGCCGCCGCCGCGCCCCGCCGCCGGCCGGCAGGCGCTGGAGATGGAGGATCTCCAGGTCGGCGCCGGCAGGCGGACGATCGTCAGCGTCGCCTCGGCCCGCGCCAGCGGCGAGCAGGACGCGCAGGGCTCCGGCACCGGCAGCCTCGCGATCCGCGGCATCCGGATCGGAGCCGTGCCCGGCCTCGAGCAGTGGCTGCGGCGCTTCGGCTACGACGCGCTGGTGCTCGAGCTGGCCATGGACGGGAGCTACGACGCGCCGAGCGGGCGGGTCGAGCTCGCCTCCTTCTCGCTGGCGGGACGCGAGATCGGCGCGCTGGCGCTTTCGCTCGTCGTGGACGGCGCGACGCAGCAGGCGCTGGAGATGCTGGACTACAGCGGCATGCGGCTGGTCTCGGCCGGCATCCGCTATGTGGACCAGTCGCTCTACGCCCGCTTCGTGCGCGAGCAGGCGCGGCAGACGCGCACGCCCGAGCAGCAGTTGCGCGAGCAGTATGCGGCCATGGCCGGAGGCGCCCTGGGCGCGCCGGGCAAGGGTGCGCTCGACGCGATCCGCGACGCGGTGCAGCGCTTCCTCCGCGGCCAGGCGCGCGAGATCGAGATCACCGCCGCGCCGCCGGAGCCGATCCCCTTCGCCCGCTTCCAGGGCGCCGCGCCGGGCGGGCCGGCGGAGATCCAGCAGATGCTGGGGCTGAGCGCGACCGCGCGCTGAGACGCGCGCAGGCGGGCGGGCCGGGCACCTCCGCCCCGCCCCGTGCGGCGACGAGGAGGAGAGAAGGATGAGCGCCGAGCAGCGCCTGCGGGAGCTGGGCCTTGCCCTGCCGCCGCCGACCAGGCCGATCGCCAACTACGTGCCCTGGCGCATCGGCGGCAACCTGCTGTTCCTCTCCGGCGTCGGGCCGCGCCGGCCGGACGGCAGCACGATCTGCGGCAAGGTCGGCGCCGGGCTGACCGTGGCGCAGGCCTACGAGGCGGCGCGGATCTGCGGGCTGAACCTGCTCGCCAACATGCGCGCGGCGGCGGGCTCGCTCGACCGCGTGGACACCGTGCTGAAGGTGCTCGGCATGGTCAATGCGGTGCCCGACTTCGGCGAGCAGCCGGAGGTGATCAACGGCTGCACCGACCTGTTCGTCGAGGTGCTGGGCGAGAACGGGCGCCCGGCGCGCTCCGCCGTCGGCATGGGCAGCCTGCCGCGCGGCATCGCGGTGGAGATCGAGGCGGTGGTGCTGCTGAGGGGCTGAGCGCCGCGGCGGACCGCGGGCGGCGGGGGATCGCTCCCGCCCGGCGCGCCCGGAGCGCGCCGGTCAAGCCTCGTCGTCGAGGATGACGCAGGACTCGGCGAGATCCTCGAGGACCTCGGGCCGCATGTGCTTGACGAACGATCCGGCCTGGGCGAGCCACTCGCGCAGCGCCTCGAAGCTCAGGAAGGAGCACATCTCGCTCATCGGCGGCTTGAGTTTCGCGAACACCGGGCGGTTGACCTCGGCGAGCACCTTCTGGCGCCGTTCCCTGGGCGCCACGATGTAGAGCGGGATGTTCAGGTTGGGCTGCATGGCGATCAGGTCGGCCAACCGCAACAGGCCGGAGTAGACCTGCGTCGTGCTCTCGATCTCGAAGGCGCCGAGGATCGCGTTGCCTTTCAGCCAGATCACGTCGATCAGCTCGATCGTCTTGATCGTGGCCGGATCGAAGCTCAGCGGCAGCTTGCTCTTGAGCCCAGGAAGGTCCTTGAACGAATTGCCCTTGTAGCTCTAGCCGAGGTCGTTCTTGGCCACCCAGACCTCGAGCCCGAGGTCGCAGGCGAGCTTGGCGAGAAGCCACTGGATCTCGGTGTGGGCCGACTCGTCCGGCGCTCCAGCCGGGCTCGAGACCGAGACGGCGTCCTGGGCGCCGGTCGCGGCCGGCGCCGCGGCGCCAGCGGTTTCCGGCTCGTCCTCGGGGACCGTCACGGTCTCGCCGGATGCCATCTTAAGCACGGACGGCGTCTTGTTCAGCTTCGCCGAGTCGAAGGGGCGGGGTGTCGGGTTGCGCACCGCCTCCATCACCGCCGCGACCACCGCCTCGCCGTCCGCCGCGGGCCACTTCGCGGGCGACTGGCGGAACCGGACGGTCCAGGCGTGCGGGCTCTTGAGATCGTGGAACGCCGACAGCCTATCCTTCATCGCGAGGACGGGCACCGCTGTGGCCGGCTCCAGCTTCGCCACCACGCGCACCGGAAGGCGGGCGGGGAAAACGGCATCCTTCCAGATCGGCTCGCTGCTCTGGAACGGTGCGCCCGTCACTTCCAGTATGCCGATCCAGCGCGAGACCCCTGTCAGATAGCAGAGCAGGTAATCGCCCGGCCTGATCTGCTCCACCGTCTTCCAGCGGCTCTCCCGGAACCCGGCCGTCGTGCCGCCGGCGGCGAGGAATTCCTGCCATGTTGTCCAACTGAACAGAACGAGCCAATAGCTCCGTTGCTCCTTCGGCATGGTCACCCCCTCGACCGGATGGTCATCCCTCCCGCGCCCCCGCCTGCTGCGCCTGCGCCACCGCCAGCGCGGTGACGTTGACGATGCCGCGCGCGGTCACGCTCGGCACCAGCACGTGGATCGGCCTGCGCATCCCGAGCAGCAGCGGCCCGATCTGCAGCCCGTCGGTCGCCGCCTTGACCAGGTTGAAGGCGATGTTCGCCGCATCCAGCGTCGGCATCACCAGCAGGTTCGCGGTGTCGGAGAGCGTCGAGTCCGGCACCGCGCGGGCGCGGATCGCCGGCACCAGCGCGGCATCGGCGTGCATCTCGCCGTCCACCTCGAGCCCCGGTTCGCGCGCGCGGATCAGCCGCAGCGCCTCGCGCATCTTCTTGGCCGAGGGCGCGTGCGAGGCGCCGAAGGAGGAGTGCGAAAGCAGCGCCGCCTTCGGCGCGATGCCGAAGGCGCGCACCTGCTCGGCGGCGAGGCAGGTCATCTCCGCGATCTGCTCCGGCGTCGGGTCCACCACCAGGTGCGTGTCCACCACGAACAGCGTCTCGCCGGTGCGCATGATCACGCCGGAGAGGGCATAGACGCGGCCCACGTCCTCGCGCTTGCCGATCACGTCGAAGGCGTAGTGCCAGTGGCGCAGCCAGTCACCGGTGCCGCCGGCGATGCAGGCGTCGGCGAGGCCGGCCTCCAGCACCATCGCCGCCGCCACCGTCGGGCGGGTGCGCAGGCGGCGCTCGGCGGAATCGGGCGGCACGCCGCGGCGCCCGACCCGGCGCTGGTAGGGCGGGAGCAGCGGCCCGAACACCTCCGCATCCGCCTCCGGATCGAGCACGCGCACGCTCTGCCCGAGGTCCATGCGCAGCCCCATCGCCCGCACGCGCTCCGTGATCACCGCGCGGCGGCCGATCAGGATCGGCTCGGCGAGCCCCTCGTCGAGCACGGTCTGCACCGCGCGCAGCGTCCGCTCGTCCTCGCCCTCGGCATAGACGACGCGGCGCGGGGCGCGGCGCGCCGCCTCGAACACCGGGCGCATCAGGTTGCCGGAGCGGAAGACGAACCGTTCCAGCCCGTGGCGGTAGGCGGCGAAGTCGGCGATCGGGCGCCGCGCCACCCCGCTCTCCATCGCCGCGCGCGCCACCGCCGGCGCGATCTCGAGGATCAGCCGCGGGTCGAAGGGCTTGGGGATGATGTAGTCCGGCCCGAACACCGGCGCCTGGCCGCCATAGGCCGCGGCGACCACCTCGGAGGCCTCCATGCGGGCGAGGCCGGCGAGCGCCTCCACCGCCGCCATCTTCATCGCCTCGTTGATCGTGGTGGCGCCGACATCGAGCGCGCCGCGGAAGATGAAGGGGAAGCAGAGGACGTTGTTGACCTGGTTCGGATAGTCCGAGCGGCCGGTCGCCACGATCGCGTCCGGGCGCGCGGCGCGCACCGCCTCGGGCAGGATCTCCGGCTCCGGGTTGGCGAGCGCGAGCACCAGCGGCTTCGGCGCGAGCAGCGGCAGCCACTCCGGCTTCAGCACGCGCGGCGCGGAGAGGCCGAGGAAGACGTCGGCGCCGGGCAGCGCCTGTTCGAGCGTGCGCGCCTCGGTGGCGCGGGCGTAGCGCGCCTTCCAGGGGTCCATCAGCTCGGTGCGGCCCTCGTAGACCACGCCGGCGATGTCGCAGACGGTGACGTTCTCGCGCCGGAGCCCCATGCTCACCAGCAGGTCGAGGCAGGCCAGCGCGGCGGCGCCGGCGCCGGAGCAGACGAGCTTCACCTCCTCCAGCCGCTTGCCCTGCAGCAGCAGCCCGTTGCGCACCGCGGCGGCGACGATGATCGCGGTGCCGTGCTGGTCGTCGTGGAAGACCGGGATGCGCATGCGCTCGCGCAGCGCCCGCTCGACCACGAAGCACTCGGGGGCCTTGATGTCCTCGAGGTTGATCGCGCCGAAGGAGGGTTCGAGCGCGGCGATCACCGCGATCAGGCGTTCGGGATCGCGCTCCTCGATCTCGATGTCGATCGCGTCGATGCCGGCGAACTTCTTGAACAGGACCGCCTTGCCCTCCATCACCGGCTTGCTCGCCAGCGCGCCGATCGCGCCGAGGCCGAGCACGGCGGTGCCGTTGGAGACCACGGCGACGAGGTTGCCGCGCGCGGTGTAGTCGAAGGCGGCGTCGGGATCGCGCGCGATCGCCTCGCAGGCGGCGGCCACGCCGGGGGAGTAGGCGAGCGCGAGATCGCGCTGCGTGGCCATGCGCTTGGTCGGCTCGATGCTGATCTTCCCGGGGCGCGGCAGGCGGTGGTAGTCGAGCGCGGCCGCGCGGAAATCCTCGTCCATGGTGGCGCCTCCGTCGTGGCGCAGGATGCGGGGCCGGACGCGCCGGCGCAACGGCCCGCCCGCCTGGCGCCGAGGCCCCGGCGGGCATCGCGGCGGGGAACGACGCCGTCCCGCGGCGGCGCGGGCGGCGGATCACCTCACGCGGCGAGGCGCGCGATCACCGCCGCCCAGCGGTCGAGCGCGGGCAGGACCGCGTCCGCCCCGGCCGAGGGGAACTGCACCACGACGCGTTCCACCCCGAGGTCGCGGTCGCGCCGCAGCAGGTCGAGGTCCTCGCTCGCGCCCCAGATGGTGATCGGGACGGAGCGCCCGGCCTCCGCCTCCATCCGGCGGAACTCCGGGATCAGCGCCGCGACGTCGGCATAGGCCGGGCGCCTGCGGTGCGGCATCCAGCCGTCGCCGTAGCGCAAGGCGCGCCGCGCGCCGTAGGGGAAGGCGCCGCCGACGATCACCGGCGGGTGCGGCTTCTGCACCGGCTTCGGCCAGGTCATGATCGGGTCGAAGTCCACGAATTCGCCGTGGTATTCGGGCCTGGAGCGGGTCCAGATGACCTTCATCGCCTCGATGCGCTCGCGGGCGAGCCGGTGGCGGGTGGCGAAGGCGGTCCCGTGGTTCGCCATCTCCTCGGCGTTCCAGCCGTTGCCGACGCCGAAGAGGAACCGCCCGCCCGAAACCTGATCCAGCGAGGCCACCAGCTTCGCCGTCTGGATCGGATCGCGCTGCACGACGAGGCAGACGCCGGTGCCGACCTTGAGCCGCGTCGTCGCCGCCGCCGCGGCGGCGAGCGAGACGAAGGGATCCATCACGTCGTAGTACTCTTTCGGGATCTCGCCGCCCGCGGGGAAGGGCGAGCGGCGGGAGAGCGGGATGTGCGAATGCTCCGGCGCCCAGAGCGATTCGAAGCCGCGCTCCTCCAGCGCCCGGGCGAGCTCGCCGGGGGCCATGGAGTAGTCGGTGAAGAACATTGCCGCGCCGATCTTCACGGTCGTTCCCTCCTCCGCCACTGCCGCGGTCGCACCTGCCGGACGAGCCCCGCGGAGCGCGGCGCGCGCCGGAAGCGCCGTCTCCCCTTGCGCCGCCGCCGCCCGCATCCCATAGGTTGAAGAACGTTCCGCTGCGCGGAGGACCGTGCCGTGAAGGCGATCCTGACCGGTATCCTGGCTGCCGTCATCCTGGCGCTCGCTGCCGCCGTCCTGCTCGATACCGGCGTGCAGCGCTACGCGAGCGACGCCTACCGCACCGAAGGCGTCCGCCTGTAGAGTGCGTCGCACCGGGCCGAGGCCTGGCGCGCCTCGGCCGCGCGACGGGCGCCCCGGCGCCGGGGCGGCTCAGTCGGCCGCGCCCGCGTGCACGGCGCCGGGCGCGGCGGCCGCCTCGGCCCGCTCCCTGGCGAGCTGCGCCTCGGCCCACAGCCGGTGATGCTGGAGGGCCCAGTTCACGTCCACCTCGCCGGTGCTCATCGCATCCCACGCGCCCTCCACGCCGAGGGTGCCGATGTAGATGTGGCCGAGGATCACCGCGATCATCAGCACCGCCAGGATGCTGTGCAGCATGTGCGAGAGCTGCATGCCGGCGATGTCGGTGGCTGCGAAGGGGAAGAGCAGCAGGAAGCCGGTGGCCGCCACCACGCCGCCGCCGAGCACGGTGATCCAGAACATCAGCTTCTGGCCGGCGTTGAACCGCTCTGCCGGCGGATGGGCGCCGCCGAACAGGCCGCCCCCGGCCTTCAGCCACTCCCAGTCCACCCACGTCGGCAGGTTGTCCTTCACCCAGAGCAGCAGCATCACCACGATGCCGAGGGTGAAGGGGAAGGCCAGGAAGTTGTGGGCGTACTTCCCCCACTGGCTGAGCGCGGCGAAGGCCTCCGGCCCGAGCAGCGGCAGGAGGACGTGGCGCCCGAAGGTCAGGTTCAGGCCGGAGAGCGCGAGCACGACGAAGCTCGTCGCCACCATCCAGTGGTTCGCCCGCTCGATCGTCGGGAAGCGCAGGATGGTGCTGCCGGACCGGCCGCCGGCGATGCGGGTGGTGCCGTGGACGAGGTGGTAGAGCACCAGCACGCCCAGCATCCCGAGCACCGCGATGCCGCCGACCCAGGCGAGGGTGACGTTGTGGAAGGCGCGCCAGTCGCGCCCTTCCGGCTGGATCAGCACCGCGGCCTGCGGGTTGGGGATCGAGACGCGCCCGTCCACCACCCCGCCGCGCAGCGCGCTCTGGAGTTCGAGCTCCTCCGCCGAGATCGGGTTCCGCCCCGGAGCGGCGGGCGCCGTCTGCGCCTGGCCCTGCGTCGCCGCCAGCCAGGGCAGGGCGAGGAGCAGCGCGGCGATCAGCAACGTGCGACGCATGGCGGGGCGCTCCTCAGATGGACACCGTCTCGCGATAGGCGGTCCGCCAGCCCCAGGCGCCGGAGCCGTAGCCGCGCCGCTGCACCCGCTCGCGGTAGATGGTGGCGATGATCTCCCCGTCCCCGGCGAGCAGCGCCTTGGTCGAGCACATCTCGGCGCAGAGCGGCAGCTTGCCCTCGGCGATGCGGTTGGAGCCGTACTGGATGTACTCCGCCCGGGTGTTGTCCTGCTGCGGTCCGCCGGCGCAGAAGGTGCACTTGTCCATCTTGCCGCGCGAGCCGAAGTTGCCGACGCGCGGGTACTGCGGCGCCCCGAAGGGGCAGGCGTAGAAGCAGTAGCCGCAGCCGATGCACAGGTCCTTGTCGTGCAGCACGATGGCGTCGGCCGTCGTGTAGAAGCAGGAGACCGGGCAGACCGCCGCGCAGGGCGCGTCGGTGCAGTGCATGCAGGCCATGCTGATCGAGCGCTCGCCGGGCCGGCCGTCGTTGATGGTGACGACGCGGCGCCGGTTGATGCCCCAGGGCACCTCGTGCTCGTTCTTGCACGCGGTGACGCAGGCGTTGCACTCGATGCAGCGGTCGCTGTCGCAGAGGAACTTCATGCGGGCCATGTGACGTTCCTCCCCCTCAGGCCGCGCGGATCTGGCAGATCGTGACCTTCGCCTCCTGCATGAAGGTCACCGGGTCGTAGCCGTAGGTCGTGACCGTGTTCGCGCTCTCGCCGAGCACGATCGGGTCGGTGCCCTGCGGGTACTTGCGCCGCTGGTCCTCCTGCATGAACCAGCCGGCGAAGTGGAAGGGCATGAAGGCGACGCCGCGCCCGACGCGCTCCGTCACCAGCGCCTTCACCTTGATGAACTTGCCCTCCGGCATCTCCGGGCCGCGCACCAGCGCCCAGGCGCCGTCGCGCAGGCCCCGCTCGGCGGCATCCGCCGGGTTGATCTCGATGAACATGTCCTGCTGCAGCTCGGCCAGCCACTTGTTGGAGCGCGTCTCCTCGCCGCCGCCCTCGTACTCCACGAGGCGCCCGGTGGTGAGGATGATCGGGTAGTCGCGCGCCACCTGCAGCGAGCGGTTCTGCACGCTCTGCCCGAGATGCGGCAGCCGGAACGCGCGCCGGTCGGGCAGCGTCGGGTACTGCGCGATCAGGTCGGTGCGCGGCGTGTAGATCGGCTCCCGGTGCACCGGCACCGGGTCGGGCAGGTTCCAGGCCACCGCCCGCGCCTTGGCGTTGCCGTAGGGCACGCAGCCGTGCTTCATCGCCACGCGCTGGATGCCGCCCGAGAGGTCGGTGGCCCAGGAGGCGCGGTCGATGTTGGCGCCGAAGTGGCGCTCGAGCGAGGCCTTCTCCTCCGCCGTCAGCTCGTCGAACCAGCCGAGCCGCTTGAGCACCGCGACGGTGAACTCCGGATAGCCGTCCTGGATCTCCGAGCCCTTGGAGTAGGACCCTTCGGCGAGCAGCGAGACGCCGTTGCGCTCCACCCCGAAGCGGGCGCGGAAGGTGCCGCCGCCGTCCATCACGTGCAGGTTGGTGTTGTAGAGGATGTGGGTGCCCGGATGGCGCAGCTCCGGCGGGCCCCAGCACGGCCACGGCAGGCCGTAGTAGTCGCCGCGCACCTCCTCCGGCGCGTCCGGCCCCGCGCGCAGCGTCACCAGGTCGAAGTGGCGCTGGTGGCGCATGTGCGCCTTCAGCCGCTCCGGCGACTGGCCGCAGTAGCCGGCGCTCCAGCCGCCGCGGTTGATCTCGCGCAGGATGCTCTCCGGCGTCGGCCGGCCGTTCACCACCTCGATGTGCTTGAACATGTCGGCCTGGAAGCGGATCGGCATGTTCCGCCTCTCCGCCGCGCGGTCGAGCGCGCCGGTGAGCCGCCAGATCGCCTCGTAGTCGTCCTTCGACTCGAAGATCGGGTCCACGATCTTCTCGCCCCACTGCAGCGAGCGGTTGGAGGCGGTGCGGCTGCCCGAGGTCTCGAGCTGGGTGCAGATCGGCAGCAGGTAGGTGTTCTCGCGCCGGTTGCCGAGCACGGCGAAGGTGGTCGGGTGCGGGTCGGCGACCACCAGCAGCTCGAGCTTCTCCAGCCCCTTCTGCGCCTCCGGCATGCGGGTGACGGTGTTGCCGCCGTGCCCGAACACCACCATCGCCTTCAGGTTGTCGCGCTGCTGCACCTGGTCCTTCGGCAGCAGCACCGCGTCGAAGTAGCGGGTGGAGGGGATGCCCGGCGTCTCCATCATCTGCTTGCTCTCGAAGCGGGCAAGCATGCTGTCGTAGGAGACGTCCCACACCCGGCACCAGTGGCGCCAGGCGTTCTCGTCGAGGCCGTAGTAGAGCGGCAGGGTGACGACATCGAGCCCGAGGTCGGTCGCCCCCTGCACGTTGCAGTGGCCGCGGAAGATGTTGGCGCCGCCGCCGCTGATGCCGACGTTGCCGGTGGCCAGCAGCAGGGTGCAGAAGGCGCGCACGTTCGCCGTGCCCACGGTCTTCTGCGTCGCGCCCATGCACCAGACCAGCGTCGCGGGCTTCTGGGTGGCGAACATCTGCGCCACCCGCCTGAGCTGCTCCCCGGGCACGCCGGTGACCCGCTCGACCTCCTGCGGGTTCCACTTCGCGACCTCGCGGCGCACCTCGTCCATCCCGTACACGCGCTGGCGGATGAATTCCTTGTCCTCCCAGCCGTTCTCGAAGATGTGCCAGAGCATGCCCCAGATGACCGGGATGTCGGTGCCGGGGCGGATGCGCACGTACTCGGTGGCGTGCGCCGCGGTGCGGGTGAAGCGCGGATCGATGACGATCAGGTTGGCGCGGTTGATCTCCTTGCCGGAGAGCACGTGCTGCAGCGAGACCGGGTGCGCCTCCGCCGGGTTCCCGCCCATGATGATGACGGTCTTGGAGTTGCGGATGTCGTTGTAGCTGTTGGTCTGCGCGCCGTAGCCCCAGGTGTTGGCCACCCCCGCCACCGTCGTCGAGTGGCAGATGCGCGCCTGGTGGTCCACCGTGTTGGTGCCCCAGAAGGCGGCGAGCTTGCGGTAGAGATAGGCGCCCTCGTTGGAGAACTTGGCGCTGCCGAGCCAGAACACCGCATCGGGGCCGGAGGCGGCGCGGATCTCCATCAGCTTGTCGGCGATCTCCGTCAGCGCCTGGTCCCAGGAGATGCGCTGCCACTGCCCGCCGGCGAGCTTCATCGGGTACTTCAGCCGCCGGTCGCCGTGCACCAGCTCGCGGATCGCGGCGCCCTTGGCGCAGTGCGTGCCGCGGTTGATCGGGCTGTCCCAGGTCGGCTCCTGGCCGACCCAGACGCCCTCCTGCACCTCCGCCGTCACGGTGCAGCCGACCGAGCAGTGGGTGCAGATGTTGCGCCGGATCTCCACCGGCTTGGCGTGGTCGATCACCCCCGTCGCACCGGCGGCCTGCGCCAGGCGCGGCCCGCCGAGCGCGGTGCCGAGCGCCGCCAGCCCGACCCCGCCGAGCCCGGCCTGGCGAAGGAAGGCGCGGCGGTCGAGCCCGCCGGCGGAGAGGCCTTCATAGGCGGCGGCGAGCCGCTTCCCGGCCCGCGCCGACTGGGCGATCTGGCGGTCGGAGCGCTTGATCAGCATCCCGGCGTCTCCCCCTTCGCTCTCAGTGCTCGTAGCGGTTGGTGCGGTAGTAGGCCTTGACGTGGTCGGTCTCGCGGTAGCGCGCCGCGACGCGCTGCTGCTCGTTCTCCTTGCGCGCCTGCCCGGCGGGCACCGAATCGGCCCGCGTCTGCGCCGCCGCGGCGCCTGCGGCGGTGGCGCCGGCCGCCGCGAGACCGAGCGCGCGCAGGAATCCGCGCCGCTCCGCCGTTCCGTCCGTCCTTCCGCTCATGGGCGGCTCCTTCCCCATGGTCTGTCCGTCATGCCGGCAGCTCCGCCGCCGCCAGCTCGATCTCGATCGCGGTCCGGCCGAGCGCGCCGACCGCGCGATAGAAGCGCGCCGCCCTGGCGCCCTCGAGATCGGCGAAGAACCGTGCCGCCCACGGGCGCAGGTGGCGCGCGAAGAAGTCGCCGGCCGCCGCCTCGCCCTGCGCCCCGAACGCGCCGGAGAGCAGGCCGGCGAAGGTCTCGCACAGGAAGGCGATGTGGTCCTCGGGCTCCGCCACGCCGGGCGCGCGCGCCACGCCGAGACGGCGCAGCGTGCCGCGCAGTTCGGCCAGCGGCCGCTCGTGCAGGAACCCGGTGAGGTAGTAGGAGGCGTAGGGCAGCAGCTCGCCCCGCCCGAGGCCGATGAAGAGCTCGAAGTACTCGCGCTCCACCCGGGCGGGATCGGCCGCGCCGGCGGCCGCGGCCAGGCCGGCGCAGGCGCGGCCGAGCGGCGTCGCCTCGGGCGGCCGGGAGAGGGCCGCGCCCAGGCGCTCCAGCAGCGCGGCATCCGGCGGCGCCGCGAGCAGCCGCCCGAGGACCGCGAACAGTCCCGCGCGGTCCGCCTGCACCCGATCCTGCGTGCCCGTCTCCATCCCTGTCGCTTCTCGCGGCCCGGCGCCGCGGTGGCCCCGTCGTCGCCACGGCGGACTCGAGCGCCGGGATCAGAGCACAGGACTCCGCGCAAATCCAGCAATTTGGCGCGAGAGGCGCCGCGTCCCCGCTGCCCGGAGGACCGGACGAGACGTCAGGCCGGCAACGCGCCGCCGTGGCGCCGCCGCTCTGCCGGCCGTTCCCCCTCCGCCGCGCGCTCCGCCGCCCCCGCCGCGCGCTCCGGCACCGCAGCCGTCGCCGGCGGTGCCGGGAGCGAGACGGCGGGCGGGGCCGGGGAGCCGGCCGGAGCCTCGCCGCCGGAGAGGGCCGGCTCCGCGGGCGGCGGCGCGGCCGCCGGCTCCGGCGCCGCGCGTTCCGGCGCCGGCCCGGCCTGCCCCGGCCCGAGCGCGCGGGCGATCAGCCGCGCCGCATCGCCGCCGAGCGCCGGCGCGAACCCGGGCGCCCCGCCGGGGGCGTTGAAATCCCAGGCGTAGTCGGCCGGTCCCACGAAGCCGCGGATCGCCGGATCGAGCACCCAGAGGCGCCGCAGCGCCGCCCGCCGCAGCGCCTCGGGAACCTCCGCGCGCAGGAAGTCGCGGATGTCGCTCTCCGGTGTCAGGCTCTCGATCGGCGGCAAGGCGGCCGGATCGAAGGCGGG
>NZ_JAHZUY010000070.1 GCF_019458025.1 Caldovatus aquaticus | reverse complement strand
CGTCCGCCCCGCCCTGGCGCCCGAGGAGGTGCGCTTCCTGGTCGTCCCGGACTTCCCCTACGTGATCGTCTATCGGGCGACGGCGACGCCGCCGCGCATCCTGCGGGTCCTGCATGGCGCGCGCGACGTGCAGGGGCTGCTGCGTGACCTGCTCGGCGGCGCGTGATCCTCACGCGTACTCGCTCGCCTGCTGCTGGTTCCGGAGCACCACGGTCATCATGCGCGTCGCGGTGGCGTTGTAGGCCGCGCGGAACGCGAAGCTCGCCTCGACGCCGGCCGGCCCCTCGATCGGGGTCTTGGCGAGGGCGAGGTAGACCTCGTGCAGGGTGATGGTCAGGCTGCGGTTGGCGTCGATCGTGTAGCCGAAGGCGAACTCCGCCGGCGCGTTGTCCTGCGCCTGCGTCAGCAGCGTGCTGTCGGCGGCGCGGGCTGCGGCCGATCCAGATCTGGGTGCCGGACACCCGCGCACCCGGCTTCGCCGAGGAGGCGCGCCGTCAGTCGCGGCTGGTCGACGCCGACCGCGCGGAATTCGACGATGTGATGGGGTTCATCGAGCGCCATTCCGCCTGGCCCGAGGAGCACACCGACATCCCCGCGTACGATGCGCCGCGGTGACGTCGTTCTCGTCGCCGATCGCGGCGGTGGTGATTATGCCGGCAAGCCTCGCCCGGCGGTGGTGGTGCAGTCCGATCTCTACGACCAGACGCTGAGCGTCGTGGTGTGCCCGCTGACCTCGGTCCGGAAAGATGCGGGACTGCTGCGGGTGCCGCTGTCGCCCAGCGACCGCCTGGCGCTGCGGACGCCGAGCTGGGTGATGGTGGACAAGCTCACCAGCATTCGGCGGGATCGGGTCGGAGGCGTGATCGGCCGCATCTCGGACGACGAGGCTCTGGCGCTGAACCGCAGCCTCGCCGTGTTCCTGGGGTTCGCGTGATCAGGTCCCCGGGTTGAACCAGGCGCCGCGCCAGTCGATGGCGCCGACGCCGAAGTCGAAGATCACGCTGACCTCGATGCCGTCCGCGCCCTGGACGGGGCCGGTCGTGACCTGTGGCCCCTCGGCGCCGTTGAGGTAGCCGTAGACGTAGACCGGCGCCGCGGCCGGGTCGGAGAACAGGTACCAGCGGTTGGCCGGGATCAGCGGCTCGACCACCGGCTGCACGAAGCCGGCGAAGACGTTCGCCTTGGCCGTCTCGCTCGCCTGCACGACCACGGTCGCCTGGCGGGCGGCGAGCTCGAGGTTCGGCCCGACCAGCAGGCGCATGGTCTGGCCCATGGAGATCGGCAGGCCGTCGAGCGTGCGCTGCCTCATGATGGCGGCGCGCCCGGCGCCGATGGTCGCGGTGTCGAGCACCGTGCCGGTGGCGGCCTTGTTGGCGCGCGCGGCGGCGGTGGCGAAGACCGGCGCGCTGCCGGTGGTCAGCGTCGGACCGTCACCATTGGCGCTGTTCAGCAGGTTGTAGGCGGTGGCGTTCTCGAACTCGGCGACCCGCCGGCCGATGGCGGCGGCGAAGTCGGTGAAGGCGCCGAGGTCGTCGTTGACCAGCATCGGCCGCGTGACGCGGAGGCGCCGGGCGAAGGTCTGCAGCAGCACGATCTCCTGGCTCTCGGACATGGTGCCGACCTGGATCTCGCCGTTCTCGGCGAGCGGCAGCAGGGTCGGGAAGTCGCCGATGCGGAGGTGGCGGTGCGGCTTGAAGTCGCGGAAGTCGCGCCGGAGGAAGATCTGCCGGTAGGTCGGCTGCGCCGGCTGGTAGGCGGCCAGCAGCATCTTGTTGGCCGCGGCCGCGAGCAGCAGCGGGAAGTCGGAGCTGGTGTGGAAGGCGCGCTCGGCGAGCAGCGTCGGGTTGCGCGGCGGGTTGCGCTCGCCGCGGCGGGCGAAGAGTTCGCGCAGCATGTCGGACGGGCGCCAGCCCAGGAACTCGGCGTGGCGGCCGTCTCCTCGCGGCTGGTAGCCGGGCATGGCGCGGGCGGGGATGGACGACCGCGGGCCCTGGGCGACCAGGGCGTCGAACAGGGCGCGGCGGGCCTGGTCGCCCGTCCAGCCGCGCTCGATGGCCTCGGCGCGGATCGGCGCGATGCGCTCCGCCGGCAGCAGGGCGCGGGCCGCCTCGACGGCGGCGTCGATGCCGGCGATGCGCTCGCGCTCGGCGCGGCTCGCCTCGGCGCGGATCGCGTCGAGATCGGGCGCCGGCACGGCCGGTGCGGGCGCGGCGCGGTTGGGTTCCTGCGCCGGGGGGCTGGACGTGGTGGTCACGGGGGTCTCCTGGGGCGGGGTGGACGGCGCGGCGGCGAGCGGCGCCGATGGATCAGCAGCCGGCGCGACCGGCGTCGTCACGGGCATGGTGGGTTCCTCGTCAGGCAGGGCGGGTTCGATCGCCGGCGCGGGGAGGCCCTGTTCCCCCTGCGCGCGAACCGCGGCATCGCGGTCCACCGGGACCGGCACGACGGAGATCTCGAAGGGCTCCCAATCCACCGCACGGTGGACGGTCTCGCCGGTGGCGGCGTCGGGTCGCGGCTCGTAGCGATGGACGCGATAGCCGACACTCACCGCGCGAAGCGTGCCGTCGGCGATGCGCTGCCAGACCGGCTCGACGTCGGCGGCCGTGCTGAACTGCAGCGTGGCATAGCCGCGACCGCGCTCGAGGCGGGCAGCGGTGACGCGGCCAAGGACGTCGCGGGCGCCGCCGCGGCGGTGGGTGTCGAGCACTGGGGCGCGGCCGGAGCGCAGCGCCTCCATGCGCACCGCATTCGGCGACATCTCCAGCTCCTCGGTGATCAGGCCGAGGGACGGGACGAAGTTGCGGGCGCGGGCGCCGGTCGACCACACCACCTCGACGGTGCGGGCGGCGCGATCGACGGTGGCCGGTGCGGTGATGGCGCGCTGCGCGACGATGGGCGCAGCAGAATCGTCCGGCGTGGCATCGCTGCCGCCCGGTTCGATCGGTTCCGTCATGCTCAGCCCTGGGGTGCTGTGTCTCGGGCCGGCGCCGCGGCGCCGGTGGCGGCGATCTCGACCGCAGCCATCTGCGCGGCGTCCTGCGCCGCGCCGGACTTCGCGACACGGCGCGGGTCGGTGTCGAGCGCGAGGCCGGCCTCGTCGAGCAGGGCGTTGGCCTCGCGGATCATCTCCACCGCGGCGCGGAAATCGTAGCCGAAGGCCCCCGCCGCTTCGGGCTGCGGCACGAAGCCGGCGCGAACCTGGGCGATGAGCGCCGTGGTGTCCTTGAGCGGGTCGATCATCTCGTGCGCCGGCGGGACGTGGCTGACGCCGTCCGGCATCTCCGTCCCCCACAGCCCGAGCAGCGCGCCCTGCCGGTGGAACCGCTCGGCGATGGGCCGCACCAGCATCGGGATCAGCATGCCGTACTGCACCTGCTCGCAGAGCCGGCGGAACTCGATCTTGCCGGCCCGCAGCGAGGAGTAGTTCGCCTGGGTCAGGTCGCCGGAGACCTGGTCGTAGGTCAGCCCGGTGCCGACCGCGGCCGCCTCCAGCGCCCGCTTGGCGAAGGCGGCGTGGCTGCCGCCGCCGGAGGGGTTCACGACTTCCACCGAGCCCATGCCGCGGCGATACAGGATCATCCCCGGCTCGAAGCTCTCGACCGCGCGGCCCTGGGCGTCGCGGAGCAGCCCTGCGGCAGCGCCGGTCAGCGCCTCGTCGCCCTCCTCGGTCACCACCGCCGCCAGGCAGGCCTCGATCTTGGCCTTCATCAGCAGGGCGGCCTCGTAGTCGCCGAGGTCGCGCAGCCGCAGCAGCACCGGCGCCAGCCAGGAGACGTCGCGCAGCTGGCCGGGGCGGCGCTTGCGGTAGACGTGCAGCACCTCCGTCGCCGGGATGCGCTGGCTGCTCTGCCAGGTCGCGCCCGGCAGGATCCCGGCGGCGCCGGGATGCACGCGGTGCAGCCAGTAGCCGATCGGCGCACCGGCGTCGCCGAGGGCGATGCCCTGGATGGTCGGCGCGCCCTCGACCATGCCGTTGCGGGCGGTGTCCAGATGGTCTGCCTCCAGCACCTGCAGGCGCAGGCCGATCGGGTTGGCAGGCGACGGCGGCGCCAGCAGGAAGCGGACGAAGCACTCCCCGCTCTCCACCACCGCCCGCATCGCCAGCGCCTGCAGCCCGTAGAGGTCGAGGCGCCCCTCCGCATCGCAGGCGGTGCCCTCCGCCCAGCGCCGCCAGGTGTCGGCATGGCGCTGGTCCGGCCAGCGGGTAGTGATGCCGGCGCCGACGGCGTTGCCGGTCCAGAGATCGACCATGCGGGCGGCGTAGGGATCATTGCGAACGGCGTCGCGCGCGCGGCGGGCGACGGTCGCCGCGGCGATGCCGACCTCGGCATTGGCGCTGCCGCCGGAGGGCGCCCAGGCGGAGGCGCGGTGGTCCTGCGCCGCGGCGTAGCCGCGCAGGACCTGCCATGCGTCGCGGAGGCGTCGGATCACCCGGTTCTCTCCCGCGAGAATCTGGCCAGCGTCACCGAGGGCCGACGGGCGGCGCTGTTCTCCGCGCCGCGCAACACGGCCAGCGCCCGGCCGAGCTCGTCGAGGCTCCGATACTCGACGGTGCGGCCTTCGAAGCTCACGTGCGTGGTGCCGCCGGTGTAGGCAGCGGCGAGGGCGGCGGCCCGGCTGCCCGCCGGCTGCGCCAGCGCCCAGGCCAGGACGGAGGGATCCATCACGCCGCCCGCAGCGTCGGCAGCGGCGCCGCCGCGTTGACGAGATAGGACAGGCCGCTCGGCGGGTTCGGCATGATCGGCGCGCCGGCCTGGTGCGTCAGCGGCGCGAAGAAGCCGTTCTCGCTGCCGGTGCCGCCACCGGCGCCCCCATCCGCCGCGGCCGAGCCCAGCAGCAGCGTGTTGCCGCCGCTGAAGGCCTGGGTGCTGGTGCCGCGCACCGAGGGCACGCCGGAGAAGCACAGCAGCAGCCACCAGATCCCGACCGGGATCCAGCGCGGCTGCGCAAAGGCACAGATCGCGCTGCCGGCAGCAGCGGTGTCGGCGTCCGCCAGCGGCTCCTCGATCAGCGCCCCCGGCCGGCCGGCGCCATTGTCGGCAGCCAGCGCCATGCGCAGGACGCCAGCCGCGCCGGTCGTCACGCTCACCGCCATGGCTGCGAACAGCCCGGGCCGGGCGAGAACGTAGGGCACCGCGTACAGCCGGTTCGCCGTCATCGCGACCGCTCCGCCCACGGCGCGCGCGTGCTGCGAGGCGTAGAACCGCCCCGAGACGTAGGGCAGCATCGCCGGCGCTGGCGGCAGGTAGTGCTGGAACAGGGCGGTCATGCGAGGGGCCGGATGCCGAGGGTGAGCAACCGTGCCGCTGCCTGGTTCACCGGCGCGGCGGCAAGGCCCGAGCGCAAGCGCAGCCAGCGCCAGCCGAGCAGCAGGGTGGGTGGCAGGGTGAGCGCGCGGCCGGCAGTGGCCGTCAGCACCACCTCGTTGCCGAGGTGATCGTAGAGATCCGCCCAGGCTGCGGGCTCACCCTCGTCGAGCGAGCCCTGCAGAGTCAGCGGGGCGTCAGTCCAGGCGGCGGGCAGCAGCAGCAGGCAGACGCCGTAGCCGACGCTGGCGACGGGCCCGCTCAGCGCCTGGCCGGCGGCGATGCTGGTGCGCACCGGGACGATGGCGGTCATGGGGTTCTCCAGGTCAGCGCAGCCAGCCGCTGCGCGGCGCGAGCCAGCCACGCGGGCGATGGGTGTCGGTCGCGACCGGTGGCGGTGACGGGGGAGCGACGTTCCCGCCGGTGGGAAGCTCGCTCGGTTGGAGTGGGGCGTTGGCGATCTGGTCCCGCAGCTGCTGCCAGAAGCGCTCGCCGTAGCGGTCGGCGCCGAGCAGCCAGAGCGCCGCGCGCGCCAGCACCGCGCAGTCCAGGGCCTCGTTCCTCTCCCGCAGCTTCGCCCATTCCTGCCGGGCGAAGCCGCGGCGGTCCTTCACCATGCGCAGTTGCTCGGCGACCAGCTGCTTCACCCACTCGGCCTCGATGCCCTGCGGCAGGTGCACCCAGCCGGGCGGGAACTCTGCGGCATCGCCGCGCCCGAGCCAGAGCCGGCGATACAGGTCGGCCTTCCAGGTCGAGACCGAAACCGTCCAGAGCTTCAGGCCGCGACGGAGCTTGCGTCCGTCGACCAGCGCATCGACCGGCGTCGGGCCCTGCACCGGCTGGGCGCGGTTCCATCCGTCCACGCCCTTGGTCGGGGCGATCCGCGGATCCCGCAGCCGGCGGAGATGGCCGTAGACCGCCGCGGTGTCGCGGCCGCCGGTGTCGATGCAGACCTTGGCAATCCGCATCGTCCCGCCACCAGACCGGGGCCAGTCGCGCGCCAGCAGCTTCGCCAGCGCGTCCCACGGTTCCCGCTCGCGCGGGCTGCCGGGGATCACAACGTGGTCCACCAGCCAGGAGGAGAAGCCCTCGGCCCAGCCCCAAACGTCGCACTCCAGGCGGTCGTCCTGCACGTCCACGCCGGCCATGAGGCAGAGGGCGCCAGGGGGCACCACGCCCATCCTAAAGTCCTCCCGGCGCTCGACCAGGCGCTCCCAATCCGGCGCCTCGCCCTGCTCCTGCCAGGTCTCGCCCAGCACGGTGTTCCGGAAGGTCTTGAGGTCCTCGGGCTTGCCCTGCGCCGCCTCCCAGTCGCGCGCGATCTGCTCCCAGGACAGCCAGCCGACCGGCGAATAGAGCGCCGAGATGTGGAAGCCGACCGTGTACGGGTCCTCGGGCACCGCCGTGGGGCGCCACGCACCGGCCGCCAGCATCGCGGTCTTGTGGTGCTCCTCGATCCCCTCGTCGCAAGCCTCGCAGTGGTAGCGGGCCGAGCGGGGGGCGCCCTTCTCCCAGCGCAGGCGCTCGAACTTCAGCCACTGCATCTCGCCGCAGTGCGGACATGGCACGAAGTAGCGCCGCTGGTCGGAGGCGAAGTATTCCCGCTCGATCCGGCTGCGCCCGGCGATGGTCGGCGTCGAGACCAGGAAGGCCTTGCGCCGCCAGCCGAAGGTGCGGGCCCGCGCCTCGGCCAGCGCGATCGGGTCGCCCTCGCCCTCGACATCACCCGGATAGGCATCCACCTCGTCGAGGAACAGGAACCGCGCCGTCATCGAGCGCAGCCCGACCGCGCTGTTCGCGCCGGTCAGCACCAGGATGCCGCCGGGGAATTCCTTCGACAGCAGGGTGTTGCCGCTGTCCCGCGCCCGGGCCGGGGCGACCCGCTCCTTGAGCGCCGGGGTCTCCTCCAGCAGGGGGTCGATGCGCTGCCGGCTGAAGCGCTTCGCGAGCTCGACGGTCGGCTGCACCGCCAGCACCGGCGCCGGCACGTGGTGCAGGATGTAGCCGAGCCAGCAGTTGCCGCTCTCGGTGGCGCCGACCTGTGCGCCCTTCATGAACACGACGCGCCGGGCCGGCTGCACCGCCGAGAGCGCGTCCATCACCTCCCGCAGGTACGGGGTCCGGCTGGTCCGCCAGGGCCCCGGCTCGGAGGAGGCTCGGCTGCCGAGGATGCGGTGCCGCTCCGCCCATTGCGAGACGGTGAGCCGCGGCGGCGGGCGGAGCATGCTGCCCGCGCGCCGGCGCACATGCTCACGCGTGCGGGTTCGGATCTCCGCTGGTGCCGCCGAGGCCGGGGGGATCGAAGCGATCGGCGGCCTCCGAGAGCAGGTCGGTGACGTGCTGCTGCAGGATGGTCTGCAGCAGGTGCGGGTCGACGCCGAGCTCGGCGGCGATCAGGCCGGAGACGCGCGCCGGCCAGTTCAGCAGCGCGTCGCGCATCGCCCCCGCGATCTCGTCGATCGTGGCGTTGGCCTCGGCGACGTCGAGCAGGCGGCGCTTGTTCTCATCCAGAGCAAGCCGCTGCGCCTCCACCTTGAGGGCGGGCTGCGCGACTTTCAGCCGCGCGTAGGGCGTGCCCTCGGCACCCGCACCGGCGGCGAGCGGCGAGCGGTGCGGATCCGCGGTCTCCACCAGCCGGCGGCGGGTCTTGTCGATGTCCCACTGGCCGTCCGGCTCGCGGGCGATGCGCCCGCTGCCCTCGGCCTTGCGCAGCGCGGTCTCGCTGATGCCGATGCGCCTGGCCGCCTCGCGGTTCGATGGGGTCAACTCGGGCATGGCGGCGACCTCCCGCCGCACGCGACGATGATGCGGGCCTCGTCAGGTTGGATTGACGGCGCGCCGGGAAGATCGCCGGCGTATGTGATCGCGCGGCACCGCGCATTCTGCGTGCGTCTCACGGGGCACGCGGCGCATCATCGCCGCGACATCAGCGGAGAAGCGGGATGTCGCCGAAGGATCCCGAGAAGATGGTGATGGCGACCGCTTACGCGATGGCCATGGCGGACGGTGGCGTTGGCACGCCGCGGGTGGTTCGGCTCTACGTGGATGACGCGCGGAAGGTGCTGGTCGATGTGCTGAAAGCGGCGAAGCGCCGGCGGTGGGAGCTGTCGGAGCTGCTGCTGGCGCTCGATCCGCCGAAGCCCAAACCGAAGCCCTGGGAGAAGTATCAGGGCCCGCTGCCATCACGCCGCGAGCCCTGAGCCGTTCCGCGGGGCGTCACCCGGCGATGCGGTACACCGTGTAGGAGCCGCGGGCCCCCTCCTTGTTCGGCCCGACCTGGCGCACCCGCTCCAGCACCTCGACCGCGATCCCCTGGCGCTTCTTCAGGCCGGCAAAGAAGCCCCGCACCGTGTGCGGTGCCCAGCCGGTCGCCTCGGCGATCTGCGCCACCGTCGCGCCCTCGGGCCGACGCAGCATGGCCAGCACCTGCTCCTGCTTGGTGCCCTCGCGGGGCCTGCGCGGCGCGGCGGGATCGCGCGGAGCGCGGTGGGTCTCGCCGGCCAGGGCGGCGCGGAGCCGCGCCATCGGGCCCTCGAGGGCGCCGATCATGTCGGTGTCCCGATTGGTCGCGTCCTCCCAGGCGGCGAGCACCGCCGCGGCGGCATCGCGCAGGCTGCCCCGCGGCGCGGGGCCTGGCGCCGCGAAGGCCTGGTCGAGCAGGGCGAGATCCTCCGCGCGGGTGGCGTCGTCCGGCGCCGCAGGCGCGGCCTGGGCGGGTTCGGTGGCGCCGGCGGGGTTGGCCTGCGGTGGCGTCTCCGGCGCGCCCGTGGGCGCCGCGTCCGGGGCCGGTGCGGCGCCCTGCGGGTCGATGCCGATGGCGCGTAGCCCCTCGTCGGTGATCTTCAGGAGGACGCTGTCGCCCTCGGCCATCCAGAGGGCCTGCGCGTCGTAGGCGGGGCGGTGCACCGCGATCACCAGGTCGCTCTTCAGCAGCGCCTTCGCCACCGTCCGCCGCGCGGCGGCCGGCAGGCGCTCCGGCGGGTAGGCCAGGTGCTCGGGGTGCTGCGCCGCGGCGACCAGGATCGCTGTCTGCGTGTCGGTGAGCTTCATCCTCGGGGTCCTCGGTCCGGCACCCGACCAGCCGGGTGCTACCACCCCGAGCCCCGCCGGCTCGCGCCGGTCGGGGCGGTGCGGGAGGCGCGCCGCGTCAGGCGGCGTATTCGCCCCGGCGGAAGTGCTGGTCGGCGATCTCCTTGAGCTTCGCCGTGGCGTCAGCGAGCCAGGCCGTCTCGCCCCAGAGCACCGCCTCCGGGTCCGCCCCGAAATGGTCCGCGCTGGCCTGCCGCAGTTCCGCGAGCAGGGCGTCGAACTCGGCCTTCTTCGCCAGGAAGGCCACCAGGCTGCGCTCCTGGTTGCGGGCGGCGCGGGCTTCGCGGTCGGTCATCGTCGGCTCCGTCTCCCGGTGCAGGGGGCGATCCCCTGCGCGTGACGGACCATTCGCGCTGTGCCGCGCCCGAGCCAAGCGAGATGCAGCGTCAGATGATTGCTCTTATTGGGCTTTCTCGATCATCCCAGCATCGCCGGCGCCGCGCGCCGCCGCGATGTCGCCGAAGGTGCGCTCCTCGCCCTCCAGCACCGCGGCCTCGCCAGTCGCCTCCTGCCAGCGCCGGACGACGACGTCGGCATAGGCCGGGTCGAGCTCGAGCAGCACCGCGCGCCGCCCGGTGCGCTCCGCCGCGATCATGGTCGTCCCGGAGCCGCCGAAGAGATCGAGCACCGTGTCGCGCTGCTTGCTGCTGTTGCGGATCGCCCGCTCGACCAGCGCCACCGGCTTCATCGTCGGGTGCAGGTCGTTCCTGGCCGGCTTGTCGAAGTGCCAGACGTTCCCCTGGTCGCGGGCGCCGCACCAGTAGTGCTGGGCGCCCTGCTTCCAGCCGTAGAGCATGGCCTCGAACTGCTGGTGATAGTCGGCCCGGCCGAGGGCGAAGGTGTTCTTCGCCCAGATGATGGTGCTCGACCACTTGCCGCCCGCTTCCTGCCAGGCGCGGTGCAGCGTCGGCCACTCCGAGGAGGACATGCAGACGTAGCAGGCGCCCTTGGTGACCGAGAGCAGGTTGGCCAGCGCCGGGCGGAGGAAGTCGAGGAAGCCCTCGCCGAGCGCATCATTGGCGATGGTCATCCTGGCCGCGGTGCCGCCGCGGTAGGCAACATTGTAGGGCGGGTCGGTGAAGGCCATGTCCGCCAGGCGATCGGCGCCGAGCGCCCGCTGCACGTCGTCCAGCCTGGTCGCGTCGCCGCAGAGCAGGCGGTGCTCGCCGCAGCGCCAGAGGTCGCCGGCGCGGGTGACCGGGACGGCGGGCGGCGGTGGGGCGTCGTCGGCGCCGTCCTCGCCGAGCCCGGCGTCGGCCGCGGCGAGCAGCCGGTCGAGCTCCATCCCTGAGAAGCCGAGGACGTCGAGGTCGACCGCCGCCTCGTCGCGGATGCGGGCGATCTCGGCCGCCAGGAGCGCCTCGTCCCAGCCGGAGTTGAGCGCGATCTGGTTGTCGGCCAGGCGCAGGGCGCGGGCCTGCGCCTCGGTCAGGTGCGACAGCCGGATCGCCGGCACCGCCGCCATGCCGAGGCGCTTGGCCGCCATGACCCGGCCGTGGCCGGCCACCAGGACGCCGGCGGCATCGACCAGCACCGGGTTGACGAAGCCGAACTCGGCAATGGAGGCGGCGATCTGGGCGACCTGCGCCTCGGAGTGGGTGCGGGCGTTCTCGGCGTAGGGGACCAGCGCCGCCACCGCCATGGTGGTGACCCGGAGGTCAGGCTGCATCGGCCAGGGCCTCCGCCCGCGCCGCGGCGACGACGTCGTAATCCCGCCCGTCCTCGGCGAGCGTCACCGGCAGATCGGGATGCAGCAGGCGCCAGCGGGCGATCGCCAGGTCGACATAGGCCGGGGCGAGCTCGATGGCCCGCACCCGCCGCCCGGTGCGCTGGCCGGCCAGGAGGGTGGTGCCGGAGCCGGCGAAGGGCTCGAACACCGCCTCGCCCTCGTCGGTGTAGGCCCGCATCAGGAACTCCGGCAGTGCAACCGGGAAGACGGCCGGGTGCTCGGTCTCGATGCCGCGGCCCTTGTGCCGGGTGATCCGCAGCACGCTGTCCGGGATGCGGGTCTCCTGCACCGGCAGGCCGATATGGGTGTAGGCCTTCACCTCGCCGTCGGCGGCGCGCAAGCCGCTGCCCTTGTTCGGCGTGCCGGCCCATTTGCAGGGCACGATCTTGTTCGGCTGGCGCGCCTCGCGGTTGAAGTGGAACACCAGCTCGAAGGCCGGGGCGAGGCGGCCGTTCCAGTCCCCGGGCAGGCCGGGGCCCTGGTCCCAGGCGTAGAGCCCGAAGCGGCGCCAGCCCCGGGCGCGCATCCAGTCGAGCCAGCCCTGCCAGTAGGGCAGCCATTCCCCGTCGCGGTGGATCAGGCCGAGATTCACCAGCGCCTGGCCGTCGTCCCGCAGGACCAATGACAAATGCTGGAACACGCCCCGCACGAGCGCATCCCAATCCGAGACGCCGCCGGTCGTGTAGTCGCGCTGGTTGCCGTAGGGCGGGCTGGTGAACAGCAGCGCGGCCCGGTCCTCGCCCATGACGCGGGCGACGGTGGCAGCGTCGGTGCTGTCGCCACAGAGCAGCCGGTGCCCGCCAAGCAGCCAGAGGTCGCCGGGGCGGGTGACGGCCTGACGCGGCGGCACAGGTTGGGCATCGACGGGGTCCTCCGCCGGCGCCTCGTCCGTAACCGCCATGCCAGGCGCGCCACCCCCGCCGGCCTCCGGCTGATCTGCTTCCTCGGGCGCCTCGCCATCGGTGACGGCGGCCTCTGCCGCCGCGAGGATCGCGCTCAGCTCGTCGGCCGAGAAGCCGAGCGTGGCCACGTCGATCTCCGCCGCGGCCTGCACGCCCGCCAGCGCCTCGCGCAGCAGCGCCTGATCCCAGGTGGCGTTCTCCGCGATGCGGTTGTCGGCGAGCCGCAGCGCCGCCTTCGGCGCCGGCGAGAGGTGGCGCAGCCCGATCACCGGCCCCCGCTCGCGGCCGAGCGCCAGCGCCGCCTCGAGCCGGCCGTGGCCGGCGATCAGCACGCCGGCCTCGTCCACCAGCAGCGGGTTGGTGAAGCCGAAGGCCAGCATGCTGGCCTTGATCTGCTCGAGCTGCGCCGCGCCGTGCACCCGGGCGTTGCCGGGGTGGGCGCGCAGCTCCGCCACCGGGCGCAGCAGGATCTTCGCCGCCATCCAGGGGAGCGTCATCGGGCCATCCGGGATCAGGGTGGGCGCGAACCGTGCGGGCGGCCGGCGCGAACTACACGCCGGCACGGTTCGCGGCTAAGCCATTGAGATCAGGGGCCGAAGGGTGCGAACCGCGAACCACATTTCCGGACTGGCGCTAGCGAAGTCGCGCGCTTCCGCCCCCCGCATACAGCAGGGCCAGGAAGGACCCTGCGGCTGGCGAGCCACTGTCTCGATCGGGCGACGCTGTGGCTCAGGAGCCGCGGTGCGATCGCAGATCTTCAAGTTGCGCGCAGGATAGGACGAGCGGATTCCGGAGCGCAACGCGACATTCCTGCGCTGCGCTTCCTTCGTTTTCGCGCGCTGCAGTCTTGTTCAAGCGAGCGAGCGTCACGCCGCCGTCCGCCGCGGCACAAGCCCGAAGTGGCCGGCGAGCACAGCAAGCGTCGCGACCAGCATGCCCTGCGCCTGCGGCGGCGAGACCGGACGCCCGCCCCAGCCCTGGCGCATCGCCCATTCGCGCACCGACATCTCGAGGCCGACGACGTGCCAGGCGCAGGAGCCGGCAGCGCTGTCGTGACCGCCCAGCGCGTCGAGCGCATCGGCGACCCTCCGGCGCGCGTCGATGGTCCGTTCCGACAGAGCGTCGGCGCTCTTCCCCGGCAGCCGGACCAGCGGCGAACGCACCATGCCGTCGAGCAACGCGCGGCGGAACAGCGCACGAAAGCAGCCGCCCGCATCGTGCATCTCCTGGGTGATGGTGCCGTTGGCCAGCATCATCCCGAGGGTGTCGATGGCGCGGCGGTGGAGGACGGGCGCGCCGGTCTCCGGGTCGGCCTCGCGGACGGCTTCGGTGAAGTCGCCATGCTGCAGTCGCCACTTGCTGGGCGTCCCGAGGCTCTCCTGCCGGACGCGGATCTTCTTCTTACGCTTAGCGGCCATGGGTCATGCCTCCGTTGCGCGCCACCCAGCGCCGCGTCGCTTCGTTGGTGAGGGCCTGGCGGAGCCAGGGGTCGGTGATGTCCTCGAGGCGGAGGGCGACGACGCCCTGCTCGCGCCAGACGCGCCGGCGCATCGCCCCGAGATCGGCGGCGTTGGCGGGGCTTGGCTCGCGGCCGAGCGGACAGCGCGGGAGCGCGGACGCGCCCGGCGGTCTCACTGCAGACCGCCCCGGACGTCGATCGCCCACAGCAGCAGCGCGAGGGCATCCGCCTCGTTGTCGTCGGCCGGCGCGAAGCCGCGCGCCCGCATGGCGGCGATCACAACCTCCTTCGGCGCATTGCCCTTGCCGGTCGCGAAGCGCTTGATCGTGCCGACCGGGACGCCCTGGTAGGGGACGCCGGCGCCTTCGCACCAGGCGGTCAGGTGCGCGAGGAAACCCCCATAGACATGGGCCGCAGTGGTTCCGGCGTGCCGCCGGACCTCCTCGAAGACGATACTGCCGAGCGGGCCTGCCGTACCGGCCATCTCGTCGAGCCAGCGGCGGAAGCGCAGCCAGCCCATGCCGCCGCCCTCGAAGCGTCCCGGCCGGAAGGTCGCCGTGCCGGAGGTGACGGTGCCGTCGGCCAGCCGCACCGCCCAGCCGAGGGTGCTGCCGAGGTCGAGGGCGAGGATGACCGGATGACGGATAGTGACGCTTCTGCTGTCATTTCCCATTGATCGCTCACGCGCGCGTGCGCGCGCACGCGCGTAGGCGTAAATGGGTGAGTGACGCGTCATTCCGTCACATCCGGTCATCCCGGACTGGGCGGCTGGTATCACGGGTCAGAACTCCATGTTGCTGGTGTATGGCGTGGCGGCTGCCGGATCACGGAGCCGAAGCCCGAGGAAGGACCGCGTCGCGGAGGTGCGATGCGGCGCGAAGCCGCGCGCGCTCAGCGTCTGGGAGAATCGCTTGATCGAACCGACGAACTCGCCGTTCGCCTCCGCCCAGATCCTCCATGACGCGTAGAGCGCGGCCGTTGACTCGACGCCCTGGGCGTCGCGCTCGCAGCAGTCGGAGATCCACCGCCCCAGGGCGTCCTCGGCCTCGAAGTACTCGTCGGTGGCCGCCAGGACGGTCGCCGGGGGCCGGAGGCCGATCCGCTGCCATTCGAGGCAGCCCTGCAACGCCCAGGCCAGGATGCCGTCCCTCTCCGCCAGCAGCCGCTCGGGGAGGCGCTTGTCGCGCTGGGCTGGCGGGATGGTGACGGTGAAGGGCACCATGTGCAGGCGCCGCCGCATCGCCTCGTCGACGTTGCGGATGGAGGGCTTGTGGTTGCCCGCGACCAGCAGCTTGAACTGCGGGGTGAACTCGAAGAAGTCCTGCCGCATGAAGCGCGCGGTGATGCGGTCGCCGCCGGTGAGCGCCTTGAGCTTGCTCTCGGCCCAGCGGCTGCCCTGCTCGGTCTCGATCGAGGTGACGATGCGGGCGCCGCGCAGCCCGGCCATGTCGGTCGGGTGGCGATCGCCGGTGGTCGCCATGAACATATCCATCGGCGCGACCGCGGCGTAGTCGCCGAGCAGTGCGGTCAGCGTGTTGGCGAAGACCGACTTGCCGTTGGCGCCGGTGCCGTAGAGGAAGAACAGCGCGTGCTCGGTGGTGACGCCGGTGAGCGCGTAGCCGACCACCCGGCGGAGGTAGGCCTGCAGCTCGGCGTCGCTGCCCGTGACCTGCGCCAGGAAGGCGAGCCAGGCCGGGCAGTCGCCGCCCGACGCGGCGGCGGTGATCTTGGTCATGGAGAGGGTGCGGTCGTGCGGGGCGAGCGCGCCGCTGCGCAGATCCACGACGCCGGACGGGGTGTTCAGCAGCCAGGGATCGCGGTCCCACACCTCGGCGGTGGTGGCGTGGCGGCGATCGGCGCGCGCCAGGCGCTCGACGGCGGAGACCGTCGAGGCCTGCGAGAGCTTCGTGCGGACCTTGGCGTTGTTCGCGCGGTTGGCGGCGGCGCGGCAGACGCGGCGGGCGAGATCGAAGGCGCGCAGCGTGCCCTCGCGCTCCCAGCGCGTCCCGGTCCAGGTGAGCCAGGCGCCCCAGACGGCGACGTGGCGCCAGTCCTCGCCATGCAGGGCGCTGAACTCGGCGGCGAGCGCATCCTCGGTGAAGCCGATCGGCAGCAGGCCGTCGTCGCCGGAGTCGCCGCCGCCCGCGGTGGCGTCCTCCGTCGCGGGATCGCGGGCAGCGTTGTTGCCGGCCTCGGCCCTGCGCGACAGCCGCTCCGCCTCCTGGCGCAGGCGGTCCTCGGGCCAGGGCGGGCTGATCCGCGCAGCGTTGTAGTCGCAGATCTCCTGCCAGGCCTGGGCCGCGGTGACGAAGCCGTCCTGGCAGCGGCGGATCCAGTAGCCGATGATGCGCGACAGCGCCTCGAAGCGGGTGACGCCGTCGGCGCCGCCCTCGCGCACCTGCTGGCCGAAGAGCTCGGTGACGTCGCCGCGGGCGGTGGCCGCCGCGTTGAAGTCGAGGGGACCGCCGTCCGCGTTCGCTGAGAGCTCGGCGCCGACCCCCGGAAGCGGCGGCATCGCCAGCACCGCCTCGGCCAGTTCCGTGAGGTCGTGGTCCCGCCCGGCACTGTGACGGATGGCGACCAGTCGCTGCTGCCCGCCCTTCGCATGGATGGACCCGGCGACGCGGATCGGCTGGTGCGCCGAGCGGAACGCCGGATCGCCGCCGACCTTCACCGCGATCGCGTGCCGCAGCCGGCAGACCGTGGCGAGGTCCTCGCCGGTGGCCGGCTCGGTCAGCCGCCAGTAGAGGTGGAGCTTCTCCTGCCCCTCCGGCGTGACGCCGCCCGAGGCGACCTCGAGGCTGGGCGGGCCGAGATGCCGGATCAGGTGCGCCCGCTTCGCGGCGATGTCGCCACCATCGAGATCGACCAGCACCACCTGCATCTGCGTGACGTGCTCGGCGCTGGCCTGGCCGGGCGCGGCGACCGTGCCGGGGATGACGTAGAGCGCCATGCCCGCCTCGGCGGCCCACTGCGCCTGCACGGCGAGCTTCGCCGGCAGATCGGTATCGGCCGGCAGGAAGGGCGTGTGCGGCGCGCGGTCGGGCCCGCCCTTCTCGGCGAGGGCGCGGACCGCGACCCAGCCCTCGCACCAGCCGAAGACCATGTCGGCATAGGCCGCGACCATCGCGGCATCGGGGGCGACCGGCATGGGCGGCATCACCTCGGCGGCGCTCACGACCAGCACCGCCTGCGCCACGGGCAGCGGGCGCATTCGATGTGCTCGGGCTCGCCCGCGACGCGGGGCAGCCACTCGCCGGCGTCGCAGGCCTGCAGGACGCGCACCGCCTTGTCGCTGATCGCCTGCGCCAGGGCGGCGTCGAAGGGCACCAACTCGTGGTAAAGCTCGCTGGTGTCCTTGTTCACCGCGGTGAACAGGGCCGGCGCCTCGGTCAGGCCCATGTAGGCCTGGTAGAGCGCGATCTGCGCCGCGTAGATCGGCTTCGCCGCGGCGACGCCGCGCCGCACGATCTCCTTCCAGTTCCGGGCGTTGGCCGACTTGCACTCCCACAGCCCCGGCACGGCGATGAGGGCCTGTGCCGACGCGGGCGCCGCGACGACCACGCCGTCGATGTGCCCCTGCACGCGCCCGCCGGCCACGGAGAAGCCGAACTGCTCGCCGGCACGGTTGCGGGTGCGCAGGTCGAAGCCGGCGCGCCGGAGCCAGCCGATGGCGAGGTCCTCGAAGACATGGCCCACCGCGAAGATGCGCAGCGCCTGGCCCGAGAAGCCGCTGTCGGGGTCGCGCGGGACGTCGAGGAACTCGTACTGCAGGCGCCGCGCGCAGGGATCGCCGAGCCGCGAGCCGCCGAGGTACTCCCGGCGCGTCCGCGTGCCGTTCTCCGCCAACAGCGCGGCGTCGATCAGGGCGTTGATCGCCTCCGCCGCGGTCGGCGGCTTCGGGCGATGATTGAAGTCGACGCTGGGCTCCGTCATCAGAACGGCACCTCCGGCGACGAGGGGGAGGCAGAGGCCCGCATGGCGTCCTGGAAGGCGCCGACCGCGACCTCGGCCAGCGTCAGCACCTGCTGCTCCGAGAGCGCGTTCAGCGCGGTGCTCCAGCCGATCTCGGCCATCACCTCGGCCATGGCGCGCATCGCCGCGCGCAGGGCGGCGCGCTCCTGCTCGGTGAGGTCAACCATGGCGATGCAGCGCCTTGCCAACAGCGTCCACCACGCCTGGCAGGTGATGGAGCAGAACGACGCAGAAGGCCGCGGCGGCTTCGAGGAGATCGGGTCGAACCAGCCGAAGCCGCGCTCCGGCCGCCGACAGACGGCGCAGAGCGAGCGCGGCGCGGGCGCCAGGGGCATGACCGATTGCCGGCCTCATGCCGCCCTCCCCGGGACCCCATCGCGGCTTGCCGCGATGGGAACCCGACCCACGCTGTGGGGGAAGACCGCGGCCAGGATCTGCGGCCGGTGCCAGAGGAAGTTCAGCCGGCAGTTCGCCGCGTACTTCGACAGCCCGAAGTCGAGCGCCGGATCGGCATCGCCGGCCTTGATGAGCAGCTCGCGCTGGCGGGCGG
>NZ_JAHZUY010000069.1 GCF_019458025.1 Caldovatus aquaticus | reverse complement strand
GCGCCTCCGCCAGGCTCCCCTGTCCGATCCGCCGCTGACCCATCCCCGCCTCGCCTCAGCCTTCGCGAGGCTCAGCGAATCAGCCATCAGCCGCTCAGCAAGGCGTTTCGCAGGGGGCTCCGGCGAGAATCGCGTCCCCCGGCGCGATGCCGGAAGGCCGGCCCCGTCGGCGGAGGGGCGGCGGTCCCGCTCAGGCGCCGGCCGATGGCGCGGAGACGCGGGGTCCCAGCAGGCGGCGCGCGGCGTTCCGCGCCCTGCGGGCGGCGGCGCGCAGGGCCGGGAGCGGGTCGTGCCAGCGCCAGAAGGCGTTGTGGATGCGATGCCCGGGCGGGTAGGCGCACGCGGTGCCGAGCGCGCGCGCGGCCCGGAAATCGGTGAACTCGTCCCGCCAGACATGGGCGGGGTCGAGCCTCAGGCGCGGCCGCGGCAGCCCGGCGGCATCGCAGTAGGCGACGTGGCAGAGGTTGATTCCGCACAGGGCGGCGATCTCCTCCTGGCCGTCCGCCCGGCCCACCGTGGGCTCGACCATGTAGAAGCGCCCGTCCCGGGCGTCGCGCTTGAACTCCATGCCGGCCAGGCCCTCGGCGACCCCGGCGTGGCGGAAGAAGCCGAGCGTCGCCGCCTCCAGCTCCTCCGCCACCTCGGGCGCCGCCCAGCAGCTGGCCGTGGTGCCCACCTGCGCCGGCCAGGACCGGCCCTTGCGGCCGGTGAAGACGACCGGCGCGGGAGCGCCGAGGCAGCAGAGCACGAAGCAGATCGCATCGTTCGCGCCCTCGATCCATTCCTGGACCACGACCTCGCCGGCCCGGTCGAGGATGCGGCGGCAGAGGTCCTGCGCCTCCTGCCGGCCCGCCACCCGGTAGGCCTTCGCGAAGGCGCCGTCGTAGTCCGGCGAGCGGCCGTTGGGCTTGACGCACAGCGGCGGCCGCAGGTCGTGCAGGCGGCGGAGGTCGGCGTGCCGCTGCAGCAGCAGGGTCTCGGCGACGGCGAAGCCGCCCGCCCGCGCCATCCGGAAGAACGGCAGCTTGCGCGTCAGCGCTTCCAGCAATTCGTGGGCGGGCAGGGCGAACCGGAAGTGGGGGGCGAGGCGGTCGCGGTGCCGCGACACGGTGAGCAGGGGGCGATCGTCGGCGCAGATCAGGACGGCGTCCCGGGACAGGCGCTCCCGCAGCCGGAGCAGCTCGGCGACGAAGGGCTCGCCGTCGAAGGTGCTCGCCCGGACGGGGCGGCAGTAGCGCGACGCCGCCGCCTCGTCGCGGCCGAGGGTGACGAGCAGCGGACGGATGCCGGCCCGGGCGAGACTGCGCACGACGCCGAGGCCGTTGACGCCGCCGCCGAGGACGACCGCGACCGGCGCCGGGCCGCCGGGGGCGCCGGTCCGCGGGAGCATCGTGCCGGACGGTGCCGCGCCTTGCGTCCGCTGCGGGGGCCGGGTGCCGGTCACCCCGAGGCGGACGACCACGCGGTCCTGCGCCGGAAGGCCGTCGCGGCGCCCGGCCGCGCTCGCGCCAGCGCCGCCAGGTGCCCCGACACCTGCCGCGCCGCGAAGTCGGCGCCCGCGGCGAACCGCATGAGCGGCCCGAAGGTCGTCGCCGCCGCGGCCCCCACGACATACAGCCCCGGGACCGAGGACTCGAAGTCGGCCGACAGCCGCGGCGTCCTGCCGATCAGGGCCATCCGCCCGAGGATGTCCGGGCCGAGGAACGGCAGGCGGTGCACGTCGGGGCTGTAGCCGGTGGCGGCGATCACGTGGTCCACCTGCAGGCGCCGGGTGCTGCCGTCGCCGGCCAGCAGGCACAGGTCTACGCCGGATGCGCCGGCCCGGGCCTCTTGCACGGTGCATCCCAGCCAGCGCGGGAGCGTCGCCGCCCGCTCCCGCAGGGGCCAGCCCCCGGACGGGCCGAGGAAGGTCCGCGCGATGCGGAGGCGGTGCCGGTCCGGCAGGAAGCGGTAGAGCCAGGGAAGCTCCACCGCCGCCTTCTTCGTCCAGCCCGGCCCCAGCTCCGACACCGGCCAGCGGAGGCGCCGGTACAGGCGCCGGTGCCAGGGCCTGGGGCCCGCCCCGCCGCCCCAGGGCGAATCGAAGCCGAGCGCCTGGCGGCGCGCGATCAGCCGCACCGCCGCTCCCGCCTCGTGCGCCAGGGTCGCGAGTTCGATCGCCGAGGAGCCGGCGCCGATCACGGCCAGGCGCTGGCCCTTGAAGCGCCGCAGGTCCCGGTGGTCGGCGCTGTGCGACACGCGGTCCGGGCCGAGATGGGCGAGCGTCTCGGGGACGTGGCGGAAGTGGCCGATCCCGACCGCGAGCACGACCCGCCGCGTCCGGAACGCCTCGCCGCGCGCGGTGCGCACCTCGAAGCCGTCGGCGGCCGCAGCGAGGGCGGCCACGGTGTCCTCCTCGAGGTGCGGCACGAAGCGCTCCTGGAACGCGAGGCCGTACCGGCAGAAGGTCTCGAGCGGGACCGGCAGGTCGAGCTCCTCGTAGGGGAGGCCGTTCTGCCGGCAGAACGCGCGGAGGGTGAAGGCGCGCTCCGGGTCGGAGAGGTTCGACGCGAAGCCGGCCGACTTGAGCAGCATGCCCTCGGGCATGTTGCGCCGCCACGTCTCCATCGGGCGGCCGAGGATCCGGTGGTCCACGCCGAGCGCCCGCAGGTGCGCTGCGACCGACAGCCCGTAGGGGCCGGCGCCGATCACCGTCACGTCCGCAGCGGTGGTCATGTCCCGTCTCCGTTCCGGAAGGCGCGGCGCGGCGGCCGCGGCGGAACCGGCGCGGCCTCCTGGCCGGGGTGCGGACCCTTCCCGGCGCGGCGCGGGCGCGCCCGGCCGCCGGAGCCCGCCGGCGGACCGCAAGACTTCGCGAGTTCGTGCACGTTTCTTTCCCGATCGCGGCCCGGTCTGGATCGCGTGCCCGAGAATGACCCGGAAAAACCAAAACCTGGAACAAATTTACGAGAATAAAAATTCCGGACGGTTCTTGGAATATTGATTTCAAGACCTGGTGATGCTTCCGGAGGGACGAGGCGGTGCCTGTCTCCGGGCCGGCGCGGCCGACAGCGGCCCTTCCGCCCGGCGGCGCGGAGGGCGCGTCCTGCCCCGGCGGGAGGGCGCGGCGCTCCCGCCGCGTGCGCCTCAGCCGCGCCGCGGCGGCACCGTCCCGCCGCGGAAGGGCTGCGTCAGCAGCCGGTCGAGCCGCAGCTCGGCCGGATCGCGGAAGACCGCGAGCCCGACCGTCATCCGCTCCTCCCCCGCCGCCGGCGCGGCGCGGTAGGTGCAGAACAGCCGGTCCCACCAGGACAGGCAGAAGCCGAAATTGCAGTCCGTCTCCGCCGGCACGACGGAGTGGTGCACCCGGTGCATCCCCGGCGTCACCAGCACCAGGCGCAGCGCCGCGTCGAGCCGGCCCGGCAGGGCGAGGTTGGCGTGGCTGAACAGCGCGCCCGCGTTGAGCAGAACCTCGAACAGCAGCACCGCGACCGCCGGCGCGCCGAGCGCGGACACGACCGCGATCTTGATCGCCATCGAGAGCAGGATCTCGATCGGGTGGAAGCGCAGCCCCGTGGTGGCGTCGAGCTCCGGATCGGCGTGGTGCACGCGGTGCAGCCGCCACAGCGCCGGCACCGCGTGGAAGACGCGGTGCTGCAGGTAGATCGCGAGGTCGAGCAGCACCACCGCGGCCGGCACCGCGAGCCAGCCGGGCGCGCCGAGCCGGCGCAGCAGGCCCGTCCCCTGCGCCT
The DNA here is from genome assembly GCF_019458025.1 of Caldovatus aquaticus. GTDB lineage: Bacteria > Pseudomonadota > Alphaproteobacteria > Acetobacterales > Acetobacteraceae > Caldovatus > Caldovatus aquaticus. The sequence continues at coordinate 14,348 of NZ_JAHZUY010000069.1, read as the reverse complement.
CGGCGACGAGCGCCGCGCCGATCGCCGCGGTCGGAAAGAGCACGCGCAGCAGCAGGCCGTCGAGCGCCACCAGGCCGAGGTTGCCGGGCCAGCGGGCGCGGCGCGGCAGCCGCGGGCGGCGCCAGGGGGCGAGCGCCTCGCCCGCCGCGCAGAGCAGCAGCACGCCGGCGAAGGCGGCGAGGCGGATCAGCGGTTCGGCCGCGACCAGGCCGGGCGGGGTTTCCATCGCGGCGCCGATATGGGCGCGGCGCGCCGCGCCTTACAGGCCGAGCCTCACGGGCCGTGCCCCGGCTCCCCGGGGCGGGCCGGCGGCGGGGCGTCCACGAACCGCGCCAGCCGCACCGCGGTGTGGCCGCGCATGGGGCGCGGGCTCGGCATCACCAGCAGGCAGTCGTCGTGGGGCGTGCGGATCTCCTCCTCGCCGTCGAGCGCGATCAGCGTGTTGCGCCGGGCGATCACCTCGCCGCCGCGGAACTCGCGCAGGAAGGCGAAGCCGGCGCTCGCGGCGGTCACGGCGCGGGTCACCCGCGCGAGGCGCGGCCGCGCCGGCGCCGCCGCGCCCGCCTCGGCGGGCTCCGGCCTGGCGAGGCCGAGCAGGCCGAGCAGCCGCCCGGCCGCCGCCGCCGCGGTCTCCACCGTCTCCGGCTCCCAGTGCGGCCCGGCCTCGAGCAGCAGCGCGATGGCCTTCGCCCGGGGATCGGCGAAGCGGGGGTAGTCGATCAGCCGCCGCCCGCCGGCGTGCCCCTCGTCGGCCACCACCAGCGGCGGCAGGCCGATCGCGAGGGCGAGCCGCGCGGCGCGGTCCGTCGTCCCGCTCAGGATCAGCGGATCGGAGGGCCACAGCATGGAGTGCAGGTCGAGCACCACGTCGGCCGCGTCGAAGACCGGCCGCAGCGCGCGGGCGCGGCGCAGCTCGGAGGAGGGCCGCGCCACCGCGCGCTCGAGCTGCTCGACGCTCCACAGCCGGTTCATGTCCTCGTCGAGGAAGCGGCTCGCCGTCGGATCGGCGGGATCGAAGCGCGCGAAGGCGTCGAGATTGGCGAACACCAGGCTGAGCCGCCCGCGCACCGGCCGCAGGCCGGCGCGCAGCCAGCGCAGAAGCAGGTGCGCGCCGGCGATCTCGTTGCCGTGGGTCAGCGCGACCACCGCGAGGTGCGGCCCCGGCGCGGCGGCGGCGAAGCTCCACACGCCGGGCAGCCCGGTATTGCCTTCGCGCCAGGGGCCGAGCTCGGGCACCGGGATGCGCACCTCGGTGCACGGCAGCGGCTGCGGCATCGCCGCCGGGGGAGGCTGCCCGCTCTCCATGCGGCGTGCGGTCCCGGTCAGCCCCGCGCCGCGCCGCGGCAGCGCGCGCCGCCGCGGCGCGCGCCGCGCGACGCCGGTTCGCAGCCGGCCCTTGCAGCCGGCGATCCGACGGGAACTGCCATCGCCGACCTCCCCCTGCCCAGTCTATACGGGCCGCGGCGACCGGCAATCCGGCAGGAGAGGGGGCGGCCATGAGCGTCACGACCCACGCGCAGGCGGGACCGGCGCCGCGCATCGCGATCCTCGGCCTGCATCTCGAGGCCAACGCCTTCGCCCCGCCCACCACCCGCGAGGACTTCGCCCGCCTCTGCCTCGAGCGCGGCGAGCGGATCAGCGCGCTCGCCCGCGCGGCGACGAGCCACCTGCCGCTCGAGGTTCCGGGCTTCTACCGGCGCATGGACGCGACCGGGCCCTGGATTCCGGCGCCGGTGCTGATCGCCGCCGCGCCGCCCGGCGGGCCGATCGAGCAGGCGGTGTTCCTCGACCTCCTCGACGAGATGCGGCGCGGGCTCGCCGCCGCGCTGCCGCTGGAGGGCGTCTACATCGCGAGCCACGGCGCGAGCAGCGCGACGGGGGACGAGGACAGCGACGGCACGCTCGCCGCGATGGTGCGCCGGATCGTCGGCCCCGCCGTGCCGGTGGTCTGCACCCACGACCTTCACTGCAATGTGAGCGGGCGCATGATCGCGGCGCTCGACGCCTTCGTCGCCTACCGCACCAACCCGCACGTGGACCAGGCGGCACGGGCGGCCGAGGCCGCCGACCTGCTGCGCGCCCTGCTCGCGGGCGAGCGCTTCGCGACGGCCTTCCTCCGCCTGCCGCTGGCGCCGCCGACGGTGACGCTGCTCACCGGGGAAGGGCCCTATGCCGACCTGGTCCGCGACGCCGAGGCGCTGATGCGCGACGACCCCGGCATCGCCAGCGCCTCCGTCACCGGCGGCTTCGTCTATTCCGACCTGCCGAAATGCGGGATGGCGGTGACGGTGACGGCGCGCGGCGGCGACCTCGCGCGCGCCCGCCGCGCCGCGCTGGCGCTGGCCCGCCGCGCCTGGGCCGAGCGCGGGCGGCACACGCGGCGGCTGCTCCCGCTCGCCGAGGCGGTCGGGATCGCGCTCGCCGCCGGGCGGGGCGAGCAGCCGCCGGCGCTGCTCGCCGATTCCGGCGACAATCCCGGCGGCGGCGGGCGCGGCAACACCGCCTGGCTGCTCTCCGCCCTGCACGAGGCGCGCGCGCCGGGGGTCGTGCTCGGCGTGTTCGTGGACCCCGCGCTGGCGGCGGAGGCGCATGGCCTGGGCGAGGGCGCGCGCTTCGCGGCGGTGTTCAACCGCGTCGAGTCGCAATTCTCGCGCCGCTTCGCGGCGCCGGCGCGGGTGCTACGGCTTTCCGACGGCAAGGGCGTGGGCCGGCGCGGCACCGTCGCCGGGCGCGCCTTCGACCTCGGTCCCTCGGCGCTGCTGGAGCTCGCGGAGAGCGGCCTGCGCGTCGTGGTGGGCAGCCTGCGGCGGCAGTGCCTCGATCCGCGGATGCTGGAGATGTTCGGCATCGGCATCCCGGAGGCGCGCACGGTGGTGGTGAAGTCGCGCGGCCATTTCCGCGCCGGCTTCGACGAGTTCTTCCCCGACGAGCGGATCTTCGAGGTGGACGCGCCGGGGCTGACCAGCCCGGTGCTGGCGCGCTTCCCGTGGCGGCGCCTGCCGCGCCCGCTCTGGCCGCTCGACCCGGAGGCGGCGTGGCGCGAGCCGGAGTGGGCGGCCTCTTCCCAGGCGCCGGCGGGCGCGATCTGATGGCGGCGTGAGGGCCGCACCGCAGCAGGAGGGGATGCCGATGAGCGCCGCCACCACCGCACCGCCGCCGCGCAACACCGTGCGGCTGCTCGCCGACGGGCCGCTCGAGCTGCGCGGCGAACTGCGCCTGCGGGGCGAGCCGATCGGCAGCGAGGCCTGGCTGTGCCGCTGCGGCCGGTCGCAGAACAAGCCGCACTGCGACGGCAGCCACCGCAGCGCCGGCCGGCCGCTGCCGGGCGACTGCGCGCCGCGCGGCGAGGCCGCGGCGGCGGCCGGGGAGGGGCCGCTCGAGATCGAGCCCCGGCCGAACGGCCCGAACCGGATCACCGGCCCGTTCGCGCTGCTGAACGCGAAGGGCGAGGTGATCGAGCGACTGACCCAGGGCGTCTTCTGCCGCTGCGGGGAGTCGAAGAAGGCGCCCTATTGCGACGGCAGCCACCGCGCGATCGGCTTCGTCGCGCCCTAGGCGCGCGCCGGCGCCGGCGAGCCGGTCCGCGCGCCCGGGGCCGGCTCGCCTCGGCCGCGCCCGGCCCCGCTACCGCCGCGCCGCGGCCGCCTCCCGCGCCGCGGCCACCAACCGCTCGAGCGTCGGCAGGTCAACGGCGCCCGGGACCACCTGCTCGCCGATCACCAGCGCCGGCGTGCCCTCGATGCCGAGCGCCTGGGCGAGGCGCAGATTGGCCTCGATCCGCCGCTGGATCGCGGGATCGTCCATCTCGCGCCGCAGCCGCGCCCAGTCGAGGCCGAGGCGCTCCGCCTGCGCCCGCAGCACGCCCTCGGTGGTGTCGCCGCGCAGGCGCAGCAGCGCGTCCTGGAGCTCCGCATACTTCCCCTGCCGCTGCGCCGCGAGCAGCGCCCGCGCCGCGAGCACGCTGTTCGGGCCGAGGATCGGCAGGTCCTTGAGCACCAGCCGCAGGGCGCGGTCGCGCCGCAGCAACTCCTCGAGCGCCGGGTGGAGCTGGCGGCAGAAGCTGCAGCGCACGTCGAAGAACTCGACCAGGGTGACGTCGCCCTGCGGGTTGCCCTTCACCGGGTCGGCCGGGTCGCGGAACAGCGCCTCGGCGTGGCGCGCGATCGCCTCCCGCGCGCGGTCGCCGCGCGCGCGCGTCTCCGCCTCCTCCAGCGCGATCAGGGCGTCGCGCAGGATCGAGGGGTCCCGGCGCAGCGCCTCGCGCAGGATGCCGACGATCTCCTCGCGCTGCTCGGGGGTGAAGGAGGGGCCGCCGCCCTGGCCCCGGGCCGGCGCGCCGGCGGCGAGGAGCAGCGCCGCGGCGGCGGCGACGCGCATCGGGGCCCGCCTCACCGCTGCCGCTCCTGCCGCTCGCGCCGCAGCCGGTCCTCGAGTTCGCGCTCCTCGCGCGTCATGTTGTCGCGTCGCGCCGCCTCGCGCAGGTCCGTCGCACGCAGCCGGGCCGGACCGGGCGGCAGCGCCTGCTCCGCCCGGCGCGCCAGCATCCGCGCCGCCGGGTAGTCGCCCTCCAGGATCGCGGCCTCGGCGAGCGCGAGATCGGCGAGCGCCGTCTGTCCCGCCCGCCCGCGGGCGAGGCCGAGCTGACGCCAGGCGAAGGCCGAATCGCGCTCGAGGCGCAGGCTCGCCTCCAGCTCCTCGATCGCCGGGCGCAGCAGCGCGGGATCGCCGGTCTCCATCAGCGCCCGGCCGTAGGCCATGCGGATCAGCGCCTGGGCTGGGGCGAGCCGCGCCGCCTCGCGATAGGCGGGGATCGCCTCGCGCGGTCGGCCGCCCTCGAACAGCACCTGGCCTTTCATCTCGTGCAGCCAGGGGCTCGCGGGCTGCTCGCGGATCAGCTCGTCGAGCAGGGCCGCCGCCTCGCCGATGCGGCCGGCGCGGAAATACTGGATCGCGCGGGCGTAGCGGGCCGGGGCGGAGCGGTCGCTCTCCGGGTAGCGCCGCCAGACGACGGCGCCGCTCTCGAGGAACCCGTCGAGCTTGGCCCGCACCATGGCGAAGCCGGTCTCGATCGCGGGCGGCAGCGGCGCGTCGGCGTGGCGGCCGCGGGCGAGCTGCTCGCGCACGAACTCGAGCCGGTCGCGCGAGAGCGGGTGGGTGCGGAGATAGGGGTCCTGGCGGGCGACGGAGAGCAGCTCCTGGTCCTGCATCCGGGTCAGCAGCCGCTCCAGCCCGCGCGGCGACCAGCCGTTGCGCTCGAGCAGGGTGATCGCCGCCTGGTCCGCCGCCTGCTCCTGCTGGCGGGAGAAGGCGTAGAACTCCCCCATCGCCATGGCCTGGCCGCCGAGGGCGATGGCGGCCGCGGCGTCGCCGCGCCCGCTCGCCGCCGCCGCGGCGCCGCCGAGCAGCATCGCGGCGATCGAGCGGAGCATCGCCGCGCGCATCTGCTCGGGAAGCCGCGCGAGGTGGCCGCCGGCGATGTGGCCGGTCTCGTGCGCCAGCACGCCGACCAGCTCGCTCGCGCCCGAGGCCTGCTGGATCAGGCCGGTGTGGATGAACAGCCGGTTGCCGGTCGTCACGAAGGCGTTTATGGCCCGGTTCTGGATCAGGGTGATGCGCACCAGGGCGGGGTCCACGCCGGCGGCGCGGAACAGGGGGTCGGCGATGCTGCGGATCAGCGACTCCGTCTCCGCGTCCCGGATGGTGACGATCGGCGGGCCCGCCGGGCCCTGCTGCGCCAGGGCGCGCCAGGGAAGGGCCAGGACCGTCAGGATGTGGCAGAGCACGAGCAGCGCCGCGACGAGGGCGCGCAACGGCAGGCGCTTCATGGCGCCCACCCTAGCCCGCCGGTGGCCCTGCGGGCCAGCCGGGGCGGCACTGGCCGGGCTGCTCGCCCTGGCCCTGGCGCCCGGCTGTTCCGCCGTCGAGTCGCTGGTGCCGCGCCTCGGCGCCGGGCCGCAGCCGGGCCAGCCCGGCTATGTGCGCGGCTTCCTCGGCGGCGTGGCGGCGGAGGAGCCGCGCGCCGCGCTGGTGGCGCGGGAGGTGCTCTCGGCCGGCGGCTCGGCGACCGATGCCGCGGTGGCGGCGGGCCTGACCCTCGCCGTGACCCTGCCCTCGCGTGCCGGGCTCGGCGGCGGCGGCGCCTGCCTGGTGTTCGAACCCGGCCGCCGGGGCGGCGGGGTGGAGGCGGTGGTGTTCCCGGCCGGCGGGCGCACCGCCGCGCTGCCGCCCGGCACCGACCGCCCGGCGGCGGTGCCGATGCTCGCCCGCGGCCTGTTCGCGCTGCACACCCGCGGCGGCCGGCGGCCCTTCGAGGAGCTGCTCGCCGAGGCCGAGCGGCTCGCCCGGCTCGGCACCCCGGTCAGCCGCGCGCTGGCGCGGGACCTCGCCGCGGTGCAGGGGCCGCTCTTCGCCGATCCGGGCGCGCGCGCGGTGTTCGCGCGGCCGGACGGAGCGCCGCTCGCCGAGGGCGACCGGCTGGTGCAGCCGGATCTCGCCGCGACGCTGACGACGCTGCGCATCTCGGGCGTCGGCGACCTCTACCAGGGCGCGCTGGCGCGCCGGCTGGCGGAGGCCTCGGCGCGCGCGGGCGGCGGACTGACCCTGCCCGAGCTGCGCGAGGGGGTGCCGCAGGTCCTCGCCGCGCCGCAGGTGCGGGCCGGGAACGACACGGTGGCCTTCCTGCCGCCCGAGGCGGATGGCGGGCGCGGCGCGGTGGCGCAGGCCTGGCAGCGGGGCGGCGGGGATCCGGCGCGGATCCTCGTCGGCGGGCCGGCGGACGGCGGCGGGGGCCTCGGCGCCAGCACCGCGCTGGTGACGCTCGACCGCGACGGCGGGGCGGTGGCCTGCGCCTTCAGCATGAACAACCTGTTCGGCACCGGACGGGTGGCCCAGGGCACGGGCATCCTGCTCGCCGCGGCGCCGAACCAGGGGGCGGTGGCGCCGGCGCCGCTCGCCGCGACGCTGGCGAGCAACGCCAGCCTGCGCGCCTTCCGCGCTGCGGTGGCGGCGAGCGGCCAGCAGGCAGCGCCGTTGGCGGCGGCGGCGACCATGGCGCGCATCCTGCAAGGCGCCGCGCCGGCCGAGGCGATCACCGCGGCGCCGGAGCCGGCGCGGGTGGTGGCGATCGGCTGCGCCCGCTACCTGCCCGGGCGCCCCGAGTCCTGCGCCGCGGCGAGCGACCCGCGCGGCGCCGGCGCGGCGTTCGGCGGCGCGGAGCGTTGAGGGCGGCGGGGCCGGGCCTGCGCGCCGCTCCGCCCCTGCGCCGGGGCGGCGCCGGGCGGCAGGGAGGACGGCGCGACCGGGCGGCTTCGCGCCGCGCTTGGCCGGCCGGTTCGCGCGCGCACCGGCGGAGGAGGGAACAGCCGTGCCGCTGAAGGTCGGCCGCGGGGCGGAGGCGCCGCCCTTCCTGGTGATGGACGTGATCGCCGCCGCCAACGCGCGCGCCGCCGCCCTGCCGCCCGGCGCCCCCGGCGTGATCCGCATGGAGGTCGGCCAGCCCGGCACCGGCGCCCCGCGCGGCGCGGCGGAGGCGGCGATCCGCGCGCTGCGCTCGGGCACGCCGCTCGGCTACACCGAGGCCTTCGGGCTGCGCTCCCTGCGCGAGCGCATCGCCCGCCACTACGCGGAGCGCTATGGGCTCGCCGTGCCGCCGGCGCGGATCGCGGTGACGGTCGGCGCCTCGGGCGCCTTCCCGCTCGCCTTCCTTGCCGCCTTCGATCCGGGCGACGCGGTGGCGATGGCCGCGCCCTTCTATCCGCCCTACGCCAACATCCTGACCGCGTTCGGCATGCGCCCGCTGCTGCTGCCCTGCGACGCCGCGACGCGCTTCCAGCCGACGGTGGCGATGCTGGAGCGGCTCGACCCGCGCCCGGCCGGGCTGATCGTCGCGAGCCCCTGCAACCCCGCCGGCACCATGCTGGCGCCGGAGGAACTCGCCGCCATCGCCCGCTGGTGCGACGCGGAGGGCGTGCGGCTGATCTCGGACGAGATCTACCACGGGCTGGTCTACGGCGAGGCGAAGGAGGCCAGCGCGGCGGCGTTCTCCGGCTCCGCCGTGGTGGTGAACAGCTTCTCCAAGTACTTCTCGATGACCGGCTGGCGCGTCGGCTGGATGGTGCTGCCGGAGGACCTGGTCCGCCCGGTCGAGTGCCTGGCGCAGAACCTGTTCATCAGCGCCCCGCACGTCGCGCAGGTGGCGGCCGAGGCCGCCTTCGACTGCATCCCCGAGCTGGAGGAGAACCGCGCCCGCTACCGGCGCAACCGCGACCTGCTGCGGCGCGCGCTGCCGGCGGCGGGGCTCGACCGGCTCTCGCCCGCGGACGGCGCGTTCTACCTCTGGGCCGATGTCGGCCACCTGACCAACGACAGCCCGGAATTCTGCGCGCGGATGCTGCGCGAGGCGGGCATCGCCGCGACCCCGGGCGTGGACTTCGACCGCGAGCGCGGCAGCCGCTTCGTGCGCTTCAGCTACTGCGGACCGGAGGCGGACATGGCGGAGGCGGCGGAGCGGCTCAGGCGCTGGCTGCGGCCGTAGCGCCGCCCCCGGCCGCCCGGTGCGCCGTTCGTCAACCTGTTCCGCCCGCGCGTGCTGCGGGCCGCGGAGGAGAGGGACGACGGCGCCTGAGGCCGCCTCACCCGCCGTGTCGCGCCCGCGAATCCGCCGGCGCCTGCTCGCGCCGCTCGGTCATGCCGTAGTCGCGCAGCACCGCGGCCACGCGCAGCCGGTAGCCGGCGAAGACGCCAGCCCGCCCCGCCGCCTGCGCCGCGCGGTGCGCCGCATGGTTGCGCCAGCGCTCCACCGCCGCCTCGTCCTCCCAGAAGGAGAGCGAGAGCAGCTTCGCCGGATTGCTCAGGCTGCGGAACCGCTCGACCGAGAGGAAGCCCGGCATCCTCTCCAGTTCCGGCCGCAGCCGGGCGGCGTGGTCGAGATACTCGTCGGTGCGGCCCTCGGCGGGCTCGACCTCGAAGATGACGGCGATCATGCGCACTCCCTCCTGCCCTTGGCGGCCGAGCCTGCCGCCGGATGCGCGGCGTGACCAGCGCCGCCCCCGCGCGCCGGGGGCGCCCGGCGTTGCGGGCGGGAAGCCTGCACCGGCGGTCGCGGTGCGGCTTCGCGCGCCGCCGAAGCGGCCCGGCCGCGGAACCGCTAGGCTGGCGGCCGATCATCCCCCGCCGGAGGCGCCCGAGCGATGCCGAGCCTTGCCGGATTCACCGCCACCGCCGCCCTGCTCGCCGATCCGGCCCGCTCGGCCATGTTGCACGCCCTGCTCGGCGGCGAGGCGCTGACCGCGGGCGAGCTCGCCCGCATCGCCGGCATCGCGCCGCCGACCGCGAGCGGGCACCTCGCGCAGCTCCTCGCCGGCGGGCTGGTCGCGGTGCACCGGCAGGGGCGGCACCGCTACCACCGCCTCGCCTCGGAGGAGGTGGCGGCGGCGCTCGAGGCGCTCGGCTGCCTCGCCGCCCTCGCCGACGGCGCCGCCCCCCGGCGCCGCGCCTGGCCGCATGGCGAGGCCTTCCGCACCGCGCGGCTCTGCTACGACCACCTGGCGGGCCGCCTCGGCGTCGGGCTGCATGCGCGTCTCACCGCCGGCGCCTGGCTCGTCCCCGCCCCCGGCGGCTGGCGCCTGAGCGGGGAGGGCGCGCAGCGCCTCGCCGCGCTCGGTCTCGATCTCGATGCCGCCCGGCGGGCGCGGCGCTTCGCCTGCGACTGCATGGACTGGTCGGAGCGGCGGCCGCATCTCGCCGGCGGACTCGGGCGCGCGCTGGCACAGGCGCTGCTGCGGCAGGGCTGGCTGCGCCGCGCGGCGCCGCGCGCGGACGATCCCTTCGCCCGCCGGCGCCTGGCGCCGACGCCGGAGGGCGCGCGGGTGCTGCGCGAGGCCTTCGGCCTCGACCTGGCGGCGTGAGGCGGAAGGCTGCCGCGCCGCCCGCCGGACCCGGCGGGCGGCGGTGCGGCCGGTCGCCCCCCGGCGGTTCCCCGGCCCGCCCGGCGGGGGCGGGCCGGCGCGTCAGCGCCGCCAGTAGCCGCGCCGCTTCGGCTGCGCCGCCGCCTCGGGCGGCTCCTCGTCGATCAGCCGGGGCAGGATCGGCGGCCCGATGCGCGGCTCCTGCGGGGCCGCGGGGGGCGGCGCCGTCACGGCCGCCGTCTCGCCGCCGCCTGCCGCTGCGGGCGTAGCGGGCGCGGGCAGCCCGGGCGGGGCTTCCGCGGGGCCGGCTGCGGGCGGCGCCGGGGGCGCAGCCGGCTCTGGCGTCACTGCGACGGGGGGCGGTGCGAACGGGGCCGCTGCCGCGGCCTCCGGGGCGCTCTGCGGCGCGGCGGGGGACGCCTCGGGCGGCGAAGCCCGGCGCGCCGCGGCCGCGGCCTCGGCAGCCGCCTCGGCGGCCGCCATCGCCTCGTAGATGTCCTCGATGTGGCCCGCGAAGGGATCGGCCGGGGTCGGGCCGCCATACCGCGCCGCCGGCGGGGCCGCGGCGGGCTGCGCGACGGCCGGCGGGGGAGCGGAGGCGGCGGCTTCGGACGCGAGCCGCTCCGGCCCGGCCCGGCCGCGGGCCACCGCCTCGCTCTCCAGCTCGGGGCGCCGACGGCGGCCGCCGCGCCGGCCGCGGCGCCGGCGGCCGCCGTTGCGCCGCTCCTCCCCCTCCTCCTCGTCTTCGCCCGGCCGGCCTTCCGCCTCCTCCTCCGCGGCGGCCGCCGGCTGCTCCGCCTCGCCCGGCGCGGTGGCCTCGGCTGCGGCCTGCTCCTCCTCGTACTCCTCCTCGCCAGGCTCGGCGGGCGCGCCTTCGGCCGCCCGTTCGGCGGCGAGGGGCGCGCCGCCCTCCTCGCGCCGCCCGCTGCGCCGGCGCCGCCGCCGCCGCCGGCGCTTCGCCCCTTCGCCCTCGGCCTCGCCGGCCGCGCGGACCGGCTCCGCCTCCGCCGGGGCGGCCTCGCCCGCCGCCTCGGGCGCCGCCTCCTCGGCGGCCGGCTCGGCGGCCTCCTCGGCTTCCTCCGGCTCGGGCGCGTAGTCCATGCGGAGCGCCGCGCTCGGCGCCGGCGACTCGGCGCCCGGCAGCGCGGCGGTCTGCGGCCGGACGCGCTCGATGCGCAGCGCCGGCGGGACCAGAGTGTCGTCCACCTCGAACGTCACGCGCATGTTGTAGCGCGCCTCGATGGCGGCGAGCCGGTCGCGGCGGCGGTTGAGCAGGAACAGCGCGAGCGGCTGCGCGACGCGCACGGCGATCTCGGCGGCGCGCCGCTTCGCGCCCTCCTCCTCGATCGCGCGCAGCACGGCGAGCGCGCTGCTCTCGATGCTGCGCACCTGGCCGCGGCCCTGGCAGTAGGAGCAGGTGACGAAGGCATGCTCGGCGAGCGAGGGGCGCAGCCGCTGCCGGCTCATCTCGAGCAGGCCGAAATGGCTGATCCGGCCGACCTGGATGCGCGCGCGGTCGTGCTTCAGCGCCTCCTTGAGGCGCCGCTCCACCATGGCGTCGTGCTTCGCCGACTCCATGTCGATGAAGTCGATCACGATCAGCCCGGCGAGGTCGCGCAGGCGGAGCTGGCGGGCGATCTCGTCCGCGGCCTCGAGGTTGACCTTGAGCGCGGTGTCCTCGATGTGCCGGTCGCGGGTGGCGCGGCCCGAGTTCACGTCGATCGCGACCAGCGCCTCGGTCTGGTGGATGACGATGGTGCCGCCCGACTTGAGCTGCACCACCGGCGAATACATCGCCTCGAGCTGCTGCTCCACGCCGTAGCGGACGAACAGCGGCACCGGGTCGCGGTAGAGCTGGATCTTGCGCACATGGCTCGGCATGAGCATGCGCATGAACTCGCGCGCCTCGCGGTAGGCGTCCTCGCCCTCGACGATGATCTCCTCGATGTCGCGCCCGTAGACGTCGCGGATCGAGCGCTTGATGAGGTCCGCCTCCTCGTAGATCAGCGCCGGGGCGGTGGACTGCAGCGTGCGCTCGCGGATCGAGTCCCAGAGGCGCAGCAGGTACTCGCAGTCGCGCTTGATCTCGGCCTTGGGGCGGTTGGCGCCGGCGGTGCGGATGATGAGGCTCATCCCCTCCGGCAGGCCGAGCTCGTCGATGATCTCGCGCAGCCGCTTGCGGTCGGCGGCGGAGGTGATCTTGCGCGAGACGCCGCCGCCGCGCGGCGAGTTCGGCATCAGCACGGAGAAGCGGCCGGCGAGGGAGATGTAGGTCGTCAGCGCCGCGCCCTTCGAGCCGCGCTCCTCCTTGACGACCTGCACCAGCATGATCTGCCGGCGCTTGATGACCTCCTGGATCTTGTACTGGCGGAGGAAGCGCGGCGGGATGCGGCGCTCGCGGCGCGCCTCCTCCTCGGCGTCGGCGGCGGCGCCCTCGCCGCCGAGCGTCTCGGGCGGCGGCGGCAGCTCCTCGGCGGGCTCGGATTCGGAGTCGTCGCGCGCGCCGCCCTCCGCCTCGCCCTCCCCGGCGCCGGGGGGCGCCCCCGCCGCCGTCGCGGCGGGGCGGCCCCCCGCCCCGCCGCGCCCGGCCTCCGCCTCGGCGGCGGCCGGGAAGGCCTCGGCCGCGGTCTCCGGCGCGGCCGCGGAAGCCTCGGCGGCGGGGGCCTCGGCGGCGGGCGGGACGGACGGGGCCGGCCCGGCGGCGGGGGCGGTCGTCCCCGCGAGCGTGACGGTCTCGACGGCGCCGGCCGGGGCCATGTGGTCTTCGGCGGCCTCGGCGGCGGCGTCCGGCGGGACGGTCCCGCGGATGCGGTCGTCCGTCCGGGTCATCGGCATGGCGCCGGAGACGGGCGGCGTGGCGCCCGGGGGGCCGCCGGCGCCTGCCGGCGCTTCGGCGCCCTCGGCAGGCGGTTCGGCGGCGCCCGCGGCCTCGGCCTGCGCGGCACCGGCGGGGAGCGGGGGAGCGGCGGCAGGCGCCTCCGCGGGCGCCGCTCCGGCCGGGGCGGCGCCGGTCGCCTCGGCCTCGCCCGTCGCCGCGGCGGCCGCTTCCGCTTCTGCTTCCGCTTCCGCCGCTTCCGCCTTCCCTTCGGCCGCCTCGGCGTGGCCGGCCTCGGCGCGCAGCGCCTCCTCCTCCTCGGCCTCGGCCTCGGCGCGGGCCTCGGCGGCCTGCATCTCGAGCAGGCGCTGCCGGTCGGCGACCGGAATCTGGTAGTAGTCGGGATGGATCTCGCTGAAGGCGAGGAAGCCGTGGCGGTTGCCGCCGTAGTCCACGAACGCGGCCTGCAGGCTGGGCTCCACCCGCACCACCTTGGCGAGGTAGATGTTGCCCTTGAGCGGGCGGCGGTGCGCGGTCTCGAGGTCGAACTCCTCCAGCCGGTTGCCGTCCATCACCACCACCCGGGTCTCCTCCGGGTAGCGGGCGTCGATCAGCATGCGCTTGGTCATCGGGGTGTCTGCTCCGCGCCGCCGGGTCCCGCGGTCGGGAGGGTCGGGCGGCGGATCGGGGTGGCGAGGCCCGAGCGGGGCGGGGTGGCGTCGCGCGGCGCGTCGGTCTGCAGCATGCGGCGGCGGCGCTCCGTCGTCCTCGTTCGGTGGGCCGGTGCTGCGCGCGCAAGGGGCGCGCGGCGTCGGCCCGGGGTTGGTGCGCCTCGGCGACTGCCCCGGGAGCCCTCGCGAGGGCCGCCCGGCTCCGGCCGGACGGCATCGCAGGCGCAGGCGGGCCGGCGACGGCGCGCGCTGTTCCGGTGCGCGCCGCAGGTCCCGTGCCGGCGGAGCGGGGCGCGTCGGCGCGGCGGTCGGAGACATCCGGCAAAACGCGGGCCGCGCCGCGCTGGCGGCGCTCACCCAGGCCGAAGGTCCCGGCCGCGGCGGCCCGGCCGGCGCCGCGCGCCGGGACGGACATCGCCCGGGACTCCGCCGGCGGCGGGCGCCGCCGGGGCAGGGCGCAGAGTAGGGGGCGGGGGGGCGGTTCGGCAAGGCCGCGTGGCCCGGTCGGCGGCGGCGGGCCGGGCAGGGGAGACCCCTGCGAAACGCGCCCGATCGGGTGAGGCAGGTGTGAGGGCGGCCTGGAAGCGGCCTTTGTGTTCGGTTTCGGTGTCTGGCGGCAGGCCGGGGGACGCGCGTCGCCTGTCAGGCGAGGAGGCGTTCGGCGCGGCGGAGGTTCATGGCGGTGCAGGGCAGGTGGACGCCTCGAAAAACCTCTGGTCCCGACGCGGTGTGATCTGATTCGCTTCGACTGGTGATGGCGGGGGCGCGGCATGGCGGGGCAGGCGCGTTTGTTCGACGCGGAGGAGCGTCTGCGCTGGCTCTCGGCCTCTGGCGGCCCGCTGGAACGGCTGCGCGCCGTGGTGGATTTCGAGGCGTTCCGTGCGGAGCTCGAGGCGGCGCTGCCGCGGGCGGACCGCAGCCGCGGCGGGCGGCCGCCCTACGACGCGGCGCCGATGG
>NZ_JAHZUY010000068.1 GCF_019458025.1 Caldovatus aquaticus | reverse complement strand
GGACCATCCGGCGGCGTCCCGCGCCCGAGCAGTGCGGCGTGCCGCGCCGGCGGCGGACCCGGCGCCCGCGGCGGCCCGCCGACCCCCGGCGCATCCGGGAGCGGAGCGCCGAGGCGCTGCGCTGTGCGCGGCGTCACGCCCGGCGTCTGCCGCGCCGGCGGCACCGGCGGCGCGCCGATCGGCGCCGGGACGCCGCCGAGCGTCCCGGGATCGAGCCGCTGCGCCGCGGGCCGCACCGGCCGCGCGCCGATCAGGGTCTCCGCCGGCACGGCGATCGCCGCCCGGCGGTTCGCCAGCCGGCGCGGATCGAGGCCCGGGATGCCGCCCGGCGGCGCCCCCGGCCCCGGCGCCTGGCCGACGGCCCGGCGGTTCACGATCACCTGGTTCCAGGTGTTGGTGACCTGGGTGATGTTGGTGACGTAGCGGAGGTTGACGTTGCGGACGTAGGCCGGCGAGCAGCGGTACCAGGGGTAGTAGGGCTCGCGCGGGCCGAGCGGGATCCAGGCCACCGGCCGTGCCCAGCCCGCGGCGGCGGCGCCGATCGCCACGCCGCCGACGAAGGCGACGAGCGCCGGCGCCCAGACCGGCCGGGGGGCGACGACGTAGGCCGGCTCCGCCACCACCACGACGGGCGCCGGCGCCCAGGCCCAGGCCTCGCCGATCTGCACCCAGCGGCCGTAGTGCGAGGTGACGTAGCCCCAGGGCCGCTCGTCCACCCAGGTCCAGCCCCAGGGGTCGCGCCAGACCCATCGGCCTGCGCTGTAGGGCGCCCAGCCCGGCTCCGGCGGCGGGTACCAGACGTCGCCGTATTCGGGGTGGCGCGCCCAGCGGCCGTACCGGCCGAGGTCGTCCACGCCGGTCATCAGCGCGGCGCTGCGCGGCGGGACGACGCGCGGCTCGAGCTGGGCCGCCCAGGCGATCAGCGGCGAGCCGACGGCGCTGGCGCGGATGATCCGGGGCGGCGCGCCTCCGGGCGGGATCAGCACCGCCTGGCCGGCGGCGAGCCGGGTCGGCTCGAGCCCCGCGACCGCGACCACCGCGCTGCCCTCGTAGACCGCCATCCGCACCGGGGCCTCGGGCGCCTCCGGGCCGGGGCCGGCCTCGACCAGGTAGCGGCCCGCGCGCTCCAGCGTGACCTGGGCCTTGGGGGTGACGAGCTGCACCGTCTCGCCCGGCGCGAGGTCGCGCAGCCGGGCATAGACCGTCCCCTGCGGCATGGTGGCGAGCACCGTCGTCTCGTCGATGACGGCGAATTGCAGGTCGGTGCCGCCGTCGAGCGCCAGGTTGCTGCGCCCGATCTGCACCGCGGCGCGGGCGCCCGGCTCGGTCCAGATCGCGTTGCCCGCGGTCACCGGGAAATTCGGCTCCGCCGGGATCCACTCGTCCTGCTCCGGCAGGCGGAAGGAGACGTTGCCCTGCAGGCGCGCGATCCGGCCGACGCGCGCCGGCGGATCGGGGACCTCCTGCACCTCGCGGAGCGGCGTGGCGTCGGGAGCGCCGTCCGCGGGGGGCGCCGCCGGCGGTGCCTCGGCCGGCGCTACGTCCTTCGCCGTCTGGGCGCGGGCAGGGAGGGAGACCGGCGCCGCCAGCATCGGCAGCAGCGCCGCTGCGGCGCAGCCGATGCCGAGCTGGCGGCGGAAGGTCGGGCTCCTGGCGACGGTCACGGGTGCGTCCTTTCCTGGCGCGGCGGCAGCCCCGGCGCGGGCGGGGCCGTGCCGGCCCGCGGATTCGCGGCATCGGGCGCGACGGTCGCATCATACTGTGGCGCGGGCGTGACATCACGGGCCGCGGGGATGCCCGCGGGGGGGCGGACCTTGCCGATCCGCGCGATCCGGCCCGCCCCTCCCGGCGCGGCGCGTTCGCTGGGCGGAACGGGCGAGGGGCGGAACGGGCGAGCCGGCGGCTCCTCCGGGGCCCTGCCGCCCGCAGAAAGGGGCCGTGCTGCCCCCGGACGGCAGGGCAGCCGGCCGGGCGGGCGACCGCCGCCCCCGGCTCCGCGGGAGAACGCCGCTTGCCGGCGCTGCGAAGGCGCGCTCGCGAGCCTTGATCGCCGGACGGCGATGCGTCCAGTCTGGGGCCAACGACCAGGGCAGGGAGGATCGCGATCATGCCGCCGCGCCGCCGCACCTTTTTCGCCGCCGCCGGGGCGGGCCTCGCCATGCCTGCGGTGCTGCGCCGCGCCGCCGCCCAGGACGCGCCGTTCCCCAGCCGCTCCGTCACCATCGTCAATCCCTATCCGCCGGGCGGCTCGACGGATTTCGGCGCCCGCCTGATCGCCGCGCGCATGGAGCCCGAACTCGGCCAGCCGATCGTGGTCGAGAGCCGCCCCGGCGCCGGCACCGCGGTGGCCAACGCCTACGTCGCCGCGGCGCGGCCGGACGGCTACACGCTGCTGATGGGCACCACCTCGCTCGCGGTGCTGCCGGCGCTGCAGCCGCATGTGCAGCCGCGGGAGCCGCTGCGCGCCTTCACCCCGGTCGGCACCGCCACCCGCTCGCCCTTCGTGCTGCATCTCCACCCGAGCGTGCCGGCGCGCAGCACCGCCGAGCTGATCGCCTACGCCAAGGCCAATCCGGGCAAGCTGAGCTGGGGCAGCTCGGGGATCGGGGCGATCAACCACATGACGCTCGAGCTCTTCCGCAGCCGCGCCGGGATCGACGTGGTGCACGTGCCCTATCGCGGCGGCGCGCAGGCGCTGCTCGACATCCAGACCGGGCGCATCCAGGCGATGTTCGCGGCGGTGCAGGAGGCGCTCCCCTCGGTGCGCGAGGGCAAGACCCGCGGCATCGCCGTGACCTCGGCGAACCGCGTCGCGGTCCTGCCGGAGCTGCCCCCCGTGGCCGAGGCGCTGCCCGGTTTCGAGACGGTGTTCTGGCAGGGCCTGTTCGGTCCGGCGGGGCTGCCGGGAGCGGTGGCGGCGAAGCTCGGCGGCGCGCTGCGGGCGGCGACCACCGACGCGACGGTGCGCGCGCGCATGGCCGAGCAGGGGGTCGAGGCCTGGCCGGGCGACGGCGAGGCGCTGCGCCAGACCCTCGCGCGCGACAGCGAGATGTGGGGCAAGGTCATCCGCGAGGCGAACATCCGGGTCGAGTAGCCCCGCAGGCCGCGGGACCGGGCGGCCGCGGCAGTGCCGGGCGGCGGTCCGCCGGGTATCCGCGCCGGGCGGAACCGATTATCGTGGGGCGAGCCGCCGCGTCCGGCGCGGATCGCGGCGCGTCCGTGCGCTGCCCGGGCCCGCGTCGGGACCGGTGGCGGCAGGGGCGCCCGGCCGGCGGCGCAAGGGAGAGGACACGCATGCCGAACGCGACTGCCGCACCGGCCGCCCCTCGTCGCCGTGGCGCCTTCCGCGCGCCGCTGGCACTGGCGGCGGCAGCCCTGCTCGGCCTCGCCGGCTGCGACGGCGAGGGGCTGATGGCCGGAGGCGAGTATTCCGGCGTGCCCGACACGCCGATCACGGTCGGCCGCAACGAGCTGGCTCCCTACGGCTACATGCGCACCGACGGGACCATCGTGCTCAACCGCGAGACCGGCGACTACCGGGACTTCCCGCGGCGCTGAGCCGCCGGGCCGGCGAGGCGGGCCGCGCCTGCGGACCGGCTCGGCGCCCTGGTGGCACATGGCTTGCAGCGATCCGGGCACCGGGCCCGCCGCGGGGCGATCCCGGCCCGGCATCCGGACCACCGGCAGACCCTTCGGGAGAGACTTCGCATGACGGATCGAGAGCGCACTCCGCCGCGGCGCGCGTCGCGCGCCGCAGTCGGGACGAGGACCGTGGGCGCCGCGGTCGGCGCGGGGCTCCTGGCGGCGGCAGCGGCGGCGTGGCTGCCCGCGCCGGCCGCGGCCCAGCAGCCGCGCACCCTGCGCATCGCCATGACCGCGACCGACGTCCCGACCACCACCGGGATGCCGAACAACGGCTTCGAGGGGATGCGCTTCCTCGGCTACCCGATCTTCGAATCGCTGGTGCTGTGGGACCTCTCGCGCGCCGACGTGGTCGCCGGCCTGCGCCCCGGCCTCGCCGAGCGCTGGGAGCAGGACGAGGCCGACCCGCGCGTCTGGCGCTTCCACCTCCGCCGCGGCGTCACCTTCCACGACGGCACGCCGTTCAACGCCGACGCGGTGATCTGGAACCTCGACCGCTTCTTCCGCAACGACAGCCCGCAGTTCGACCCCGCCGGCAGCGCCATCACCCGCGGCCGCATCCCCGTGCTCGAGTCCTACCGCAAGGTGGACGACTTCACGGTGGAGACGGTGACGACGCGGCCCGTCTCCTACTGGCCCTACCTGGTCGTCTACGTGCTGATCACCTCGCCCCACTCCTTCGAGCAGGCGGGGCGCGACTGGGGCCGCGTCGCCGCGCTGCCGCCGGCCGGCACCGGGCCGTTCCGCCTCTCCCGCTTCGTGCCGCGCCAGCAGGCGGAGCTCACCCGCAACGACACCTACTGGGACGCGCAGCGCCGCGCCAGGCTCGACCGCATCGTGCTGATCCCGATGCCGGAGGCGAACACGCGCCTCGCCGCGCTGCGCTCCGGCCAGGTGGACTGGATCGAGGTGCCGCCGCCCGATGCCATCCCGAGCCTGCGCCAGGCCGGCTTCCAGGTGGTCACCAACTCCTACCCGCATGTCTGGCCCTGGATCTTCGCCGTCGGCCGGGCGGGCAGCCCGGTCGCCGACGTGCGGGTGCGCCAGGCGCTCAACTACTGCATAGACCGCGAGGGCATGGTGACGCTGCTCAACGGCACCGCCGAGCCCTCGGTCGGCTTCGTCAAGGCGAACGACCCGCTGTTCGGCAGCCCGCAGCACCGCTACCGGCTCGACCCGGCGCGCGGGCGGGCGCTGCTCGCCGAGGCGGGCTATTCCGCGCAGCGGCCGCTGCGCCTCAAGGTCGGCATCTCCACCTCCGGCTCGGGGCAGATGCTGCCGCTGCCGATGAACGAGTTCCTGCAGCAGAGCCTGCGCGAGCACTGCGGCGTCGAGGTCGCCTTCGAGGTGGTGGAGTGGAACACGCTGCTCGCCGCGCTGCGCTTCCCGCCCGACCAGCCGCAATGGCTCGGCGCGGATGCGGTGAACATCTCGCTCTACTCCTCCGACCCCTCGGCCTTCGCGCGCTGGTTCCTCTCCTCCAACTTCTCGCCGCGCGGGTCGAATTCGGGCCACTGGCGGGACGAGGCCTTCGACCGCGCCTTCGCCGCGCTGGAGACGGAGCGCAACCCGGAGCGCATCGCGCAGCTCCTGCGCACGGCGCACGAGCGGCTGGTGGACAACCCGCCCTGGCTCTGGATCGTGCACGACCTCAACCCGCGCGCCATGACGCGACGGGTGCGCGGCTTCACCAGCGCGCAGAGCTGGTTCCAGGACCTCACCCCGATCGAGCTGCAGTAGGGAGGCGACGCGCCGCCATGATCGTGGACCTCAGGATCTACACCTGCCTGCCGAACAAGGTGGCGGAGTTCGTCGCCCTCTACGAGGCCGAGGGCTGGCCGATCCAGCTCAAGTATCTCGAGAACTGCGTCGGCTGGTACACCACCGTCGAGGGGGCGCTGAACACGGTGGTGCACATGTGGGGCTACGCCGACCAGGGCGACCGCGAGCGCCGGCGCGCGGCGATGGCGGCCGACCCGGCCTGGCAGGCCTACCTGAAGAAGGTCGGCGAGCGCGGCCTGCTGCTGAAGATGGAGAACCGCATCATCCGCCCGACGCCGTTCTTCGAGGCGCACCGGGCGGCCAGGGCCGGCTGACGGCGCGGCCGCGCTGCGCGCGGCGAGCGCCACGGCGGCGCTGCGCGGCCAGGCGGGCCGTGGCCAGGCCGCTGCCGGAACCCGCGCGGGCGATCACGATCCTCTGCCGGGACGGCGGCCGGAGCCGCGGCGTCGCGGGCAGGCGGGGCCTCTCGCGGGAGGGACGCCCGCCTCAAGAGCCCGGGGCGCCGCGGGTTCCCGCCGGTGCCGGCAGCCCGGCGCGGGTCCAGAACGCGAGCGCCACCGCCGCCGGCGCGGCGAGGCCGAAGGCGAGGCGGAAATCGGTCGCCGCGATCAGCGCCCCGAAGGCGGTGGCGCCGATCCCCTGGCCGGTGAACAGCACGAGGGCGAAGGCGGCGACCGCGGTGCCGCGCGCCTCGGGCATCGCCTCGGTGGCGCGTGCCTGCAGCACGCCGTGCAGCATGTAGAAGCCGAGACCCGCAAGCGCGAGCAGCATGGCCGCCGCCTCCCAGCCCGGGGCGAGGGCGAGGCCCGCGAGCGCCGCCGCCTGCGCCGTCCCGCCGGCCGCCACCATGCGCCGCTCGCCGAGGCGGCGGACGAGGACGGGCGCGGCGCGGGTGTAGGCGAACAGGCCGAGGCCGAAGCAGGCGACGAGCAGCCCGGCCTCGGAGGTGGAGAGGCCGAGCCGCTCGATGGCGAAGGAGCCGACGAAGGGATAGGCGCCGCCGACGAGCAGGGCGCCTTCGAGGCCGCCGCTGACGAGCAGGCGCCGTGCCCCCGGCCGGCGCAGCAGTTCGAGGTGGCGCGCGAGGCCGAGCCCGCCGGCGCCGGCGCCGGCCGGCTCCGGGGCGGCGCGGCGCAGCACCAGCGCGCCGACGACGAGCGCGACCGCGCCGAGGCTCGCGAAGGCCGCGCGCCAGCCGTACATCTCGGCGGCGATGCCGGCGATCGGGCCGGCGAGGAGCTGCGCCAGCACCATGCCGGTCAGCACGCGGCTCAGCGTGGCCTGGCGCTGCTCGTAGGGCACGCTGTCGCCGACCCAGGCGAAGGCGAGGGGGATCACCGCTCCGGCCACCGCCCCGGAGAGGGCCCGCAGCGCCACCAGGGCCGCGAGGTCCGGCGCGAGCGCGCAGAGCAGCAGGCTCGCCGCATAGAGCAGCAGCGCCGCGCCGATCACCGGCAGCTTGCCGAACCGGTCGCCGAGCGGGCCGGTGACGATCTGCCCCGCGCCGTAGGTGAGGGTGAAGCCGGCCACCAGCGCCGAGGCGCCGCTCAGCGAGACCGCGAACTCCCGCGCCAGCGACGGCAGCAGGGGTTCGACCATGCGCGCGCCGGCCCCGGCGGCGAAGCAGGCGGCGGCGAGCAGCGGCAGCGGGGCGGCGAGGCGGGATCGGGACACCGGAGCGACGGGCCGCGCGCCGGAAGGAAAGGGGCTGGAGACGCGCGGCGGCATCCCGGCATGGACGCCAGCGGCCGCGGCGGCGAGCGGCGCGCGCCCGGCGCGGCGCTCCTCTCAGCCCAGAGCGGGTCGCGGACGCCGGGAGGCCGCCGGGAGCGTCAATCCACTAGGCAGCCGCCGAGCCGGTGCCGTTGCCGCGCGCAACGGCCCTAATGCCGACCGCCCGCGGGCGGTTGCTTGTCGCGCTCCTGCGCCGCCGCTCCGCCCGCGGCCTGGGACTGTGCGGCGAGGGCGCGGGCCATCTGGCTCAGCGCCTCCTGGTGTTTCTCGTTGTCGATCAGGGCGAAGTTGCGCGCGAGCTCCAGGCACATGCGCTGGCGCGGCGTCATTTCCTGCGCCGGGCCGGCCTCTCCGAGGCCCTCGAAGAACCAGGAGACCGGCACGCCGAGCACCTGGGCGATCTCGAACAGCCGGCCCGCGGAGATGCGGTTGAGCCCGCGCTCGTACTTGTGGGCCTGCTGATAGGTCACGCCGATCATCTTCGCCAGTTGCTGCTGGGACAGGCCCATCATGATCCGGCGCTCGCGGATCCGGGCACCGACGTGCCGGTCCGCGGCGCTCGCCCTCTGACCCGGCTTCTCGCCGGCCTGTCCGCCAGCCTGAGCGGCGCCGCGCGTGGCGCGGGGCGGCTCGGTTTCCGTCGTCGTCGGCATGGCTACCTCTCGGTCCCCGGGACGGTGTGCGCAAACCGAGAAATGCGCCAACATGAGGAGGGTTCCACCCTGGCGCGCATGACAAAGGCGTGAGCGAACCGGGGGGTGGAAACCTTTACGGGCTTTCCTTGGCCCCGGTCCTGGCGGCGCGCAACTCGGCGAGCTGGCGCCGCAGCGATTCGACCTCGGCTTTGAGCGACTCGACGCTCTCGCCCTCCTCGCGCCGGGCCGCCGGGGGTTCCTGCGGCCGCGGCGCCCCCTCGGCCGGCGGAGGGCGGAAGGGGGAGAACAGGCTCATGGCGCGCTCCAGCATCGCCATGTTCTGCTTGCCCATCTCCTCGATGCTGGGGAAGGGGGGGGAGGGGAAGGGCAGGCCGAACCCGCCCATGGTCTGCTCCATGGCGCGGCGCATCTGCTCCTGCTGGCGGGCGAAGCCGGCCATGGCGAATTCGAGATAGCGCGGCACGAGCGACTGCAGGCTGTCGCCGTAGAAGGCGATGAGCTGGCGCAGGAA
Organism: Caldovatus aquaticus; assembly: GCF_019458025.1. Lineage (GTDB taxonomy): Bacteria > Pseudomonadota > Alphaproteobacteria > Acetobacterales > Acetobacteraceae > Caldovatus > Caldovatus aquaticus. The sequence goes on along the minus strand of NZ_JAHZUY010000068.1, from coordinate 11,119 downwards.
GGCGGTCGGCAGCAGGTTCTGGCCCTTGCTCTCCTCCTCGACGATGATCTGAGTGAGGACGGAGCGGGTGATGTCCTCGCCGGACTTGGCGTCATAGACGACGAATTCCCGCCCCTGCCGGACCATGCGGGCGAGATCCTCCAGCGTGACGTAGCTCGACGCTTCGGTGTTGTAGAGGCGGCGGTTGGCGTATTTCTTGACGACAACCGGCGCGGCGCGCGCCTGGTCCCGGGCGCCGCCTTCGGGTCCGCCCGCGCCGCCCGCCTCTTCCGGTGCGTGGGCGCCTCGGATCGTGCTGCGCTGGGAGCCGCTCTGGGCCATGCTCGCCGTCCCGTCCGTTCGTTCGGTATGATCGCGCTTCGATGGATAAGATGGGGCTTGCGGCGGCCCGGCGGAAGCCGATTTTCCGCGACGCAGCAGGAACGCCTCCTGCGGTCGCCGCGGCGGCGCGGCGGCGGCCCGTCCTGGCGCGGCGCCGCCTCCGCGGCCCGCTTCCGGCGCCATGACCCGGGCTGCGCCGCGGTGAGGAGGCCGGATGGGAGACGCGCCCGAGGACGAGCTGGAGCGGCTGGCGGAGGACTGGATCACCCTGTGGCAGAGCGAGATCGCCGGCTGGATGGCGGATCCGGAGGCGGCCGAACTCTGGGCCGAGGGAGTGGCGGTCTGGGCCGCGTGGCTGCGCGCCGCCCTGGCGGCGGCGCCGGCGGGCGCGATGCGGCGCGGGGCGGGGCCGGCGATGGCGCCCTTCGGCTTCGCCGCGGCGCGGGAGGGCCGGGCGGAGCGTCCGCCGCATGACGGCGCCGCTGCGCCGCCGCGGGCCGCGGCCCCTGCCGCTGCATCTGGGCCTGGCGACGCTGCGCGGCCTGGCGGCGGCGGCCACGGCGCCGACCCGGAGCGGGCTGCCCTGGCCGCCCGCCTGGCCGAACTCGAGCGCCGGCTCGCCGCTCTCGAGGGCCGCGCAGGCGGAGGCGAGCCGGATCGCCGCCGCCCTCGCCGCCGGAGGCCATCGGCCTGAGGCGTTCCGCGCCGCGGTGCTGCGCCGGCTCCGGCGTGCGGACCGCGCGCTGCTCGCGGGCATCGCGGCCTATCGGCGCCATCCCTACGCCCGGGCGCTGGCCGACCCGCCGGCGATCTGGAGCGAGGGCGGCAGCCGGCTGCTGGACTTCGCGCCGCCGGCGGGCGGGCGTGCCGCGGGGCGCCTCGCGGCGCTGTTCGTGCCCTCGCTGATCAACCGGGCCTATGTGCTCGACCTCGCGCCGGGGCGCTCGCTGCTGCGCTTCCTCGCCGCCCAGGGCGGCCTGCGGCCGCTGCTGCTCGACTGGGGCTGGCCGGGGGAGACGGAGCGCGGCTTCACCCTGAGCGACTACATCGCGGGGCGGCTGGAGCGCGCGCTGGCGGCGGTGCGCGAGCCGGTGGTCCTGGTCGGCTACTGCATGGGCGGGCTGCTGGCGCTGGCGGCGGCGCTGCGGCGGCCCGACCGGGTGCGCGCGCTGGCGCTGCTGGCGACGCCGTGGGATTTCCACGCCGCCGAGGCCGGGCGGGGGCGGGCGCTCGCCGCCCTGCTGCCGGCGCTGGAGCCGGTGCTCGAGGCGCATGGCGCGCTGCCGGTGGACGCGATCCAGGCGCTGTTCGCGGCGCTCGATCCCTGGTCGGTGGCCGCGAAGTTCCGCGCCTTCGCGCGGCTCGATCCGGCGAGCGAGCGGGCGGCCCTGTTCGTGGCGCTGGAGGACTGGCTGAACGACGGGGTGCCGCTCGCCGCCCCGGTGGCGCGGGAGTGCCTCGGCGGCTGGTACGGGCGGAACGAGCCCGGCAGGCTGGCCTGGCGGGTGACCGGGGCGGTGGTGGATCCGGCGGGCTGGACGGGGCCGGCCTTCCTCGCCATCCCCCATCGCGACCGGATCGTGCCGCCGCCCTCGGCCCTGGCGCTGGCGCGCCGCCTGCCGCACGCGACCGTGCACCAGGCGGCGGCGGGCCATATCGGCATGGTGGCCGGCGGGGGGGCGGAGGATGCGCTGTGGAAGCCCCTGCTCGGCTGGCTGCGCAGGTTGTAAGGTGGCGGCCGGGCCCGAGATATCGCGGCGCAACATTTCCCCGGGAGATCGCCCGCCATGACCGAGATCGTCATCGCCTCCGCCGCCCGCACGCCGGTCGGCAGCTTCAACGGGGCCTTCGCCTCCCTTCCCGCCCACGCGCTCGGCAGCGTGGCTATCAAGGCGGCGATGGAGCGGGCCGGGGTGCGGCCGGAGGAGGTGGACGAGGTCATCATGGGCCAGATCCTGACCGCCGGCGCCGGCCAGAACCCCGCGCGCCAGGCCGCCGTCGCCGCCGGCATCCCGTTCGAGCGCACCGCCTTCGGCATCAACCAGCTCTGCGGTTCCGGCCTGCGCGCGGTGGCGCTGGCGGCGCAGCAGATCGCGAACGGCGACGCCGCGATCATGGTCGCCGGCGGCCAGGAGAGCATGACCCAGGCGCCGCACTGCGCCCATCTGCGCGCCGGGCAGAAGATGGGCGACCTCGCGCTCGTGGACACGATGATCAAGGACGGGCTGTGGGACGCCTTCCACGGCTACCACATGGGCAACACGGCGGAGAACGTCGCCCAGAAGTTCCAGATCACGCGCGAGGAGCAGGACCGCTTCGCCGCCGAGAGCCAGCGCCGCGCCGGCGAGGCGATCCGGTCCGGCCGCTTCCGCGACGAGATCGCGCCGGTCACGGTGAAGGGCCGCAAGGGCGACGTGGTGGTGGACACCGACGAGTATCCGAAGCCCGAGACCACGGTGGAGGTGCTGGCCAAGCTGCGCCCGGCCTTCCAGAAGGACGGCACGGTGACGGCGGGCAACGCCTCCGGCATCAACGACGGCGCCGCGGCGGTGGTGGTGATGAGCGCCGCCGAGGCCGCGCGGCGCGGCATCACGCCGATGGCGCGGATCGTGAGCTGGGCGACGGCGGGCGTGGACCCGGCGATCATGGGCACCGGGCCGATCCCGGCCTCCCGCAAGGCGCTGGAGAAGGCGGGCTGGGACGTCGCGAGCCTCGACCTGGTCGAGGCGAACGAGGCCTTCGCGGCGCAGGCCTGCGCGGTGAACAAGGGCCTCGGCCTCGACCCGGCGAAGGTGAACGTGAACGGCGGCGCCATCGCCCTCGGCCATCCGATCGGCGCCTCCGGGGCGCGGGTGCTGACGACGCTGCTCTACGAGATGCGCCGGCGCGGGGCGAAGCGCGGCCTCGCCACGCTCTGCATCGGCGGCGGCATGGGCATCGCGATGTGCGTCGAGCGGACGCACTGAGGCGATCCCCTCGGCCGGTCGCCGCCCGCCGCGGCGCCGGCCGGCCGGGCGGGACGGCGCGACGCGGAGGGTGCGGCCGCCGGTCCCGCGGGAGATGACGAAGGCGCGGCGCGGGCGCCCGCCGGCGGCGGCTCAGGCCGCCGCGGCCTTGCCCCGCGCCGTCCGCTCGCTCTCCGTCTTCAGCTGCCCGCAGGCGGCGAGGATGTCGCGCCCGCGCGGGCGGCGCACCGGGCTCGCGTAGCCCGCCGCGCTGACGATCTCGGCGAAGCGCCGGATCGCCTCCGGCGTGCTGGTCCTGTAGGGGCTGCCCGGCCAGGGGTTGAACGGGATCAGGTTGACCTTGGCCGGGATGCCCTTGATCAGCCGCACCAGCTCGCGCGCCTCGGCCTCCGAATCGTTGACGCCGCGCAGCATCACGTACTCGAAGGTGATGCGCCGCGCGTTGGAGGCGCCCGGATAGCGCCGGCAGGCGGCGATCAGCTCGGCGATCGGATACTTGCGGTTGAGCGGCACCAGCTCGTCGCGCAGCGCGTCGGTCACCGCGTGCAGCGACACGGCGAGATTGACGCCGAGCTCCGCCCCGCAGCGGTCCATCATCGGCACCACGCCGCTGGTCGAGAGCGTGATCCGCCGCCGCGACAGGCCGATGCCCTCGTGGTCCATCAGGATGCGCAGGGCCTTGGCGACGTTCTCGTAGTTGTAGAGCGGCTCGCCCATGCCCATGACGACGACGTTGGAGAGCAGGCGCGGCGTGCCGTCCTTCGGGCTCGGCCACTCGCCGTAGGAATCGCGCGCCGCCAGGAACTGGCCGACGATCTCCGCGGCCGAGAGGTTGCGCACCAGCTTCTGCGTCCCGGTGTGGCAGAAGCGGCAGGAGAGGGTGCAGCCGACCTGGGTGGAGATGCAGACCGCGCCGCGCTCCTCCTCCGGGTCGGGGATGTAGACCGTCTCCACCTGCTGGCCGTCGCGGAAGCGGAACAGCCACTTGCGCGTCGCGTCCGCGCCGGTCCGCGCCGCCGCCACCGCCGGCCGCCCGACCACGAAGCGTTCGGCGAGCTTCGCCTGCAGCGGCTTCGCGATGGTCGTCATCCGCGCGAAGTCGGTCTCGCCCTGATGGTAGATCCAGTGCCAGAGCTGGCGGGCGCGGAACGGCTTCTCGCCGATCGCCGCCATCTCCGCCGCGAGCTCCTCGCGCGAGAGGCCGACCAGGTCGCGCCGCCCGTCCGGCAGCGTCGCGTCGGGCGGGGCGAAGAGCGCGGCCTTGGCGAGGATGCGCGCGCGCTCGGCCTCCTCCTGCCCGGCAGGCTGTGGCGCGGTCATCGGCGGCCTCCCCGGGGGGCGGGCGCGGGGCACTCGCGCGAGATCGCCTCGTAGGCGGCGGCGAAGCCCGAGAGCGGGAAGCGGTCCGTCGCGCTGCCGCGCCCGCCCGGTCCCGGGCCGTGCGCCACCGCCTCGTCCCCGCGGCGCAGCGCGGCGATGACGGCGCCCCGGTCCTCCGCGCGGACATAGGCGCTCTCGCCGTTGGTGTAGAGCTTCGCCTCCCTCCCCGCGGCCGCCAGCGTCACCTCCGCCGCGGTGCGCGGGTAGGCGTGGCCGGCGCGGATCGCGATCTCGTCGTGGCTCTGCCCGGCACGGTGGGTCACCATCAGCAGCACCTCGCGCCGCGGCGGCTCGCTGCGCGCGGCGCGGGCGAAGGCGTAGCAGACCTTCTGCCCGCCGGCGGCGGCGGGGGCCGCGGCCCCGGCGCCGACGCGGCCCCGCGGCCGCGGCGCCGGCGCCGCGGCGGCGCCCGGCCGGGCGCCGGCGGGGGCGTGCTGCTGCGCCAGCGCCGGGTCCATGCCGCCGCCGGCCAGCGCGAGGCCGGCGAACAGCAGCGACCGCCGCGCGGCACGCAACGGGAAGGCGGAACGGGGCATGTCGGCTAGATACGCAGCGCAGCGCGCGCCATCAACCGCACGCCCCGCCGCGGCCTGCCTCCCGCCCGCCGGATGGCGCGCGCGCCGGTCCCGTCCTATGCACCGCCCATGCCGCCCGCTCCCGCCGACGCGACCGACGCGCTGCTCGCCGCCCAGTACGAGGCCTTCCCCTATCCCGCCCGCGACCCGCGCGACGAGGCGAAGCGGCTGATCGTCGGCAGCCCGAGCCACCTGCGGGAGATAGACCACTGGATCTTCGCCGCGCGGCGCCCCGCCGACCGGCCGCTGCGCGCCCTGGTCGCGGGCGGCGGCACCGGCGACGGGGCCATCATGCTCGCCCAGCAGATGGCCTGGGCCGGGCGGCCGGGCGAGGTGGTGTGGCTGGACCGCTCGGCCGCGGCGCGGCGCATCGCGGCGGCGCGGGCGGAGGTGCGCGGCCTCTCCAACCTGCGCTTCGTGGAGGGCTCGCTCCTCGACCTGCCCGCGCTCGGCCTCGGCGCCTTCGACTACATCGACTGCTGCGGCGTGCTCCACCACCTGCCCGATCCGGAGGCCGGCCTCGCCGCCCTCGCCGCCGCGCTCGCGCCGGGCGGCGGGATCGGGCTGATGGTGTATGCGCCGCACGGCCGCACCGGCGTGTACATGCTGCAGGACGCCCTGCGCCTGCTCGCTCCGCCGGAGGAGCCGCCGGCGCAGCGGATCGAGACCGCGCGGCGGCTCTGGCGCCACCTGCCCGAGACGGCCTGGCTGCGGAAGAACCCCTGGCTCGCCGATCATCTCACGGGCGGCGACGCGGGGCTCTACGACCTGCTGCTCAATCCGCGCGACCGCGCCTTCACCGTGCCGGAGCTGCACGCCCTGATCGGACGCGCCGGGCTGCGCCTCGTCACCTTCATCGAGCCGCTGCGCTACGAGCCGGAGACGTATCTGCCCGATCCGCGGCTGCGGGCGCGGATCGCCGCGCTCTCGCCGGTCGAGCGGGCGGCGCTGGCGGAGGCGATCACCGGCAACATGGGCATCCACATCGCCTACTGCGCGCGCGCCGCCGATCCGCCGGTCGCCGCGGACTGGACGGACCCGGAGGCGGTGCCGGTGCTGCGCGAGCTGGACGGCGCGGCGCTGGCGCGCGGCCTGCCGCCGGACGGGGCCCTGCCGGTCACCTGGGACGGGCTGCGGGTGACGGTGCCGCTGCCGCGGCTTGCCGGCGCGATCCTCGCCCGGGTGGACGGGCGCCGGAGCATCGGCGCGATCGGCGACGCGCTGGCGGCGAACGGCGTCCCGCGCGAGGCCTTCGCGCGGGACTTCGCGGCCCTCGCGCGGCAGATGGAGCGGATGAACCGGATGCTGCTCGCCGCGCCGGCGGCAGCCGGGCCCTGACCGCGACGGCGGGATGGGCGGGGGACCCCGCGCCCGCCGCTCCTGCCGCCGGGGCCGTGTCCGCGCGCCCGCGCTTGCTCCGGCGGCGCCGGCGGAAGGGGCTCGCCGCGCCGTCCGCGCCCCCTTCTAGTCCATCCACGAGGCCGTCACCGTCTGGCAGGCGGCGGGCGGCTCGCCCGCTCCGGCCGGCCGCGCGAGCGGCAGGGAGAGGCGGAAGCGCAGCCCCTCCGGCGCGTACTCCGTCGCCACCGTCGCGCCGAGGTCGCGGGCGATGGCGCGCTCGATCAGCTGCGTGCCGAAGCCGCGGCGGGTCGGGGGGGTGACCGGCGGCCCGCCCGCCTCCGCCCAGACGAGATCGAGCCGCCGGGCGCCGCCGGGATCCTCGCGCAGCGTCCAGCGGACCTCCACCCGGCCCTCGGGCACCGAGAGCGCGCCGTACTTCGCCGCGTTGGTCGCCAGCTCGTGCACCAGCATGCCGAGCGCGACGGCCTCGCGCGCCGACAGCGCCACCGGCGGGCCGTCGAGGCGGACCTGGCCGCCGGCGCCGTCGTCCTGCCCGTAGGCCGCGAGCTCGCTGTGCAGGAGTTCGTAGAGGCCGGTCCTGGTCCAGTTGGACTCCGTGAGCAGCTCGTGCGTCTTGGCGAGGCTGCGGATGCGGTCGGCGAGCCGCGCCTCGTACTCGGGCACGTCGGAGGCATAGCGGGCGGTCAGCCGCACCACGGATTCGACGGTGGCCAGGGTGTTGCGCACGCGGTGGTTCAGCTCGCGCAGCATCAGGCGCAGGTGCTCGGCGCCCTGTTCGCGCTCCGCCTCGCGCGCGGCGAGCCGGGCGGAGGCGTTGGCGAGGGCCTCGCCGACCTCGTTGACCTCGCGAATGCCGGTGCGCGGCGCCTGCACGGAGGCGCCGGCCTCGACCGCGGCGCCGAGCTCGGCGAGGCGGCGGATCGCCCGGGCAAGCCGGTCGCCGAGCAGCCACGCGCCGGCGAGGGCGAGGGCGATCAGCGCCGCGCCCGGCCCCCCCGCCATCCAGAGCATGCGCCGCATCGGCGCGAGGAGCTGCTCGACCGGGGCGATGCCGACCAGGGACCAGCCGCTGACGGCGGAACGGCGGAGCGCCCCGAAGACCGCGCGGCCGCCCGGCTCCGTGAAGTAGCCCGCGGCCTCGTCGCCCTCCCTCTCGCGGAACATCCCGGGGTTCGGGGCCGGCGTCCCGACCGCCGCCTCGTGGTCGGGGACGCGCGCGAGCACCGTCCCGGCGCCGTCCACGACGGCCAGGGACCACCCCTCCGGCACCCGCGCCTGGGCGAGCAGGGCGCGCAGCCGCGTCGCGGGCAGGCCGGCGTGCAGGAAATAGGCGAGCTCGCCGTCGCGGAAGACCGGGACGATGACGGCGTAGGCGTGCTTGCCGGACAGCCTGCCGATGAAGTGTCCGGTGACCACCGCACGTCCGGTCGCGCGCGCCGCGGCGTCCCACTCCGCCAAGCCGGCGGATTCGGGGAGTGCGCTGCCCGGCGACACGGCGGTGTTCAGGAGAGGGCGGCTGTCCCGGTCGCGCAGGATGAGGTCGAACTGCGCCTGCGCCTTCACCCGCATCGCCTGGTCGAGGAAGGCCGGGAGATCCCCGCTCCCCAGGGCGCGCGAGGCGGCGAGGGTCTGCAGGGTGGCGATGATGTCGGCGAGGTCGCGTTCGACGAGCAGGGTCGCGTCGAAGACGACGCCGTTCACTTTGCGTTCGAAACGCCCGGTTTCGGCCCTGACGTAGCCATGGGCGAGGATGGCGGCGAGGAGGAGGCCCGGCAGCATGGCCGCCAGCACCACCAGCAGCACGTAGGCCCGCACCGGCATTGTCCACCGCGGCGCGGACTGCTCGCCCTCAGCCCCCGGCCCCCCTGACGCCACCTCGGTTTCGTCCTCCCTCGGCCCGACCCTACCGCAGGGAGGGCCGCAGCGCCATCCGGCGCGCCGCTCCGGCAGGCGGCGCCTTCAGACCTCCTCGTCGCGGTCGGGCTCGACCTCGATGTCCTCGGCGAGGGCCTCGGTGTCGTCCTCCAGCTCCTCGGCGTCCTCGAGGGCGGCCTCCTCGACCTCCACGTCCTCGAGGGCGACCTCCTCGATCTCGCCCTCCGGCAGCGGGCCCGCGACGGCCCGCTTCTTGAGCCTCTCGTCGGTGCCGCCGCCGCGGCGCAGGCGCGGCTGCTCGGCCGGCTGCTCGGTGGCGCATTTCGGGCAGATCACGGGGCTGCGGTTCAGGTCGTAGAACTTCGCGCCGCAGGCGACGCAGATGCGCTTGAGACCGAGTTCGGGCTTGGCCATGGGGTGCCTCGCAGGACGCGCCGGGGGCCGGCGCCGGTCGGCGGAGGGCGGCCGGCCGCCGCGCACGGGAAACGGGAGCCGGGCCGATTGCCACGCGGACCTGCCCGTGTCAAACGCCCCGCGCGATGTCTCGCGACCCCACCGATGCCGCCGGAGCGCCGTCCGCCGCGCGCCAGGGACGGCCGTTGCGCGCCCGCGCGCCCGCGCGCCCGCTCGCCGGGCGGGTGCGCGTGCCGGGCGACAAGTCCATCAGCCATCGCGCGCTGATGTTCGGCGCGCTCGCGGTCGGCACCACCGCGATCGAGGGGCTGCTCGAGGGCGAGGACGTGCTGCGCACCGCCGCCGCCATGCGCGCCCTCGGCGCGGAGGTGGAACGGCTCGGCGAGGGCTCCTGGCGCGTCGCCGGGCGCGGCGTGGGCGGGCTGGTCGAGCCTGAGGACGTGCTCGACATGGGCAATTCCGGCACCGCGGCACGGCTGCTCTGCGGCCTGCTCGCGGGCCATCCGCTGTTCGCGGTGATGACCGGCGACGCCTCGCTGCGGCGGCGGCCGATGCGGCGGGTGATCGAGCCGCTCTCCCTGATCGGGGCGCGCTTCGCCGCGCGCGAGGGCGGGCGCCTGCCGCTCGCCGTCGAGGGCACGGCCGACCCGCTGCCGCTCGACTACCGCCTGCCGGTGGCGAGCGCGCAGGTGAAGAGCGCCTGCCTGCTCGCCGGCCTCTGCGCGCCGGGCGTGACGCGCGTCATCGAGCCGGAGCCGACGCGCGACCACTCGGAGAACATGCTGCGCCACTTCGGCGCCACGGTGCGGGTCGCCGACACGCCGGAGGGGCGGGTGATCGAGCTCGACGGCCAGCCGGAGCTCGCGGCGGCCGCGGTGCGGGTGCCGGGCGATCCCTCCTCCGCCGCCTTCCCGCTGGTGGCGGCGCTGCTCGTGCCGGGCTCGCGCGTGGCGGTGGAGAATGTCGGCCTCAATCCGCTGCGCACCGGCCTGTTCACGACGCTGCGCGAGATGGGGGCGGCGCTCCGGGTCGAGAACGAGCGCATCGAGGGCGGCGAGCCGGTGGGCGACGTGATCGCGGAATACGCGCCGCTCCGCGCGACCGAGGTGCCGCCCGCGCGCGTGCCGAGCATGATCGACGAGTTCCCGATCCTCGCCGTCGCCGCCGCCTGCGCGTCCGGGGTGACGCGGATGCGCGGTCTCGCCGAGCTCAGGGTGAAGGAGAGCGACCGGCTGGCCGCCACCGCGGCCCTGCTCGCGGCGAACGGCGTGCGCGCCGAGATCGCGGGCGACGACCTGCTGGTGCACGGCCTGGGCGGCCCGCCGCCGGGCGGCGGGACCGTCGCGACGCGGATGGACCATCGCATCGCGATGAGCGGGCTGGTGCTGGGCCTCGCCGCGCGCGCGCCGGTGACGGTGGACGACGCCTCCTTCATCGACACGAGCTTCCCGGGCTTCGCCGCGCTGATGAACCGGCTGGCGACGGCCGGCGGCGAGCGGCCCGGCCCGGAGGGCCGCCCCGGGGAAGGCGGGCCGATCGCGCCGCCATGAGCGGCGGCGATGCGGAACGGCCGCAGGCGGCCGGGCGCCGGCCCCTGGTGATCGCCGTGGACGGGCCCGCCGCGGCGGGCAAGGGCACGCTGGCGCGGCGGCTGGCCGAGGCGCTCGGCCTGCCGCATCTCGACACCGGGCTGCTCTACCGCGCGGTCGGGCGGCGCCTGCTGGACCGCGGCGCCGATCCGCGCGACGCGGTGCTGGCGGAGGCCGAGGCGCGCGCGCTCACCGAGGCCGATCTGCGGCGCCCCGACCTGCGCGGACCGGAGGCCGACATGGCGGCCAGCGCGGTCGCCGCCATCCCCGCGGTGCGCGCCGCCCTGCTGGAGTGGCAGCGGGGATTCGCACGCGAGCGCGGCGCGGTGCTGGACGGGCGCGACATCGGCACGGTGGTCTTTCCCGACGCGACGGTGAAGCTCTACGTGGACGCCACGCCCGAGGAGCGGGCGCGCCGGCGCCTTCTCGAGCTGCGCGCCCGGGGCGTTGCCGCCGATCCCGACCAGGTGCTCAGCGAGGTGCTGGCCCGCGACGCGCAGGACCGGAACCGCGCCGCGGCGCCGCTGCGGCCGGCGCCGGACGCGATCGTGCTGGACACGACGGGGCTCGACGCCGACGCGGTGTTCGCGCGGGCGCTGGCGATCGTGCGGGAGCGGCTCGCGCGCGCCGGCGGCTG
>NZ_JAHZUY010000067.1 GCF_019458025.1 Caldovatus aquaticus | reverse complement strand
CAGAGGCTCGATGATCCGCCATTCCGCCTCACTCAGATCGAACCGCGACATGCCAAGCTCCCGTCCAGCAGGGAACTTGAATCAGATCCCAGCCCGTCGCGTCCAGCAGTTTGGGTTCAGGACCTAGGCCACCCGCTCCGCCTCCCCTCCGGCGAAGGCCTGCGTGCGCACCAGGCGCGCGTAGAGTCCGCCCGCCGCCATCAGCTCCGCGTGGCGGCCCTGCTCGACCGCGCGGCCGTTCTCCATCACCACGATGCGGTCCGCGTCGCGCACGGTGGAGAGCCGGTGCGCGATCACCAGCGTCGTCCGCCCCGCGCGCAGCCGGGCCAGCGCCTGCTGCACCAGCGCCTCGCTCTCGGCGTCGAGCGCGCTCGTCGCCTCGTCGAGCAGCAGGATGCGCGGGTTGCGCAGCAGCGCGCGGGCGAGCGCGATGCGCTGCCGCTGCCCGCCGGAGAGCCGCCCGCCGCCCGGGCCGAGCGGCGTCGCGTAGCCCTCGGGCAGCGCCATGATGAAGTCGTGCGCGGCGGCGGCGCGCGCCGCGGCCTCGATCTCGGCCTCCGTCGCGCCGGGGCGGCCGCAGGCGATGTTGGCGCGCGCCGTGTCGTCGAAGATAACCGCGTCCTGGCCGACATAGGCGATGGCGTCGCGCAGCGAGGCGAGCGTCACCGACCGCACGTCGGCGCCGTCCACCCGCACCGCGCCCTCGGTCGCGTCGTAGAGGCGCGGCACCAGCGCGAGCGCGGTGGACTTCCCCGCGCCGGAGGGGCCGACCAGGGCCACCGTCTGGCCCGGCTCGGCGACGAAGGAGAGGCCGGCGAGCGCGGCCTCCGGCACGCCCTCGTAGGTGAAGCCGACGCGGTCGAACTCGATCCGCCCGCGCCCCGCGGGCAGCGGCGCCGCGCCCGGCGCCTCGACGATGCGCGGGCGCTCGTCCACCGCGCCGAACACCCGCGCGAGGCCGGCGAGCCCCTCCTGCAGCGCGGCGTTGAGCGATCCCAGCGCCCGCACCGGCCGCGCGGCGATCAGCAGCGCCGCGACGAAGCCGGTGAACTGGCCGATCGTGCCGGCGCCCGAGGCCACGCGCCAGCCGACGAAGCCGAGCACCGCGGCGACCGCCACGCCGCCCAGCGCCTCCAGCACCGGGTCCACGCGCGCGCGCGTGCGGGCGATGGCGAAGAGCGACTCGCGCAGGCGGGCGAAGGCGCGCGCGGCGCGCGCCTCCTCCTGCGCCTCCAGCCGATAGGCGCGCACCACCCGCGCGGCGGCGAAGCTCTCGGTCAGCAGCGCGGCGGTCTCGCCGACCCGGTCCTGCATGCCGGAGGAGGCATGGCGGATGCGCCGGCCGAGCTTCAGGATCGGCACCGCCGCCACCGGGTAGAGCAGCGCCGCGAGCAGGGCGAGCTGCCAGTCGAGCCACAGCATGGAGCCGACCAGGCCGATCACCGTCAGCGCGTCGGCGACGCCGTTGATCGCCTTGGTCAGCGCCTCGCGGATCAGGCCGGCGTCGGTGGTGAAGCGCGCGGCGTGGCGCGCCGGGGCCTCGCGCGCCACGGCGGCGAGGTCGGCGCGCGTCAGGGCGCGGAACAGGTCGTTCTGCAGCCCCTCGATCACGCGCAGCACGATGGACTGCACCGTCACCGCCTGGCCGTACTGCGCCAGCGCCTTGGCCGAGGTGAGGGCGACGATCAGCGGCGGCAGCAGCCAGACCACCGCGGGGTCGTCGGCGCGGAAGCGGTCGAAGGCCTGCTGGATGACGATCGGGTAGAGCGCGGTGAGGCCGGCGAGCGCCGCGGTGCAGGCCAGGGCGAGCAGGATGCGCCGGCCGTGGCGCGCGACGTAGCCGCGCCACAGGCGGAGCAGGAGGGCGCGGGAGGAGGGGTGGGCGAAGGGGGTGGCGGCCATGCGCGGGGCGATATCAGACCGCCCCCGGCCCGGCCAGTTCGCGCAGCCAGGCGAGGCAGGTCGCGCGGTCGGCGGTGCATCCGCCGGCCAGCCAGCGGTCGCGGACGGCGCGGAGCAGCGCGCCGACGCGCGGCCCCTCGGGGATGCCGAGCGCGAGCACGTCGGCCCCGGTCAGCGGGAACGCCGGCGCCGGCATCGCCGCCGCGCGCGCGCGGTCGGCGGCGCGGTCGCGCCCGTCCCGCGCCTCCGCCAGCCACAGCACGTCCACCGCGTCCGGGCCGCGCAGCGCCAGCAGGCGCCTGAGGCCGTCGTCGTCGAGCCCGGGCTCCGGCGGCGCCTCGCCGCCGTCCACCAGCAGCCGCGCCAGCCGGTCGCGCTCCTCGCCCGACAGGCGCAGCCGTGCGGCGAGCTCGCCGATCCGGCGCGGCGCGCTCTCGCCGACCAGCACGGCGAGGCGCAGCACCGGGTCGGGCGGCAGGCCGCGCGCGATCAGCCGCCTGAGCGCCTCGAGGCGCGGCACGCGCCCGCCCTCCACCACCTCCGGCAGCACGGCGCCGAGCACGCCGGTCTCCGCCATCAGCGCGAGGGCGTCGCAGGGGTCCGGCGCCTCCAGCAGCCGCTTCAGCTCCATCCACACCCGCTCGGCCGAGAGCCGCGCGAGGCCCGGCACCGCGGCGCGGATCGCCGCCACCGCCGCCGGGTCCGGGGCGCCGCGGCCGTAGCGCGCGTGGAAGCGGAAGAAGCGCAACGCGCGCAGGTAGTCCTCGGCGAGCCGCGTCGCGGGGTCGCCGACGAAGCGCACCACGCCGCGCGCGAGGTCGTCGCGCCCGCCGAAATAGTCCCAGAGGTCGCCCTCGGCCGAGAGCGACATGGCGTTGATCGTGAAGTCCCGCCGCGCCGCGTCGGCGCGCCAGTCGGTGGTCCATTCCACGGTGGCGTGCCGGCCGTCGGTGGCGACGTCGCGGCGCAGGCTCGTCACCTCCACCGGCTGGCGGTCGAGCACCGCGGTCACGGTGCCGTGGGCGAGGCCGGTCTCGAACACCTTGAGCCCGGCGGCGCGCAGCCGTTCGGCGATGGTCTCGGGCGGCAGGGGGGCGGCGACGTCCACATCGTGCACCGGCAGACCGGCGAGCGCGTCGCGCACGCAGCCCCCGACCGCGCGCGCGCCGGGCAGGGCCGCGAGCACCGCGCGCGGCGTCGGCCAGGAGAGGAATTCCGGCGGCGGCACGAGGCGCGCCTGCGGCGGGTCGTCGGCGGGGGCGGCGGCTTCGCCGGGCGGCCCCGCCGCGTCCGCCGGTCCGGTCCCGTTCACGGCCGCGGGTCCGGCGCCGGGGCCGCGGGGTCCGAGCGGCGGGTGAGCGGCGCCTGCGCGGGGGCGGGCCGCCGCGGCGGCGCGGCGGCGCGCCCCGGCTCGGCGCGGCCGGGCTCGATGTCCTCGCGCTCGCCGCTCCAGCGCGGCGCGACGTAGGCCATGCCGCGGTCCGCACTGCGCGAGAGCCCGTACCAGACCGCCCCGCCGATCCCGACCAGCACGGCGAGCGCCGTCGCCACCAGCAGCACCGTCGAGGGCTCGGCGCCCGGCCAGTAGCGCCGCCACAGCCAGAAGGCCGCGAAGGGCACCAGGAACAGCAGGATCTCGATCAGGTATCCCACGACGGCCGTCCGCCCGCGTCCGGCCGCGCCTGCCGGCCGGGCGCCGAGGATGTCATGCCCGCAGCACGCGCGCGAGGTTGACGAGCATCGCCGCCGTCGCGCCCCAGATGGTGTGGTGCGGATGCGGCCAGACCCAGTACTCCCGCACCCGGCCGCGGAACTCCGAACGCCGCCGCTGGGGCGCCGCGGGGTCGAGCACGGTCGCCAGCGGGTACTCGAAGGCGAGCGCGACCTCCGCCGGGTCGGGGGTGAGGGCGAGCGGCGGCCGCACCAGGCCGACCACCGGCGTCACCCGGAAGCCGGTGCCGGTGAGATGGTCCGGCAGCCGGCCGACGATCTCCGGCAGGCGGGGGTCAAGCCCGACCTCCTCGGCCGCCTCGCGCAGCGCCGCGGCCTCCGGCGTCTCGCCGGGCTCGATCCGGCCGCCGGGGAAGGCGACCTGGCCGGAATGGGCGTTGAGGTGCGCCGCGCGCAGGGTCAGCAGCACCGTCGGCCGCTCGGGATGGACCACGATCGGGATCAGCACCGCGGCCGGGCGCAGCCGCCCCTCGGCCAGCAGCCCGGGGTCGAGCAGGTCGCTCTGCGTCGGCGCGGCGCGCGCCAGCGCCTCGGCGTCGCGCAGGCGCGCGATGATCTCCGACGGCGTCATGCCCGAACGGTCCCGGACCGGGCCCGCTTCCTCCGCGGCCGCTTCCACCTGCCGGGCTTCTACGGCGCGGCGCCGGCGGGGGCCAGGGGCGCCGCTGCCGGCTCGGGGGGCGGGACCTCGTCGATCGGGAAGAACACCCCCTCGCTCCACAGGCCGAGCACCTCGCGCCCGTCCGCCATGCGCTCGGGGCGGGCGCGGGCCACCATCTCGTAGAACACGGCGCGGGTGATGCGCGCCTCGAGCCCGGGGCGGACGGTGACGTAGGGGCGCGGCTCGCGGCTCACCGGATCCACCGCGACCCGGATCGGGTGGTCGGCGTCGGCGGTGACGATCTCGTCGAGATTGGTGCGGAAGCTGACGCAGCTGCGCCCCGCGCATTCGTGCCACCACATCTCGACGGCGACGAAGGGGGCGTCCTCGACCTCGATGCGGCCGCGCTCGGCGGGCGTCTCGAGCACGTAGCTGCCGTCCGCCTCGCGCCGCAGCACGGAGGCGAACAGGCAGACCAGCTCCTTCCGGTTGATGGGGCTCCCGCGGTAGTACCAGGTGCCGTCGCGGGCGATGCGGATGGCGAAGGTGCCGTGATCGTGCCTTGCCCGGGGCGGGCCCGCTGCCGGCCGGCCGGGCGGCCTGGCGGCTGGCGGAGGAGGCTCGGAGCGCCGCGCGGCCGGGGTCGTTGCGCCGTGATTCACCGCTTTCTCCGCGTGCCCGAGAGTCATAGGCTGCCCGCGCCCTTGCACGATGGTTTGCCGGCTCCGCCGGGAACCCGCCGCCTCCCCGGTTCCTTGGGGTGTCGTCCGGCGGCGACGGGGGCAATATAGGGAGCGTGCCCGGCATGGTTGAAGTGGCGGCGGAGCGGGAAGGCCCGGCGAATTCCGACCCGGCGCGCCTGGTCGCGGAGGTGGAGGCGCTCGGCGCCCGCCTCGCGCGGGTGCGCGAGGCGATCGGGCGCGTGATCTTCGGCCAGCAGGCGGTGATCGAGCAGAGCCTCGTCACCCTGCTCTCCGGCGGGCATGTGCTGCTGGTCGGCGTGCCCGGCCTCGGCAAGACCAAGCTGGTCGAGACGCTCGGCGTCGTGCTCGGGCTCGATGCGCGGCGCGTGCAGTTCACGCCCGATCTGATGCCGGCCGACATCCTCGGCTCCGAGGTGCTGGAGGAGGACGCCCACGGGCGCCGCTCCTTCCGCTTCCTGCGCGGCCCGGTGTTCTGCCAGCTGCTGATGGCCGACGAGATCAACCGCGCCTCGCCGCGCACGCAGTCGGCGCTCCTGCAGGCGATGCAGGAGCGCCGGGTGGCGGTGGGCGGCGAGATCCACGCCCTGCCCGCGCCCTTCCACGTGCTCGCGACGCAGAACCCGATCGAGCAGGAGGGCACCTACCCGCTGCCCGAGGCGCAGCTCGACCGTTTCCTGCTCGAGGTCGAGGTGCCCTATCCGGACGAGGCGGCGGAGCGGGCGATGCTGCTCGCCACCACCGGCGCGCGCGAGGCGCAGCCCGTGCAGGCCATGACCGGGGCGGAGCTGATCGCGGCGCAGGCGCTGATCCGGCGCATCCCGGTCGGCGAGCAGGTGCTGGAGGCGATCCTGCGCCTGGTGCGCGGGGCGCGGCCGGAGACCTCGGGGATCGAGGCGGTGCGCAGGCACCTCGCCTGGGGGCCGGGACCGCGCGCGGCGCAGGCGCTGATGCTGGCGACGCGCGCCCGCGCGGTGCTGGACGGCCGCCTCGCGCCGAGCGTGGACGACGTGGCCGCGCTCGCCGAGCCGGTGCTGCGCCACCGCATGGCGCTGACCTTCACCGCGCGCGCCGACGGCGTGCGCATCGCCGAGGTGATCGAGACGCTGAAGGGGCAGCTCGGGTGATGCGGCCCGGCCAGGGCGCGCGCCGTCCGGGGGCGCCCGCGGGGGGCGGCGCAGGGCGGAGGACGAGCGAAGGCCATGATGCACCACGGCGACTGGGACGGCTGGGCGGGCTGGATGATGGGCGGGATGGGGCTGCTCTGGCTGCTCCTGCTCGTTCTCGTGGTTCTCGGGATCGCGGCGCTGCTCAAGTATCTCTTCTCGAAGTAGCCGCGTCGCGGCGCGGGGCCCGGCCGCGGCCCGCGGGGGGCGGCCGGTGAGCGGCGCCGCCGCGACGCGCGCCGAGGCGCTCGGCGCCGCCCTGCCGCCGCTCGTCGTCGCCGCGGAACGGGTGGCGGCGACGGTCATGCAGGGCGTGCACGGCCGCCGGCGCGCCGGCACCGGCGACGCCTTCTGGCAGTTCCGCCCCTTCGTGCCGGGCGATCCCTCGAGCCGCGTGGACTGGCGGCAGAGCGCCAGGTCCGATCGCCTCTTCGTGCGCGAGACGGAATGGGAGGCGGCGCAGACCGTCGCCCTCTGGCGCGAGCCGGGCGAGACGATGCGCTGGCGCTCCCATCTCTCCGCCGCGACCAAGCGGGAGCGGGCGGAGCTGCTGCTGCTCGCCCTCGCCGCCCTGCTGCTGCGCGGCGGCGAGCGCGTCCGGCTGCTGCCGAGCCCCGACCGGCGCGCCTTCGCCGGGCGCGGGGCGCTGCCCGCGCTCGCCGAATCGCTCGCCCGGCACGATGCCGCCCCGGCGGACGCCGCCATCCCGCGCCACGCCCGCGTCGTGCTGTTCGGCGACTTCCTCGCGCCGCTCGAGGAAGTGAGCCGCACCGTCGCCGCCCTCGCCGCGCGGCCGGTGCGCGGCCATCTGGTGCAGGTCCTCGACCCCGCCGAGGAGACGCTGCCCTATGCGGGGCGGGTCCGCTTCGAGGGCCTCGCCGCGCCGCGGACGGGGGAGGAGCCGGTGCTGGTGCCGCGCGTCGAGGGGGTGCGCGCCCTCTACGCCGAGCGGCTGGCGCAGCACCGCGCCGGCCTCATGGCGATCGCGGCGGGGGTGGGGTGGGGCTTCGCCGTCCACCACACCGACCAGCCGCCGGAGGCGGCGCTGCTCGCCCTGTGGCTGGCGCTCGCGCCGCAAGGATGAACCCGGGCGGCGCCGGTGCCGTTTGCGCCGTGCGCGGGGCGGCCCGCGGAAGCCGGTGCGGGTGGCGCCGGGGCGCACCGCATGGCCGTGCGGGGCGTGCGCGGTGCCGTGCCGCACCCCACATGCCCGGAACCCCGGGTCTTCCGGTCCTTGCCGCGCCCCGGGGCGCGAAACCGTATGCAAAAGGCGCGAGGCCGTGCGGTATGCTTGAAACGATGCGCCGCTCCCCCCGATGCTCTCGCTAGGCCCCGTCGCCTTCGCGGCCCCCTGGCTGCTGCTCGCGCTGCCGGCCCTGCCGCTGCTGTGGTGGCTGCTGCGCGTCACCCCGCCGGCGCCGCGGCGCCAGGTCTTCCCGCCGATCCGCCTGCTGCGCGACCTGCCGGCCGTCGAGCAGACGCCCGCGCGCACGCCCTGGTGGCTGCTCGCGCTCCGCATCCTCGCCGCCGCGCTGGTGGTGCTCGGGCTCGCCCGGCCGGTGCTGGGGCCCGGGGCCGGGACGGGCGTGGCGGCCGGGGCGGCGCCGCTGCTCGTCGTGGTGGACGACGGCTGGGCCGCCGCGCCGGACTGGCCGGCGCGCATGGCCGCCGCCGCCGCCGCGGTGGAGCGCGCCGGACGGGAGGGCCGCCGCGCCGCGCTGCTCGCCACCGCGCCCGCCGAGACCGGCGCGCCGCCGGCGGTGAGCGCGCTGATGCCGGCCGAGGAGCTGCGCGCGCGTCTCGCCGCGCTGCGCCCGAAGCCCTGGGCGCCCGACCGCGCCGCCGCGCTCGCCGCCCTGCGGCGCTTCCGCGAGGCGCATCCGGGCGGCTTCGAGAGCCTGTTCGTCACCGACGGCGTCGAGCACGCGCCCGCGGGCGCGCCGGAGGGCTTCGCCCCGCTCGCCGCCGCGCTCGCCGAGGCCGGGCCGCTCACCGTGGCGCGGGCCGAGGGCCGGCCGGTGCGGCGCCTCGCCCCGCCGAGCGCGGAGGCCGACCGGCTCGGCGTGACGGTGCAGCAGATCCCGATCGCGGCGGATGCGGAGGCGGCGGTGCTGGCGCGCACCGGCGACGGGCGGGTGCTCGCCCGCGCCGCGGTGCCGATCGCGGCCGGCGCGGCGGAGGGGCGGGCGGCGCTCGAATTGCCGCTCGAGATCCGCAACCAGGTGGTGCGGCTCGAGCTCGACGAGCCGGCCGGCGCGGCCGGCGTGGTGCTGCTCGACGAACGCTTCCGCCGCCGCCCGGTGGGGCTGGTCGCGGGCGGCGAGGGCACGGCGGACGCCCCCCTGATCGGCGAGCTGTTCTACCTCGACCGGGCGCTCGCGCCCTTCACGGAGATCCGGCGCGGCGCGCTCGACCAGATCCTCGCCCGCCGCGTCGCGGTTCTGGTGCTGGCCGACCGCACCGTGCCGGAGGGGCCCGAGCGCGAGCGGCTCGAGCGCTTCGTCCGCGAGGGCGGCACGCTGGTCCGCTTCGCCGGGCCGCGCCTCGCCGAGCGGCCGGACCCGCTGCTGCCGGTGGCGCTGCGCGCGGGCGAGCGGCAGCTCGGCGGCGCGCTGTCCTGGGAGCAGCCGCAGCGTCTCGCCGCCTTCCCCGACCACTCGCCCTTCGCCGGCCTGCCGGTGCCCGAGGAGGTGACGGTCGAGCGCCAGGTGCTCGCCGAGCCCGCGCCGCGGCTCGCCGAGCGGAGCTGGGCGCGGCTCGCCGACGGCACGCCGCTGGTGACGGCCGATGCCCGCGGCGCGGGACGGATCGTGCTGTTCCACGTCACGGCCAACGCCGAGTGGTCGAACCTGCCGCTCTCCGGCCTGTTCGTCGAGATGCTGCGGCGGATCGTCGCGCTCTCGGCCGGCGTGGCGGGGGTGGAAGGCGAGCAGCCGCTCGCCCCGCTCGAGACGCTCGACGGCTTCGGGCGGCTCGGCCCCGCCCCGCCCGCGGCGGCGGCGCTGCCGGCCAACCGCATCGAGGCGATCGCGGCCTCGCCGCGCCACCCACCGGGCTGGTACGGGACGCCGGCGCAGGAGGGCGAGGCGACCTACCGCCGCGCGCTGAACCTGACCGCGGGGCTGCCGCCGCTGCGCGCCGCGCCGCCGCCGGCGGGCGCGGCACTCCTTCCCATCGGCGGCCTCCCGGCCGAGCGCGACCTCGGCCCGTGGCTGCTCGCCGCCGCCTTCCTGCTACTCGCGCTCGACATGCTGGTCTCGCTGGGGCTGCGCGGGCTGCTGTCCGCCCCGCGCCGCGCCGCCGCCCGGGCGGGCGCGGCCGTGCTGCTGCTCGCGCTGCTCGCGCCCGCCGCGCCGGTCCAGGCACAGCGCGTCCCCGGCGGTCCGGAGCCCGAGGGCGCCGCGGCGCTCGCCACGCGCCTCGCCTATGTCGCGACCGGCGACGCGGCGGTGGACGAGATCGTGCGCAGCGGCCTGGTCGGCCTCTCCGACTACGTCAACCGCCGCACCGCGGCGGCGCTCGCCGAGCCGGTCGCGGTGGTGCCGGGGCGCGACGACCTCGCCTTCTACCCGCTGCTCTACTGGGCCGTGACGCCCGACGCGCCGCAGCCGGACGCGCGCGCCGTCGAGGCGCTCAACGCCTTCATGCGCCACGGCGGCATCATCCTGTTCGACACGCGGAGCGAGGGCTCCGGCGAGGGCTTCGCGCCCGGCGCGCGGGCGGCGCTGCGGCGCGTCACGCGCGATCTCGCCATCCCGCCGCTCGCGCCGGTGCCGGAGGACCACGTGCTCCGGCGCGCCTTCTACCTGCTCTCGGAGCTGCCGGGGCGCTTCGCCGGCGGCACGGTGTGGGTGGCGCGCGAGGTGGACCGCGCCAACGACAGCGTCTCGCCGGTGATCGTCGGCGGGCACGACTGGGCCGGCGCCTGGGCGATCGACTCGCGGGGGAACAACCCCTACGCGGCGATCCCCGGCGGGGCGCGGCAGCGCACGCTGGCCTACCGGTTCGGCGTGAACCTCGTGATGTACGCGCTGACCGGCAACTACAAGGGCGACCAGGTGCACGTGCCGGCGATCCTCGAGCGGCTGGGGAATTGAAGGCGGTGGACGCGCAGCTCGCCCTGCTCCTTCCGGTCTGGCTGGTCGCGCTGGCGACGCCGGGGCCCGATACGCTCGCCGTCTCCCATGCGGCGGTGACGGGCGGGCGCCGGGCGGGATCGGCCTGCGCCGCGGGCGTGGCGACCGGAATCGCGGCCTGGGCGGCGGCGCTGTCCGGGCTCGCGCTCCTTCTCGCCCAGGCGGGGTGGCTGCATCGGCTCCTCGCGCTCGCCGGCGCGGCCTATCTTGTCCTCGCCGGCGCGCGGATGCTGCGCGCGGCGTGGCAGGGCGGGGACGCGCCGGCGGCCGCCGGGCTCGCGATCCGCGCGGACGCCGCGCGGGTCGGCTCCGCAGTGGCGCGCGCGTACCGCCGGGGCCTGCTCACCAACCTCGCCAACCCGAAGGCGGCGGCGCTGTTCGGCAGCCTGTTCGCGGTGGCGCTGCCGCGGCATGCGGGCGTCGCCGAGGGCGCGGCGCTCGTCCTCGTCTTCGCGGGCACGACCTTCGCCTGGTATGCGCTGCTCGCCGGGCTGCTCGCGGGGCCGCGCGCGGCGGCGGCGTACCGGCGGGCCGCGCGCGGCGTGAACGCGGCCGCAGGCGCCGCCTTCCTCGGCTTCGGCGCGCGCCTCGCCTGGGCGGAGGCCCGCTGACATGCGCCAGGCCATCGCCGGGCTCGACTTCGCCCCCGTCCTGCCGCTCTGGCTGCTCGTCGCGCTCGGCGCGCTCGGGCTGCTGGCCCTCGCCCCCGGGCTGTGGCGGCGCGCGCGCGGCGCGGCCTGGCGCGTCGCCGCCTTCGCCCTGCTGCTGCTCGCGCTGGCCAATCCGCGCCTCGTCGAGGAGACGCGCGAGACGCGGCCCGACATCGCGCTCCTGGTCGTGGACCGGAGCGAATCCGCCCGGCTCGGCCCGCGCGCCGCGCAGATCGAGGCGGCCCGCGCCGCGCTCGAGGCCCGCGCCGCGCGCCTGCCGGAGCTCGAGGTCCGCACCGTCGCCGTGCCGGAGGGCGGCACCCAGGGCACGCGCCTGTTCGCCGCGCTCGAGCGCGCGCTCGCCGACATCCCCCGCGCGCGCCTCGCCGGCGTGATCGCGCTGACCGACGGGCAGGTGCACGACGTGCCGGCGCGGCCGGCGCTCGATGCGCCCTTCCACGTCCTGCTCCCCGGCCGCCCCGGCGAGACCGACCGGCGCGTGCGCGTGATCGAGGCGCCGGGCTACGGCATCGTCGGCCGCAGCGTCGAGCTGCGCGTCGTCGTCGAGGATCTCGGCGTGGCGAATCCCGCCGGGGCGGTGCGCCTCGCCATCCGCCGCGACGGCCAGGCGCCGCGCCAGCAGAGCGTGCCGATCGGCCGCGAGCACCGCATCGCCATCCCGATCGAGCGCGGCGGTCCGACCGTGGTCGAGCTGGCCGCCGAGCCGCGGCCGGGCGAGGTCTCGGAGCTCAACAACCGCCAGGTCGTGACCATCCACGGCGTGCGCGACCGGCTGCGCGTGCTGCTCGTCTCCGGCGAGCCGCACCCGGGGGAGCGCACCTGGCGCCGCATCCTCAAGGCCGACCCGAACGTGGACCTCGTCCACTTCACCATCCTGCGCCCGCCGGAGAAGGACGACCTGACGCCGCTCAACGAGCTGGCGCTGATCGCCTTCCCGGTGCGCGAGCTGTTCCAGGTGAAGCTGCGCGAGTTCGACCTGATCGTCTTCGACCGCTTCGCCAACCGCGGCATCCTGCCGCCGGTCTATCTGCGCAACATCGCCGACTACGTGCGCGGCGGCGGCGCGCTGCTGGTCGCGGTCGGGCCCGAGTTCACCGGCCCGGTCAGCCTCGCCGCCACGCCGCTCGGCCAGGTGCTGCCGGCGCGGCCCGCCGGGGGCGCCGCGGCGGTGGTCGAGGCCCCCTTCCGCCCGCGGGTCAGCGAGGCCGGGCAGCGGCACCCGGTCACCGAGGGTCTGCCCGGCGCGGCGCCGCCGCGCGAGGGGGGCGCGCCGCCCGCCGGGGCCGGGCCGGGCTGGGGCCGCTGGTACCGCTACCTGCGCGCCGAGCCGCGCGCCGGCCTGCCGGTGATGGAGACGCCGGAGGGCGATCCGCTGCTGATCCTCGACCGGGTCGGCGAGGGGCGCGTCGCGTTGATGCTCTCCGACCACATCTGGCTCTGGGCGCGCGGCCATGACGGCGGGGGGCCGCACCAGGAGCTGCTGCGCCGCATCGCCCACTGGCTGATGAAGGAGCCGGAGCTGGAGGAGGAGGACCTCACCGCCCGCGTCGAAGGCGGCCGCCTGCAGGTCCAGCGGCGCAGCGTCGAGCCCGGTCCGCCGCCCGAATTCACCGTCACCGCCCCGGACGGGACGATCACGCGGCATCCGGGCGGGGCGGCGGCCGGCGGGCGCTGGGTGCTCGATCTGCCGGCGGCGCGGCCCGGGGTGTGGCAGGTGACGGACGGCCGGCGCACCGCCTTCGCCGCCGCGGCCGCGGCCAATCCGCTGGAGATCGCCGACCTGCGCGCCGCCGACGCCCGGCTGCGCCCGCTCGCCGAGGCGAGCGGAGGCGGGGTGCGCTGGCTCGGCACCGGCGCGGAGCCGGCGCTGCCGGAGCTGCGCCGCGTCGGGATCGGGCGGGATGCGAGCGGCAGCGGCTGGATCGGGCTGCGGCGCAACCACGACCACACGGTGACGGGCATCGCCGCGCTGCCGCTGCTGCCGCCCTGGGCGGCGCTGCCGCTGGTGCTCGGGGCGCTGGTCCTGGCCTGGCGGCGCGAGGGGCGGTGAGGCGGCGCCCCGCGGCTTCCTTCGCGCCGGTCTGCCGGTCAGGCGCCCCCGCGCCAGCCATCGCCTGGGAAACGTCGCGGCCGCGGGGTCCGCCCCGGCGATCCGCGCTCGATCCCCCCGGGGGCGCCGCCGGCCGGAACCCGGGCGCGCGCCGCCGCGGCGCGGCCCGAGGCGGACATGCCGTTGCGGCGTGCCCTCGCGTCCTCCGGCGCCGCGGCGGGGAGGGTGGCAACCGGCGCCGCCTTCTCCCTCGCTGCCGACCGCGCGCCGACACGGACGGGGCGGCGATGAAAGGGGAGCGGGGGCCGGGGCCAGGGGCCACCAGGCAAAGGGGCGTGTCGCGCGCGTGGCCTTCGGCCCTCCCGGGACGCCGCCGCGGCGGCGAAGAACAGGCGTCCCGGCGGTATCCGGCGCGATGCCGCGAGTGGGCCGTCGCCGCTTCCGTCGCGCCGCGTGGCGGGCGGGTCGGAAAAACGGGTGGGGCCGGGGTGAAAAAATCGCGAGCGGCGGCCGGGGACCGCACGAAACCCTGGGAAGCCGCCCGGCAGATCGTGTCGCATCACCGGCATCCGGAAGGGATCGTGACCGGATGTGTCCTTCGCGTCCGCAGCAGGCGGACCGCTCGGCGGCCGGGATCTACCGCTTCGGCGGCTTCACCCTCGACGCCGCGCGTGGCGCCTTGCGGGGCCCGCAGGGAGAGGAGGTCGCGCTTCGGCCGAAGTCCGCCGAGGTGCTGCGGCACCTGGCCGAGCACGCCGGGCGGCTCGTGCCGCGCGAGGCGCTGCTGCAGGCGGTCTGGCCCGGCGTCTTCGTCACCGACGACAGCGTCACCCAGTGCATCGCCGAGATCCGCCGCGCCCTTGGCGAGGCGGGCGCGCCGCTGCTGCGCACCCTGCCGAAGCGCGGCTACCTGCTGGCCGTCGAGGCGCCGGGGGCGGGCGATCCCGTGGCGTCCCTCGCGACCGGGGAGGGCACGGTGCCGCCGCCGGACGACCGCGCCTCGGTAGTCGTGCTCCCCTTCGCCAATCTCGGCGGCGACCCGGAACAGGAGTACTTCGCCGACGGCGTGGTGGAGGACATCACCACCGCGCTGTCGCGCATCCGCTGGCTGTGCGTGATCGCCCGCAACTCCGCCTTCACCTACAAGGGCCGGATGGCGGACGTCCGCGCGGTGGGCCGCGCGCTCGGTGTCCGGTACGTGCTCGAGGGCAGCGTCAGGAAGGCCGGCGGGCGCGTGCGGATCACCGCCCAGCTCGTCGAGGCGGAGACCAGGCGGCACGTCTGGGCCGACCGCTTCGACGGCGATCTCGCCGACCTCTTCGGCCTGCAGGACCGGGTGACGGAGAGCGTGGCTTCCGCCGTCGAGCCGAGCGTGCAGCTCGCGGAGGTGGAGCGCGCGCGGCGCAAGCCGACCACGAGCCTCGACGCCTACGACCTCTACCTCCGGGCGCTGCCGCACGTCCATGCGACGACGCGCGAAGGCTCCGAGGCGGCGCTCGCGCTGCTCCGGCGCGCGGCGGCCCTCGATCCGGAGTTCGCGCTGGCCAAGGCGCTGACGGCCTTCACGCAGGCGAACCGCTACGAGCAGGGCTGGATCGGGCCGGGCGACCGGGAGGAGGGTGTCCGTCTCGCCAGGGAGGCCGTCGCCTGCGGTCACGACGATCCGATGGCGCTCGCGCTGGCGGGCCGGACCTTCGGCTTCCTGGCGCAGGACCACGCGAGGACCCTCGCGGCGGCCGAGCGGGCGCTGGAGATCAACCCCAACTCGGCCTTCGTCCTCGGCTTCGCCGGCTGGGCATCGAACTACCTGGCCAGACCGAGGGAGGCGATGACGCACTTCCGGCGCGCAATTCGCCTGAGCCCGCTGGACCCCGAACGGGCGTACTGCCTCTCGGGGCTCGCTTATGCCCATCTCATGGTGGGAGGATACGAAGACGCGTTGGCCGCCGGCCTGCAAGCCGTCCGCGAAAAGCCGGGCCGCGCCACGCAGCACCGCGCCGTCATCGCCGCCCTCCATTGCCTGGGCCGGCAGGACGCGCTTGCCGCCGCCGCCGCCGCCTACCGGGAGGCCGTGCCCGAGGGCGCCCGCGTCTTCGCCGACCGGGTGCGGGCGCTGTTTTCCGACCAGGCCTTTGTCGCCCTCATGATCGGCGCCCTGCGTGCGGCAGGCCTCCCCGAGTGAGGGCCACGCCTGCGAAGACCCGCGCGGTGCCGGACCGTGCCGCGGGAATCCCTGCTGTCCGCCATCGCTCGCCGCCGCCCGCCACCGGGACGGGGACACCGCCCACCCTCCCGCGGCCGGAGCGGCCCCGGCCGCGGCGCGGGGCGCTGGCCGGCCGGCGCTGCCGGGGCTAGCTTCGCCCCATGCAGCGCACACCGCTCCGCCTCCTGCCCCTCGCCGCCGGCGCCGGCCTGCTGGCGGTCGTCTCCGTCACCACCGGCGGGTCCGCCCTGGCGCAATCGCCGGGCCAGCCGCTCCGGCCCAACGCGCCGGCGGAGGGGGACCGGCGGCCGCCGCCGCCCGCCCTGCCCGGCCTCGCGGGGCGGCGGGCGCCCGAGCCCATCCCGGCCGACCCGGCGCGGGCGCAGGCCCTTTCGCCCAACGAGGCGCTGTTCGACGCGATCGCGCGCGGCGACCTCGCGGCGGCGCGCGACGCCGTGGCGCGCGGGGCGGACCTCAACGCGCGCAACGTGCTCGGCCTCACGCCGCTCGATGCCGCGGTGGACCAGCGGCGCGACGAGATCGCCTTCTTCCTGCTCTCGGCGCGCGGCGGCAGCGCGCGCGGCCCCGCCGGCCCGCCGCCGCCGGAGGCCGGAGCGCCGTCGCCGCAGGACCGCCGGGGCGCCGCCGATGCGCGCCGCGGCGGCGCGCCCCGTGCGCAGCCGGTGCTCGCATCGCAGCGGACGCCCGGCCGGGCGCCGCCCGTGATCGCCGAGGGCCAGGCGCGCGAGCCGGCGCAGCCGCGGCTCTTCGCGGGCGATGGCGGGACGCCGGTGCCCGAGATCGGCTTCCTCGGCTTCGACGCCGGCCGGCCGCCGGGGTCCGTGGCCGCGCCGCCGGCCGCCGGCGCGCGCCGCGGCGGGCGGAGCTGATCCCGCGCGCCTGAGCGGGACGGCCGCGCCGCGCCGGCGGGGCCCGGGCGGGCGGCTTGCGCGCGGGCGGAACGCGTGGCATGCGGCGCGGACCCGGGCCGGAAGCCGTCCCGCCAGCGCCCGGCCGCCCCGGCAAGGGAGCCCGTCCGCTCCATGATGACGACCTGGACCGTGCAGAACGGGCAGCTCCTGCTGCATGAGCGGCCGGGAGAGGCGGCGCTCGCCGTCGCGCAGCGGCCGGTCTGGATCGACCTCGTCAGCCCGACGCCGGAGGAAGTGCGCGCCGTCCAGCAGGAGCTCGGCGTCGAGATCCCGACGCGCGAGGAGATGCAGGAGATCGAGAGCTCCTCGCGCCTCTACAGGGAAGGCGACGCGCTGTTCCTCACCGCGCCCTTCCTGCACGGGGTGGAGACCGGCGAGTACGGCTCGACCGCCATCACCTTCGTCCTGACCGGCGAGACGCTGGTCACGGTGCGCTACGCCACGCCCAAGGCCTTCTCGGTGTTCGCCGTGCGGGCGCAGCGCAATCCGGGCCTGCTCGCCTCGCCGGATGCGGTGATGCTGCACCTGTTCGAGCAGGTGGTGGACCGCCTCGCCGACATCCTCGAGCGCATCGGCGCCGAGATGGACCGCGCGAGCCAGCTCGCCTTCCGCACCGCGCGGGAGCGGACCAAGGCGGCGACGGTCAAGGACGTGGACCTCAAGGACGCGCTGCTCACGCTCGGCCAGGTCGGGGAGGTGACGACGCGCGCCTCCGAGACGCTGCTCGGCCTCTCGCGCATCCTCACCTTCGTCGGCGCCGAGAAGGCGGCGGCGGTGCGCAAGGAGAACCAGGGGCTGATCAAGACCCTGGTGCGCGACGTGCGTTCCCTCGCCGATCACGCGAATTTCCTCAACAACAAGGCGCAGTTCCTGCTCGACGCGGTGCTCGGCATCGTCAACGTCGAGCAGAACGCGATCATCAAGACCTTCACCGTGGTCTCGGTCGCGCTGATGCCGCCGACCCTGATCGCCAGCATCTACGGGATGAATTTCCAGGTGATGCCGGAGCTGCAGTGGGAGCTGGGCTACCCGCTGGCGCTGGTGCTGATGGTGGTCTCGGCGGTGCTGCCGATCTACTACTTCCGGCGCAAGGGGTGGCTCTGAGCGGCGGGCGGCACGGTGCTGCGGCCCGCGCCGCGCGGGCGGCGCTCGCGACGGTGCTGCTGGGCGCGGCCGCGCCGGCGGGCGCGCAGCCGGCGGACGAGGCGGCGCCTGCCGCCGCGGCGGCGGCCGCGGCGCCGGGACGGCCCGTCCCCGCCTGTCCGCCGCGCGCCCCGCGCGTGCGCGTCGCCGTCGAGGACCCGGAGCCCACGCTGCTCGGCGATGCCGGCGTGGACGCGCTGCACGGCCGCACCCGCACGCCGCGCACGGCGCAGGTCCATCACCTCGCGGTCACCACCTCGCGCGTGGACTGGCGCAGCGAGATCACGGCGCACTACGCCCGCGCCCCCGGCGGCGGTCCGGTCTGCGCGGTGCCCGCGGTCGTGGCCCTGCACCTCGTGCATGCCGAGCACGTCATCCGCCTCGCGCGCGAGATCCCGGAGGGCGGCTGCCTCTGGCGCGAGGTCCTGGCGCACGAGTGGCGCCACGTCGCGGTGAACCGGAGGGCGCTGCGCGCGGCGGCGCAGCGGCTGCGGACCGCGGCCGAGGCCTGGGCGGCGCGCGCCTCGGCGCGGGCGCCGGAGGTGGAGGGCGCGGTCGCCGCGCTGCAGGAGCAGCTGCGCCGGGCGATCGAGCCCGCGCTCGCGGCGATGCGCGCGGAGCGCGAGCGCGGCCACCGCGCGATAGATACCCGGGCGGAGTACGGCCGCCTCGCGCGCGTCTGCCCCGAGGACCAGGCGGTGCTGGACGAGCGCATCGGATCGCGGCCGTGAGCCTGCCGCCGCGACCCGCGTCGGCGCGCCGCGCGCCGTCGCTTCCTTTCCCGGTGCCTTTCGAGTCACCCTCTCGCCGAGGAGGCCTCCCATGCCCGAGACCCACTTCATCCCGGCCACGCCCGAGACCGTCCGCTGGGGCGCCTTCGACGCCGCCTTCCCGCCCGTGGCCACGGTCGCGTCCGGCGACCTCGTCGTGCTCGAATGCGTCTCCGGCGGGCCGGAGGTGATGCCGCCGCGCGAGGCGGGGCTCGCGGTCCATCCCGCCCTGCCGCGCATCCACGCCGCCTGTCCGCGGCTCGGCGCGCACATCATCACCGGCCCGGTCGCGGTCGAGGGCGCCGAGCCGGGCGATGCGCTGCGCGTGGACATCGAGAAGATCGAACTCGGCGCCGACTGGGGCTATTGCGGCTTCCGTCCGCTCGCCGGCACGCTGCCGGAGGACTTCCCCTTCCGTCGCGTGCTGCACATCCCGGTGGACCGGGAGCGGCGCGCCTGCCGGCTGCCCTTCGGTCCGCGGGAGGGCGGGATGGAGCTGCACCTCGCGCCCTTCTTCGGCGTCATGGGCGTCGCCCCGCCGCCCGAGTGGGGGCAGATCAACACCCGGGAGCCGCGCGCGCACGGCGGCAACCTCGACAACAAGGAGCTCACCGAGGGCGCGACGCTGTGGCTGCCGGTGTGGGCCGAGGGCGCGCTGTTCTCGGCCGGCGACGGCCACGGCGTGCAGGGCGACGGCGAGGTCTGCATCAACGCGCTCGAGATGTGCCTGACCGGGCATTTCCGGCTCACCCTCGAGAAGGGCGGCGGGCCGCGCGACCCGGTGCTGCGCTTCCCGCGCGCGGAGACGCCGACCCACTACGTCAGCATGGGGATGAACGAGGACCTCGACCTTGCCATGAAGCAGGCGTTGCGCGAGATGATCGCCTTCATCGTCGCGCGCACCAACCTCTCGCCCGCCGACGCCTACCAGTTCTGCTCGCTCGCGGTGGACTTCCGGGTGACGCAGACCGTGAACGGCGAGAAGGGCGTGCACGGCCTGCTGCGCAAGGGGCTGCTGTTCTGAGCGGGACGGCGGCCTCCGGCCGGCCGCCGCCCGCTGCGGAACGCCGCGCCGCGCGCCCGGCGGGGAGAGGGACGCAGGTTTTCCACAACTTTTCGCGGTCGGTCCGTCATCCAGAACTTGTGTGAAGAGCCCGCGTTCCCCTACCGTATCTAGTGGTTGGGGGCTCAGGGAGACCTGCCATGGAATGGTCGGTCGAGGCGATCGAGACGCTGCGCGCGCTGTGGGCGGAGGGGCTGTCCACGGCCGAGATCGGTCGCCGGATGGGGGTGTCGAAGAACGCGGTCGTCGGCAAGGCGCACCGGCTGAACCTGCCGCCGCGGCCGAGCCCGATCCGCCGCGATCCCGCGGCGCCGCGGATGGCCGCGCCGCGCGCCGCCGCGGTGCGGGCGGCGGCGATGCGCGCGCCGGCGCCGTTCGCCGCGCCGCGGCGGCCGCTGCCCGGCCTGGCCGTCGGGCCGGCGGAGCGAGTGGCGGCGGCCTC
>NZ_JAHZUY010000066.1 GCF_019458025.1 Caldovatus aquaticus | reverse complement strand
CGGCCGCGGCGTCGGCCGCGCGGGCGGCGGCGGCGGCGGCCTCGGCGTCCGCCCGCGCGGCGCGGCGCGCCTCGCCGAGGGCGGCGGGATCGGCGGCGGCCGACGACACGGCGGGGGCCGGCTGGGCCAGCGCCCTGCCGCCGGCTGCCGGCGCCTGCGGCCCCGACGACGGCAGGAACGGCGCGGCCGCCGTGCCGCCCAGCACCAGGCCCAGCACCGCCACGGCCGAGCCGCCGGCCCCCCGCCGTCGCGCGCGATCCTTCCGCAACCCCGCCCCCATCGGCGCGAGAGTGCGGCCGCTGCGCCGGGCCCGCAACGCCCGGACGCGAGGGGCGCGCCCGCCCGGAGGCGGTGCGGGGGCCGCCCGGCGGGCGCCGGGGGTCATGCTCAACCTATCGTCAGATGCGCGGCAGGCGGCGTTGGGTTAGACCGCGCGGCAGACGCCGGGACATGTCTAATCATCCAGACGAGACGCGATTTCGTCGTTCCGCAATGGCGTCGTCATCAAGAAGATACCGGATCTGGTCAAGTTCCGCTCATGGTTTCGGCTGACCGGAGAGAACGAATCAGTTTCGGTTCATCGTCCTGTCATTTCAGCGCGGGGGAGATCCGCTCCATGTTCCCAGCCACCTGGCCGAACGCCGAGTATCGCATGCACCGCGCCGGCGGCGGCGCCCGCCGGCCGGCGGACGATCGCGCCGCGCCGTTACCGCCGGGATCCGGGGTCTGCGGCCGATCGCCGGCGCCGCACGACCGGCATCCGGCGCGGGAACGCGGGCCGGAGGCCGGACCGGAGCCGCTCGCGGTGCTGGAGAGCTTCGTCGCCGGGCTCGCCGCCTGCGCCGCGCCGCGCACGCTGGCGACGCTGCGCGCCGGCACGGAGCTGACCCTGCGCCGCCCCGACCGGGCCGCCTTGCGTCCCGGCGACGGCGCGGGGGTCGTCGGCCCGGAGATCGAGGTCTGGACCGCCGAGGGCCAGCCCCTCGGGCGGCTGCCGCCCGAGGACGCCGCCGTGCTCGATCGCCTCGCCGCGCCCGGCGGGCCGGTGCGCGCGCAGGTCTCGGCGGTGGTGCCGGCCTTCCTCCGTCCGCGCGTGCAGGTGCGGATCGCCTTCGCCGAGGTGGCGTCGGCGGCCCGCTCCGCACCGGACGGCCGGTCGCCCGGCCCGCGCTGATCCGGCGCGGCGGGGCCGTTGCCGCCCGTCTCGGGCCTGCGGCGACGCCTCCGGCGGCGTCCGGCCGCCCGCGGCGGCCCTGGCGCCGTTTCCGCTCGGCCGTGCTCGCCGCAACGCTCGCCGTCTGCCGCGCGGATTCGCGCTTCCGGCCGTTTCCGGCCGCCCCCGATCCGCCCTAGGTGCCCTCCGGGTCGTCGCCGCGCAGCAGCGACCGCCCGGTCATCGCCGCCGGCTGCGGCAGGCCGAGCAGGGCGAGCAGGGTCGGCGCGACGTCGGCGAGCCGCCCTCCCTCGGCCAGCGTCGCGCCCGGCGGGCCGCCGAACAGCACCACCGGCACCGGATTGGTGGTGTGCGCCGTGTGCGGGCCGCCGGTCGCGGGGTCGCGCATCAGCTCGGCGTTGCCGTGATCGGCGGTGACCAGGAGCGCCCCGCCCGCCCTGCGGATCGCGGCGACGATGCGGCCGAGCCCGGCGTCCACCGCCTCGCAGGCGGCGATCGCGGCGGGCAGGCTGCCGGTATGGCCGACCATGTCGGGGTTGGCGTAGTTCAGCACGATCAGGTCGTACTTGCCGGAGTCGATCGCCGCCACCACGCGCTCGGTCAGCTCGGGCGCCGACATCTCGGGCTTCAGGTCGTAGGTCGCGACCTTGGGCGAGGGGACGAGGATGCGGTCCTCGCCCGGGAAGGGCTCCTCGCGCCCGCCGTTCAGGAAGTAGGTGACGTGGGGGTACTTCTCGGTCTCCGCGGCGCGGAGCTGGGTGAGGCCGGCGCGCGCCACGACCTCGCCCAGCAGGTCGTGCATCGGCTGCGGCGGGAAGAGCGTGGCGAGGCGGGCGTTCAGCTCGGCGGAGTACTCCGTCATGCCGGCGGCGGCGGCGAAGCGGATGCGGCGCGGCCGGGGAAAGCCGGCGAAGTCCGGGTCGAGCAGCGCGGCGAGGATCTGGCGCACGCGATCGGCGCGGAAGTTGAAGCAGAGCAGCCCGTCGCCGTCGCGCATCCCCCGGTAGTCGCCGATCACGGTGGGGGGCACGAACTCGTCGGTGATGCCGCGGGCGTGCGCCGCCTCCACCGCGGCGACGGGGTCGTCCGCGCGCGCCTCGCCCTCGGCCTCGGCCATGGCGCGGTAGGCCTTCTCCGTGCGCTCCCACCGCTTGTCGCGGTCCATCGCGTAGTAGCGGCCGATCACGGTGGCGACGCGCACGCCCGCGAGCGGGGCGAGGTCGGCGCACAGCCTGCGCAGGTAGTCGGGCGCCGCGCGCGGCGGGGTGTCGCGCCCGTCGGTGAAGGCGTGCAGCGCCACCGGCACGCCCGCGGCGGCGAGCGCCCGGGCGAGCGCCACCGCGTGATCCTGGTGGCTGTGCACGCCGCCGGGCGAGACGAGGCCCAGCAGATGGCAGGTGCCGCCCGAGTCCTTGAGCCTGGCGCTGAGGTCGGCCAGCGCCGGCAGCCGGGCGATCGAGCCGTCCGCCACCGCGGCGTCAATGCGCGGCAGGTCCTGCATCACCACGCGCCCGGCGCCGAGATTGAGGTGGCCGACCTCGGAGTTGCCCATCTGCCCCTCCGGCAGCCCGACGTCGAGGCCGGAGGTGCGCAGCAGGGCGTGCGGGCAGGATTCCCAGAGCGCATCGAAGTTCGGCGTGCGGGCGAGGCGCACCGCGTTGTCGGCGCGCTCCTCGCGCCAGCCCCAGCCGTCGAGGACGACGAGCATGACCGGGCGGGGGCGATGGCGGGGGTCGGGCATCGGACAAGGCTCCGCAGGGGATCGTCGGGCGCGTCGGGCGGCCGCCTCACTAGGCCGCGTCGCCGGCGCCGACAACACCGCCCCCGCCCCCGGCGCCGGGAGCGGCGTCCGCGGGCGCCGGTGCGCCGGCCGGCAGGCAGGCGCGCAGCGCGGCGACCTCCTGCCGCAGCGCCCGGACCTCCCCCAGCAGCTGCAGCGCGTCGGCGTGCGCCGCGGCCACGACCGAATCCGCGGCCGCCTGCGCCGCGCGCGCATCCGCGCTCTCGCGCTCCTCGCGCACGGCCTGGATGCTCTCGACGATCACGCCGATGAACAGGTTGAGCACCACGAAGGTCGAGACGACGATGAAGGGCAGGAAGAACATCCAGGCGAGCGGCTGATGCTCCATCGCCGGCTTCACGATGTTGGCCCAGTCGTCGAGCGTCATGAGCTGGAACATGGTGAAGAACGAGGCGCCGAGCGCGCCGAACCGCTCCGGCATCGCCTCGCCGTAGAGCTTCGTCGCCATCACGGCGAAGACGTAGAACAGCAGCGCCATCAGGAGCAGGATCGAACCCATCCCCGGCAGGGCGGCGAGCATCGCCTCCACCACCGTGCGCAGCGAGGGGACCAGGCTGACCAGCCGCAGCACGCGCAGCACCCGGAGCGCCCGCAGCACCGACAGCGCCCCGGTGGCCGGCACCCAGGCGATGCCGACCACGGCGAGATCGAACAGCCCCCAGGGATCGCGGAAGAAGCGCCCGCGGAAGGCGTAGATGCGCAGCGCCAGTTCGGCGGTGAACAGCCACAGCAGCGCGGTGTCGAGCGCCGTGAGCGCCCCGCCCCAGGTGGCCATGACGCTCGCCGAGGTCTCGAGGCCGAGCGTGACGGCGTTGAGCAGGATCAGGCCGATGACGGCGCGCTGGAACGGCGCCGCGGTCACGAACCGCGCGCTGCGTCCGCGCAGCGATTCGTCGGTGGCGTCGGCGGCCGTCAGGGCCTCCTGCATTCTCCCCCCTCCCCTGTCCCGGTCAGGCGCGGCGAGGGATGGCGACGCCGGCAGCGACGTTCAAGGGCGGGGCGGCAGACCCGGCGCGAGCAGGGCGGAGGCGGGGCAGGACGCCGCGCGGCGGACCGGCCCGGCCCCCGCTCAGGGCCGCCCTCCGCGATGGTAGGGATGCCCGGCGCGGATCGCCTGCGCACGGTAGAGCTGCTCCGCGAGCAGCCCGCGCACCAGCAGGTGCGGCCAGGTGAAGGGGCCGAGCGAGAGCACGTAATCGGCGCGCGCGAGCACCGCCGGGTCGAGCCCCTCCGCCCCGCCGACCAGGAAGGCGAGCGGGCGGCCGGACTCGATCCAGCGCGCGGTCAGCACGGCAAGCCCCTCGCTGCCCGGCGCCTCGCCGCCGAGGTCGAGCGCGACGGCGAAGGCGTTCCGCGGCAGCGCGGCGAGCAGCGCCGCGCCCTCGCGCCGCCGGCGCTCGGCCGGGCTCGTCCCGGCAGGCGCCTCGGCGACCTCGACGAGGCGCAGCGGCGGGCGCAAACGGGCGTTGTAGTGCGCGAACAGCGCCGCCTCCGGCCCGCCGTCGCCCCGCAGCCGGCCGACGGCGAGCAGCAGCGGGCCGGTCGCGCGAGCCGCGGCGGCAGGCACGGCCGGCCGGTCAGGGGAGAGGCGCGGCAGGCGCGCCGGAGCGCGGCGGCCGAACGCGCCGCTTGCCGGCGCGCGGCGCCAAGCCGTGCTTCCGCCCCGGGGTCAGCATCCTTCCCGCCTCCTGCCAGCAGGGCCGCCGCGGGCCACCGCTCCGCACCGATCCGCGGCCACGGCCGGCCACCCTGCGACGGGCCCGCGATCGCCGCAAGCGGGCCGGCGCTTGAGGCGCGCCGCGCCGTGCCTATCCTCGGCCGGCGCCATTCGCTCCCCGCCCCGACCGGCGCCGTGCGGAGGTCCCGCCATGCCGCCCCGCGCCTGGCTGCGGCTCGCGCCGCTCGGCCTCGGCAGCCTGATCGTGCCGCTCGACACGGCGGTGAATGTCGCCTTCCCGGCGATCGCCGCGCATTTCGCGCTGCCGCTGCCGGCGATCCAGTGGCTCGTGATCTGCTACGTCCTGACCTATGGCAGCCTGTTGCCGGGGATCGGGCGGGCCGGCGACCTGTTCGGCCATCGCGCGGTGTTCCGCTGCGGCCTCGCCGTGAGCATCGCCGCCTTCCTGCTCTGCGCCCGGGCCCCGAGCCAGGAGTGGCTGCTCGGCGCGCGCGTGCTGCAGGGGATCGGCGCGGCGCTGGTGCTGGGCTGCGGCCCGGCGCTGGCGACGCTCGCCTTGCCGGAGGCGATGCGCAGCCGCGCCCTCGGCGCCTGGCTCTTCGTCCTCGCGCTCGGCGGGACGCTCGGCCCCCTGCTCGGCGGCCTGCTGGTGCAGGCCTTCGGCTGGGAGTCGGTGTTCTGGTTCCGCGTCCCGCTCGCCGCCGCCGCGCTCCTGCTGCTGCGCGGCATGCCCGCGCCGCCGCGGCCGGCGCGGCGCGAGGCCTTCGACCTCGGCGGGGCGATGCTGCTCGCGCTCGCCGTCGGCGCGGCGCTGCTCGCGGTGAGCCAGGTGCGGCACCTCGCCGCGGGAGGGTGGCAGGCGCCGGCGCTCGGCGCGGCGGCGGCCGCGGCGCTCTGGGGGTTCGTGCGGCGCAGCCGGCGCGGCGCGCACCCGATCCTGGACCTCGCGCTGTTCGCGCGGCGGCACTTCGCGTGGACCCACGCCGCGAACGCGCTGGTGAATTTCGCAGGCTTCGCGGTGCTGCTGGTGGTGCCCTTCTTCCTCGCGCGCGTCGCGGAGCTGCCCGGTTCGCTCGCCGGGCTCGTGCTCGCCGCGGGGCCGCTCGGGGCGATGCTGGCCTCGCCGCTCGGCGGCTGGGCGCTGGCACGCCTCGCGCCGCTGCCGCTCGCCGTGGCGGGGCTGGCGCTGGCGGCGGGCGGCCTCGCGCTGATCGCGCTCTGGGACGGCGCGACCGCGACGCCGCTGCTCGTGCTCGCCTTGCTCGTGCAGGGGGGCGGGATGGGGCTGTTCCAGGTGACCTGCACGGAGACGGTCACGGCCGCGATGCCGCGCGAGGACCGCGGCGTGGCCGGGAGTCTCGCGATGCTAACGCGCACGCTCGGCGTGGTCGGCGCGGCGTCGCTGCTCAGCCTGCTCTTCGATGTCGCCGAGGCCGCGGCGCTGGCCGGCGGCGCGGACCGGGAGGCCGCGTTCCTGACCGCCTTTCGCGCGGTCTTCGGCCTCGCCGCGGCGGTGCCGGCGCTGCTGCTGGTGCCGTTCCTCCGCCGCGCGGTCCGGCCTTGAGGGGACCGCCTCGCGCCTCGCCCGCCAGAGGTGCGGAGACCGCCGGGCGCGCCGGCCTTCCCTTCTTTGTGGCAGACGCGCAACACCGTTGCGCCGAAGTGACTCTGCGGCGCTCCATTCTGCATATTCCCATTTAGAATGCCGGTCGCTTCTCGCAGCATGGTCCCAGGGGATCGCTCGGGGATAGGCGACATGAACCGAGACGAAGGCTACGGTCAGGACGTCACGGCGGGGGCGCCGGCCGGCGGGACATCGCACGCCCCGCCCGGCCCGGACGAGGCGATCGCCCGTCAGGGCGAGGCGCGGAGAAAGGCAGCCCCCGCCACGGGCGGGGCGGCGAAGCCCCGGCGCCCCGGCGCCGGGGCGCGGACGGCCTGGGCGCATCCGAGACCCCGCGCCGCCGCCCCCCTGCCGCCGCCGACCGAGGCGGAGGTCCGCCGCATGGTGGCGGAATTCCAGGCGCGCGGCGGCCAGATCACGGTCTGCCGCCCGGTCCACCTCCTGCCGGTGCAGAACGGCGCGGGCAGCGACGCCAAGCGCTGGACGGCCTGACGCCGGCGCGCGGGCCCCCCTGCCCGCCGCCCCCGCCCGCGGCTCGGCCGCGGGCGGAGTAGTCCGGCACCGCCTCGCCGGACACCGGGGCGGTCGCGCCGTGGCCGCCGCCAAGGTCCTCCCGCGTGCCGCGGCCGGTGTCGGGCACGCCGCTCGTGCGGCCGCGCGCTTGCGCGAGCTCCTTTGCGTCGTGCCCTTCGCCGGCCACGGCGACGCTCCGCCCGCAGGCCCGGCGGGCACGGCGGCGCGCCCCGAGGACGTCCCGCTCGCGCCCCGGCCTCAAGCGGAAGCGCACCAGGCTGAGAGCGGCCATGGCGAATCCCGCGTGCCCGGCGGCGCCTGGCGCACGGCCATGCCGGACCCGGCGCCCGGCCCGGCGGAGCGAATTCGCGTCCTGCCGGGAGCGGCGCCTCAGGCGGCGAGCGCCTGGCGTGCCTTCGCCGCGGCGCGGATCAGGTCGGCCGCCTTCTCGCCGATCATGATGCAGGCCGCGTTGGTGTTGCCCGAGACCACCGTCGGCATGATCGAGGCGTCGGCGACGCGCAGCCCCGCGATCCCCCGCACCCGGAGTTCCGTGTCCACCACCGACGCCGGGTCGGAGCCCATGCGGCACGTGCCGCAGGGGTGGAAGATCGTCGTGCCGGTGCGCCGCGCATGGGCGAGCAGCGCCTCCTCGCCCTGCGCCTCCGGCCCCGGCAGGTATTCGGCCTCGACGAAGGGGGCGAGCGCCCGGGTCGCGGCGAGGCGGCGCGTCAGCTTCAGCCCCTCGACGATGCAGCGCCGGTCGGTCTCGGTGGCGAGGTAGTTGGCGCGGATGCGCGCCGGCACCGAGGGGTCGGGCGAGGCGAGCGTGATCGTGCCCCGGCTCTCCGGGCGGAGCTGGCAGACGCTGATCGTGAAGCCGGGGAAGGGATGCAGCGACCGTCCGGGCCCGTCGGCACTGAACGGGATGAAGTGGTACTGCACGTCCGGCGTCGCGCTGCCCGGCAGCACGCGCGCGAAGAGGCCCGCCGTGCCGGCGCTGATCGTCAGCATGCCGCGCCGGAACAGCGCGAATTCGAGCGCCATCCCCGCCCGGCCGCGCAGGCTCGCCATGCGGTCGTTGAGCGTGACGCCGCGCCGGCGGCAGCGATAGACCATGCGCGCCTGGAAGTGGTCCTGCAGGTTGCGCCCGACCTGCGGCAGATCCTGCACCACCGGGATGCCGAGCGCGGCCAGCTCCTCCGCCGGCCCGACGCCGGAGAGCAGCAGGAGCTGCGGCGAGGCGATGGCGCCGCCGCAGAGGATCACCTCGCGCGCCGCCCGCGCCTCGCGCAGCGCGCCGCCCTGGCGGAAGGCGACGCCGACGGCGCGGCGGCCCTCGAACAGGAGGCGCGTCGCCTGCGCCCCGGTCTCGATCCGCAGGTTGGGCCGCCCGCGCGCCGGCTTGAGGTAGGCGGTCGCGGCCGAGCAGCGCCAGCCGTTGCGCGCCGTCACCTGGTAGAAGCCGGCGCCTTCCTGGGTCGGGCCGTTGAAGTCGTCGTTGCGCGGCAGGCCGAGCTCGACCGCGGCCTCGATGAAGGCGCGGGCGAGCGGGCCCCGGTCGCGCAGGTCGCTCACCCCGAGCGGCCCGCCGGCGCCGTGCAGCGCATCCGCCCCGCGCTCCTGGTCCTCGGCACGCCGGAAGTAGGGCAGCACGTCCTCGAACGACCAGCCGGTGCAGCCGAGCTGGCGCCAGTGGTCGTAGTCCTCCTTCTGGCCGCGGATGTAGATCAGGCCGTTGATCGCCGAGGAGCCGCCGAGCACGCGCCCGCGCGGCCAGGGGATGCGCCGCCCCTCGAGCTCCGGCTCCGGCTCGGTCTCGAGGTTCCACGACAGCGTCGGGTGGAACATCGTCTTGCCGTAGCCGAGCGGGATGTGCAGCCAGAGGTTGCGGTCGCGCGCGCCGGCCTCCAGCAGCAGCACGCGGACGGAGGGGTCCTCCGACAGCCGCGCCGCCACGGCGCAGCCGGCCGAGCCCGCGCCGACCACGATGTAGTCGGCAACGAGCGCGCCGACCTCCCCGCTCATCGCCGCCCCGCCCGCCGCCGCGCGGCGCGCGCCCCGGTCCCTTGCCGCATCCGCTCCCCCTCGGTGCCCGTGCGTGCCCCCGCAGCCTAGAGCGGATCGCGGACGGCGGGAACCGGCCGGAAGCGCGGATCCGCCCGACAGGCAACGGGCCGGAGGCGTCGTCGTGCGCACAGCCGAGCGGGCACGGCTCCGGGCCCGAGCGCGGGCGGCCGGCAGCGGC
Organism: Caldovatus aquaticus; assembly: GCF_019458025.1. Taxonomy (GTDB): domain Bacteria; phylum Pseudomonadota; class Alphaproteobacteria; order Acetobacterales; family Acetobacteraceae; genus Caldovatus; species Caldovatus aquaticus. Next base: position 10,671 of record NZ_JAHZUY010000066.1, on the reverse strand, counting down.
GGACGGGAGCCGGCGCGGCAGGCCACGTGCCGGAGCCGTCGCCGCGACCGAAGCGGGCAGCGACCGTCCGCGCCCGGCCGGGGACGCGCCGGCGCTACTCCGCCGGCATCGCCCCTTCCACCGCCGCGGCGTCGCGGCGGGAGAAGCGCCGCGCCAGGCGGTCGAAGCCGAGATAGAGCACCGGGGTGACGAACAGCGTCAGCGCCTGGCTGACCACGAGGCCGCCCACCACGGCGACGCCGAGCGGCTGGCGCAGCTCCGCCGCCGCGCCCCAGCCCATCGCGATCGGCACCGCGCCGGCGCCGGCGGCGAGCGTCGTCATCATGATCGGCCGGAAGCGCAGCAGCGAGGCATGGCGCACCGCGGAGAGCGCGTCCTCGCCCCGCCGCTGGCGGGCGAGCGCGACGTCCACCACCATGATCGCGTTCTTCTTGACGAGGCCGATCAGCAGCAGCACGCCGATCACCGCGATCACCGAGAGGTCCATCCCGAACAGCCAGAGGGTGGCGAAGGCGCCGAGCGCCGCCGCCGGCAGGCCGGAGAGGATGGTCAGCGGATGGACCAGGCTCTCGTAGAGCACGCCGAGCACGACGTACATGATGAGCACCGCGGCGAGGACCAGCAGCCCCTGCCCCGCCAGCGCCTGCTCGAAGAGCTGCGCCGTGCCGGTGAAGCCGGTGACCACGGTCGGCGGGATGCCGGCCTCCCGCTCCACCGCGCGGATCGCCGCCACCGCCTCGCCGAGCGAGACGCCGGGGGCGGTGTTGAAGCCGATCGTCACCGCCGGGAGCTGGCCCTGGTGGCCGACGGTGAGCGGGCCGGAGCGGCGCTCGATCGTCGCCACCGCCGAGAGCGGCACCAGCCGCCCGCTGCTCGAGCGCAGGTAGAGCTTGGCGAGGCCGGTCTCGTCGCGCTGGTCCTCGGGCAGCGCCTCGAGGATCACCGGGTAGGCGTTGGCCTGGCCGTAGATGGTCGAGATCTGGCGCGAGCCGAAGGCGGAGTAGAGCGCCTGCCGCACCTGGTCCTGCGACACGCCGAGCGCCGCGGCGCGGTCGCGGTCCACGTTCACCAGCACCACCGGCGCGTCGAGCTGGAGGTCGGTGTTGACGTCCTGGAGCTGCGGCAGGCGGGCAAGGCGCTGCTCCAGCCGCTGCGCCCAGTCGTAGAGCTCCTCGAGCCTGAGCCCCTGCAGCGTGTACACGTAGAGGGTGCGCGTCGGCCGCGCGCCGAAGGTGATGTTCTGGATCGGGTTGACGAACACGCGCAGGCCGGGGACGACGTTGACCTGCCGGCGCAGCTCCTGGATCACCGCGCCGATCGGCGGCCGCTCGCCCGGCGGCTTCAGCTCGACGAACAGCCGCCCCTGGTTTATCGAGGCGCTGCTGATGCTGACGCCGATCGAGGAGACGACCGAGGTCACGTGCGGCGAGGCGCGCAGGATCTCGGCGGCGCGGTTCTGCATCGCCGCCATGCCCTCGACCGAGACGCCGCGCGGCCCCTCGGTGTTGACGACCAGCAGGCCGGTGTCCTCGATCGGGAAGAAGCCCTTCGGGATGGCGACCGCCATCCAGGCGGCGCCGGCGGCGGAGGCGAGGAAGACCACCCACACCAGGGCGCGGAAGCGCAGCGCCCGGTCGAGCAGCCAGGCATAGCCGCCCTCGAGCAGCCGCAGGCCCCGCTCCAGCACCGCGGCGAAGGGCGAGGGAGGGGCATGGGCCTTGAGGCGCGAGGCCATCAGCGGCGTGAGGGTGAGCGAGACGACGCAGGAGGCGGCGACGGCGAGCGAGACGGTGGCGGCGAAGGCGTTGAACACCCGCCCCACCACCCCACCCATCAGCAGGATCGGCAGGAACACCGCGATCAGCGAGAGGGTGATCGAGAGCACGGTGAAGCCGATCTCCCGCGCCCCCCGGATCGCCGCCTGGAGCGGCGACATGCCCTCCTCGACGCGGCGCATGATCGCCTCCAGCACCACGATCGCGTCGTCCACCACGAGGCCGACGGCGATGGTGAGGCCGAGCAGGGTGACGTTGTCCACGCCGTAGCCGAGCAGGTACATCAGGCCGAAGGTGACGCAGAGGCTGATCGGCACCGCGACCGAGGGGATCAGCGTCGCCGAGAGGCGGCGGAGGAACAGGAAGATCACCAGCACGACGAGGCCGATGGCGATCGCCAGGCTCTCCTGCACGTCGTGCACCGCGGCGCGGATCGAGCGCGAGCGGTCGAGCATCACGCCGAGCTCCGCCCCCGGCGGGATCGCCTCGGCGAGCGCGGGCAGGCTCGCCCGCACGCCGTCCACCACCTCCACCGTGTTGGCGTCGGGCTGGCGCATCACCGCGAGCACCAGGGCGCGCCTGCCGTCGCGCCAGGCGGCGACGCGCTGGTTCTGCACCCCGTCCACCACCTCGGCGATCTCGTTCAGCCGCACCGGGGCGTTGGCGCGGCCGGCGACGACCAGGCGGCCGAACTCCTCCGCGTCCTGCGGCTGGTCGTTGGCGCGCAGCGTGAGCTGCTGGCGCTCGCCCTGCAGCAGCCCGACCGGGGCGTTGGAGTTCGCCTGGATCACCTGCTGCTGCACCTGGTCGAAGGCGAGGCCCATGGCGGCGATGCGGTCGGGGTCGAGCCGCACCCGCACCGCGTAGAGCTGCTCGCCGAAGATCTGCACCTGCGCCACCCCCGGCACGCGCGACAGGGCAGGGCCGATGATCGTGGTGGCGATGTCGTTCAGCCGGTAGAGCGGCACGTCGCCGTTGGTCGCGAGCGTCAGCAGCAGCACCGGCGCGTCCGCCGGATTCACCTTGCGGTAGCTCGGCGGCGTGGTCATCTCCGCGGGCAGCCGCCGCTGCGCCCGGGTCAGCGCCGCCTGCACGTCCTGCGCCGCGGCGTCGATGTTGCGGCCGAGCGCGAATTGCAGCGTGAGCTGGGTGGTGTCCTGGCCGTTGACCGAGGACATGCTCTCGAGCCCGGCGATGGTCGAGAACTCGCGCTCGAGCGGCAGCGCGACCGAGGTCGCCATGGTCTCCGGGCTCGCCCCGGGCAGGGTGGCGAAGACGGTGATCACGGGGAAGTCCACGCGCGGCACCGCCGCCACCGGCAGGCGGAGATAGCCGAGGATGCCGGCGACGATGGCGGCGACGGCGAGCAGCCCGGTCGTCACCGGGCGGCGGATGCAGAACTCGGAGATGTTCATGGCCGTCCCGCCATCCGTCCGCCGTTCCCCGCGCCGCCTCCGCGCGCCTCAGTGCGCGGCGGCGCTGACGTGGGGGGGCGCCGGCATGGGCGCCGCCGGTCCGTCCGCGGTGGGGCGGCCTCCCGCATCCCCCGGCGCGCCGGGGCGTCCGCCGCGATCCACCGCGCGCATGCCGTCGGCGACGCGCTGCGCGCCCTCGACGATCACCCGCTCCCCGCCGCCCAGCGCGCCGCGCACCACGGCCCGGCCGCCGACGGTGCGCACCAGCTCGACCGGCCGCCGGCGCGCCAGCCCGTTCTCGAGCACGAAGACGAAGCGTCCCTCCTGCCCCGCCTGCAGCGCCGCCGCGGGGACGCTGATCGCGTCCGGCTCGATGCGCGGCGTGAGCGTCACCTGCACGTACTGGCCCGGCCACAGCCGCAGCTCCGGGTTGCGGAAGCGGGCCTTGAGGGCGATCGTGCCGGTCTGCACGTCCACCGCGCTGTCCACGAACACCAGCTCGCCCTCCAGCGGCGGCCCGGCGTCGTTGTCGGCGCGGACCCGCACGGCGGGCGCCGGCCCCGTCCCGTTCGCCGCCGCCGCCATCGCCGCCCGCAGGTCGGGCAGCCAGCGCTCCGGCACCGAGAACTGCACCAGGATCGGGTCCATCCGCGTGATGGTGGCGAGCGCGGTGTTCTCCGCCTGGCGCACGAAATTGCCGGCGCGCAGCGGCAGCGCGCCGAGGCGCCCGTCCATCTCGGCGACGATGGTGGCGAACTCGATGCCGAGCCGGGTCTGCGCCGCCAGCGCCTCGCCGGCGCGGACATTGGCGGCGGCGGCCGCGGCCTCGGCGGTCGCCTGCTCGAGACGCTGCTGCGCCGCGAAGCCCTCGCCGCGCAGCGACTGGTAGCGCGCCTGGTCGGCCCGGGCGCGTTCGAGCAGGGCGCGGTCGCGCGCGATCTGCGCCTCCTGCTGGGCGAGCAGGGCGCGGCTCAGACGGGAATCCAGCGTGAAGAGCGGCTGGCCGCGGCGCACCATCTGGCCTTCCTCGACGTGCACCGCCTCGATCTGCCCGTCCACGCGCGTGCGGACGGTGACCACCGCCTCGGGCACGACGATGCCGTTGGCGAGCACCTCGACCGGCTCGGGCCCGCGGCGCACCGGCTCGGTGGCGACGGCGACGGGCGGCGGCGGGGCGGGGCGCGGGGAAGCCTGGGGCGCCGTGGCGGCGCCGGCCGCCTGGCCGCCGAGTGCCGCGGGCAGCCGCCAGCCCTGCGCCTCCAGGTGGCGCCAGCCGGCAACGCCGCCCGCGACGAGGAGCGCGGCCAGGACCACGAGGCGGAGGCGCGGCGATCCCATCGGCTCGTCCCGTCAGATGTTCCGCGGCAGGAGATGGCGATGCCCGCCGCGGCGGCGAGAGCGTCTCACATTCCGTTACACGCCGGCGGTTCCGAGGCGCGGCGTAACCAGACTAGGACATGCCCGCACCCGGGTCCACAAGGCCGCGCCGGCGGCGCTCGGCGCCGCCGCCCTCCGCCGGGTCAGCCGGCGGCGGGCGGCCGCTGCGCCCGGCCCGGCGCCCAGACCGGATCGGGCGCCCGCCACAGCGCCGGGTCGCGCATCGCGCGCGCCAGCGCGGCGGCGACCGCGGCGACGATCCGCTCCCCCTTCTCCGCCGTGGCGGCGCGCGGGTCGCCGCGCACGCCGGTGCGGGGCGCGCGCTCCTCGAAACTCCAGAAGCGCGAGAAGGCGGCGGGGGCGGCGGGAGCGGCGGCGTTGGCGAGGGCGTCGGCGATCCGCTCCCGCCGCACCTGGGCCGCATCGAGCGCCAGCCAGACGCTGGTCTCGGCCTCGCAGGCGTGCTGCACGCCGGGCTGGGCGGTCAGCACCGCGGCGATCTCGGTGGCGGCGACCGCGGGCCAGGAGGTGGCGACCACCGGGATGCCGAACTCGTGCGCGAGCTCGCGCGCCGAGACGGCGAGCGGCTCGATGTTGCCGCCGTGGCCGTTGACGATGAGGAGCCGGCGGAAGCCGTCGGCGCGGATCGAGCGGACGACGCAGCGCAGCAGCGCGTGGAAGGTCGCGTAGTCCACGCTGATCGTGCCGCCGAAGGGGAAGTGGTGCTCCGAGAGGCCGGTCCAGACCGGCGGCAGCACCACGGCGGGGACGTCGCGGGCCTGTTCGGCGGCGCGGCAGGCGAGCGCGTGGGCAATGAAGCTGTCGGTCCAGACCGGCAGGTGCGGCCCGTGCTGCTCCAGGCTGCCGACGGGCAGCACCACCAGCGCATCGCGCGCGGCGAGGTCCTTGAGCTCGGGCGCGGTGAGGCGGTCCCAGCGGACGTCGAGGGTCATCGGCGGCGTTTCCCTTCCGGTGCCGGCGCCAACCGTCCCCGCCGGCGCGGCGCCGGTCAACGGGTCCGCGCGGGCGCGGGCGGTGCCGTCAGAGCGGCCGGTTCGCCCGCGCCAGCACCGCCTCGAACAGCACCTGGCAGCCGGCCTCCGCCTCCTCGGGCAGGATGCTCTCGGCCTCGTTGTGCGAGAGTCCGTCCTTGCAGGGGGTGAAGATCATCGCCGTCGGCACCCGGCGGGCGACATAGACCGCGTCGTGCCCGGCGCCGGAGACGATCTCGCGCGCCGAGTAGCCGAGCCGCGCCGCCGCCTGGCGCACCAGCTCCACGCATTCGGGATCGAAGGGCTGGTGCGGGAAGCGGAACAGCTCATGGAGCTCCAGGCCGACGCCGCAGGCGCGGGCGATCGCCTCCGCCTCGCGCGGGAACTCGGCGGCGAGGCGCTCGATCTCGGCGGTCTCGGGGTGGCGGAACTCGACGCTGAAGCGCACCTCGCCGGGGACGACGTTGCGGCTGTTCGGCAGGACCTGGACGAAGCCGACCGTGCCGCGCCCGTCCTCGCCGCGCGCGCGCATCATGCGGTCCACGAGGTCGATGATCCGCGCCGTCGCCACCAGCGCGTCCCGGCGCACCGCGGGCGGGGTGGTGCCGGCGTGCGAGTCCTGGCCGGTGCACACCGCGTCCCACCAGACCTGCGCCTGCGCGCCGGTGACGATGCCGATCTGCTTGCCCTCGCGCTCCAGGATCGGGCCCTGCTCGATGTGCAGCTCGAAATAGGCGTCGGCCGGGAAGGCCGCGGCCGGCTCCGGCCCCCGGTAGCCGATCCGCTCCAGCGCCTCGGCCACGCTCACCCCCTCGACGTCGCGCAGGCCGTAGGCCTTCTCCAGCGGATAGACGCCGGCCCAGACGCCGCTGCCCATCAGCGAGTGGCCGAAGCGGCTGCCCTCCTCGTCGGTCCAGTTGACCAGCTCGAGCGGCGCCTCGGTGACGATGCCGAGGTCGTTCAGGGTTCGCATCACCTCGAGCCCGGCGAGCACGCCGAGCGCGCCGTCGAACTTCCCGCCCGAGGGCTGGCTGTCGAGGTGGCTGCCGAACAGCACCGGCTTGCGGCCGGGATCGCGCCCCTCCCGGCGGGCGAACATGTTGCCGATCGCGTCCACCCGCACCGTCAGGCCGAGCGCCTCGCACCATTCGCGGAAGCGCTCCCGGCCCTGGCGGTCCACCTCGGTAAGCGTGAGGCGGCGCACGCCGCCCCGCGGCGTGGCGCCGATCTCGGCCATGGCCATCAGGCTGTCCCACAGCCGCTTGCCGTCAATGCGCTGGTTGGTGCCGCTCATCGGGTGGGGAGATCCTTCGCTGCTGCCGCCGGTCAGTAGATCGGCCAGATCCCGGGGGTGGCCAGCTCGCCGAGATGGCCGTCGGGGTCGCGGAAATAGAGGCTGTGGCCGCCGCGCGGCCAGTCGGTGCGGCCCTCGATGGCGACACCCTTGGCGACCAGCCGCGCCTCCCAGGCCGGGAGGTCGGCGCGGGCGATGGCGAGCGCGTAGTGCACGGGCCCCGAGCCGTCATGCGGCGGGATGGTGCCGCCCGGCAGCCGCGTCGCCTGCATCGCGGCGCCGCGCTGGAACACGAGCAGCGCGCTGCGCCCGCCGACGTCGTAGGCGCTGAGGCGCGCATCGGCGAACATCGGCCGCAGGCCGAGCACGCCCTCGTAGAAGGCGCGGGCGCGCGCCATGTCGTCCACGTAGAGCGCGGTCTCCAGCACGCCGGCGAGCGGCGGCGGCGGATCGTCCTGCGGCGGGGCCGTCATGCGGGCATCATGCGCCGCCCCCGCCGCGCCGCAACCCCGAAGGTCCGGGCCGGCGCGGGGAAGGCGCCCGGGGAGGGAGGCGGCGCCCCCCTGCCCCGCCGCCGCGGCCGGGGGGGCGCGCCGGTCCGCCGCGGCGGCCGCGCCTCAGGGGTGGCGGCCCTGGGCGCGTTCGCGCAGCAGCGTCTCGAGCCGGGCGCGCGCCGCCTCGGCCGCCTCCGCCGCCTCGCGCAGGGCCTCGTCGTCGAAGAAGCGCACGGCGCGCAGCCGCCGCATCGCCTCCTCCAGCTGGCCGTCGCGCAGGGCCTCGTAGGCCGCCCACGCCAGCTCGGCGGCCTCGCGGCGCAAGGTCGCCTCGCCTACGAACTCGAGACCGATCTCCAGCCCGCGCACCCAGCGGCGCCGCGCGGGAAAGACGCCGCCGCCCGCGAAGTGCAGCTCGACCCGCTCCGGCGGGACCACGGGCTGCGCCACGCGCACCCGGGCGCCGCGCACGCTGCTGTTCAGCACCACGCAGTCGAGGATGGTGTCCCCGGCGACGATCTTCGCCCGCTTGAGCACGCCGACGCGCGGTGCCCGCCGCCGCTCGCCCCCCGTCCGGGTCCCGGGCAGGGCCATTGCCCGGGCCGCCTCGTCTTCGGCGAAAGCGCCCCTGTCCATGTCACCGCTCCCTGCCCGTAGCGGGGGGCGGGACCGGACCCGGCCCGCGCCCCCCGGCGGCTTCCGCGCCGTTCTTCCGCGCGACGGCGCAGATAACGATGCCGGACCGATTCGAAAAGGGGGCGGCGCCGGTGCGCGTCCCCCCGGCGCATGCTACGGCGCACGGCGCATGTCCGAGACGCCTCCCCCCTCGACCCGTCCCGTCATCCGCCTGCTGCCGGGCCGCGACCGGCGCGTGAAGGCGGGCCATCCCTGGGCCTTCTCCAACGAGATCGCGATGGACGCGGCGGCGCGCGCCGTTCCGCCCGGCAGCGTGGTGCGGCTGGTCGGCGACGACGGCCTCGTCCACGGCGCCTGGCACTTCAACCCGCACAGCCTGATCGCCGCGCGCCGCCTCGACCGCGACCCGGAGGCGGCAATCGATGCCGCCTGGTTCCGGGCGCGGCTCGCCGCGTGCCTCGCGCTGCGCGAGCGGCTGTATCCGACGCCGTTCTACCGGCTCGTGCACGCCGAGGCCGACGGCCTGCCCGGGCTGGTGGTGGACCGCTACGGCGATGCCCTGGCGCTGCAGGCCAACACCGCCGGCATGGAGCGCGCCACGCCGGCGCTGGTCGAGGCCCTGGCCGCGCTGCTCGCGCCGCGCGCGATCGTGGCGCGCAACGACGCCGCCGTCCGGCGGCTGGAGGGGCTGGCCGAGGAGGTGCGCCCGCTGCACGGCACGGCCGAGGGCGGCGCGACGGTCGAGGAGGGCGGCCTGCGCTTCCCGGTGAACCTGCTCGGCGGGCAGAAGACCGGCTGGTTCTACGACCAGCGCGAGAACCGCGACCGCGTGGCGCCGCTTGCCGCCGGCGCCGAGGTGCTCGACGCCTTCGCCCACACCGGCGCCTTCGGGCTGCGCTGCGCCGCCGCCGGCGCCCGGCGGGTGACGCTGCTCGAGAGCAGCGCGCCGGCCCTGGCGCTCGCCGCGGAGGCGGCGCGCGCCAACGGCCTCGCCGGGCGGATCGAGACGATCCGGGCCGACGCGATGGAGGAACTCGCGCGTCTCGCCGAGGCCGGCCGGCGCTTCGGCCTCGTCATCGCCGACCCGCCCGCCTTCGCCAAGAGCCGCAAGGACCACGGGCCGGCGCTGCGCGGCTACGCCAAGCTGGCGCGCCGGGCGGCGGCGCTGGTCGCGCCGGGCGGCTTCCTGTTCCTCGCCTCCTGCAGCCACCACGTCGCCCCGGGCGAGTTCGCCGAGGCGGTGCTGCACGGGCTGTGGCGGGCGCGGCGGCGCGAGACGGCGCGCATCCTGTTCCAGGGCGGCGCCGGGCCCGACCATCCGGTGCATCCGCTGCTGCCGGAGAGCGCCTACCTCAAGGCGATGCTGCTGCACCTGCCGTGAAGGCCGCGCTCCCGGCCCGACTGCTGCGCGCCTGGCGGACGACGGCGTACGAAGCGGGGGGCGCCGTGGCGCGCATCGGCCGGCGCGACGCCGCCGTGGACCGCCTGCTGCGCCGCCTCGGCGCGCGGCAGGGGGCGTTCGTCTCGGCCTGGAACCCGCGCGCGCGGCGGCTTCCGAACGGCTGCAACGCGCGCCGCCACGCCCTGCTGCGCGCCGCGGCGCGGCGGCTTCCCTTCGCCGAAGGCTGGGGGCGCGGCCGCGGCTGGGCGGAGCGCCACCTGCTGATCGCCGGCGATCCGCGCCGGCTCGCGGTGCTGGCGCGGCGCTTCGGTCAGTACGGGATCGTGGCAGTCCGTCGCGGCGCCCCGGCGCGCCTCGTCCTGCTGGCGAGGCGGTAGAGCCGCTCGGCCGCTTCCGCTCGGTGGCGCCGTCAGCGCGGTCGCGGCGGCGGGTTCGCGCCCCCGTCCGTTTCCGGCGTCCCGCGAACCGCTCCCCGGCACGCCCGATCGCGGCTCGCCGACGATGACGAAGGCGCGGCAGGGGGCAGGGACGGGCGAGATCGGCAGGGTCCCGTCGCCCCGGGTGCGAGACGGCGGCAGCCCTCGCGTCCGAGCGAGGCCCGCGCGATGCGGGTGCGCCGCCGGCGGCGTCCGGCATCGTGCGGCAGGGAGGCGAGCCGAAGCGCACAGGAGCGCAAGGCGACCGCGACAGGGACCGTGCCTGGCGCCGGCGGTCGGCATCGCCGCCCTTGCCGACGGTCCCTCCGCCGGGCAGTGCGCCGCTCCGGCCGGCCGGCGGGCTCGTGCGGGGAGCGGCAAGGCTGCGCCGGGCGGAACCGCCCCGGCCACCCGGACGCCTCGAAAACCCCCTGGCTGCGACGCGGTGTGATCTGATTCGCTTCGGCTGGTGATGGCGGGGGCGCGGCATGGCGGGGCAGGCGCGTTTGTTCGACGCGGAGGAGCGTCTGCGCTGGCTCTCGGCCTCGGGCGGCCCGCTGGAACGGCTGCGCGCCGTGGTGGATTTCGAGGCGTTCCGTGCGGAGCTCGAGGCGGCGCTGCCGCGGGCGGACCGCAGCCGCGGCGGGCGGCCGCCCTACGACGCGGCGCCGATGGTCCGCGTGCTGGTGCTGCAGGCGCTCGGCACGCTTTCGGACGAGCAGACCGAGTACCAGCTGCGCGATCGGCTGTCGTTCATGCGCTTCGCGGGCCTGGCGCTGCACGAGGCGGTGCCCGATGCCAAGGCGGTCTGGCCCTGCCGCGGGCGGCTGACGCGCGCGGGCGCGCTGGCCCGGCTGTTCGCCCGCTTCG
>NZ_JAHZUY010000065.1 GCF_019458025.1 Caldovatus aquaticus | reverse complement strand
CACGGCTGGCGCCGCGTCCGCCGCCGCAGCCTGCGGCGCAACGGCGCCCCTCTGCACCTGCCCTGCACCGCCATGAACCTCCGCCGCGCCGAACGCCTCCTCGCCTGACAGGCGACGCGCGCCCCCCGGCCTGCCGCCAGACACCGAAACCGAACACAAAGGCCGCTTCCAGGCCGCCCTCACACCTGCCTCACCCGATCGGGCGCGTTTCGCAGGGGTCTCCCGAGGACTCGCCCCCGGGCCTCCGCGCCCCCTCCCGCCCGGCCGCCCGGTCCGCGGACGCCGCGGCAGCGCCGCCAGGGCGGATCGCGGACGGCGGGAAACAGCCGGGAGCGTGAAACCGCTCGCCAGACGATGCGCGGGCGCCGTCGCCGCGCGCTCAGCCGAGCGCGGAAACGGCCCCGGGACCTGCTCCTCCGTTTCCGGCGCCGGCCCCCGGTCCCTCTCGAGGTCCTCGCGTTGCCCGCGCGCCGCCGCGTCGGGCTCCGGCCGGGCAGCCCGCGGCCCCGGGCCGGCCGCCGCCCGCCAGGGACGCAGCCAGGGCCGCGGCCGGGGACCGGCGATCCCCGCCCCGCGGAAGTCCACGCTGAGAGAACGACGTCGCCGCCACGGGCCGCGCGGCGGCCCTGTCTCCGGGTTGGGGCGGGAGGATTCGAACCTCCGCATGGCGGAACCAAAATCCGCTGCCTTACCGCTTGGCGACGCCCCACCATCCGGCGCGCCCCGCAGGCGCACGCGCCGCTGATTAGGCGTCAGCCCGCCGCGGCGTAAAGCCCCCCGCCCCAGCGCCACCAGGCGGAGGGCAGCCGCGCCACGGCCGCCGCCGCCGCCGCCGCGTCGGGCATCAGCGCGAAGCAGGTGGCGCCCGAGCCGCTCATGCGCGCCAGCAGGCAGCCCGGCAGGGCGCGCAGCGCCGCCAGCACCTCCGCGACCGGGGGACAGAGCGCGATCGCCGCCGGTTCGAGGTCGTTGCGCAGCGCCGCGAGATCGCGCGCCAGCGCCGCCGCTTCCCTCCAGCCCGTCTCCGGCAGGACGGCGGGGGCGGAGAAGGCGCCGGTTCGCGCCGCGAACACCGCCGGCGTCGCCAGCGGCAGGCGCGGATTCGCCAGCACCAGGCCGAGCCGCGCGGGCAGGGGCGGCGCCGGGGCCAGCACCTCGCCGATCCCGCCCATCCGCACCGGCCGCGCCGCGAGGCAGGCCGGCACGTCCGCCCCGAGCCGCGCCGCCACCGCGGCGAGCCGCGGCGTGCGCGCCCAGCCGAGGCCCCACAGCCGGTCGAGCGCCCGCAGCGCCGCGGCCGCATCGGCGCTGCCGCCGCCGATACCGGAGGCCACCGGCAGCGCCTTGGTCAGCCGCAGCGCGGCGGCCGGAGCCGCGATCCCGGCCTCCCGCGCCAGCGCGCGCGCGGCGCGCAGCGCCAGGTTGCGCTCCGGGTCCTCCCCGGCCAGCGCGGCGGCCTCCGGCCCGTCCAGCGCGAGACGCAGCCCCGCCCCGTCCGGCGCGGCCGGCGCCGCCTCCAGCGTGTCCGCCGCCGCCGCGAACACGGCGAGGCTGTCGAGCCGGTGATACCCGTCCTCCGCCCGCCGGCCGAGGACGTGCAGGAAGAGGTTGACCTTCGCCGGAGCCGCCTCGCGGACGGGCAGGCCGGCCCCGCCCGGGCCGGGTCTCACTGCGCGGCAGGCGGCGTCGGCTGAGGCGGCACCGCCGGCGCCGCGAGGCTCTGCACCGACGCCACCGCCGGCAGCCCCTCGCGCAGCTTCGCCTCGATCTTCGGCGCCTCGCCCGGCTCGGGGCCGAGGGCGAGGGCACGGCGCCACTGGAACTCCGCCTCGCGCCGGCGCCCGGCGGCCCAGTAGGCGTCGCCGAGATGGTCGTTGATGACGCTGTTGCGCGGCTCGAGCTCGACCGCGCGCTCGAGCCAGTGCACCGCGCCGCGCAGGTCGCCCAGCTTGAACAGCGCCCAGCCGAGGCTGTCGGCGATGTTGCCGTCGTCGGGCCGGAGCTGCACCGCGCGCTCCAGCATCCGCCGCGCCTCGTCGAGGTTGCGGCCCTGCTCGACCCAGGAATAGCCGAGGTAGTTCAGCACGTAGGGCTGCTCGGGCGAGAGCTCGAGCGCGCGCTTGAAGTCCGCCTCGGCGCGCGGCCACTCGCCGGAGCGCTCGCGCGCGATGCCGCGCGCGTAGAACAGGGCCCAGTCGCGCGGGCCGGGGCTGCCCAGCCGGGCGATCGCGCGGTCGTAGGCGGCGGCGGCCTCGGCGAAGCGGCCGCGCGCGCGCAGGATGTCGCCGAGGCGCGCATGCGGCTGCGGCGCGTCGGGGAAGGCGGCGGCGAGGCGGTCGAGCTCCTCCGCCGCCGCGTCGGCGCGGTCGAGCCGGCCGAGCAGCGTGGCGCGGCGCAGCGCGGCGACGGAGGCGAGCGGATCGCCGGCCGGGATCTGCGCCAGCAGATCGAGCGCCGCGGCCTCCTGGCGCGCATCGGCCAGCGCGTCCGCCGCCATGATCAGCGCCGGGGAGAAGCCGGGCCGCAGGCGCAGCGCGAGGCGGCTCATCAGCAGGGCGAAATCCGCGGCACCCTGGCCCCGCAGCGCGCCGGCGAAGGCGAGCGCGGCCTCCGCCATGCCCTCGGCCGCGGAGGCGACCGGGCGCGTGTTCCGCAGCCGCTGCCGCTCCGCCTCGCCGACGGCAAGGGCGAGGTCGTCGTGGTTGCCCGCCAGGCGCTCGAGCAGTCGCGCCGCCGCCTCCTCCCGCCCGACCCGCAGGAGGATCGAGGCGGCGATCTGGGTCAGCCGCAGCGTCGGCTCCGAGGTGTCGGTGAGCGCCGCCCGCACGAAGCGCTCCGCGTCGCGCGGACGGCCGGCGAGGTCGGCGATCATCGCCGCGTGCAGGGCATAGAGGCCGCGCAGCCGCCCCGCCTCGACATGCGGGCGGAGCGTGCGCAGTGCCGAATCGGTCTGCCCGCGCCCCTGCTGCGCCCAGGCGAGCAGCAGCGTCTGCAGCACCTGCCCCGCGCCCTGGCGGGGCATCCCGCGCAGGAGCTGCTCGGCGCGGTCCCAGCGCCCCGCCAGCCCCTCGGCGCCGGCGACGACCATGATCGCATAGGGGTTGCCGGGCAGGCGGCGCGCCAGGCGCGTCGCCTCCGCCCGGCCGTCGAGCAGGGCGGCAAGGAAGGCGCGCTCGAGGAGTTCCGGCTGCTCCGGGTCGGCGCGCAGCGCCGCGAGCAGGTTGTCGGCGGCCACGCGCGTGTCGCTCTCCGAAGCCGCGAACCGGCCGACGAGGTAGGCCGCGAAGGCGCCATGCCCCGGACCGCGCTCGGCGCCCGATGCGCCGGCGGCCCCGGCCACGACCAGGAGCGCCGCGAGGGCGGCCAATCGGCGGAAAGCACGATGCGCGGTCATCGGTTCACGCTATCAGGGACGACTGTCGCACGCCACAGGGGCGCGGCCGCCATCTGGCCCTCCGGGCCCCTCGCCGCAACCGGAAACCGGGCCGCCGGCCCCCGCGCCGCGCGGTGCCCCGGCGCGGCGGACGCCCCCGCGGCGATACCGGCGAAACACGAATCCTGCCGGTACGACATCACGACGAAACACGCGGAAGCAATCCGGAAACATTCTCGTGCCAGGGTGGAGCCGCGCGAAAACCGTCCCGGAGCGACCATACCGATGGTCCATGCCTCCGCCTGGGGCACAAGCCCCGCCAGCCCCTGCGCCGCCACCTCCGCGCGGCCGGACCTCATCCTCCCCGGCGCCGCGGAGCCCCCTGCCGCGGCGGAGCCGGCGAAGATCCCGGAGGCGCGCCGGCGCCTCGCCGCGCCGCGCCGCGCCGCCCGCCTGGCCGGCCCGCCAAGCGAGGCCGACGTCGCCCGGCTGCTCGCCGAGTTCCAGGCCCGGGGCGGCCGCGTTACCGAATGTCCGCCGGCGCACCTCGCGCCGGTGAACAACGGCGCCGGACGCGACGCGTCGCGCTGGACGGTCTGACGCCGCAGGCCAGCCGCCGCCCCGGCGCCGCCGCCGCGCCGCAGGCCGCGCCTCCCGCACGCCGGGACCGCGCCGCGACCGGTGGCCGCGCCCCCACCGGGCCAGGGTTGATCGCCGGCCTGGGGAAGCCGAGACTGGCCGCGAGGCGATCGGCTCCCCGGCCGGGACCGCCCGGAGATCCGGTCCGGCGACGCGCCGATCGCGGGAGGAACGTCCATGCGCCCCGGCGAGCCGCGCCCCTCCGTCCCTGTCGCCTCCCGGCGCCCGGCATGACCGCCATCGGCGCCGCTGCCGCGGAGGACGCGCTTCCGGCCGCCGGCCCGGCAGCCTGGCGCCGCGCCATCCGCGACTGGCTCGAGGCCAACCTGCCGCCCGCCTGGCGCGCCGACGCGATCGCGCCGGCCGAGCCCGGCCTCGAGGAGCTGAAGGCGTGGGAGGCGCGGATGTACCGCGCCGGCCTCGCCGGCGTCGCCTGGCCGAAGGCATATGGCGGGCACGGCCTCACCCTGCGCGAGCACCTGATCGTCTCCCAGGAGATCGGCCGGATGCCGATGCCGGAGAGCGTCAACTCCATCGGCAAGGAGCTCGCCGGGCCGATCCTCCTCGCCATCGGCACGGAGGAGCAGAAGAAGCGCTTCATCCCGGCGATCCTCGAGATGCGCGAGATCTGGTGCCAGGGCTTCTCCGAGCCCGAGGCGGGGTCGGACCTCGCCGGGCTGCGCACGCGCGCCACGCATGACGGCAAGGTCTGGCGCATCAACGGCCGGAAGATCTGGACCAGCGGCGGCTTCCGCGCCCAGCGCTGCCTGCTGCTCGCGCGCACCGGCACGCTCGAGGACCGCCACCGCGGCCTCGCCCTGTTCGTGCTGCGCATGGACGCGCCGGGCGTGACCGTGCAGCGGATCAGGCAGATCGACGGCGAGGCCGAGTTCGCCGAGGTGTTCCTCGACGACGTCCCGGTCGAGGAGGCCGACGCGCTCGGCAGCCCCGACGAGGGCTGGCAGGCGGCGGTGCGGGTGCTGGAGATCGAGCGCGCCACCAACCGCATGTACCGCGCCTGGCGGCTGGAGAACGAGCTGCGCCACCTCGTCGCCGCCTGCCGCGCCGACCCGAACCTCGCGCCGCTGCTCGCCGATCCCGCCTACGCGCAGCGCCTTGCGCAGTTCCGGATCGAGATCGAGGTGCTCAAGCGCTACGTCGAGGGCGTGGTGGAGGACCTCGCCGCGGGCGGCGCGATCGGCGGGCGGGGCAGCCTGATCAAGCTGCACTGGAGCGAGGCGCACCAGCGCTTCGCCGCGCTGGCGCTGGAGCTGCTCGGCCAGGCCGCGCTGCCGCCCGCGCCCGAGGTGCGCGCGGCGCAGCGGCGCTTCCGCAGGATCTACCTGCGGGCGCGGGCGGAGACGATCTACGCCGGCACCTCGCAGATCCAGCTCGGCATCATCGCCGACCGCATCCTGCGCCTGCCGCGCGCCGCCTGAGGGAGCCGCACGACGATGAGCGACACGGAGGAGATCGCCCGCACCGCGCGGCGCGCCGCGGCGGCCTGCGCCGGGCTCGACGCCGCCGGCGCGGCGCGGCGGCTCGCGGCGGACGGCATCCTCGGCCTGCTGGCGCCGGAGGAGACGGGCGGCCTCGCCCTGCCGCTGCCCGCCGCGGCGCCGGTGGCGGCGGCGGACGCGGCGGAACTGCTCGCCTTCCCGCTGGTCGAGGCGCTGCTGCTCGCGCGCCTGCTCGCGCCCCTCGCGCCCGAGGTCGCGGCGGCGGTCGTCGCAGGCGAGGCGGTCGCGACCGTCGCCTGGCGCGGGGCGCTGCGCCTCGCGGAGAACGGCGCCCTGCACGGCACCGTCGGGCGTGCCGCGATGGCGCGCGAGGCGCGCTGGCTGGTCGCCGCGCTGGAGCGGGGCGGCGCGGCGCTGGTGGATCTCCGCGCCGGTCCGGGCGTCGCGGTCGAGGAGGACCCGTCCGGCCTCGACCTCGAGCGGCCGGCGGCGCTGGTGACGGTCGGCGGCGCGCGCGCCGCGCGCCTGATCCCGGACGGGCCGGAGTGGTCGGCGCTCCGTGCCGACGCGCAGCTCCTGCGCGGCGCGGAGATGCTCGGCTCCGCCGAGCGCTGCCTGGAGGCCGCGATCGGCCACCTCTCCGGGCGCCGCGCCTTCGGCCGTCCGCTGGTCGCCAACCAGGGGCTGCGGTTCGCGCTGGCGCGCCACAAGCTGGCGCTGGAGAACGCGCGCCATGCGCTCGCGCACGCGCTCGCCGTCGCCGGGCAGGACCCGCGCGGGCGGTCCATCGCCCGGCTGGTGGCGCGCGTCACCGCGGCGGAGGCCGGCCTGCTGCTCTGCGAGGGCGCGATCCAGCTCCACGGCGGCATGGGCTTCACCTGGGACGTGCCGCTGCACCGCCACCTGCGCCGCGTGCGCGAGGCGGCGGCGCAGTGCGACCCGGCCGGCGCGCGCGCCGCCCTCGCCGCGCGGCTGGACGAGCCGGCGGAGGAGGAGCGGGAATGGGCGGCCTGAGCGCCTCCGGCGCGGGCGCCGGCGCGGACGACGCGGCGTCCCGCCGGCCGCGGCCGGAGGAAGAGGAGGCCGCGCGCGGCCTCGACGCCCTGTTCCGGCCGCGGAGCGTCGCCATCGTCGGCGCCTCGACCGACCCGCGGAAGCTCGGCGGCCGGCCGCTCGCCAACATGCTGCGCGCCGGGTTCCGCGGCCGCCTCTACCCGGTGCACCCGAGCGCGCGCGAGGTGCAGGGCCTGCCCGCCTTCCCGGGCATCGAGGACATCCCCGAACCGGTCGAGCAGGCGATCATCGCGGTCCCCGCCGCCGCCGCGCCCGCCGCGCTGGACGCCGCGATCCGCAAGGGGGTCGGGGTGGTGGTGATGTTCAGCTCCGGCTTCGGCGAGCTCGGCGCCGAGGGCCGCGCGGTGCAGGAGGCGATGGCGGCGCGCTGCCGCGCGGCCGGGGTGCGCCTGCTCGGCCCCAACTGCCTCGGCGTGATGAACCCGGCCGACGGGGTGTTCGCGACCTTTTCCTCCTCGCTCACCGGCAGCCGCGCCTGGCCGCGCCCCGGGCGCATCGGCATCGCCACGCAGAGCGGCGCGGTCGGCACCTACTGCCTCACCCTGCTCGCCGACCGCGGCGCCGGCATCAGCCACTACGTCGCCACCGGCAACGAGGCGGACGTGGACGTCGCCGCCTGCATCGCCTGGCTCGCCGAGGACGCGGCGACCGGGGTGATCCTCACCTGCCTCGAGGGCTGCCGCGACGGGGCGCGGCTGCGCCGGGCGCTCGCGCTCTGCGCCGCGCGCGGCAAGCCGGTGGTGGCGATGAAGGTCGGCGTCTCCGAGGCCGGCGCGGCGGCGACCCTCTCGCATACCGGCACCCTCGCCGGCAGCGACGCCGGCTACCAGGCGGCGTTCGAGGAGGCCGGCGCATGGCGCGCGCGCTCGCTCGAGGAGGCGGCGGACGTCGCCGCGGCCTGCACCGCGGGCCCGCTGCCGCGCGGGCGCCGGCTCGGCGTCGTCACCGTCTCCGGCGGCGCCGGCGCGCTGCTCGCCGACGAGGCGGCGGCGCGGGGCCTCGAGCTGCCGCAGATCCCGGAGGAGGCGCAGCGGGCGATCCTCGCGCTGGTGCCCTTCGCGAGCCCGCGCAACCCGGTGGACGCCACGGCGCAGACCGGCAACGACCGCACGCTGCTCACCCGCATGATGGCGATCATGCTGGGCGAGCAGGGCGCCCGCGCGCGCTTCGACGTGGTCGTCGCCTTCCTCGCCTTCGTCGCCGAGAACGCCGAGGCCTTCGCGACCGTGCTGCCGGCGCTCGAGACGCTGCGCGGCGAGCATCCGCGGACCGCCTTCCTCCTCGCGATGCGCGGCACGCCGGAGCAGCGGCGGATGCTGCTGGAGAAGGGCTTCTTCCTCTGCGAGGACCCGAGCGAGGCGCTGCGCGCCGCCGCCGCCCTGGTGCACTTCGGCACCCGGCTGCCGCAGCCCGCGCCGGCGCCGCCGCCCGCCGTCGCGCCGCGGCGCCTGCCCGAGGGCCCGCTGGACGAGGCCGCGGCGCGCCGGCTGCTCGCCGAGGCCGGCGTGCCCTTCGTTGCCGCGCGCATCGCGCGCGGCGCGGCGGAGGCGGCCGAGGCGGCGGCGGCGCTCGGCTTCCCGGTGGCGCTCAAGGTCCTCTCGCCCGATCTCGCGCACAAGTCCGATGTCGGCGGCGTCCGCCTCGGCCTGCGCGACGCGCGGGAGGTGGCGGCGGCGTACGAGGCGATGCTCGGCGCGGTGCGCGCGGCGGCGCCGCAGGCGCGCATCGAGGGCGCGCTGGTCTCGCCGATGCTGCAGGGCGGGGTCGAGACCGTGCTCGGCGTGCACCGCGACCCGGTGTTCGGCCCGGTGGCGATGTTCGGCCTCGGCGGCGTGTTCGTCGAGGTGTTCCGCGACGTCGCCTTCCGCCTCGCGCCGCTCTCGCGCGCACAGGCCCTGGCGCAGATCGACTCCATCCGCGGCCGCGCCCTGCTCGAGGGCGCGCGCGGCCGCCCGGCCGTGGACAAGGGGGCGATCGCGGATGCGCTGGTCGCCCTCACCCGCTTCGCCCTCGCCCACCCCGAGGTGGCGAGCGTCGAGATCAACCCCTTCCTCGCCCTGCCGGAGGGCGGCCTCGGCCTCGATGCGGTGGTGCTGCGCTCGGGCTGAGCGGGCGCCGGCTGGCCCTGGCCGGGGATGCCGTCGCGATCCTTCGCGGCCGCCGGTCCGTCGCGGTGGCGAGGCCGGACCGGCCGCCGGTGGGCGCGCCGGACGCGGCGACGCGCAACCGGGCGATCGCGATCCGCGGCGCGATCGCCCGGTCGCGCGCGCGGCGGATGACAGTCCCCGGGATGCCCGTGCCCGCGGCCGCGCCCTGCCGGCCCGGCGCGACCGGGGCGGCGCCGCCGCGCGGGAGCCGTTTCCGCCCGGCCGTGCGCCGGCAACCGCTGCGCGCGCAACCTCCCCTGCGGGCCGCCGGGGAGGCGCCGGAGGCCCGTCGCGCCGCGCTCGAGCAGCGCACGCCGGCGATCAGGGGGCGCCGGCCGCGCCCGCGCCGCGCATCGCCTCCGCCAGGGCGCGGTCGCGCGGGTCGGCGCTCGCGGCGAGTCCCGCGACCACGCCGGCGCGGTCCGCCTCGCTCCGGTTCTGGCTCAGCTTGCGCTTGCCCGCGAGCGACTCGATGCGCAGCGCCACCCCGACGATGCCGCGGAGCTGCGCCCTGACGAACTCCTCCGGCGCGTCGGAGACGGCCCAGGGCGCGGCGCGGCCCGCCTCGTGGCGTTCCGTCAGCCGCTCGACCACCCGGCGCAGCCGCGCCGGGTCGTCGAACACCTCGACCGGACCGCGCGCATGCACCGCGACGTAGTTCCAGGTCGGCACCACGCGCCCGTGCTCGGCCTTGGAGGGATAGAAGGAGGGCGAGACGTAGGCCTCCGGCCCGGCGAACACGGCGAGCGCGCGGCCGGCCGCGGCGAGCCCCCGCCAGTGCGGATTGGCCCGCGCCAGGTGGCCGTAGAGGGTGCCGTGCGGCCCCTCCTCCGGCGCCAGGACCAGCGGCAGGTGGCTCGCCTCCGGCACCCCCTCCGCCCCGTTGCTGACCAGCAGGGCGAGACGCGCCGATTCGAGCATCGCGCGCAGGGCCTCGGGCCGCTCCTCGCGGAAGGCGGGCGGGTTGTACATGGCGTGCCGCGTCTCCTCGGGGCGCCCCGTCCCGGCGCCCGCGCCGGCCCATGCCCACCACGCCGGCGGCGCGGTTGCAAGCGCCGCCGCCGGGCGGCATCCGGAAGGGGCATCGCCTCCGGACCGCCCCGCCGACCGTGACCCAGCCGATTCCCGAGACCGCCGCGCGCCGCGCCGCGCTCGCCGCCGAGATCGCCGACCGCACCGGCCTCGACGAGGCGACGCTGGAGCGGGTGGTGCGCGCCTTCTATGCCGCGGCGCGGCAGGACCCGCTGCTCGGCCCGCTCTTCGCCCGGGTCGGCGACTGGGAGGCGCACATCGCGCGGATCGTGGCGTTCTGGTCCTCGGTCGTGCTGCTGAGCGGGCGCTATCACGGCAACCCGGCGGCGGCGCACCTTCCGCTCGGGTTGCAGCCGCAGCATTTCGCCCGCTGGCTCGAGCTGTTCGAAAGGACCGCACGCGCCGCCTGCCGCCCCGAGGGCGCGGCGCTGCTCGCCGACCGGGCGCGGCGGATCGCCCGCAGCCTCGCGCTCGGCGTCGCCGCGCGGCAGGGCGAGCGCCCCCCCCGCCGGATCGCGCGCGCCCGCCCGGCGCCGCCGGCCTCCTCCTGAGGCGCGCCGGGCGAACCGGGCCCGGCGCGCCGCGTTCGCCCGGCGCACGGGAAAGGACGGGCCCATGGGCTTCCTCGCGCGCACCGCGATCAACGCCTTCGCCCTGTGGGTGGCGACGGAGATCGTGCCCGGCATCCGGGTCTCGGGCCTGTCCACCCTACTCCTGGCGGCGCTGGTCTTCGGCCTGGTCAACGCCGTGGTGCGGCCGGTCGCGGTGGTGCTGTCGCTGCCGCTGACGCTGCTGACCTTCGGCCTGTTCCTCCTGGTGGTGAACGCGGCGATGCTCGGCCTGACCGCGCTGCTGCTGCCGGGGATGCGGATCGAGGGATTCGGGGCGGCGCTGCTCGGCGCGATCGTCGTCTCGATCGCGAGCTGGCTCGCCAGCCGCGCCGCCGGCGGGGAGCAGGAGCGCCCGCGGCACGGCTGACCGCGCCGCCCGCGGGGGCTCCGGACGGTCCCGGCGCGCCGGCCGGCGGCGCCTCAGTACATGTGCTGCCCGCCGTTGATCGAGAGCGTCGCGCCGGTGATGAAGTCGGCCTCGTCCGCGGTCAGGAACACCACGCCGCGGGCGACGTCCTCCGCGCGCCCGAGGCGGCCGACGGGGATGCGCGCGATGATCTTCTGCAGCACGTCCTCCGGCACGGCGCGGACCATCTCCGTGTCCACGTATCCCGGCGCGACGGTGTTCACCGTCACGTTGAACCGCGCCCCCTCCAGCGCCAGCGCCTTGGTGAAGCCGTGGATGCCGGACTTCGCGGCGGCGTAGTTCACCTGGCCGTACTGGCCCGCCTGGCCGTTGATCGAGCCGATGTTGACGATGCGGCCGAACTTGCGGGCGATCATCCCCTCCCAGACCAGCTTGCACATGTTGAAGCAGGAGCCGAGGTTGGTGTCGATCACCACGTCCCACATCTCGCGCGTCAGCTTCCGCATCGTCGCGTCGCGGGTGATGCCGGCGTTGTTGACCAGGATCTCGATCGGGCCGACCTCCGCCTCGATCCGCCTCACCGCCGCCTCGCATTGCGCGAAGTCGGCGACGTCGAATTTGTAGCAGGGGATGCCGGTCCGCTCGGTGAAGGCCTTGGCGGCGGCGTCGTTGCCGGCATAGGTGGCGACGACCTTGCGCCCTGCCGCCTGCAGCGACTCGCTGATCGCCGCGCCGATGCCGCGCTGACCGCCGGTGACGAGTGCGATGCGTGCCATGGTCGGGTCCTCCCCGCTCTCCCGGTTGCGCTGCCAGAAAACTCCGCATCGGGGGGCGCCGGCAAGCGCGATCCCCGAGGCCGGGGGCGGACCATGGCCTGCACAATCGGCGGAGCGTTTGCGCAGGATCAAAGCCGAGGCCCCGGCGCCGCGCTAAGAAAACCCCGTCAACCGGACCGCCAGTGCGGTCCGGGGACATCCTGGACGTTTCCTCCCCCAACTTGCGGCGCGCCATGCCGTGGCGCGCCGCCTTTGTCCCTGCGCCCAGCGAAGCCCGGCGGACCCGGCGCGCGTCCGCGGCGCTTCCCGCCGTGCGCGATCTGCTCTAAGGACAGGCCGGAACACTCCCGGGAGAAGGAACGCCATGCCGCCCATCGCGCCGACGCGCCGACGCGCGATCCTCGCCGCCGCCGCATCCGCCGCCGCGGGCCTCGCCTCCCCGCCCCCCGCCCGCGCGCAGTCCGGCGAGTGGCCGACGCGCACGGTGCGCGCCATCGTCCCCTGGCCGCCGGGCGGTTCGACCGACATCCTGGTCCGCATCTACTGCGAGCGCCTGCAGGCCATGCTCGGCCAGACCTTCGTGGTCGAGAACCGCCCCGGCGCCGGCGGCAACATCGGCATCGAGGCCACCGCCAAGGCGGCGCCGGACGGCTACACCCTCGGCATCGCCGCCGTTTCCCACCTCGTCATCAACCGCTACCTCTACTCTCGCCTCCCCTACGACCCGGAGCGCGACTTCACGCCCGTCGCCCTGGCCTGGGAGCTGCCCAACGTCGCCGTCGTGCCGGCGGAGCACAACCCGTCGCGCACGCTGCGCGAGTTCATCGCCTGGGCGAAGGCGAAGCGCGGCGGGATCACCTACGCCTCGCCGGGCATCGGCACCACGCCGCACCTCTCCGGCGCCCTGCTCGCCGCCCGCGCCGGCTACGAGGCGACCCACGTGCCCTTCCGCGGCGCGGCGCAGGCGATCCCGGTGATGCTGAAGGGCGAGGTGGACTTCGCCCTCGACAACCTCGCGAGCTACATGGGCGTGATCCGCGAGGGCAAGATGCGCGCGCTCGCCGTCACCTCGGCCGCGCGCTTCCCGATGCTGCCCGACGTGCCGACCATGGCCGAGGCCGGGGTGCCGGACTTCGTCGTCACCTCCTGGCAGGGCTTCGTCTTCCCGGCGGGCACGCCGCGCCCGATCGTGGACAAGCTGAACGCGGCGCTGAAGACGCTCGCCGAGGACCCGGCGATGCAGCGCCGCTTCCTCGAAACCGGCGCCCAGATCGCCTGGTCCACGCCCGAGGCGCTGGCCGAGCGCGCGGCGCGCGAGCGGCCGATGTGGCAGGAGGCGGTGCGCATCTCCGGCGCGCGGGCGGATTGACGCCCGCGCGGTCCTCCCGGGCCTCCCGGCCGCCTCGGCGAGGGAGGAGGCGCGCTCGGCGGCGGCCGACGTGAGCGCCCCAACCGGACGGGCGGTGCGGCTGCCGCACGGCGCCGGCGCGGCTGCCCAGCGGGTGACGACGCCGATCTGCCTCGGATCGCTTGCGGTGCCGCGCCGCACCCGGCGCGGAGGGCCCGTCGGCAGCCCGATCGCCGGCCCGTGGCGGCCGGTCCGGGCGAAGAGGGCGATGCCGGGGCAGGCGCCGGGATGCCCGCCAGGCTGACGCCATGCTGCCGATTCCCGACCTCGCCGACGCCGCCCTGGTCTGGGCCATCTTCCTGCTCGCGGGCGTGGTCAAGGGCGTCACCGGCTTCGGACTGCCGACCATCACCCTCGGCCTGCTGGCGCTGACCCGCAGCCTGCCGGAGGCGATGGCGCTGACGCTGGCGCCGGCCTTCGCCACCAATGTCTGGCAGGCCCTGGCGGGCGGCGCGTTCCGGCCGACGCTGCGGCGCCTCTGGTCCTTCGCGCTGGCGGGCGCCGCCGGCGCCTGGCTCGGCGCCGGGGTGCTGCTCGCGCGGACGGACGCGGCGCAGCTCTCGGCCCTGCTCGGCGTGCTGCTCGTGGCCTCCTCCGCCCTCGCCCTGTTGGGGCCGCCCTGGCCGCCGCCCCGGCCCGGGCGGGAGCGCTGGCTGCAGCCGCTGATGGGCGGCGCGTCCGGCCTGCTCGCAGGCCTGACCGGGAGCTTCCTGGTCCCGGCCGCACCCTGGCTCGCCGCCTTGCGCCTGCCGCCGGCGCAGTTCGTGCAGGGCTTCGCCCTCGCGGTGCTGGCGGTGATGCTGCCGCTCGGCGCGGGTCTGGCGCGGAACGGCCTGCTCGCCCTCGAGAGCGGGCTGACCGCGCTCGCCGGGCTGGTGCCGGCCTTCCTCGGGATGGCCGCGGGCCAGCGGCTGCGCGCGCGCCTGCCCGAGGCCCTGTTCCGCCGCGCGGTGCAGGCGGCGCTGCTCGTTCTCGGCCTCTATCTCGCGCTGCGCGGCGCCCTCGCCGCCTGAGGCGCGGCGCCGAGCGCGGCCCCTACTCCAGCCGGATGTTCGCCCGCCGGATGATGTCGCTGAACTTCTCGCGCTGTTCGCGCAGGTATCGCGCGAAGGCGTCGGCCGGCCGGTAGTCGATCTCGTTGTAGATCTGCAGGAAGCGCTCCTCGATGCCGGGGCTGGTCATCACCTGCTCCATCGCCGCGGCGAGCCGCTCGACGATCGGCCGCGGCGTCGCCGCCGGCACCATGATCCCGCCCCAGGCCTTGGCGTCGAAGCCCGGGATCACGGTCGCGATCGGCGGCAGCTCGGGCGCCAGCTTGGTGCCGCGCTCCGGCGAGACGGCGAGCCCGCGCGCCTGGCCCTGGCGGACGATCGGCAGCGTTCCCGCCATGGTCTCGAGCGAGAAGTCCACCTGCCCCGCCACCAGCGCCGTCATGGAGGGGGCGCTGCCCTGGAACGGCACGTGCACCGCCTCGAGTCCGGCGCTGCGCAGGAAGTACTCGGCGATCAGGTGCGCCGTCGCTCCGGTGCCGGAGGAGGAGAAGGTGTAGCGCCCCGGCGCCGCCTTCACCGCCGCGATGAACGCGCGCAGGTCGCTGGCCGGGAAGCCCTTGCGCACCACCAGCATGTAGGGCGAGCCGCTGTGCTGCGCGACCGGCGCCAGGTCGCGCTCCGGGTCGTAGGCGGTGCGCTGCAGCAGCGGGTTGATCGTCACCGGGCCGGAGGAGGCGGCGAGGATCGTGTAGCCGTCGGGCGCCGCCTTCGCCACCGCGTCGGTGCCGATCATGCCGCCGGCGCCGGGCCGGTTCTCCGGCACCACCGGCTGGCCGAGCAGCTCGGACAGGCGCTGCGCGATCAGCCGGCCGGCGAGGTCGGTCGCCTGGCCGGGCGGCCAGGGGATGACCATGCGGATCGGCCGGGCGGGCCAGGCCGCCTGCGCGCGGGCGATCCCCGGCACGGCCAGGGCGGCGGCGGAGCTGGCGAGCAATGTCCTGCGCTTCACGTGCGTCCCTCCCTGTTCGCCTCCCTCCTAGCACAGGCCCGCGCCACAGGCGAGGCGTCGCCCCCCGCGCCAAGGCGCCCCTCAGGCGGCGCGCTTCTCGACCTCCTCCGGCGTCATCCGCACCAGGGCGTCGTAGTCCTTCATCAGCGTCTCGGTGATCTGCCCCGGCGTGAAGGTGAGGTCGCCGATCTGGCGGACCGGCGTCACCTCGGCCGCGGTGCCGGCGAGGAACACCTCGCTCGCCCGCCGCATCTCCTCCGGCGCGATGGTGCGCTCGACGACCTTGATCTGGCGACGCCGCGCGAGCGCCATCACCGTGCGCCGCGTGATGCCGTCGAGGAAGCAGACCGGGGTCGGGGTGTGCAGCTCGCCCTCGATCGCGAAGAAGATGTTGGCGCCGGTGGACTCCGCCACGTCGCCCTTCCAGTCGAGCATCAGCGCGTCGTCGCAGCCCTGATCCATCGCCGCGTGCTTGGCCAGCGTGCCGATCATGTAGAGGCCGGCGGCCTTGGAGGCGGTCGGCGCGGTGCGGGGATCCGGCCGGCGCCACTCGGCGAGGGCGAGCTTCACCCCCTTCATCCGCTGCTCGACGCCGAAATAGGCGCCCCACTCCCACACCGCGATCGCCATGTGGATCTTGGTGGCCTTGGCGGCGACGCCCATCTCCTCCGGGCCGCGCCAGGCGATCGGGCGGACATAGGCGTCGGTCAGGCCGTTCCGCGCCAGCGTCTCCTTGCAGGCGGCGTCGATCTGGTCGGCCGTCCACGGGATCTCGAAGCCGAGCAGCCGGCCGGAATTGATCAGCCGCTCGGTATGGGCGCGGAGCTTGAAGATGTGGCCCGCATAGGCCCGTTCGCCCTCGAACACCGCGCTGGCATAATGCAGCCCATGGCTCAGCACATGCAGCTTGGCGTCGCGCCACGGGACCATCCGGCCGTCCCACCAGATCCAGCCGTCGCGGTCGTCGTAGGGAACCAGCGCCATGGTGGCGGTCCTCCGCAGTTGCGCCCAGGGCGGCGCAATTTTGTTTCCCGAAGCCGGCCCATGGTAGAATCCCGTGCCGAGATGTGTCAATGATACTGACCAAAATGGGAAGCAGGGCTGCCATGCCGGCCAAGGCGAGCGACAGCACGGCGGCGGGCCCGGCCGGCGCCGACGCCGCGGGCAGCGGCGCAGGCAGCGGCGGGGCCGCCGGCGGCTCGCGCCCCGCGGCGCCGCTCGCCGCCGGCCGGCAGCTCCTGTTCCTGCGCGAGGAGGAGCTGCGCCTCGCCCAGGACCTGCTCTACTTCGGCTACCGCGAGTTCACCGCCGGCGCCGATGCCCTGCTCGCCGAGCTCGACATGGGCCGCGCGCACCATCGCGTGCTGCACTTCGTCGGCCGCCGCCCGGGCATCACCGTGGGCGAGCTGCTGGCGATCCTCGGCATCACCAAGCAGTCGCTCGGCCGCGTGCTGACGCCGCTGATCGCCCAGGGCTACGTCACCCAGGCGCCGGGCCGCAGCGACCGCCGCCAGCGCCTGCTGACCCTGACCGAGAAGGGCGCGGCGCTGGAGCGCCGGCTGTTCGAGCGGCAGCGCGAGACCATCGTGCGCGCCTACCGCGAGGCCGGCCCCGCCGCGGTCGAGGGCTTCCGCCGCGTGATGCGCGGCCTGATGGGCCCGGAGGCCCGCGCCCAGCTCGACCGGCTGGAGGCCCCCTCCCCCGCCGGCACGGCGCCGCCGGCCGCGGCGACGACGGCGCGGCGATGAGCGTCCCCGCCGCCGCCCCCGCGCCCGGGGAGCCCCGCGAGGCCGCCCCCCACCTGCTCGTGGTGGACGACGACGCGCGGCTGCGGGCGCTGCTCCAGCGCTTCCTCGCCGAGCAGGGCTTCCGCGTCACCGCCGCCGCCGACGCCGCCGCGGCGCGCGCCGCGCTCGCCTCCTTCGCCTTCGACCTGATCGTGCTCGACGTGATGATGCCGGGCGAATCCGGCCTCGCGCTCACCGAATCGCTGCGCCGCGCGGGCCAGGACGTGCCGATCCTGATGCTCACCGCCCGCGGCGCCCCGGACGACCGCATCGCCGGCTTCGAGCACGGCGCCGACGACTACCTGCCCAAGCCCTTCGACCCGCGCGAGCTGGCGCTGCGCATCCGCACCATCCTGAGGCGCGCCGCCCCGCCGCCCGTCGCGGCGCCGCCGGCGCCGGTCCAGCTCGGCCGGCAGTGGTTCGACCCCGAACGCGGCGAGCTGCGCGGCCCCGACGGCCCGGTGCGCCTCACCGGCGGCGAGGCGGCGCTGCTCGCCGCCCTCGCGCGCCGCGCCGGCGAGGTGCTGACGCGCGAGGAGATCGCCGCCGCCCTCGGCACGCCCGAGGCCGGCGAGCGCGCCATCGACGTGCAGGTGACGCGGCTGCGCCGCAAGATCGAGCCCGACCCGCGCGAGCCCCGCTTCCTCCAGACCGTGCGCCACCGCGGCTACGTGCTGCGGCCGGGGCCGTGAGCCGCGCCGCCGCCGCGCGCGACGGGGCGGCGACCGCTCCGGCGCGCCTCTCCCGCACCGCCGCCGCCCGCCCGCTGCTGCGGCTGCTGCGCGCCCTGGTGCCGCGCGGGCTGCTCGGGCGCAGCCTGCTGATCATCCTGCTGCCGCTGGTGATCCTCCAGGCGGTGGCGCTGCAGATCTTCTACGGCAGCCATCTCGACGTGATCTCGCGCCGCCTCGCCGCCGGCGTGGCGGGCGACGTCGGCATGGTGGCGGAGCTCCTCGCGCGCGAGTCGTTGCGCGAGGAGCGCGCCTGGATCTTCCGCCAGGCGGCGTGGCGGCTCGACCTCGCCCTCGCCTTCGAGGAGGGGGCAACGCTCGAGCCGCCGGCGCGCCGCGGCGCCTCGATGCCGCTGCTGCCGCTCGAGGAGGACCTCGCCGCCGCGCTCGGCGAGCGCCTGCGCCGGCCCTTCGACACCGACTGGCAGAGCGACCCGCGCAGCGTGATCATCCGCGTCCAGCTCCCGGACGGCGTGCTGCACGTGGAGGCGCCGCGCAAGCGGCTGTTCGCCAGCACCCTCTACCTGTTCGTGATCTGGCTGGTCGGCTCGGCGCTAATCCTGTTCGTCGTCGCGGCGCTGTTCATGAAGAACCAGGTGCGGGCGATCCGGCGCCTGGCGGCGGCGGCGGAGGCCTTCGGCCTCGGCCGCGACATCGGCCCGATCAAGCCCGAGGGCGCGACCGAGGTGCGCCAGGCGGCCAGCGCCTTCAACGCCATGCAGGAGCGCATCCGCCGCTTCGTCGCGCAGCGGACCGAGATGCTCGCCGGCATCAGCCACGACCTGCGCACGCCGCTCACCCGCATGCGCCTCGCGCTCGCCATGCTGCCGCGCCGCGGCGGGGCGGAGGGCGGCGAGGGGCAGGACGACATCGCCGCGCTCACGCAGGACGTCGAGGAGATGGAGCGGATGATCGCCGCCTATCTCGCCTTCGCCCGCGGCGAGGGAACGGAGCAGCCGGTGGCGGCCGACCTGGTGCAGCTCGTGCGGGACGTGGCGGCGCGGGCGCGGCGCGACGGCGCCGAGATCGCGGTGGAGGCGCCGCCGGAGCCGCTCGTCCTGCCGCTCAGGCCGGATGCGCTGCGGCGCTGCCTCGGCAACCTCCTCGACAACGCGCGCAAGCATGCGCGGCGGATCGCGGTCACGGTCGGCCGCGTGCCGCGCGCGGCGGGGGCGGGCGGGGCCTGGGCGCAGGTGACGGTGGACGACGACGGCCCGGGCATCCCGGAGGAGGCGCGGGAGGAGGCGTTCCGGCCCTTCGCCAGCTTCTCCGCCGGCGGCACCGGGCTCGGCCTCGCCATCGCGCGCGACATCGCGCGGGCGCATGGCGGCGACATCGTGCTGGAGCGGAGCCCGCTCGGCGGGCTGAGGGCGCGGGTGCGGCTGCCGGTGTGAGGGCCGGCCCCTCAGGCGGCGGCGGCGACCGCCGGCGCGCCGGCATTGCGCACGCGCACCAGGCTGAACAGGCCGGCGGGCGGGCAGGGCTCGATCGCCTCCACCGCCACCCGTGCCGGATCGAGCAGGTCGGTGAGCCGGAAGTCCGGGTGCCAGCCCAGCACGCGGGCGAGCGGGGCCATGCTGCGCTCCATCCACCAGCGCAGGCCCGACTCGACGGCGAAGTGGTTGACGAAGAGCAGCGTCCCGCCCGGCCGCACGACGCGCGACATCTCGGCGAACAGGCGCTTCGCGTCGGGCACCACGCTCGCGGTGAACATCGCCGCCGCCACGTCGAAGACGCCGTCGCGGAAGGCCATGCGCTCGGCGTCCATCTCGAGCAGGGCGCGCACGTTCGCCAGCCGCTGCGCGGCGATGCGCGCGCGCGCGCGCTCGAGCATGTCGCGCGAGAGGTCTATGCCGATCACCTCGATGTCGCGGCGGTAGTGCGGCAGGGCGAGGCCGGTGCCGACGCCGACCTCGAGCACCCGCAGCGGCCGCCCGGGCGCGGCGGCGGCGGCGAGCTGGTTGACCGCCGCCACGGCCCGGCGCCGGCCCGCCGCGGAGACACCCCCGAACACGGAATCGTAGATGGCGGCCCAGCGCCTGTAGGCCCCGCGCACCGCCTCCGCATCGAGCGCGGCGCGCGGGTGGCTCTCCGGGTCGCGGTGCCGCCGCTGCTGGGTGATGGCCGCCATGGTGTCCCCCGAATGCGCTGCTGCGCTAGAGCAGCCGCCGCGCCGGTGCAAGCGGAACCTGGCCCGCTGCGGCGCCGGGACGTTCCGGCAAGGCCTCGTCACCCGGGGCGCGGCGCCCGCCGTCCTCCGCCTGGCGGCCGCAGGGAGGAGCGGGGTGCCCCCGCCCCTCTCAGGCCGCGTCCTCGCGCCGGTCGCGCGCCTTCACATAGGCCACCGCCGCATGCTCGGCGCAATAGGGCTTGCCGCTCAGCGCCTCGGCGCCGCAGAAGCGGAAGTCCTGGGTGCCCGGCTCGCCGATCGGCCAGCAGCAGCTCCGGGTCGCGCCGCCGAACCGCGAGAGGCCCCGCACCACCGGCGCCGGCGCGGGGCGCGGCGCGGAGGCGGCGGGCGGTGCCGCGCCGGCCGCCACGGCTGCGGCCGCCGCGCCGGCCGGCGGCG
>NZ_JAHZUY010000064.1 GCF_019458025.1 Caldovatus aquaticus | reverse complement strand
CGCGGCCGCGCCGCGGGCGGCCCGCAGCGCGAGCGGATCGCGGACGGCGGGAAACCGGCGGGAGCGTGAATTCGGTCGGCAGGCGACGCGCCGGAGCCGTCGCCGCAAGCGCCGTCGCTGCAGCGGCTCGATCACGTCGAGAATGCGCGATACGTAACCGCCGGGGCCGCGCCCGCGGGGGCTGCGGGCCGGGGCGGACGCCCCCATATCGGCAACCGGCCGCGCCGCGCCGTCCTGTGACAGCGCCGCCGCGGCGCCCTATCCCTCGCCGCCATGCCTCCGCCCCTGCCCGACCTGCCCGTCGCCGCGGCGCTGCCCGCGCTGCGCGCCGCGCTGCGCGCGGGGCCGAACGCCGTCCTCGTCGCCCCGCCCGGGGCCGGCAAGACCACCCTCGTCCCGCTGGTGCTGCGGGACGAGCCCTGGGCCGTCTCGGGGAGGATCCTCGTCCTCGAGCCGCGCCGCGTCGCCGCGCGCGCCGCCGCGCGGCGCATGGCGGCGCTGCTCGGCGAGGCGGGGCCGGGCGGCACGGTCGGCCTCGCCACGCGCCTCGACCGCCTGGTCTCGCCGGCGACCCGCGTCGAGGTGGTGACCGAGGGCCTGCTGGTCCGCCGCCTGCAGTCCGATCCCGGCCTCGAGGGCGTCGCCGCGGTGCTGTTCGACGAGGCGCACGAGCGCCATCTCGACACCGACCTCGCGCTCGCCCTCTGCCTCGACCTGCAGCGGGCGCTGCGGCCGGAGCTGCGCCTGCTCGCCATGTCGGCGACGCTCGACGCGGCCGGCTTCGCGCGCCTCCTCGGCGACGCGCCGCTGGTCGAGAGCCGGGGCCGCGCCTTCCCGGTCGCCGTCCGCCACCGCGCGCGCGACCTGCGCGACCCGCGCGACCTGCCGGAGGCGATGGCCGGCGCGATCCGCGAGGCGCTGCGCGAGCATCCCGGCGACCTGCTCGCCTTCCTGCCCGGCTGGGGCGAGATCCGCCGCACCGCCGAGCGCCTCGGCGGGATCGAGGCCGAGGTGCTGCCGCTGCACGGCGAGCTGCCGCCGGCCGATCAGGACCGCGCGCTGGCGCCCTCGGAGCGGCGCAAGGTCGTGCTCGCCACCGCGATCGCCGAGACCTCGCTCACCGTCCCCGGCGTGCGCATCGTGGTGGATGGCGGCTTCCGCCGCGCGCCGCGGCTCGACCCGGCGAGCGGCCTCACCCGCCTGGTCACGGTGCGCATCTCCCGCGCCGCCGCCGAGCAGCGCGCCGGCCGCGCCGGGCGCGAGGCGCCGGGCGTCGCCATCCGGCTGTGGAGCGAGGCGCTGCACCGCGGCCTGCCCGCGCACGAGGCGCCGGAGATCCTCGCCGCCGAGCTCTCGGGCCTCGTGCTCGACTGCGCCGCCTGGGGCGCGGAGCCGGCCGCGCTCCCCTTCCTCGACCCGCCGCCCGCCGGCGCGCTCGCCGCCGCGCGCGCGCTGCTAAGCGACCTCGACGCGCTGGACGCGGAGGGGCGCATCACCGCGATCGGCCGCCGCATGGCGCGGCTCGGGGCGCATCCGCGGCTCGCCCGCATGCTGGTCGCGGCCGAGGGCCCCGGCGAGGGCGCGCTCGCCGCCGACCTCGCGGCGCTGCTCGAGGAGCGCGACCCGATCCGCGACCGCGCGGCGCCCGCGGACATCCGCCTGCGCCTCGCGCTGCTGCACGGCGGCGACCACCCGGCCGCCGACCGCGCCGCGGTCCAGCGCATCCGCCGCGCCGCCGCGCTGCACCGCCGGCGCCTCGGCCTGCACGGCGGCACGGCGCCGGAGGGCGACGCCGGCGCCCTGCTCGCCGCCGGCTTCCCCGACCGGATCGCGGCGAAGCGCGGCGTGATGGACGGCGCCTTCCGCCTCGCCTCGGGCCAGGGCGCGCGGCTGCCCGCGACCGATCCGCTCGGCCGGGCGCCGCTGCTCGCGGTGGCCGATCTCGACCTCCAGGGCACGGAGGCGCGCATCCGCATGGCCGCCCCGCTCTCCCGCGCCGCGCTGGAGGCCCGCTTCCCGGAGCGCTTCGTGCGCGAGGAGGGTGCCGCCTTCGACCCGCGCGCCGGCGCCGTCCTCGCCCGCCGCCGCCTGCGCTTCGGCGCGCTGGTGCTGGAGGAGGCGCCGCTGCCGCAGGCGGACCCCGCCGCCATCGCCGCCGCCCTGGCCGAGGCCGCCGCCGCGCGCGGCCTGCGCGACCTCGCCTGGAGCGACGCCGCGCGCCAGCTCCAGGCGCGCATCCTCCGCATGCGCGCGCTCGAGGGCGAGGCCTGGCCCGACGTCTCCGACGCCGCGCTCGCCGCGCGCGTGCAGGACTGGCTCGCCCCGCACCTCCACGGCCGCGCGCGCCTCGCCGACCTCGCCGCGCTCGACCTCTGCGCGCTGCTCTCCGGCCTGCTCACGCGCGAGCAGCGCCGCCGCCTCGACGCCGCGCTGCCGGCCAGCGTCGCGCTGCCCGGCGGCCGCAGCGCCGCGATCGACTACGCGCGCGAGACGCCGACGCTCGCGGCGCGCGCGCAGCACCTCTACGGCCTCGCCGCGCTGCCGCGGCTCGCCGAGGGGCGGGTGCCGCTGCAGGCGGCGCTGCTCTCCCCGGCCGGGCGGCCGATCGCCGTCACCGGCGACCTCGCGGGCTTCTGGCGCGGCGCCTGGGCGGAGGTGCGCAAGGAGATGCGCGGCCGCTACCCGAAGCACGCCTGGCCGGAGGACCCGACCCGGCCGCTGCCGGCCGGCGGGCGGTAGGGGCGGGCGGCGCGCCCGCCTTGCCGTTGAACGACCGGGACGCTCCCCCCACAATCCTGGCGTCACGGGACCGGCAGCGCACCGCCGCGATGCCGTCCGGGGCGTCCCCGGCCCCGCCGCGGCCCGCCTCGCCGTGTCCGCATGGCCGGCCGGCCTGGCCCGGCCGCCACGGCCGGCCGTGCCACAGGAGGATCAGCCGAGCCATGCCGCCATCGCTCCCGCCGCCCCCTGGCGCCCCCCGGCGCCGCGTCCTGCTCGCCGCCGGCGGCGGCGCCCTCGCCGCCCTGGCGCTGGGCGGGACCGGCCCGGCCGCCACGCTGCTCGCCGCGACGCCGGCGCGGGCGCAGCGGAGCCAGACGCTGCCCGATTTCGCCGACCTCGCCGACCGCGTGCTGCCGGCGGTCGTGAACATCAGCATCACCGGCGAGGAGGCGGTGCAGATCCCGCCCGAGCTGCGCGGCACCCCCGCCGAGCGCTTCCTGCGCGAGCGGCTGCGCGGCGCCCGCCGGCTGTTCCGCGGCGCCGGCTCCGGCTTCATCATCGATCCCGCCGGCCACGTGGTCACCAACAACCACGTCGTCGGCAACGCCACCCGCGTCACCGTCTCGCTGCAGAGCGGGGCGAGCTTCCCGGCCCGGGTGGTCGGCTCCGACGACCTGACCGACCTCGCCCTGCTCAAGATCGACGCGCCGCGGCCGCTGCCCTTCGTCGTCTGGGGCAGCTCGGCGGCGCTCCGGGTCGGGCAATGGGTGCTCGCGGCCGGCAACCCGTTCGGGCTCGGCGGCACCCTGACGGCGGGCATCGTCTCGGCCCGCGGGCGCGAGATCGGCGCCGGCCCCTTCGACGACTTCATCCAGACCGACGCCGCCATCAACCCCGGCAATTCCGGCGGGCCGCTGTTCAACACCGCGGGCGAGGTGGTCGGCATCTCGACCGCGATCTACTCGCCGACCGGCGCCTATGCCGGCATCGGCTTCGCCACCCCCTCCGACCTTGCGCGCGGCGTGATCGAGCAGCTGCGGCGCGACGGCCGGATCGAGCGCGGCTGGCTCGGCGTCAGCGTGCAGGACCTCAACGGCGAGGTGCCGGAGGGCGGGTCCGCCGCCCGCCGCGGCGCGGGGCGGCCGGCCGGGGGAGTGCTGATCGCAGCGGTGGAGCGCGGCAGCCCGGCGGCGCGCGCAGGCCTGCGTCCCGGCGACGTGGTGGTGGCGCTCGACGGCGAGCGGATCGAGACCTCGCGCGCCCTGGTGCGCAACGTCGCCGCGCTGCCGCCCGGCCAGACCGTGCGCCTCACCGTGCTGCGCGACGGGCGGGAGCGCGAGATCCGCGTCCAGGTCGGCCGCCGGCCGCAGAATCCCGAGGGATGAGCGGGCGGCGCGGCGCGCCCGGCCTTCGGCCGGGCGGGGAGCCGCGCTAGCCTGCCCTGGAGACTGTCAGGGAACCACGATGCGAATCCTGCTGGTTGAGGACGACGCCGAGGTCGCCCGCTTCGTCAGGAAGGGGCTCCAGGAGGCGGGGCACGTGGTCGAGCATGCCGCCAACGGCCGCGACGGGCTGTTCCTCGCCGCCTCCGAGCAGTTCGATCTCCTGGTGCTCGACCGCATGCTGCCGGGCGGCGTGGACGGCGTGCGCCTGGTCGAGACGCTGCGCGCCCAGGGCAACCGCACGCCGGTGCTGTTCCTCTCCGCCCTCTCCGCCGTGGACGAGCGGGTGAGGGGGCTGAAGGCCGGCGGCGACGACTACCTGGTCAAGCCCTTCGCCTTCGCCGAGCTGCTCGCCCGCGTCGAGGCGCTCGGCCGCCGCCCGGCGGGCGACGCGCCGGTCACCCGGCTGCGCGTCGCCGACCTCGAGCTCGACCTGCTCTCGCGCACCGTCACCCGCGGCGGCAAGCGCATCGAGGTGCAGCCGCGCGAGTTCCGCCTGCTCGAGCACCTGATGCGCCACGCCGGCCAGGTGGTGACGCGCACCATGCTGCTCGAGAAGGTCTGGGACTACCACTTCGACCCGCAGACCAACGTGATCGACGTGCATGTCAGCCGCCTGCGCCAGAAGCTGGACAAGGGCTTCGACAAGCCGCTGATCCACACCGTGCGCAACGCCGGCTACATGATCCGCGCCGACTAGCGCCGGGCCCGGGGCCGCGCCGCCATGGACCCCTCGCTCCCCGCCGTCGCGCCCTCCGGCGCGGCAGCGGCCGTCCCCCGCGGCGGGATGGCGCCGCCGGCGGGAGACCGCCGGGAGCGGGCGCCGCGCGGCCCTGGCCTGCCCCCGCCGTCCGGCGAGGACCTGGCGGCGGGGCCGCCGCCGGCGGAGGGCCCGCTGCTGCACCTGCTGCGCAGCGCCGGGTTCCGCTTCGCGCTGCTCTTCGCCGCGCTGTTCGCCGTCTCGATCCTCGCCTTCGCGCTGGTGCTGTGGTGGGGCACCGCGGGCGCGCTCGACCGCCAGACCAACGCGGTGCTGCGCGCCGACGCGCTGGCGCTCGAGGAGCGCTGGCGCGAGGCCGGCGCGAGCGGTGCCGCGGAGGCCATCGAGGAGCGGCTCGCGGTGGATGCGGAGGCCGAATCGATCTACTTCCTGCGCGCGCCGGACGGGCGGCGGCTGGCCGGCAACCTCGACCGCTGGCCGCCGGAGATGGAGGACGCGTCCGCCGTCTGGGCCGACCTGTCCGTCACCCATGACGGGCAGCGTTCCGAGGCGCGCCTCCACGCAATCCGCCTGCCGGGGGGGCACCGGCTGCTGGTCGGCCGCGACGTGTCCGACAAGATCCGGCTGCGCCAGCTCCTCGCCGAGGGGCTGATCTGGGCGGCCGGCTTCGCCCTGCTGTTCGCGCTGTTCGGCGCCTGGCTGCTGCGCCGCGCGCTCGAGACCCGGCTGCGCCCGGCCTTCCGCACGGCGGCGGCGATCGCGGGCGGCGACCTCCGCCAGCGCGTCCGCCTCACCGGGCTCGGCGACGAGTTCGACCGGCTGGGCGCGACGATGAACGCCATGCTCGACCGCATCGACCGGCTGATGGCCGGGGTGAAGGGGGTTTCCGACGCGATCGCGCACGACCTGCGCACCCCGATCGCGCGCGCCCGCGCCAAGCTCGAGGACGCGCTGCGCGCCGCCCCGGACGGCGCGGCCACGGCGGAGGAGGCGCGGGCGCTGCGCGCCGCGATCGAGGAGGGCATCGCCGACCTCGACGCCGTCACCCGCGTCTTCCAGGCCCTGCTGCGCATCGCCGAGGCGGAGGCCGGGGCGCGCCGCGCCGCCTTCGCGCCGCTCGACCTCGTGCCGCTGCTCGCCGATCTCGCCGAGTTCTACGGCGCCGCGGCGGAGGCCGCCGGGCAGCGGCTGGAGACCGACCTGCCGGCCTCGGTCCCGCTGACCGGCGACCGCGACCTGCTGCTGCAGGCGGTGGCGAACCTGCTCGACAACGCGGTGAAGTTCGGCCCGCCCGGCGGCACGGTGCGCCTCTCCGCCCGCGCCCTGCCCGGCGAGCCCGGGCCCGCCGGGGCGGCGCTGGTGGCGGAGGTGACGGTCGCCGACGAGGGGCCGGGGATCGCCCCGGCGGACCGGGCGCGCGCCGGCGAGCGCTTCTTCCGCGCCGACGCCTCGCGCAACACGCCGGGCTCGGGGCTCGGCCTGTCGCTGGTGCTGGCGGTGGCGCACCTGCACCGGGGCGAGCTGGTGCTGGAGGACGCCCGGCCCGGGGCGCGGCCGCCGGGGCTGAGGGCGCGGCTGCGGCTGGCGTCGGGATGACCGAAGCGTCATGCGCGGGACAGCGCGGCGCAGGACGCCGCGCGGCAGTCTCGCGGCGATGCGCGTGCTCGCCGCGGTCCTGCTCTGCCTCGCCCCCGCGCTGCCCGCCGCCGCGGCCGGCGAGGAGGCTCCGGTGCGCGTCACCAGCGGGACGCCCGAGTATTGCGGCGCCCTCGCCGCGCGGTTCGCGGCGGTGCGCCGGGCCGCTCCCCCGGACGCACGGGCGCTGGCGGCGGAGGGGACGCGGCTGTGCGGCCGCGGCCATGTGCGCACCGGCGTGGCCAAGCTGCGCCGCGCGATCCGTCTGGCGGCGCCGGAGCCGGAATAGCCGGCGCGGCAGGGCCCCGCTGCGGCGCGGCGGCCGCGCGTGACCGCGGGGGCGATCCTCCGGCCGGCGCTGGCCGGGGCCTGCGCCACCGCCGCCGGGAACGGCCTGGCGCGGTTCGGCTTCGTGCCGCTGTTCCCGGCGATGGTCGCCGCCGGCTGGGTGGCGGGCGGCGAGGCGGCGCTGCTCGGGGCGGTCAATCTCGCCGGCTACCTCGGCGGGACGCTGCTCGGCTGGCCGCTCGCCCGCGCCGCCGGGGTGGGGCGGGCGCTCGATGCGGCGATGGCGCTGATCGTGCTGAGCCTCGCCGCCTGCGCGGCCGATCTTGGCCTTGCCTGGTTCGTCGGCTGGCGGGGCCTGGCGGGCGTCGCCGGCGGGGTGCTGATGGCGCTGGCCGGGCCGGCGGTGCTCTCGGTCGTGCCGCCGCAACGGCGCGGGACGGCGAGCGGCGCGGTCATCGCCGGGGTGGGCGGCGGGGTGGCGCTGGTCTCGCTCGCCGTGCCGGTCCTGCTCGGGCATGGCGGCCTGCCGGGGGCGTGGCTCGGGCTGGCGGGGCTGGTCCTCGCGCTCTGGGCCCTCGCGCATCCGCACTGGCCGCGGCCCGCGCCGGTCGAGGCGGGCGGCGGAGGCGGGGGCTCCGGCGCGGCGGCGGGGCCGGGGCGGGCGGCGGGGCCGGGGCGGGCGGCGGGGCCGCCGATGATGCTGCCGCTGGTGGCCTACGGCTTCTCCGGCGCCGGGATGGTGGCGCCGATGGTGTATCTGGCCGACCTCGCGGCGCGCGGGCGGGGCATGGGCTTCGCCGCCGGCGCGGGGATGTGGCTGCTGTTCGGCCTCGGCGGCGTGGCCGGAACGCTGGCCGGGGGACGGATGGCGGATCGCCTCGGGGGGCGGCGCGCCTTCCTGCTCTGGCTGCTGGCGCAGGCGGCGGCGCTGGCGCTGTGCCTGGTGCCGGCGGCGCCGGCGCTGGTCGTCGGCGCCTGGCTCGGCGGCTTCGCCGGGATGGGGGTGACGGCGGTGGCGCTCGCCGCCGCGCGCGAGCGGGCCGGCGCCGCGGCGGGGCTGGCGTTCGCGCGCATGACGGCGAGCTACGCGGTGGCGCAGGCCGGGGTCGGCTTCGCGCTCGCGGCGCTGTTCGCCGCGACGCAGGAGAGCCACGCCGCGGTGTTCGGCGTCTGCCTCGCCCTCTCGGCGCTGGCGGCGGGGGTGGCGGCGGCGGACGCGCGGACGCCCCGGCCGCCGCTCGCCTGAGGCGGCAGGGCGGCGCCGGAACCTACGGCGGCGGCCGCCGCCCCGCCCACCCCGCGGCGCGCTCGTACGCCGCCGCCGCGCGGTAGAGCAGCGCCTCCGACCAGTAGGGCCCGACGAGCTGCATCCCGATCGGCAGCCCCGCCGCGCCCAGCCCGCACATCACCGACACCGCGGGATGGCCCGTCACGTTGAACGGCGTGCGCGCCTGGCGCGGATAGGTCCGCTCCGTCTCCGCCGGGTCGTCCAGCCGGCTCGGCGGATCCATCGAGGAGGCGCAGAGCAGCAGGTCCACCTCGCGGAACGCCGCCTCCACCGCCGCGACCAGCTCGCGCCGCCGGCGCTGCGCCTGCACGTAGTCCACGCCGCTGACGAACATGCCCGGCAGCAGGCGGCGCAGCGTGACCGGGGCGTAGTCGCCGGGGCGCTCGCGCAGCCAGGGCTCGTGCACCGCCGCCGCCTCGCTGGTCAGGATCACGCGGTTCACCGCCGCGAAGTCGTCGAGCCTCGGCAGGGCGATGTCGCGCACTGCGGCGCCCTCGCGCGCGAGCAGGCGCGCCGCCTCCTCGAGCGCGGCCGCGATCTCGGGGGTGGCCGGCGTGTCGGCCTCGTGGAAGTGGCGGACGAAGCCGATGGAGAGGCCCTTGAGGCCGCGGTCCAGGTCCCGCGTGTAGTCCTCGGCCGGCCGCTCCGCGCTGCCGGGGTCGAGCGGGTCGTGCCCCGCCATCGCGTTCAGCAGCAGCGCGTTGTCGGCCACCGTGCGCGTCATCGGCCCCACATGGTCGAGGGTGAAGGAGAGCGGGAACACGCCGCGGCGCGAGACCAGGCCGTAGGTCGGCTTCATGCCGACGATGCCGCACTGCGTCGCCGGGTTGCGCACGCTGCCCCCGGTGTCGGTGCCGAGCGCCGCCGGCAGCATCCCGGCCGCCACCGCCGCGCCGGAGCCGGAGGAGGAGCCGCCCGGGTGGTGCGCCGGGTTCCACGGGTTGCGCGCCGGCGGGAAGGGCAGGTCGAAGGTCGGGCCGCCGAGCGCGAATTCGTGCGTCGCGAGCTTGCCCGGGAACACCGCCCCCGCCGCGCGCAGCCGCGCCACCACCGCGGCGTCCTCGCGCTTCACGTTGCCGAGCAGGATCCGGGAGTGGCAGGTGGTCGGGTGCCCGGCGAGGTCGATGATGTCCTTGAGCCCGACCGGCAGCCCGTGCAGCGGGGAGCGCGGTCCGTCGCGCGCGATCGCCGCCTCCGCCGCGCGCGCCGCCGCCTCCGCCTCGTCCCAGAGCGGGCGGACGAAGGCGTTGAGCCGCGGCTCGAGCGCGGCCGCGCGGTCGCGGAAGGCGCGCAGGTATTCCACGGGCGAGAGCCGCCTGCCGCGGATCAGCGCCGCGGCCTCGGTCAGGGTGAGCTCGTGCGGGGCGGCGGGGGGCGTGCTCATCGCCCGGCCTCCTGCGCGGCGGGGACGCGGTAGGCCGGCAGGGGCTCGGCCGTGGGGTCGGCCGGACGGGCGAAGCCCGTGCGCAGCCCGCGCGCGGCGGCGACGGCCTCGAGGACCGCCTCGCGGTGCTCCTCCCAGGCCCTGGCCAGGCCGGCGGCGCGCGCCAGGGCCTCGGCCTCGCGTTCCGTCGCCTCGTCCTTGCCCATCCCGGCTCCTCCTCTGCTCGATCGGGGCCGGATGGTGGCGCAAAAGAAGCGGGGGCGGAACCGGGCGGCTCCGCCCCCGAGGTGGCGCCGCGGAGCAAGGCCGCCCGCGCGGCGCGTCTGGGAGAGACGGAGGCAGGATCGCGCCCGGCCGCGGCACCAGGATGGCGCGCCGATGGCGCCGCGAGGGTCCCCGTGGCGGCTTTGCGGCACGCGGGGGCGCGGCGAGAGCCGTCTCGCCCGGCCGTGCCCGCCGCACGGCTCCCGCGCGTTGCCTGCCGGGCGGATTCGCGCTCCCGGCCGTTTCCGGCCGTCCGCGATCTGCTCTATCCGTCGCCGCGCCGTCCGCCCGACCGCCGCGAGGAAGGAACGCCATGCTGCCGCTCACCGGCCTGAAGGTGCTGGAGCTCGGCCACTACGTCGCCGCGCCCTTCGCCACCCGCCTGCTCGCCGATCTCGGCGCCACGGTGGTCAAGGTCGAGCCGCCGGAGGGCGATCCGCAGCGCGGCTGGGGCTCGAAGCACAACGGGCACTCGGTCTGGTTCAGCGTGCACGGGCGGAACAAGCTCTCCGTCACGCTCGACCTGAAGAGCGCGGAGGGGAGGGAGAAGGCGCTGCGGCTCGCCGCCTGGGCCGACGCGCTGGTGGAGAATTTCCGCCCCGGCCAGCTCGAGCGCCTCGGCCTCGGGCCGGAGCGGCTGCACGAGGCGAACCCGCGGCTCGTCATCGCCCGCATCTCCGGCTACGGGCAGGACGGGCCCTACCGCGACCGGCCGGCCTTCGGCGCGATCGGCGAGGCGATGGGGGGCCTGCGCCACCTCACCGCCCATCCGGGGCAGACCGACCTGCCGCCGCCGCGCTGCGGCATCTCGATCAGCGACGACCTCGCCGGGATGTACGCGGCGATGGCGGTGATCTCCGCCTGCTGGGGGCGCGACCGGGCGGGAGCGGAGGGGAAGGGAACGGTGATCGACGTGGACCTCGTCTCCTCGGTGTTCAGCCTGATGGAGGGGATGCTGCCGGAATACGGCCTGTTCGGCCGGGTGCGGCAGCCGGCGGGGGCGGCGATCCCGACCGCGGCGCCGACCAACACCTACCCCTGCGCCGACGGCAAATGGCTCTGCATAGCCGGCAATTCCGACCCGATCTTCCGCCGCCTGATGGCCGCGATCGGCCGGCCGGAGCTGGCCGAGGACCCGCGCTTCGCCACCAACGCCGACCGCTGCGCCAACGTCGCCGAACTGGACGCCGCGATCGCCGCCTGGACGCGCGGGCGGACGGCGGCGGAGGCCGAGGCCGCGCTGCAGCGGGCCGAGGTGCCCTGCTCGCGCCTCTACGACATCCGCGACTGCGCCGAGGACCCGCATTTCCGCGCCCGCGAGCTGGTGATGGAGGTCGAGGACCCGCTGCTCGGGACGGTACTGCACCCGGCGCCGCCCTTCCGCTTCCAGGGCGTGCCGCCGCGGGCGATGGTGCGCTGGCCCGGCCCCGCGGCGGGGCAGCACAACGCGGCGGTGTTCGGGGAGATGCTGGGCGAGGGCGGGCCGGGCCGGGCCGACTAGAGCCGTTTCCGCCCGGCGGTGCGCGCGGCAACGGCTCCGGCGCGCTGTCGGTCGAGCGGATTCCCGCTCCCGGCTGTTCCCGGCCGTCCGCGATCCGCTCCAGGGCGCGGTGGGCCGCCGGAAGCGGCGGCGCCTGGATCGGGACCCCAGCCCGCGGACAGCGCCCCTCCGGCGGACTATCGGCAGGCGACCGTCACCCCGCCCCCCTGGCGCGAGGCGATCTCGCACCGGTCGAGCTCGCGCGGGACCATCGCGCGCAGATAGGTGCCGGTGCGGGCGTAGAGGCAGACCAGCAGCAGGCCGCTGCCGTGCAGCGCCACCGGCCAGCCGCGCACGGCGTCGCGGCCGCCCGCGCCGGGCAGCGGCCGCGGCGGCACCTCCATCGGCTCGGGCTCCTGCTCCTCGCCGGGCGGGCCGTCGAACATCCGCGCGCCGCGCAGCGGGACGGCAGCGGCGGGCGGCGGGCCGATCTGCTCGAAGCGCGGATCGCCGGGCCCGGTCGGGCCGAGGCGGTCCGGGCACGCCAGCGGCGGCGGCCCCGGCAGGGCCTGCGCAGGCTGGGCCTGCGCCGTGCCGGCGAAGGGCGGGGCCAGCGCCGCGAGCGGCGCGGCGAGGGCGCATCCGGCAAGAGCGAAGCGGAGACGGTGCAGGGCGAGGGCGGTCACCTGTCGGGCCCGGGTTGCGCTGGATTGCTGCCGCAACGCTGCCACGCGGCGGCGCGATGCGCCAAGCCTGCGCGCCGCGTCTGCCGCGGGAGTCGCTCCGTTCCCTCGCCGAGTGATGGACGCCGGACCAGGAGCGCTCCGCGCGGCGTCAGGCGTGCCCGCGCCTTTGGCGAAGCTGCGGCCCGGGCCGCCGTCGGGCCGGCATCGCCGCGTGCAGGGCACGAGGCGGCGCGCCGCCGACCGGGCGGCGCCCGCTCAGCCATACCGCCACGGCAACGGAATGCGCTATGCTGCGCCCCCGGGGGGATCAGGGGATGCGTGCCCGGCTTCGCACGGCCGCGCTCGTCGCGGCGCTGCTGCCGCTCGCCGCCTGCGGCGCGACGCGCGGCGCGCCCGGCTACGACGCCGCCGGCGGGGGCCCGCTCTCCTGCGTGCCCTTCGCCCGCGCGCGCTCCGGCATCGCCCTCGCCGGGGATGCCTGGCAGTGGTGGGAGGCCGCGGCGGGGCGGTACCACCGCTCCGGCGTGCCGCGCCCGGGCAGCGTGCTGGTGTTCGCCCGGACCGCGCGCCTGCCGCAAGGGCATCTTGCCGTGGTCTCGCGCGTCGTCTCGGCGCGCGAGATCCGGGTGGACCACGCGAACTGGGCGCCGGGCGGCAGCGCCACCCGCGGGCGCATCGCCCGCGACCAGCCGGTGCTCGACGTCTCGCCGCGCGGCGACTGGTCGGCGGTGCGCGTCTGGTACCCGCCGCTCGGGGACTACGGGCGGACCGTGTTCCCGACCCACGGCTTCATCCACCCGGTGACGCTGACGGCCGCCGCGGCGCCGCGCCGCTGATCCGCGCCGTGCCCGCAACGCCGCCCGCGCGTCCGGGGCAGGCGCGCGAGCGCGCGGCGGCGCCGGCGGGGTCCGCCGCCGCGGCGGGGGCGGGGGCGATCGGGGCGCCAGTCCGCGGGAAAGCGGCGCCGCGCCAGGGGCGAGCCCGGCCCGCGGCCTGCGGCGGGCGGCGCCCGGGCCGGGCTCGCTTTTCGCCGCGCCAGCGCCTATGTGCGGTGCACCACGCCCTTCCGCCGCTCCCCGCCGGCCGCCCGGCTCGCCCCGTGCGGGCCCGTGCCGGGCCGGCCGGCCCCTTCCGGAACCCCGTCTCCCGCCCATGGACCTTCGCAACGTCGCCATCATCGCGCACGTGGACCACGGCAAGACCACGCTGGTGGACAACCTGCTGCGCCAGGCCGGCGCCTTCCGCGCCAACCAGCAGGTCGCCGAGCGCGCCCTCGACCGCAACGACCTGGAGCGCGAGCGGGGCATCACCATCCTCGCCAAGTGCACCGCCGTCTCCTGGCGCGGCGCCAGGATCAACATCGTGGACACGCCCGGCCACGCCGATTTCGGCGGCGAGGTGGAGCGCATCCTCTCCATGGTGGACGGCGCCATCGTGCTGGTGGACGCGGCGGAGGGCGTGCTGCCGCAGACCAAGTTCGTGGTCGGCAAGGCGCTGGCCCGCGGCCTGCGCCCGATCGTCGTCATCAACAAGGTGGACCGCGGCGACGCCCGGCCGCACGAGGTGCACGAGGAGGTCTTCGACCTCTTCGCCGCCCTCGGCGCCGACGAGGCGCAGCTCGACTTCCCGACCCTCTTCGCCTCCGGCCGCCAGGGCTGGGCGGACGACAGCCTGGAGGGGCCGCGCCGCGACCTCTCCGCGCTGTTCGAGCTG
Source organism: Caldovatus aquaticus (assembly GCF_019458025.1). Lineage (GTDB taxonomy): Bacteria > Pseudomonadota > Alphaproteobacteria > Acetobacterales > Acetobacteraceae > Caldovatus > Caldovatus aquaticus. Next base: position 7,254 of record NZ_JAHZUY010000064.1, on the reverse strand, counting down.
ATCCTGCGCCACGTCCCGCCGCCCGGCCTCGACCCGGAGGCGCCGTTCGCGCTGACGGCGACGATCCTGGAGTACGACCCCTATCTCGGCCGCATCCTGACGGGGCGCGTCGAGCAGGGCCGGGCGCGGGTGAACATGCCGGTGCGCGTGCTGCGCGCCGACGGCGCGGTGGTGGAGACGGGGCGGCTGACCAAGCTGCTCGCCTATCGCGGCCTCGAGCGCGTGCCGGTGGAGGAGGCGGAGGCGGGCGACATCATCGCCATCGCCGGCCTCGCCCAGGCCACCGTCCCCGACACCATCGCCGCGCCGGAGGTGGCGGCGGCGCTGCCCGCCATCCCGGTGGACCCGCCCACCCTCGCCATGACCTTCCGCATCAACGACGGCCCGCTCGCCGGCCGCGAGGGGAAGAAGGTGACCTCGCGCCAGATCCGCGAGCGCCTGTTCCGCGAGGCCGAGGGCAACGTCGCCATCCGCGTGCGCGAGAGCGAGGAGACCGACGCCTTCGAGGTGGCCGGCCGCGGCGAGCTGCAGCTCGGCGTGCTGATCGAGACCATGCGGCGCGAGGGCTTCGAGCTGACCATCGGCCGCCCGCGCGTGCTGACGCGCGAGAACCCGGAGACGGGCGCGCGCGAGGAGCCCTACGAGGAGGTGCTGGTGGACGTGGACGAGGCCCACGCGGGCGTCGTCGTCGAGAAGCTGTCGCTGCGCAAGGGCGTGATGCAGGACATGCGCCCGCTCGGCGCCGGCAAGCAGCGCCTCTCCTTCCTGATCCCCTCGCGCGGGCTGATCGGCTACCACGGCGAGTTCCTGACGGACACGCGCGGCACCGGCGTGATGAACCGGCTGTTCCACGGCTACGGCCCCTGGGCCGGGCCGATCGAGGGCCGGCGCAACGGCGCGCTGATCAGCAACGCCGACGGCGAGGCGGTGCAGTACGCGCTGTTCTACCTGCAGGAGCGCGGCACGCTGTTCATCGGCCCCGGCGAGCGCGTCTATGTCGGGATGATCATCGGCGAGAATTCGCGCGGCGAGGACCTGGAGGTGAACCCGCTGCGCGAGAAGAAGCTGACCAACATCCGCGCCGCCGGCAAGGACGACGCGCTGCTGCTGACGCCGCCGCGGCGGATGAGCCTGGAGCAGGCGATCGCCTACATCGGGGACGACGAGCTGGTGGAGGTGACGCCGGGCGCGGTGCGGCTGCGCAAGCGGCATCTGGACCCGCACGAGCGCAAGCGGCAGGCGCGGCGGGGGGAGAGCGAGGCGGCGTAGCGGCCGGGCGGCCGCGCGCGGCCGATCGGGCCCGGGCGGGGCCGAGCGGGGCGGGGGCAAGCGGCCGGTCCGCGAGGGTGGCGTCGCGCCAGCCGCGGCGAGCGGGTGCGGCAGCTATGGTGCGCCCTTGCCCCAGGCGCCATGCTTCCCGCATGCCCGCCCCCCTCCTCCCCGCCGACACCATCACCAGGCTCCCGCCCGAAGCCGACGGCGCCGTCATCGTCTCCGGCTCGCATGGCGGCCGCTATCCCGGCTACCTCGCCGCCCGCGCCGGCGCGCGCGCCGTCATCCTCAACGACGCCGGCATCGGCCGCGACCGGGCCGGCATCGGCGCCCTCGCCTACCTCGAAGCCCTCGGCATCGCCGCCGCCACCGTCTCGCACCGCTCCTGCCGCATCGGCGACACCGCGGACATGCTCGCCCGCGGCGCGATCAGCCACGCCAACGCCCCCGCCCGCGCCGCCGGCCTCGCCCCCGGCATGTCCTGCCGCGAGGCGGCGGAACGCCTCCGCGCCGCGCCCCACATCCGCGTCCCCCACCCCCCGCCGCTCGGCGAGGCGCGCACGGAGGCGCCCGAGGCCGCCGGCCACCCGCGCCGCATCCTGCTGCTCGATTCCGCCTCCCTGGTGCGGCCGGCGGAGGATGCGGGCCGGATCGTCGTCACCGGCTCGCATGGCGGCCTGGTCGGCGGCGATCCGGCGATGGCGCTGCGCGCGCCGGCCTTCGCCGCCGTGTTCAACGACGCCGGCATCGGCATCGAGGAGGCCGGCACCACCCGCCTCCCCGCCCTCGACGCCCGCGGCATCGCCGCCTTCACCGTCGCGGCCGACAGCGCGCGCATCGGCGAGGCGGCCTCCTCCTTCCGCGACGGCGTGATCTCGCGCGTCAACGAAGCCGCCGCGCGGCTCGGCGCGCGGGTGGGGGAGCGGGCGGCGCCGCTCCTCCTCGCCTGGTCGCGCCTGCCGCCGGCCGGCGGCGGGGCCTGAGACGCCGCCCTGCGGGCGGCGGCCCGCCGCCGTCCGCCGGCCCGTCGCCGGAAGCGGATCGCGGGCGGCGGGAAACGGCCGGGAGGGGGATCCGCGCGCCAGACGACGCGCCGGCGCCGTTGCCGCGCGCGCGGCCGGGCGGAAACGGCTGTGGCGGCCGGGACGCCCGGCCTCCACGCCGCTGCGGCGCGGCGTTCCCTCGAGGATCGCGGCGGGCCGGGCGCGCGGATCGGCGGGCCCGCCCGCAGCGCCGTCCGCGGATGCTGCGCCGCACGCCGCCCCGGTTGACCGTTGCGCGCCCGCCCGCGCGAGATGGCCGGCAGGAGTTCGAGGAGACGTCCGGCACCGCGGCGCCGGCGCGGCGAACCGGCGCCAGGCCCGGCGCGCCCCGGTCCGCCCTGCGGGCGCGGCGGGGTTGCGCGCCGCGGCGGCGCGGGGTGTTCCCGCGCCGGCCGCGCCGCGCGGGCACGGCCGTCAGCCGCGCACGAACGCGTCCCACGCCGGCAGCGGCCGCGCCTCGGGCGGGGTCAGCCAGGCGGCGTGGTTGCCGCGATGGATCACCGCCGCGGGCAGCAGGATCTCGGCCGGCACCGGCAGGCCGCCCAGGTGGCGCAGCGCCGCCAGCGCCGCCAGCGCCCCCATCCGGAACCCGTCGTAGTCCATGGTGGCGAGCAGCCGCCCCTCGCCGACCGCCCGCACCGCCTCGGGAATGCCGTTGTTGCCGACGACCAGCGCCCGCCGCCCCTGCTCCTCCAGCGCGTCGAGCGCGCCGAGCGCCATGCTGTCGTTGGTCGCGATCACCCCCTCGATCCGCGGATGCGCGGCGAGCAGGGCGCGCATCGCCGCGTAGCCGCCGCGCCGCAGGTAGCGCCCCGGCGCGCTGCCGAGCAGGACGATGCCGGGATGGCGCGCGATCTCGGCGCGGAAGCCGCGGCCGCGGTCACGGCTGGTCGGCGCCGTCTCCGGCCCCTCGATCAGCGCCACCCGCCCGGCGCCGCCGAGCGCGGCGATCAGACGGGCGGCGGCGGCGCGCGCCATCGCCTCGTCGTCGGCGCCGACGAAGCTGACGAAGCGCCCGCGCATGCGGTTGACGAAGCCGACCAGCGGGATGCCGGCGGCGTTGAGCTCCGCCACCGGCCCCTCCATCGCCCGGTCGTCGGCGGGGGCGAACAGGATCGCATCCGGCCGGATCTCGCGCAGCGCGCGGCGGACCAGCGCCGCCTGCTCCACGGGGTCGTCGGGCGTGGACGGCACCTGCGGCAGGATGCGCGCGCCGTGCGCGGCGGCCGCCCGCGCGGCGCCGAGCAGGAAGGCGCGGTAGTTCGGGTTCTCGCCGTTCTTGACGAACACGGCGAGGCGCGGGCGGGAGGCGGCGGGCGGGCAGGCGCGGCCCCGGGCGGCGATCGGCACGGTCTTCGCTCCCTCCGGCGGAGGCGGCGCGGCGATCCTGCCGCGGATCGCGAGCGTCCGGAACCGGCGGCGCGCGCCGGCGCCGAGCGGACAGCCGGGCGTGCGCGGAGGCGGCGCACCGGGCCGAGGCCGCCGGCGCCACCGGCCGCGCCAGGGCCGGGCGTGGCCTGCGCCGGCCGCGGGTTCCGGCCTCCGCCGCCGGGCCGGCGCCGCCGTCGCCCGCCCCTGCGCGCCGCGACGGCCCCGCTCCCGGACGCGGCGCCGCCGCGCCCCCGGACCGGGTCCGGACGCCCGCCATCCGGCGGCAGAGCGGCTGCCGCCCGGCGGTGCCCGACCGGCCGCGGCGCTGTCCTCGCCCGCGGTCCGCGGGGCCGGTCCGCGCCCTCTGCCGGTTCCGGCCGCCCGCATCCGGCCCTAAGAGGCCGGCATGGTCCGCCCCTCCTTCACCGGCCAGGGCGTGCGCCGCGGGCTGCGCGCGGCGCTGCCGCTCGTCCTCGGCACCTTCCCCTTCGGCCTCGCGGTCGGCGTCGCCGCGCACGGCAAGGGGCTCAGCCTGCTCGAGGCGCTGCTGATGAGCGGCCTCACCTTCGCCGGCACGGCGCAGCTCGTGGCGCTCGAGCTGTGGACCGAGCCGGCGCCGCTGCTCGCCGCGGTGTTCGCGACCTTCCTCGTCAACCTGCGCATGGCGCCGATGGGCGCGGCGCTGGCCGCCTGGTTCGAGCGGGTGCGCGGCTGGCGGCTGTGGGTGACGCTCGGGCTGCTGACCGACCAGGCCTATGCGCTGGCGACGGTGGCGCAGCGCCGCGGCCCCGGGCGCGACGCCGGCTTCCTGTTCGGGGTCGGGCTGCTGCTGTGGCTGTTCTGGCTGGTCGCGGTGGGGGCCGGGCACGGGCTCGCCGAGGCGGTGCGGCTCCGGCCGTCGCATCCGCTGTTCTTCGCCCCGGTCGCGGTGTTCGTCGCGCTGCTGGTGCCGCTCTGGCGCGGCCTGCGGCAGGACGCGGCGCCCTGGGGGCTGGCGGCGGCAGTGGCGCTGGCGGCGCGGGGCGCGGGGCTCGGCCCGCCCTGGCCGCTGCTGCTCGGCGCGCTCGCCGGCGCCGCCCTCGCCGCGGCGCGCGAGGCGCCGGCGGGGGAGGCGCCGCCCGGCCCGGCGCCGCGCTGATGGCGCTCAGGCCCGACGTGCTCGCCGTCATCCTCGGCATGGCGGCGGTGACCTATCTCTGCCGCGCCGGCGGCTACGCGGTGCTGCGCGCGCTGCGCCCGCCGCGCTTCGTCGCGGCGCTGCTGCGCCACCTGCCGGGACCGCTCTTCGTCGCCTATGTCGCGCCGGCGATGGCGGCGCAGGACGCGGCCGCCTGGGCCGGGGCGGCGGCGGTGCTGGCGGTGCAGGCGGCGACGCGCAACCTCGCCGCGGCGATCGCGGCGGGGGTGGCGGCGGTGGCGCTGCTGCGCGGCGGGTCCTGACGGCGGCCGGCCAGGGGCGGCGGCGCGCCCCGGCGTCCGCCCCGCGCCGGCCCTACTCCGCCGCGCGGCGCGGCGAGGGGGCGGCCGCGGGCGGGGCACCGGGCGGCGGCGCCTCCGGCGCCCGCGCCCAGGGCTGGGCAGCGAAGGCGATGCCCCTCTCCTCGAACGCCTTGCGGATGCGCCGGTTGAACTCGCGCGCGACCGCCCAGCGCTGCGCCGGCTCGGTCTTGACCCGGGCGCGCACGGTCACGCCCATGTCGGACATCCGCTCGACGCCCCAGACGTCGATGTCGTCGCGGATCGCGGCGCCCCACTTCGGGTCGGCGCGCATCTCCCCCGCCACCGCGCGCATCGCCTCCGCCACCCGGTCGGTGTCCTCGCCGTAGGCCACCGTCACGTCGAGCACCGCGAAGGCGAAGTCGCGGGTCATGTTGGTCACCGTCGTCACCGCGCTGAACGGGATGATGTGCACGCTGCCGTCCGTGGCGCGCAGCTTGATCGAGCGGATCGAGAGCTGCTCGACCACGCCCGAGAGCCCGCCGAGCTGCACCACGTCGCCCACCGCCACCGCGTCCTCGAACAGCAGGAACACGCCGGTGATCACGTCCTGCACCAGCTTCTGCGAGCCGAAGCCGATGGCGAGGCCGACCACGCCGGCGCCGGCCAGCAGCGGGGCGACGTTGACGCCGATCTCGGAGAGCGTGTTCAGCACCACGAACACGGCGATGACGATCCAGAGCGCCGTGCGCAGCATCGGCAGCAGCGTGCGCACCCGCGCCGAGCGCGCCGCCTGCGCGTCGCGCGAGAGCCGCGCGAGGTGGCGCGCGATCGCCGCGTTCGCCGCCTCCCACACCGCGACCGCCAGCAGCACCGTCAGCCCGATCGAGACGAGCGAGGCGAGCAGCCGGTTGCCGAGCCGGCCGCGCGCGAACCAGTCGAAGGCGTCGAGCCCCCAGGCCTCGAGCAGGAACAGCAGGGCGACGAAGACGATGATGCCGGAGACGATCGCCTTCAGCACCGGCAGGTAGCGGTTGGCGCGCGCCTCCAGCCCCGGGTAGCGGCTGGCGAGGTCGTGGCTGATGCGGAAGGCGCGGTCTATCAGCCGCCGCACCCCGGCGTCGGCGAGCTTGGCGAGCGCCACGACCAGCAGCGTCAGCACCGAGACGCGGAGCAGCCGCTGGAACCCCCTCTCGATCTCCAGCGCCCAGACGCCCCAGGCGGCGAACAGCCAGAGGATGGCGATCAGGTGCCAGATCTCGGCCACGCGGTCGCGCACCGCCCGCAGCAGCCGCCGCGCCCGCTCCGGCGCCTCCCCCTCCGCGAGCGGCGGGGCGCGCAGCAGCTCCGCCACCGCCGCGCGGTTCTGCAGGATGACGACGACGAGCAGCAGCGAGACGACCAGGAAGGAGAAGCGGAGGATCGCGTCGTAGGCCCCCCAGGAGAGGCCGAACTGCAGCCCGATCTCCGCCGCCGCGGCGCCGAGCACGAGCACGAGCAGGATGCGCCGCAGCCAGATGGTGACGTAGGCCGCCGTCTCGTCGCTGCAGGGGATCAGGCGCAGATGCGCCGAGGCCGGCGAGAGCAGCATGCGCGAGGCCGCCATCACCGCGCGCAGCGCCATGTAGGAATGGTTCGCCGTGAGCATGACGAGCTGCGTCGTCGGCAGCGGCTGCACCGCGCCGATCAGCCCGTAGGAGACCGCCGCGAAGGCGGCGATCGGCACCAGGTCGAGCAGCAGCCGCCCGACCACCAGCGGCACGCGGCGGAGCCAGTTCCAGGCGGTGCCGGGCCGCGGCGCCATCGCGTCCAGCGCCTCGCGCGGGCGGCGCAGCGCGCGCCAGACCAGCCATTCCGCGAGCAGGCCGAGGCCGAACACCAGGGCGAGCTTCCAGGAGGCGTCGAGCACCCGGCGCCGCGTCACCGGATCGCGCGCCAGCGCCGTGGCGGTGGCGGCGATGCTCGGCAGGTCGGTGAGGGCCTGGGCGGCGGCGACGAGCTGGTCGGACAGGGCCGAGAGGCGCTGCGAGGCGCCGGCGAGGAGCTGCGCCCCGAGCGTGTTCGGGGCGAGCAGCGCGGGCTCCGGCGGCGCGGCGGCCGGGGGCGGGCCGCCCGGCGGCTCCGCGGCGGG
>NZ_JAHZUY010000063.1 GCF_019458025.1 Caldovatus aquaticus | reverse complement strand
CCCGGGCCCGGCCGCAGCGCCGCCGCCCGCCGAGGCCGCCCAGCGGCTGACGCTGCGCGCGCGCGCGCTCACGGAGGAGGAGGAGGAGAGCGCGCGCCGCCCGGCCGGCGGGCCACGCCGCCCGGGCGCCGGCGCCGGACCCGCGGCGCGCCGGCCCGCGCCCGCGCCCGCCCGCAAGGGGGCGCTGGTGCCGGAGCGCCGGAGCGGCCGCATCGACATCGTCGCCGCGGTGGAGGGCGAGGACGAGCGCATCCGCTCCATCGCCTCGCTCCGCCGCCAGCGGGAGCGCGAGCGGCGCCAGCAGGAGCTGGCCCGCCTGCGCTCGGGCCAGGAGCGCGTCGTGCGCGAGGTGGTGATCCCCGAGACCATCACCGTGCAGGAGCTCGCCAACCGCATGGCCGCGCGCGGCAGCGAGGTGGTGAAGACGCTGTTCCGCATGGGCGTGATGGCGACGCTGACGCAGACCATCGACGCCGACACGGCGGAGCTGGTCGTGACCGAGATGGGCCACCGCCCGAAGCGCGTCTCCGAGAGCGACGTGGAGCTCGGCCTCGAGGGCACGCCCGACACCGAGGCCGACCTGAAGCCGCGCCCGCCCGTGGTCACCATCATGGGCCACGTGGACCACGGCAAGACCTCGCTGCTCGACGCGCTGCGCCAGACCGACGTGGCGGCGCACGAGGCAGGCGGCATCACGCAGCACATCGGCGCCTACCAGATCGAGGTGCCGGGCGGCCAGAAGGTGACCTTCATCGACACCCCCGGCCACGAGGCCTTCACCGCGATGCGCGCGCGCGGCGCGAGCGTCACCGACATGGTGGTGCTGGTGGTCGCGGCCGACGACGGCGTGATGCCGCAGACGGTGGAGGCGATCCGCCACGCGCGGGCGGCGGGGGTGCCGATCATCGTCGCCATCAACAAGATCGACAAGCCGGACGCGCGCCCCGACCGGGTGCGGCAGGAGCTGCTGCAGCACGAGGTCGTGGTCGAATCGCTCGGCGGCGACGTGCAGGAGGTCGAGGTCTCGGCGACGAAAAGGATCAATCTCGACAAGCTGCTCGAGGCGATCCTGCTGCAGGCGGAGATCCTGGACCTCAAGGCGAACCCGGACCGCCCGGCCGAGGGCACGGTGATCGAGAGCAAGCTCGACCGCGGCCGCGGCCCGGTCGCGACCGTGCTGGTGCAGCGCGGCACGCTGCGCCAGGGCGACATCGTCGTGGCCGGCACCGAATGGGGCCGGGTGCGCGCGATGCTCGACGACCGCGGACGCCAGATCAAGGAGGCGCCGCCCTCGCTGCCGGTCGAGATCCTCGGCCTCTCCGGCGTGCCGGCGGCGGGCGAGCACTGCATCGTGGTGCCGGACGAGGCGCGGGCGCGCGAGATCAGCGAGTACCGCCAGCGCCGGGCGCGCGAGAAGGCGGCGCTCGCGGCCGGCGCGGGCCGCGGCACGCTCAACGAGATGCTCGCCCGCATCCGGGCCGGCGAGCAGAAGGAGGTCGCGGTCGTCGTCAAGGCCGACGTGCAGGGCTCGGCCGAGGCGATCGTCGCCACCCTCGGCAAGCTCGGCAACGAGGAGGTCAAGGTCCGCGTGCTGCACAGCGCGGTCGGCCAGATCACCGAATCCGACGTGCAGCTCGCCAAGGCCTCCGACGCCGTGATCCTCGCCTTCAACGTGCGCGCCACGGCGCAGGCGCGCGAGCTCGCGCAGCGCGAGGGCGTGGACATCCGCTACTACTCGATCATCTACGAGGTGGCGGACGACGTCGAGAAGCTGGTCAAGGGCAAGCTCGCGCCGGTGCAGCGCGAGAAGTTCCTGGGCTACGCGCAGGTGCTGCAGGTGTTCGACGTCAAGAAGGTCGGCAAGGTGGCCGGCTGCCGCGTGACCGAGGGCGTGGTCCGGCGCGGCGCGGGGGTGCGGCTGCTGCGCGACGGCGTGGTGATCCACCAGGGCGAGCTCTCGACGCTGAAGCGCTTCAAGGACGACGTGCGCGAGGTGCAGAACGGCTACGAGTGCGGCATGAGCTTCGCCAACTACGACGACATCAAGGTCGGCGACGTGATCGAGTGCTACGAGACGGAGACGGTGGCGGCGGCCTGACCGGCAGGCGCCATCCGCCTTCCGGGGATCCGGTTCGGGCGCGGCGCCGGGGAGGCGCCGCGCCCGTCGCTTCGCGGGACGACGACGATGGTGAGGAAGCAGCACGCCGCGCGGCCCGGCGGCGCCGAGCGCCGCGAGGGACCTTCGCAGCGCCAGCTCCGCGTGGCGGAGGAGGTGCGCCACGCACTCTCGGCGCTGTTCACCCGCGGCGAGTTCCGCGACCCCGACCTCGCCGGCGCGGCGGTGACGGTGACGGAGGTGCGCGCCTCGCCCGATCTGCGGCACATGACCGCCTTCGTCTCCGGGCTCGGCCACGCGCTGCCGGAGGCGCGGATGCAGGCGCTCCGGCGCGCCGCGCCCTATCTGCGCACGCAGGTGGCGCGCGCCGTGCGGCTGCGCTACGCGCCCGAGATCCGCTTCGAGCCGGATACCGCGCTCGACCAGGCGATGCGGATCGAGGCCCTGATGCGCCGCCCCGAGGTGGCGCGCGACCTCGCGCCGCCGCGGCGCGGCGAAGGGGAGGGGGAGGACGGCGCGGGATGACCGCCGCGTCCCCCTCGCCGCCGGACGGCCCGCCCGCCGACCGCCAGCCCATGATCCGCGTCATCGCCATGCCCGCCGACACCAACCCCTCGGGCGACATCTTCGGCGGCTGGCTGCTCGCGCAGATGGACCTCGCCGGGGGCAGCGCCGCGCAGCGCCGCGCCCGCGGCCGCGTCGCCACGGTCGGCGTGGAGGCGATGAGCTTCCTCGCCCCGGTGCGCGTGGGCGACGAGGTCAGCATCTACACCGAGGTGCTCGGCGTCGGCCGCACCTCGCTTCGCATCCGCGTCGAGGCCTGGCGGCGCCACCTCGACGAGAACCGCCGCGTCACCGAGGCGGTCTTCACCTTCGTCGCGCTGGACGCCCAAGGGCGGCCGCGCCCCGTGGACCAGACCGAGGCATGAACGACCGAGAGCAGCACCAGCGCCCCCGTGGCCCCCGTCGCCGGCAGCGGCGCGGCCGTCCGCTCGACGGCTGGCTGATCGTGGACAAGCCGCCCGGCATCGGCTCGACCGAGGTGGTGAACATCGTCAGGCGCGCCTTCCGGGCGCAGAAGGCCGGGCATGGCGGCACGCTCGACCCGCTCGCCACCGGCGTGCTGCCGGTGGCCTTCGGCGCCGCGACCAAGACCGTGCCCTACGTGGTGGACGGCACCAAGGTCTACCGCTTCACGCTGCGCTTTGGCGAGGCGCGCGACACCGACGACGCCGACGGCCGGGTGATCGAGACCTCCCCGGTCCGCCCGAGCGACGAGGCGATCCGCGCCGCGCTGCCCGCCTTCACCGGCGACATCCTGCAGGTCCCGCCGGCCTTCTCCGCCGTCAAGGTCGGTGGCGAGCGCGCCTACGACCTCGCCCGCGAGGGGCAGGCGGTGGCGCTCGCCCCGCGGCCGGCGCGGGTGGACCGCTTCGAGCTGCTCGAGCGGCCCGATCCCGACACCGCCGTGTTCCTCGTCGAGTGCGGCAAGGGCGTCTACATGCGCGCCCTCGCCCGCGACCTCGCGCGCGCCCTCGGCACGGTCGGCCACATCGCGGCGCTGCGCCGCCTGCGGGTCGGGCCGTTCCGCGAGGAGCACGCGATCCCCCTGGACAGGATCGCCGGTTCCGGCGATACCCCGCCCCCTTCCCCGGACCTCCTGCTGCCCGTGGAGACCGCGCTGGCCGACATCCCGGCGCTGGCCCTCACGGAGGCGGAGGCCGCCCGCCTCTCGCATGGCCAGGCGATCTCCCTGGTCGAGCTGATGGGCCGGGTTCCGCGCGAGGCCGACCCCGCCGGGGGCCTGGTGCGAGCGATGGCGGGGGGGCGCCTGGTCGGTCTCTGCCGGCTCGAGGACGGCCTGCTCAGGCCGGAGCGGTGGCTGACCGGGGGCGACGGGAGCACGGCAGCGCCGGGCACCGCCTGACGGCCCGGCCAGCAACGGAGAGCACGAGCGATGTCGATCACCGCGGAGCGCCGCACGGCGCTGATCAGGGAATATGCGACCAAGCCGGGCGACACCGGCTCGCCGGAGGTGCAGGTGGCGATCCTCTCGGAGCGGATCAGCAACCTGACCGAGCACCTCAAGACCCACCCCAAGGACTTCCACAGCCGGCGCGGCCTGCTGATGATGGTCGGGCACCGCCGCGCGCTGCTCGACTATCTCAAGCGCAAGGACCAGGCGCGCTACGAGAGCCTGATCGCCCGGCTCGGCCTGCGGCGCTGAGCGGCGCGCCCCGCCTCCGCCCGCCGCGGCGCTACACGCGCGGCGGCCCGGCGGGGCCGGTCGGGGCGCCCGTCGTCGGCGCGTCCCAGGGGTAGCTGCGGACCCGCGGGCCGGCGGCGGCCGTGCCTTCGCGCGCGGGCGCGTCGCCGCGCCAGGCAAGGGCGCGCGCGGCAAGGTCCACGGCGCCGTGCGCTTCGAGCACCCGCTCGGCGCGGGCGAGATCGCCCTCCTGGATCTCCGCCGACAGCACGGCGCCGCCCCGGCGCAGCCCCTCGCCGAGCAGTTCGCGGTCCTCCGGCGGCAGGAAGTCGGCCTCCGGGCGCCAGATGCGCGCGAGCCAGTCGAGCAAGCCGCCCTCCTCGTCCGCGCCGGCGCCGCCGGGCGCGGCGTGGACCCGCACCAGGGCGCGATCGAGGCCGAGCCGGCGGGCGAGTTCGTCCGCGGCCCGCTCGGCCTCGGCGCGGCGGTCATAGAAGGCCGTGCTCTTCATGCGGGCCATGGCGCCGCCCTCCGCTGCTGCATGTCGGCAGGGGCGCCGCGGAGGCTGGGCCGCGCGGCGCCGGGGACGGCAACGTGCCGGCGGCGGCATCGTTGCCTCCCCTCCGGAGGGGCCGGATCGCGGCCGGCGGGGCGGCCGAAGATTTCCGTGGCATTCCCGGCCGTGCCGCGTCATATAGGCGCCGGGTCCGCTTCCGCCCGCTCGCCGGACGGGGTGGATTCGCCGCCGCGCACGCGGCGGGCTGACCGGCCCAGAGAGCCGCGCACCACCGAGATGGGTCGGGGCGACATCGCCCCGAAGGGGTTGCGGCGGCGTTTCCGGCCACATGGTCAGGGCGGCCCGCCTGCCGGCTGCCCTCGCCGCGGGGGCGCCTGCACCGCGGCCACCATGCCGCCCGAGACGCCGACCACCCACCCGCAGCGGGGGCTGACGGCCGCCTGACTGGCATCCCACCGCGTCGCACCCGGACAGGCCCCGCCCGTGCGCCGAGAGGCGCGGGGGCGGCCGACCCGTCCGGTCCTGCCCACCCGCGGCGCCGCGCCAGCAGGCCCGGCGCCGCCACCGGCCACCCGCGCGACCGCGCGTCCCGGGAGCCGCATGAGGACGACGCACGTGTTCGAGAACTACTTCCGCAAGGACATCCCCTGGGGCGGCAAGACCCTGACCCTGGAGACGGGCAAGATCGCCCGCCAGGCCGACGGCGCGGTGATGGCGCGCCTCGGCGACACCATCGTGCTCTGCACCGCGGTCGGCAACCGCAGCGTGAAGGCGGGCCAGGACTTCTTCCCCCTCACCGTCCACTACCAGGAGAAGGCCTTCGCCGCCGGCAAGATCCCGGGCGGCTTCTTCAAGCGCGAGGGCCGGCCCTCGGAGCACGAGGTGCTGGTCTCGCGCCTGATCGACCGGCCGATCCGGCCGCTCTTCCCCGACAATTTCCGCAACGAGGTCCAGGTCATCGCGACCGTGCTGTCGCACGACCTGGAGAACGACCCCGACATCGTGGCGATGGTCGGCTGCTCGGCGGCGCTGACGCTCTCCGGCATCCCGTTCTTCGGCCCGGTCGGGGCGGCGCGGGTCGGCTGGATCGACGGCCGCTACGTGCTCAACCCGACCACCGAGGAACGGGCGCGGAGCCAGCTCGACCTGGTGGTGGCCGGCACCTCCGAGGGCGTGCTGATGGTGGAGTCGGAGGCGCAGGAGCTGCCCGAGGACGTCATGCTCGGCGCCGTCGAGTTCGGCCACCGCAGCTTCCAGCCGGTGATCGAGGGCATCATCGCGCTCGCCGAGCGCGCGGCGAAGGACCCCTGGCCGCTGCCCGAGCCGACCGAGGAGGAGAAGGCGCTGAAGGCGCGCGTCTTCGAGCTCGGCCGCGCCCCGGTCGCCGAGGCCTACCGCGAGACGCAGAAGCTGGTGCGCCACGAGAAGGTGGCGGCGGCGAAGGCCGCGGTGCTCGAGCGGCTGGCCGCGGAGGGCGCCGACCTCGAGAAGGCCAGGGGCTTCTTCAAGGAGCTCGAGGCCGACGTGGTGCGCAACGCCATCCTCGACACCGGCCGCCGCATCGACGGGCGCGGCACCCGGGACATCCGCCCGATCGTCGCCGAGGTCGGCGTGCTGCCGCGCGCGCACGGATCGGCGCTGTTCACCCGCGGCGAGACGCAGGCCTTCTGCGTCGCCACCCTCGGCACCGGCCAGGACGAGCAGATCATCGACGCGCTCGCCGGGGAGTACCGCGAGGACTTCCTGCTGCACTACAACTTCCCGCCCTACTCGGTGAACGAGACCGGACGGCTCGGCTCTCCGGGGCGGCGCGAGATCGGCCACGGCAAGCTCGCCTGGCGGGCGCTGCACCCGCTGCTGCCGGAGAAGGAGAAGTTCCCCTACACGATCCGCGTCGTCTCCGAGATCACCGAGTCGAACGGGTCCTCCTCGATGGCGACGGTCTGCGGCAGCTCGCTCGCGCTGATGGACGCGGGCGTGCCGATCAGGCGGCCCTGCGCCGGCATCGCCATGGGGCTGATCAAGGAGGAGCGCGGCTTCGCCGTGCTCTCCGACATCCTCGGCGACGAGGACCATCTCGGCGACATGGACTTCAAGGTGGCCGGCACCGAGATCGGCGTCACCTCGCTGCAGATGGACATCAAGATCACCTCGATCACCTTCGAGATCATGAAGATCGCCCTCGAGCAGGCGCGCGAGGGGCGGATGCACATCCTCGGCGAGATGGCGAAGGCGATCACCGGGGCGCGCACCGAGGTCGCCGCCACGGCGCCGCGCATCACGGTGATCACGATCAACAAGGACAAGATCCGCGACGTGATCGGCTCCGGCGGCAAGGTGATCCGCGAGATCACCGAGCAGACCGGCACCAAGATCGACATCGAGGACGACGGCACGATCAAGATCGCCGCCACCAGCCCGGAGGCGGCGCAGCGGGCGATCGACTGGATCCAGGGGATCGTGGCCGAGCCCGAGCTCGGCAAGATCTACACCGGCAAGGTGGTGAAGACCGCCGAGTTCGGCGCCTTCGTCAACTTCCTCGGCTCGCGCGACGGCCTCGTGCACATCTCCGAGCTCTCCAACGAGCGGGTGAACAAGACCACCGACGTCGTCAAGGAGGGCGACATCGTGAAGGTCAAGGTCATCGGCTTCGACGAGCGCGGCAAGGTGAAGCTCTCGATGCGGGTGGTGGACCAGGCCACCGGCGAGGACATCACCGAGAAGGTCGGCGCCCGGCGGCCCCGCCCGGAGGGCGAGGGCGGCCGGCGCGGCGAGCGGCGCGAGGGCGGCGGAGGCCGCCAGGCGGCCGAGTAGGGCCGATCGCGGACGGCCGGGACGCGGCCGCAGCGGGAACCGGCTCGGCAGGCGGCAGGCGTGCGGGCGGCAGGGACCGGTCCGGGGCCAGGGCGCCCCGGGCCGGCGGCCTGCTACCCCGCCGTGCCCGGAGGGGCCCCGGTGGGGACTCCCGCGGGCAGCCGCGGCGCGTCATACTTACATGGGTTGCATGCGAGGCAGCACAGCGTGAAGGCGATCAACCCGATTCGCATGGGAGGCGTCGAGGTCCTGCCGATCGTCGAGGGCGGCAAGGGCGTCTCCGTCTCCAACGGGACCTCCTCGGGCGCCTGGGCGTGCGAGGGCGGGGTCGGCACCTTCTCGGCCGTCAACGCGGATTCCTACGACGAGGACGGCAGGATCGTGCCGCAGGTCTACCGCGGCCGGACGCGGCGGGAACGGCACGAGGAGCTGGTCGCCTACGGCATCGCCGGCGGCATCGCCCAGGCCCGCGTGGCGCACGAGCGCCGCAACGGCCAGGGCCGCATCCACGCCAACATCCTCTGGGAGATGGGCGGGGCGGAGCGGGTGATCCGCGGCGTGCTGGAGGGCGCGAAGGGCCTGATCCACGGCATCACCTGCGGCGCCGGGATGCCCTACCGCCTGGCCGAGATCGCGCGCGACTTCGGCGTCTTCTACTACCCGATCGTCTCCTCCGCCCGCGCCTTCAGCGCCCTGTGGAAGCGCAGCTACCACCGGGCGCGGGAGTGGCTCGGCGGCGTGGTGTACGAGGACCCGTGGCTCGCCGGCGGCCACAACGGCCTCTCCAACTCCGAGGACCCGCAGCAGCCGGAGCCGCCCTATCCGCGCGTGCTCAAGCTGCGCCAGCAGATGCGCGAGTTCGGCCTCGGCGATACGCCGATCATCATGGCCGGCGGCGTCTGGTGGCTGGAGGAGTGGGAGGACTGGATCGACAACAAGGAGCTCGGCCCGATCGCCTTCCAGTTCGGCACCCGGCCGCTGCTGACGAAGGAGAGCCCGATCTCCGACGCCTGGAAGCAGCGGCTGCTGACGCTCAAGGAGGGCGACGTGCTGCTGCAGCGCTTCTCGCCCACCGGCTTCTACAGCTCCGCCGTCCGCAACGAGTTCCTGCGCGAGCTCGAGGAGCGCAACGAGCGCCAGGTCGCCTACACCGCCGAGCCGGTCGGCGAGCACACGGCCGAGTACGGTGTCGGGCCGCGCAAGCGCCCGGTGTGGCTGACGCCGCGCGACTACGGCCGCGTCCGGCAGTGGGAGGCCGAGGGCTTCACCGAGGCGATGCGCACGCCGGACAACACGCTGATCTTCGTCACCCCCGAGAAGCAGCGGGAGATCCTGCAGGACCAGGTGGACTGCATGGGCTGCCTCTCCGCCTGCCGCTTCTCCAACTGGTCGCAGGAGGGGCCCGAGTACTCGACCGGCAAGAAGGCGGACCCGCGCAGCTTCTGCATCCAGAAGACGCTGCAGGACATCGCCCACAACGGCTCGATCGAGCGCAACCTGATGTTCGCGGGGCACAACGCCTTCCGCTTCGCCACCGACCCCTTCTACTCGAACGGCTTCATCCCGACGGTGAAGCAGCTGGTGCAGCGCATCCTGACGGGGCGGTGAGGGTTTCGCCCGCGCGGCCCGGCCCGGGCGGAGGCGTCGCCGCGGCGTCGGGGCGGGGACGGACGCGGCCGGGCCGCGTGGGGCGCCGGCGCCGGAACGCGGCCGCGGGGAGGGATCGCCGGGACCCGCGGCCATAGCTGCTTCCTCCCCCGCGGAGAGAGGCCGCCCGCCGGCCGGCGCGGCCGGGTCGGCGCCGGCAGCAAGTCCTCGCAAGTAACAATCTGCCCGCCCGTCAGCATCCCCGGGCAACGCCGCCGTCAATCCCTGTCGTAACCGGGCGGGAGCGCGCGGCGATAGAGAAATCGTGCGGGCCGGGCGATTCCGCGCCCGCGGCGGGTGGCGGCCTGTTGTGGCGATTTAGCCACAGTGCGGCGGGAAAGTCACCAGACCCTTGCGCCATCGCTTCGGTCTTGCTTCGGACTCATGCTTCCGATACGGGTTGAGGCAGTGACGCTCAGATCCGCCTGAACGTCGGGGTTGGGCCTGGCGGGGTGCCGTGGGGACGGCACCGCAGCCGCAGGGGGGCAGGCCTCGGGGATTCGGCGGTCCCAGCCCGACGGAGATGGCGCGGATGCTCCGACTCTCTCTGGGTGCCGTGCGGCCGTTCCTGGCGGTGGCGCTCGTGGCGACCGTGGCGGTTGCCGGATGCGGCCAGCAGGAGCGGCCGGTCAGCACGGCGCGCGGCGGCCATCACCAGCGCCCCGCCAGCTACGATCCGCCCGGCCCGCCGCATGACCCGTGGGGGCCCTGGATCCGCGAGGCCTCGCGCCGGTTCGACGTGCCCGAAACCTGGATCCGGGAGGTGATGCGCCAGGAGAGCGGCGGCCGCGCCAGCGCCACCAGCCCCGCCGGCGCGATGGGGCTGATGCAGGTGATGCCGGGCACCTATCGCGAGCTGCAGGCGCGCTACGGCCTCGGCGACGATCCCTACCACCCCTACGACAACATCATGGCCGGGGCGGCCTACATCCGCGAGATGTACGACCTGTTCGGCTCGCCGGCCTTCCTCGCCGCCTACAACGCCGGCCCGCGGCGCCTCGAGGACTACCTCTGGAACGGCCGCGGCCTGCCGGCCGAGACCCGGCGCTACGTCGCCCGCATCGGGCCGCGCATCCTGGACGCCGCGCCGGTCCGCCGCGCGCCGCCGGAGGTGTACGCGGCGGCCGAGATCCCGCTCAACATCCCGCCCGGCCCGCGGCGCATGGACGCCACGACCATGCTGGCGCTGCGCGAGCAGCGTCAGCGGATCGAGGCGGCGGCGCAGCTCGCGCGCGCCAACGCCGCGCCGGCCGCGGCCGAGCCCGCGGCGGGCACCGCGCTGGCCGCGGCGGCGCCGCTTGCCGCGCCCGCCGCGCCGCGCGAGCCCGAGCCGCCGCGGCGGGTGGCCAGCGCCGACCCGTATTCCGGCCTCGTCGTGCGCATGGACCCGATCCCGGACGGCAGCACGCCGGAAGGCACCGCGGCCCTGGCCCGCGCGCGGCCCGAGCGCGCCGAGGCCGGCCGCGACGCCACTGCGATCGCCGGCCTGCCGGTCTCGCCTCCGACCCCTCCCGCCGCCCACGCGGAACGCAGCGCGCCGCCACCGGCGACGCGATCGCTGCTGGCCGCCGCCCGCGCGGCGCAGCCGCAGCAGCCCGCCGGCCGGGCAGCGACGGACGCGACCGCGCGATCCGGGGCGAATCCGCCCGCGGCGGCGCCCGGCGCCGGCACGCGGCCTGGCGCGGCGACGCAGCTCGCCGCCGCCGCGACGCCGCGCGGCGCCCCGCCGTCGCCGTGGGTGCGGGTCCCGCCGGCCGCGGTGCCGGTGCCGCCGCGCCCGGAGCCTGCCGGGCGCGGGTTCAGCCTGATGTCGCGCGCCGAGGCGGCGACCCTTCCGGCGGCCCGGCGCGGTGGCGCGGCGGCCCCGGCGCCGGCCGGCGAATGGGGCGTGCAGGTCGGCGCCTTCGGCTCGGCGGCGCAGGCGCAGAGCGCTGCCAGCCGCGCGCGCGACATGGTGCGCACGCTGGGTGCGCGCGTCGTCGTCCAGCGCGTGGCGCAGGGGCACGGCACTCTCTATCGCGCCCGCGTCACCGGCCTGTCGCGCGAGTCGGCGAGCGCCGCCTGCGAGCGCCTCCGCCGGCAGGGCGACTGCATCGTGCTCTCGCCGGACTCGATCTGAGCCGCGGCGCGAGCCGGCAAGGCGGCGCCGGGGCGCGGACGACCTTTTCCCGTTCCCCGTCCGCCGGCCGGGCCGCGTGATCGGCGCCGCGCGCTCTTGCCCGCGCGACGCCTCTGCCGCAGCCTGTCGCGGACACGCCGCTCCGAGAGAAACGAGGCATGCAGGCCGATCACCGCGGGCCGGGCGGGCAGCCGGCCGAGTTCGCCGCGCTGGATGCGCTGGTGCGCCCCCGCTCCGTCGCCATCGTCGGCGCCTCCGACGATCCGCGGCGGATCGGCGGGCGCCCGATCGCCTATCTGAAGCAGCGGGGCTTCGCCGGCGCGGTCTGGCCGGTCAATCCGAACCGCCCGGCGGTGCAGGGCCTGCCGGCCTTCCCCTCGGTCGCCGCGCTGCCGGCCGCGCCCGATGTCGCGATCGTCGCCGTGCCGGGGGCGCTCGCCAACGAGGCGGTCGAGGCGCTCGGCGCGCGCGGCTGCCGCGCCGCGATCGTCTTCACCGCCGGCTTCGCCGAGGTGGACGAGGCGGGCGCTGCGGCGCAGGCGGCGCTGGTCGCGGCCGCGCGCCGGCACGGGATGCGCATCCTCGGCCCGAACAGCCTCGGCCTGTTCAACGCGGCGGTCAATTTCTACCCGACCTTCTCCACCTCCTTCGAGCAGGGCTGGCCGCTGTCGGGCCGCATCGGCATCGCCAGCCAGTCCGGCGCCTACGGCACGCACATCTTCACGATCGCGCGCGCGCGCGGCCTCGGCACGCCGGTCTGCATCATGACCGGCAACGAGGCCGACATCTCGGTCGGCGAGGTGATCGGCTGGATGGCGCAGTCGGAGGAGGTGGAGGTCATCGCCGCCTACGCCGAGGGCATCCGCGAGAGCGAACGCTTCGTCGCCGCGCTCGAGCTCGCGCGGCGCAACCGCAAGCCGGTGGTGATGATGAAGGTCGGGCGCAGCGCGCTCGGCGCGCACGCCGCGAAATCGCACACCGCCTCGATCGCCGGCGACGACGCGGTGACGCAGGCCGTGCTCGACGAGTTCGGCGTGGTGCGCGCGCGCACGACGGAGGAGATGCTCGACATCGCCTACGCCGCGACGAAGCGCATCTACCCGGCGCGCAACACGCTCGGCGTGCTGACCATCTCGGGCGGCGCCGGCGTGCTGATCTCCGACGCGGCGGAGGCGCTCGGCCTCGCCATGCCGCCGATGCCGGAGGCGGCGCAGGCGGAGCTGCGCGCGCTGGTGCCGTTCTGCGGGCCGCGCAACCCGGTGGACTGCACGGCGCAGGTGGCGAACGACTGGCCCCTCGTCGGCCGCTTCGCCGAGAGCGTCGCCGCGGACGGGGGCTATTCCAGCATCATCGCCTTCTTCACCCAGACTGCCGGCTCGCGCACGGTGGGCGAGGCGCTGCGCGAGCAGCTCAAGGGCGCGATCGCGCGGCATCCGGACCGGCTCTGGGTGCTCTCCGCCATCCTGCCGGAGGAGGGGCGCCGGAAATACGCCGAGGACGGGTTCCTGGTCTTCGAGGACCCCTCGCGCGCGGTGGTGGCGCTGCACGCCATGGGCCGCTTCGGCGAGTCCTTCGCGCGGGCCGGGCAGCCCGCCGCCGCGGTGCCGCTGCCCGAGGTGCGCCTGCCCGGGACGACGCCGAGCGAGGCGGTGGCCAAGCGCCTGCTCGCCGAGGCCGGCGTGCCGGCGGTGCCGGAGCGCGCCTGCGGCGACGCGGCGGCCGCGGTCGCGGCGGCGGAGGAGATCGGCTACCCGGTGGTGCTGAAGATCCTCTCCCCCGACATCCTGCACAAGAGCGAGATCGGCGGCGTGCTGCTCGACGTGCGCGACGCCGCGGGCGTGCGTGCCGGCGTCGCGACGCTGCTCCAGCGGGCGCGCGAGCGGGCGCCGGGCGCGCGCATCGAGGGCGTGCTGGTGGCGAAGCAGATCGCCGGCGCGGTGGAGATGGCGCTCGGCATCGCGCGCGATCCGGTGTTCGGGCCGGTGGCGATGGTGGGCCTCGGCGGCGTGTTCATCGAGGTGCTGAAGGACTTCGCGCTGCACCGCTGCCCGCTCGACCCGGCGCAGGCGGAGCGGATGGTCCGCTCGCTGCGCGGCTTCCCGCTGCTCGACGGCGCGCGCGGGCGGCCGAAGGCGGACGTGGCAGCGCTGGCGCGGGCGCTGTCGCGGCTCTCCGCCTTCGCGGCGGCGGCCGGGCCGCGGCTGCGCAGCGTGGACGTGAACCCGCTGCTGGTGCTGCCCGAGGGCCAGGGCTGCTACGCCGCCGACGCGGTGATCGAGCTCGCGGCCGACTGAGCGGAGCGCGCCCTGCGCCGCTGCCGGCGGCGGGCGGGTGCTGCGGCATGGCTGCGGACCCGGGCTTCGGCGGCACGCCCTAGCGGGCGCCATTTGCCGACCGGCGGTTTCGGTTCCGCACTCCCCGTCTCGGCAGGACAAGGCAAGGGCAACGGAGGGCCTCCGCGCGCGTCATGGTCACCGGGGACGGCGCGCCGCGACGCCGCGGCGCGCGGCAACGAACGGGTGTGCCAGGGATGCGCGACGGCCACGACGACGCATGGGCGGGGAGGGGCGCGCCGCCGCTGGCCTCCGACCACCCGCACCAGCAGCAGATCAACGCGCTCATCGCGCTCGTCGCCGCCCTGCTCGGCGCGCTGCGCGCGAAGGGGGCGATGGGCGAGGACGAGATCCGGGGCGTGCTGCGCACCGCGGACGCCTTCCTGCCCGAGGGCTCGAAGGCGCTCGGCCTGCGCCTGCTCGCCGTGGTGCGCGAGGCCGGCGATCTCGCGGCGAGCCTGACGCCGCCCGGCTCCCCCCTGGACCGGGGCGGCGGGCAGGGCTAGAGCCGGCCTCCGGAGGCCGCGCCGCGGCGGACGGACACCGCGGGGGCCCAAGTCCGGGGGGTGCGATGATCAACAAGATCGTCCGCACCATGGCCGAGGCCATGGCGGGCATCAAGGACGGCTCCACCGTGCTGATCGGCGGCTTCGGCGCCGTCGGCCAGCCGGACGCGCTGATCGAGGGGCTGATCGAGCAGGGCGCGAAGGACCTGGTCTGCGTCGCCAACAACGCGGGCACCGGGCGCACCGGCCTCGCGCGGCTGATGGAGCTCGGCCGGGTGCGCAAGATCATCTGCTCCTTCCCGCGCTCCGCCGGCTCGGTGGTGTTCGAGGAGCTATACCGCGCCGGCAGGATCGAGCTCGAGATCGTGCCGCAGGGCACGCTCGCCGAGCGCATGCGCGCCGCCGGCGCCGGCATCCCCGCCTTCTACACGCCGACCGGCGTCGGCACGCTGCTCGCCCAGGGCAAGGAGGTGCGCGAGATAGACGGGCGGCTCTACGTGCTGGAGCGGGCGCTGAAGGGCGATGTGGCGCTGATCGAGGCCTGGGAGGGGGACCGCTGGGGCAACCTCACCTACCGGGAGAGCGGGCGCAACTTCAACCCGGTGATGGCGATGGCCGCCGAGCTGACCATCGCCCAGGTGATGCACCTCCGCGAGCTCGGCGAGATCAACCCGGACCACGTGGTGACGCCCGGCATCTTCGTGGACCGGGTGATCCGCGTGGACAGGGGGCCGGAGTGGGCCTAGCGTTGCCGACGGGTGAGGAGAGACGACGATGAAGCCCTTCTCCCGCGCTGAGATGGCCGCCCGCGTGGCCCGCGACATCCCCGAGGGCTGGTACGTCAACCTCGGCATCGGCATCCCGACCATGGTCGCCGACCACGTGCCGGCCGAGCGCGAGGTGATCCTGCACTCCGAGAACGGCATCCTCGGCATGGGCCCGGCGCCGCCGCCCGGCAAGGTGGACCCCTGGCTGGTGAACGCCGGCAAGCAGCCGGTGACGCTGCGGCCGGGCGGGTCGTTCTTCCACCACGCCGACTCCTTCGCGATGATCCGCGGCGGCCATCTCGACCTCTGCGTGCTCGGCGCCTTCGAGGTGGCGGAGAACGGCGACATCGCCAACTGGGCGACCAGCGAGAACGACACCGCGCCCGCCGTCGGCGGGGCGATGGACCTCGCCGCCGGCGCGAAGCGGCTGTGGGTGGTGATGGAGCACACCACGAAGGACGGGCGGCCGAAGCTGGTCGAGAAGTGCAGCTATCCGCTGACGGCGCTCGGCGCGGTGAGCCGCGTCTATACCAACCTCGGCGTGTTCGACGTGGTGAAGGGGCGCGGCTTCGTGGTGGTGGACATGGCGCCGGGCGTCACCTTCGAGGCGCTGCAGGAGCGGAGCGGGGCGAAGCTGCACCTGCCGGGCTGAACGGGGGAACGCATGAGCGAGGCGCTGGCGGGCACGGAGGCGGAGCGCGCCGAATCCATCCGCATGATCCGCGACAGCGCCGCCGCGGTGGCGCCGCGCGGCGGCGACACGAAGCGCATCCGGGCGCTGCGCTTCCAGGATCCGGGCTACGATCCCGCGGTGCTGCGCCGGATGGGCGAGCTCGGCTGGATCGGGCTGCGCGCGCCGGAGGCGGCCGGCGGCGCGGGCCTCGGCATGGGCGAGCTGTGCGCGCTGGCCGAGGAGCTGGGCGCCGGCCTCGCGCCGGAGCCGCTGATCCCGGCCCTGCTGACGGCGACGGTGCTGGCGCGGGCGGGGGAGCGGGAGCTGCTGCCGCGCCTCCTCGCCGGCGAGATCTACGCCCCGACGGCCTGGCAGGAACGGCCGGACACGCTGGAGGTGCCGGGCAGCCCGGACGCGCCGCGGCGCTTCATCCCGCAGGCGGCGGGGGCGGAACTGTTCCTGCTGCCGGTGCGCGAGGGCGGGCGGATCGCGCTCTACGCGCTGCCGCGCGCCGGCGCCGACCTTGCGCTCGAGCGCACGCAGGACGGGGGCAATTTCGGCACGCTGCGCCCCGCGCTCGGCGAAGCGCGGCGCGTGGCGGACGACGCCGGCGCGCTGCTCGCGCAGGCGCTCGACGAGGCGGCGCTCGCCACCGCCGCCTACCTGCTCGGCGTGATGGAGCGGAGCTTCGGCCTCGCGCTCGACTACCTGAAGACGCGCCAGCAGTTCGGGCGGGTGATCGGCAGCTTCCAGGCGCTGCAGCACCGCGCGGCGGACCTCCGGATCCAGCTCGGCCTGACGCGGGCGAGCGTGGAGAGCGCGGCGGCGGCGCTCGACGCCGGGGCGGAGGGCGCGGCGCGCCGCGCCGCGGTCTCGCGCGCCAAGGCGCGGGCGGCGGAGGCCTCGCTGCTGGTCACGCGCCAGGTGATCCAGCTGCACGGCGGCATCGGCTACACGGACGAGTACGACGCCGGACTCTATCTGCGCAAGGCGATGGTGCTGGCGAACCAGTTCGGCTCCGCCGCGCTGCACCGCCGCCGCTTCCTGCGCGACGCGCCGGAGGGGGACGAGGAATGAGCGAGGCCGGGGAGCGCATGCGCGTCGTCGAGGAGCGCGACGGCGCGGTGCTGGTCCTGACGCTCGACTACCCGGCGCGCCGCAACGCGCTGGCGATGCCGCTGCGCGCCGCGCTCGAGGACGCGCTCGAGCGCGCGCACGCGCCGGAGAGCGGCGTCCGCGCCGTGGTGCTGACCGGGGCGGAGGGCAATTTCTGCTCCGGCGGCGACATCTCGCGCATGGAGGTCGCGACCGCGATGGACGGGCGCGAGCGCATGCGCCGCACGCACCGCCTGGTGCGGCTGATGGCCAAGGGCGGGCTGCCGATCGTCGCCGCGGTGGAGGGCTGGTGCGCCGGCGCCGGCATGGCGCTCGCCTGCGCCTGCGACACCATCGTCGCGGCCGAGGATGCGCGCTTCGTCGCGGGCTTCCACAAGATCGGCCTGATGGCGGACATGGGTCTCGCCCACTTCCTGCCGGCGCGCGTCGGCATGGGCCGCGCGCGGCGCCTCCTGCTCTACCACGAGCCGCTCACCGCGCCGGAGGCGGAGCGCATCGGCCTCGTGGACTTCGTCGCGCCGAAGGGCCACGCCCTCGCGGCCGCGCTCGAGAAGGCGCGCTTCCTCGCCGAGGAGGCGCCGGCGCCGATCAGGCTGACCAAGCAGATCCTCGCCGCGGGCCTCGACGAGTCGCTCGAGCAGGAGCAGACCTTCCAGGGCCTGCTCTTCACCACCGAGGACCACAAGGAGGGCCGCGCCGCCTTCTTCGCCAGGCGCAAGCCCGTCTTCAAGGGACGCTGAGCCGATGACCGCCGCCCCTGCCGCGCCGGCCGAGCCCGAGGACCTGAACGCCCTCGACGACGAGGCCTTCCGCCTGCACGTGCGCCGCTGGATCGAGGCCAACTATCCGCCCGAGCTGCGCCATCCCCCGAAGCGCCTGCACTGGAAGGACAACAAGGTCTGGTACTTCAAGCTGGCGGAGAAGGGCTGGCTCTGCCCCGGCTGGCCGAAGGAATACGGCGGCATGGGCCTCTCGCCCGCGAAGCAGATCATCTTCACCGAGGAGCTGGAGCGCTGGGGCTGCGCGCGCACCAACGACCACGGCATCGTCCTGCTCGGCCCGCTGATCATCAACTACGGCACGGAGGAGCAGAAGCGCTACTTCCTGCCGAAGATCCTCTCCGGCGAGCACATCTGGTGCCAGGGCTATTCCGAGCCCAACGCCGGCTCCGACCTTGCCAGCCTGCGCACCGAGGCGGTCGAGGACGGCGACCACTACGTCGTCAACGGCCAGAAGATCTGGACCACCCTGGCGCAGGACGCCAACTGGATCTTCCTGCTGGTGCGCACCGACAAGCAGGCGAAGAAGCAGGAGGGGATCAGCTTCCTGCTGGTGCCGATGGACACGCCCGGCATCACCGTCAAGCCGATCATCAACCTCGAGCTGCACGACGAGTTCTGCGAGGTGTTCTTCGACAACGTCCGGGTGCCGAAGCGGAACCTGGTCGGGCAGATCAACAAGGGCTGGGACATGGCCAAGGCCCTGCTCGGCTTCGAGCGGATCTACCTCGGCTCCCCCCGCCAGTCCGCCTACGCGCTGAAGGGGCTGCGCGCGCTCGCCGAGCACATGGGGGTGTGGGAGGAGCCGGAGTTCCGGGACCGCTACGCGCGGCTCCGCCTCGACCTCGAGGACCTGAAGGCGTTCTACGGCGTCTATGTCGCGAAGCTCCGGCGCGGGGAGACGCTCGGGCCCGACGTCTCGATGCTGAAGATCTGCCAGACCGAGCTGTTCCAGCGCATCGCCGACGCGATGCTCGAGATCGCCGGCGAGAACGCGGGGCTGCTCGGGCCGATCGAGGGCAACCGCGACCTCAACCCGACCGGCCTCTACATCCAGGCGCGGCCGGCGACGATCTACGGCGGGTCGAACGAGATCCAGCGCAACATCGTGGCGAAGAACGTGCTCGGGCTGCCGGGCTGAGCGCGTCGGGCGCGGGCGGGGCGAAGGCGGGGGCATGGGGGCGGGGGCATGGGCGGCGCGCTGCGGGCCTGGCAGTTCTGGGCGCTGGCCTCGGCGGCCTTCGCCGCGCTGACGGCGATCCTCGCCAAGCTCGGCGTCGCCGGCGTGCATTCGGACTTCGCCACCTTCGTGCGCACGGTGGTGATCCTCTTCGTCACGGCGGGGATCATGGCCGTCTCCGGCGGCTGGCAGGCGCCGTCCTCGGTGTCGGCGCGGACCTATCTCTTCCTGCTGCTGTCGGGGGCGGCGACCGGCGCCTCCTGGCTCTGCTACTTCCGCGCGCTGCAGCTCGGCGACGCCGCCCGCGTGGCGCCGCTCGACAAGCTCAGCGTGGTGCTGGTCGCCCTGTTCGGCGTGCTGCTCCTCGGCGAGCGGCTGTCGGCATGGAACTGGCTCGGCGTCGCCCTGATCGCCGCCGGCGCGGTGCTGGTCGCCTGGCGCGGTTGACCGCGGCCGCCGGGGCGGCACTCTGTCGGCGCCCTGCCGCGCAGCTCCATCCTGAAGGGTGTCGCCGATGACCGACCTCTGGCGCCTTTCCGCCGCCGACCTCGCCGCCCGCGTCCGCCGCCGCGAGGTCTCCGCCGCCGAGGCGGCGCGCGACGCGCTCGCCCGGCTGGAGGCGGTGAACCCCGCGATCAACGCCGTCGTGGCCCTGCGGCCGGAGGAGACGCTGGCCGAGGCGGCGCGCGTGGACGCGATGCTCGCCCGCGGCGAGGACCCCGGCCCGCTCGCCGGCGTGCCCGTCACCATCAAGGTCAACGCCGACCAGAAGGGCTTCGCCACCACCAACGGCCTGCGCATCCAGAAGGACCTGATCGCGCGCGAGGACAACCCGGTGGTGGCGAACCTGCGCCGCGCGGGCGCGGTGATCCTCGGCCGCACCAACACGCCGGCCTTCAGCCTGCGCTGGTTCACCGACAACGCGCTGCACGGGCGCACGCGCAATCCGCGCGATCCCGCGCTCACGCCGGGCGGCTCCTCGGGCGGGGCGGGGGCGGCGGTGGCGACGGGGATCGGCGCGATCGGCCACGGCACCGACATCGGCGGCTCGATCCGCTATCCCGCCTATGCCTGCGGCGTGCACGGGCTGCGCCCCACCCTCGGCCGCGTGCCGGCGTGGAACCCCTCGGGCGCGGAGCGGCACATCGGCGGGCAGCTCATGGCCGTCTCCGGGCCGCTCGCGCGCACCATCGCCGACATCCGGCTCGCCTTCGCCGCCATGGCCGCGCGCGACATCCGCGATCCCTGGTGGGTCGGCGTGCCGCTGGAGGGGCCGCCGGCGCCGAAGCGCGCGGCGCTCTGCCTGCGCCCGGACGGCCTCGCCATCGTGCCGGAGGTCGAGGCCGCGCTGCGCGACGCCGCGCGCCGGCTGGAGGCCGCCGGCTGGACCGTCGAGGAGGCGGAGACCCCGCCGCTGCGCGAGCCGGCGGCGCTGCAGCTCATGCTCTGGCTCGCCGAATCGCGCCGCGGCATGAACGAGGCGATCCGCCGCGAGGGCGAGCCCGCCGCCAGCTTCGTCATGGCGCAGATGGAGGCGATGTGCCCGCTGCCGGACGTCAACGCGCTGCTCGACGCGCTGCAGAAGCGCGCCGGCTTCGTGCGGCAGTGGATGCTGTTCTTCGAGCGCTGGCCGGTCGCGATCACGCCGGTCTCCGCCGAGCTGCCCTTCCCGGACGGGCTCGACGTGTCCTCGCCGGAGGGGTTCCGGCGCTGCTGGGAGGCGCAGCTCACCCAGGTCGGCGTGCCGCTGATGGGGCTGCCGGGGCTCGCCGTGGCGACCGGCCTCGCCGGCCGCGCGCCGGTCGGGGTGCAGCTGCTGGCCGGCCGCTACCGGGAGGACCTGCTGCTCGAGGCCGGTGCGGCGATCGAGGCGGCGGGGGTGCCGCCGGCGCCCGTGGACCCGGCGTGAGGCCGGGCCCCTCGTCCGGAGAACACGCGGCGCCGCGCCGAGGGCCGCCTTCGCCCGGCGGTGCGCGCCGCAGCGGCCCCGGCCCGGTTGCGCGCGGGCGGATCCGCGCTTCCGGCCGTTCGCGGCCGTCCGCGATCCGCCCTAGGTCCTGGACTCAAACCGTGTCCACAGCCGGATGGCGGCGAGGGCGACGGTGGAGAGGTAGTTGCGTGCGAGCTTGTCGAAGCGTGTGGCGATGCGGCGGAAATGCTTGAGGCGATTGAAGCAT
>NZ_JAHZUY010000062.1 GCF_019458025.1 Caldovatus aquaticus | reverse complement strand
GCGAACGCCGGGCTGCGAGACGGCAACACGCGCCCGGCCGCGCCCCGCCGATGCGAAGGGGGCGCCCGGCGGGCGCCCCCCCTGCGGTTCGCGTGGCGGGCCGGCGGCGGCTCAGCGCAGCACGATCTCGACCCGGCGGTTCTGCGGCTCGCGCACCCCGTCCGCCGTCGGCACCAGCGGCCGGCTCTCGCCGAACGCCTGCACCACGATCTGCTCCCGCGGCACCCCGTTGCGCACCAGCTCCGCCGCCACGTTGTCCGCCCGCCGCTGCGACAGGCGCTGGTTGTACTGCGGCGTCCCCGACCGGTCCGCGTGCCCCGCCACCTCGATCCGCGTCACCTGCTGCGTCCGCGCCGCCTGCGCCGCCTCGGCCACGATCTGCCGCGCCCGCGCCGTCAGGTCCGCCCGGTCCCAGTCGAAGAACACCAGGAACGTCCGCGCCGCAGGCGCAGGCGCCGCCGCCGGCGCAGGCGCCGGACGCGCCGGCGCCACCTGCCCGAAGTTGTAGCGAACACCAACCAGCAGCGAGTGGTTGAGGTTGTCCGCCTCGACCTTGCCGCGCGCGACGACGGCGCCGCCCGGCAGCGCGATCACCCGCGCGTCGTGCTCGGGCGAGAGGGTGCCGAAGAAGCGGTACTCGGCCGTCACCGCGAGCCCCGGAACGGGCAGGTTGAAGGCGAGGCCGGCGATGGCCTGGTAGGCGAAGCGGTTGTCCCAGTCGTCGGAGGCGAAGCGCAGCCCGAAGACGTTGCTGGTCGCGCGCAGCTTGTGCGTCTCGATCCAGGCCCAGCCGGCGCCGAGGCCGACATAGGGCGTCACCGGAAGGTCGCGGAACAGGGCGAAGTCGTAGAGGACGTTCGCCATCACGCTGACGGTGCGCTGGCTGCCGCGATACTGCGCGAGCGCGCCGGAGAAGGGGGCCGCGAGGCTGGGGGCGATGCCGGCCTTATCGATGTGGTTCCAGCGGTAGCCACCCTCGATCTCGGCCCGCAGCCCGTTGCCGAAGCCCCAGCCGAGGCTGAGCACGCTGGCCGTGCCCGCCTGCCAGTCGATCTCGCCGAGCGTGCCGCCGCCCTTCGCTTCGACGTCCGTGCTCTGCAGCAGGTTCACGCCCGCGCCGCCCGCGATGTAGAGCCCGCTCACCGGCTGCGCCCGCGCCGGAGCCGCCGCCAAAGCGAGCGGCAGCGCCACCGCCAAGCTTGCTGCAAGAACCGTCTTTCCCCGGGTCATTCTGTCCCCTCCTTATCCCGCCCGCACGGCGACCACCCCGCCCCGCAGGCAGCGCCGCCCGATCACGCCAGCCACCTTACGCGTTTCGAATCATTGCACAATGCCAAAGGAGCGAGTGGGGGGCCGGCACGCGGGCGGGGCGGGAGGAACGTGCGCGCGGGCCACGCCGCCGCTTCCGCCGCGCCGAGCCGCTACGGCCCGGGACCGCGCGATGCGCCGTCGCCAGCCGAGCGGGAGAGCAGGCGCGCTACCATGTGCGGTGAGGCTAGTGGGCCTGCCGCTCTCGGGCGCGCGGCCTGAGCGGCTTCGGCGCGCGAATGCCGCCGCCTCCGCCGTGCCGATGCCGGGAGGCGGCGAAGTTACCAGGGAGGCGCATGTCGGAGCGGCCACGATGGCACCCGCGGCCGTGCGAGGAACATCCGGCCCCGCCGGGCTGCGTGCGTGCGCGAACGCCGGGCTGCGAGACGGCAACACGCGCCCGGCCGCGCCCCGCCGATGCGAAGGGGGCGCCCGGCGGGCGCCCCCCCTGCGGTTCGCGTGGCGGGCCGGCGGCGGCTCAGCGCAGCACGATCTCGACCCGGCGGTTCTGCGGCTCGCGCACCCCGTCCGCCGTCGGCACCAGCGGCCGGCTCTCGCCGAACGCCTGCACCACGATCTGCTCCCGCGGCACCCCGTTGCGCACCAGCTCCGCCGCCACGTTGTCCGCCCGCCGCTGCGACAGGCGCTGGTTGTACTGCGGCGTCCCCGACCGGTCCGCGTGCCCCGCCACCTCGATCCGCGTCACCTGCTGCGTCCGCGCCGCCTGCGCCGCCTCGGCCACGATCTGCCGCGCCCGCGCCGTCAGGTCCGCCCGGTCCCAGTCGAAGAACACCAGGAACGTCCGCGCCGCAGGCGCAGGCGCCGCCGCCGGCGCAGGCGCCGGACGCGCCGGCGCCACCTGCCCGAAGTTGTAGCGAACACCAACCAGCAGCGAGTGGTTGAGGTTGTCCGCCTCGTAGCGGCCGGTCGTCCGCACGCCGGTCGAGAGGTCGGTCACGGTCGCGTTCAGCTTCGGCGAGAGGGTGCCGAAGAAGCGGTACTCGGCCGTCACCGCGAGGCCGGGCAGGGCCTCGATCGGCACCGACAGGCCGGCGATCGCCTGGTAGGCGAAGCGCCCGTCCGTGTCGTTGATCAGGGCCGCGGTGTTCGGGCTCTGGAACCGGGTCTGGCCGCCGACATTGTCGTACTCGTGCCACGCCCAGCCGATACCGGCGCCGAGGGTGATGTGGACCGGCCAGCGCTGCACCGCGCCGATGTCGTACAGCGCGTTGGCCATCACGCCGTAGGTCTTGATGTAGCCGCTGCGGCGCACCAGGCGCTCCGAGGTCGGACCGGGCAGGCCGCTGACGGTGATGCGGTCCACGTCGTTCCAGCGGAAGTTGCCCTCGACCTCGGCCCGCAGCCCGTTGCCGAAGCCCCAGCCGAGGCTGGCGACGACCCCCCAACCCGGGCTGCTCTCGATCTTCACGCCGTCGTCGGTGCTGTTCTGGTGCCAGTTGGCGCCCGCACCCGCACCGACATAGAGGCCGGTCACCGGCTGCGCCTGCGCCGCCAGCGGCAGCGACAGCATCGTCGCGGCCAGGAGCGCCTTCCTGAGGCTCATGCCCACTCTCCTCACTTGCCACCCCACCCGGCCCCCCGCCCCCCCAGCCCGGGCCGGGCGCGGGCCCCCGCCGGGCCCAGGCCCGCACGCCCCGAGTCCGACGTTGCGTGAGGGGAAGCTAACACCGGTTCATTCGCGTGCCAGTATGTCGTCTGTCGTTTCCGGCCTCCTGTGGCGGTCGCGCCACAGTCGCCGATGGCTTTTCAGCCACATGGCGCGCCCGCCCTGGACCGGACCGGCGCCGCCTCAGAGCCCCCCCAGCGCCTCCGCCTCGCCGAGGCGCGCCAGCGCCCCGCGCGGCAGCAGCCGCGTCGCATGGCCGAGCTTGCGCCCGGGCCGCGCCTCCGCCTTGCCGTAGAGGTGCGGCGCCACCCCCGTCATCCGCAGCAGCGCCGGCCAGCGCGCCACCCCCTCCGGCCCGATCAGGTTGCGCATCACCGCATCGGAGTGCCGCTCCGGCGCGGCGAGCGGCAGCCCCGCCACCGCCCGCACATGCTGCTCGAACTGCGAGGCGAGGCAGGCCTCGAGGGTCCAGTGCCCGGAATTGTGCGGCCGCGGCGCGATCTCGTTGCCCAGGAGCCGCCCGTCCGGCAGCAGGAACATCTCGAGCGCCACCACTCCGACCAGCCCGAGCCCCTCCGCCACCCGCCGCACCGCGTCCCGCGCCGCCTCGGCCACCGCCGGCGGCACCCGCGCCGGGGCGAAGCTCAACTCCAGGATGTGCGCCGGGCCGTGCCGGTTCTCCACCGCGTCGAACACCGCCACCGTCCCGTCCGCCCCGCGCGCCGCGATCGCCGAGATCTCGGCCGCGAAGGGCACGAACGCCTCCAGCACCAGCGGGTGCGGCGCGAGGCGGGCGAAGGCCGCCGGCGCCTCCTCCGGCCGGCGCAGCACCGCCTGCCCGCGCCCGTCGTAGCCGAGCCGCGTCGTCTTCAGCACCGCCGGCAGCCCGACCGCCGCGAGCGCCGCCGCAAGCTCCGCCTCGTCCCGCACCGGCCGCCAGGGGGCGACCGCCACGCCGACCGATTCGAGGAACGCCTTCTCCCGCAGCCGGTCCTGGCAGACCCGCAGCGCCTCCACCCCCGGCCGGCAGGGCACCAGCGGGGCCAGCACCTCCAGCACGCGCGCCGGCACGTTCTCGAACTCGAAGGTCACCACGTCGCAGGCGCGCGCGAAGGCGGCGAGCGCCGCCTCGTCCTCGTAGGGCGCGACGGTGCGCGCCGCCGCCACCAGCATCCCGGGCGAGTCCGGCTCCGGGGCGAAGACGTGGCAGCGATAGCCGAGCCGCGCCGCGGCCAGCGCCGACATGCGCCCGAGCTGGCCGCCGCCGAGGATGCCGATCGTCGCCCCGGGCGGCAGCGCCCCCTCCGGCACCGGGATCGCGCCGCTCACGCCGGCGTCTCCGGCACCGCCTCGGTCTGCGCCGCGCGCCACGCCTCCAGCCGCCGCGCCAGGGCGGGGTCCGAGAGCGCGAGGATCGCCGCCGCGAGCAGGGCCGCATTCACCGCCCCCGCCCGCCCGATGGCGAGCGTTCCCACCGGCACCCCGGCCGGCATCTGGACGATGGAGAGCAGGCTGTCCACGCCGGCCAGCGCCTCGCTGCGCACCGGCACGCCGAGGACGGGCAGGCGCGTCATCGCCGCCGCCATCCCGGGCAGGTGGGCCGCCCCGCCCGCCCCGGCGATGATCACCCGCAAGCCCCGCCCCGCCGCCGCCCGCGCGTAGGCGTAGAGCCGCTCCGGCGTGCGGTGCGCCGAGACCACCCGGCACTCGTGCGGCACGGCGAGCTTCTCCAGCGTCTCCGCCGCATGGCGCAGGGTCTCCCAGTCGGAGCGGCTGCCCATGATGATGCCGACCAGCGGCGGTTCCGCCGCCGCCACGCCCTCGGCGCTCATGCGATGATGTCCGGCAGCAGCCGGCTCTCCAGCCAGGCGATCTCGTCCTTCAACTTCAGCTTCCGCTTCTTCAGGCGCTGCAGGTGGAGCTGGTCCGTGGGACTGTTCTCGAGGCGTGCGATCACCGTGTCGAGGTCGCGATGCTCGATGCGCAGCTCGTGCAGACGGCGGAGGAGGGAATCGCGATCGGCCAGCATGGGCACGCCTGCTGCGTCGGGAAAGTCCCGGATGCGCCCCGGGACGCGGCGCCATAGCATGGCGGGGGGCGGCGCGGGAACAGCCGCCCTCCCCCGCCCGCCGCGCCGCCGGGGCCGGGGAGCCGCGCGGGGAGAAGCACCGATCACGGGAGGCCGCCGCATGCCGGACGCGCCGCTGCTCGCCAGGATCCGCGCCCTCGAGGAGCGCCACGAGGCCCTGGAACGCCGCCTGGCGGAGGAGGAGGCGCGGCCCCGCCCCGACCCGGACGCGCTGCATCGCCTCAAGCGCGAGAAGCTGCGCCTGCGCGACGCGATCGCGCGGCTGCGCCGCGAGGGCTGACGGAGGGATCGCCGCGGCCCGCTCGCCCGGCGCGGCCGGCCGCGGATCGTCCCTGGCGCCGGGGCGCCGGGGCCCCTACATCGGCACCGAGCCCAACCCGGCCGACGCCCCACCGCACCGCCTACGCGCCCGCGCGGCGGAGGCGGCGCCGCGCTTCGGCCCCTCGCGAGCCCGCCAGCGCCCCAGCCGATGGACCTGCCCCTCCCCGCCTCCCGCGTCGCCGCCGAGGCCGCCCGCCGGCGCACCTTCGCCATCATCGCCCACCCCGACGCCGGCAAGACCACGCTGACCGAGAAGCTGCTGCTGAAGGGCGGCGCCATCCAGCTCGCCGGCGCGGTGCGCGCCAAGCGCGACGCGCGCCGCACCCGCTCCGACTGGATGAGGATCGAGCAGGAGCGGGGCATCTCCGTCGCCACCTCGGTGATGACCTTCGAGCGGGCGGGGCTCGTCTTCAACCTGCTCGACACGCCGGGCCACGAGGACTTCTCCGAGGACACCTACCGCACGCTGACCGCCGTGGACGCCGCGGTGATGGTGCTCGACGCCGCCAAGGGCATCGAGGCGCAGACGCGCAAGCTGTTCGAGGTCTGCCGCCTGCGCGACATCCCGATCCTCACCTTCGTCAACAAGATGGACCGCGAGGGCCGCGACCCCTTCGACCTGCTGGACGAGATCGAGCGGACCCTCGCCCTCGACGCCGCGCCGGTCGCCTGGCCGGTGGGGCGCGCGCAGGACTTCGCCGGCACCTTCGACCTGCTCGCCGACCGCTTCCTCCCCCTGGACGCGACCGAGGCCGGGGCGGTCGCGCTCGACGGCCCCGGCGATCCGCGCCTCGCCGCCCTGGTCGGCGCCGAGCGCGCCGCCCTGCTGCGCGAGGAGGCGGCGCTCGCCCTCGCCGCCTGTCCCGCCTTCGACCTCGCCCGCTTCCGCGACGGCACGCTGACGCCCGTGTTCTTCGGCTCCGCGCTGCGCGACTTCGGCGTCGGCCACCTGCTCGACGGCCTCGCCCGCTACGCCCCGCCGCCGCGTCCGCGCGCCGCCGACGCGCGCGAGGTCGCGCCCGAGGAGGACCGCCTGACCGGCTTCGTCTTCAAGGTCCAGGCCAACATGGACCCCAACCACCGCGACCGCGTCGCCTTCGTGCGGATCTGCTCCGGCCGCCTGCTCAAGGGCATGCGCCTCAGGCAGGTCCGCACCGGCAGGCAGGTCCCGGTCAACGCGCCGCTGTTCTTCTTCGCCAAGGACCGCCAGGTGGCCGAGGAGGCCTGGCCCGGCGACGTGGTGGGCATCGCCAACCACGGCACCTTGCGCATCGGCGACACCCTGACCGAGGGCGAGGCGCTGAACTTCCGCGGCGTGCCGAGCTTCGCCCCCGAGATCCTGCGCCACATCCGGCTCGAGGACCCGATGCTCGCGAAGAAGCTCCGCACCGCCCTCGGCCAGCTCGCCGAGGAGGGCGTCGTGCAGCTCTTCCGCCCGCGCGACGGCTCGGCCCCGGTGGTCGGCGTCGTCGGCCAGCTCCAGCTCGACGTGCTGCAGAGCCGGCTGCGCGCCGAGTACGGCATCCCGGTCGGCTTCGACGCCACGCCGTGGGAGGTGGTGCGCTGGGTGGCGGCGGAGGACCGCGCCGCCCTCGAGCGTTTCGCCGCCGCCCACCGGCGCGACATGGCGGAGGACCACGACGGCGCCCTCGTCGCCCTCTTCGCCTCCGACTGGCGCCGCCGCCGCGCCGAGGAGGAGTGGCCGATGCTGCGCTTCCACGCCGTGCGCGAGCAGCACGGGCTGGAGGCGGCGCGACCGTGACGCGCCCGCCGCCGCGCCGCGCGGCCGCGCTGGCGCGCATCGCCGCCGCCCTCGCCCGCATCGAGTCCGGCGAGTACGGCTGGTGCGCCCGCTGCGGCGAGCCCATCGCCCCGGGGCGGCTCGCCCCCGATCCCGCCCTCCCCACCTGCGTCGCCTGCGCCGGGCAGGCCGGCGGCGGATAGGCGGCCCCCGCCGCGCCGCGACGACCCGCCCGCCTCCTGGCCGCCTCGTGATCCCGGGGCGCCGCGCAACGGCCTAGGCTCGCCGTCTCCGCCGCGCGCGTCCGGCCGCCGGCGGAAGGGGGGCCGCACCATGCCGCAGACGACGATCGACACCGCCCTGCGCGACGCCGCCGAGGCGCGCGCGGTCCCCGGCGTCGTCGCCCTCGCCGCCACCGCCGACGGCCGCACCCTCTACCAGGGCGCCTTCGGCCGCCGCGACCTCTCCGCCGAGGCGCCGATGACCGCCGACTCGGTCTTCTGGATCGCCTCCATGACCAAGGCGGTCACCTCGCTCGCCGCGCTCCAGCTCGTCGAGCGGGGCCGGCTCGACCTCGACGCCCCGCTCGGCCGCCTCCTCCCCCTCCTCGCCGACCCGCAGGTGCTGGAGGGCTTCGACGCCGCCACCGGCGCCCCGCGCCTCCGCCCCGCGCGCCGTCCCGTCACGCTGCGCGCCCTCCTCACCCACACCGCGGGCTTCGGCTACGGCATCTGGAGCGAGGCGCTCGGCCGCTACCTCGAGCACACCGGCCTCCCCGCCATCACCACCTGCCGCAACGACGCGCTCCGCCTGCCGCTCCTCTTCGACCCCGGCGAGCGCTGGGGATACGGCATCAACACCGACTTCGTCGGCAAGGCGGTGGAGGCGGCGAGCGGCCTCCCCCTCGACGACTACCTGCGCGAGCACGTCTTCGGCCCGCTCGGCATGCACGACACCGGCTTCCTCCTCACCCCCTCGCAGCGCGCGCGCCTGGCGCGCATGCACCAGCGCGGCGCGGACGGCGCGCTCGCCCCGACCGATTTCGAGATGCCGCAGCAGCCCGAGTTCTTCATGGGCGGCGGCGGCCTCTACGGCACGGCGCCCGACTACCTCCGCTTCCTGCGCCTGGTGCTGAACGGCGGCACGCTCGACGGCGTGCGCCTGCTGCGCCCCGAGACGGCGCGGGAGATGACGCGCAACCAGATCGGCGCGCTGCGCGTG
This sequence comes from Caldovatus aquaticus, assembly GCF_019458025.1. GTDB lineage: Bacteria > Pseudomonadota > Alphaproteobacteria > Acetobacterales > Acetobacteraceae > Caldovatus > Caldovatus aquaticus. The sequence goes on along the minus strand of NZ_JAHZUY010000062.1, from coordinate 13,610 downwards.
ACGCCGCTGCGCAGCGTGGTGCCGCCCCTCTCGAACGACGCCGAATTCTTCCCCGGCCTGCCGAAGGGCTGGAGCCTCGCCTTCCAGGTCAACCTCGCCCCCGCGCCGACGGGTCGCAGTGCGGGCGGCCTGGGCTGGGCGGGCCTCGCCAACACCTACTACTGGCTCGACCCGGCGAAGGGCGTGGCGGGCGTGATCCTGATGCAGCTTCTCCCCTTCGCCGATCGGCGCGCGCTCGAGCTGTTCGCGGCCTTCGAGCGGGAGGTGTACGCGGCGCTCTGACGTCCCCGGCCGACGTCCCGCTTCCACCGACCGGAACGGGCGCGATAGGATCGTGCCTCCCGGGGGGGGGACGCGCCATGCGCACGAGCATCACCCATCCGCTGCAGATCGCCGCCGTGACCGCGGGGCCGGGATTCGGCCGCATCGGCATCACCTTCTGCCCCGGCAAGAAAGACCCGGCGGCGATGAGCGGCCCCTGGGACCGCGACCTGGCGCTCGACCTCGCGGCGATCCGCGCCTGGGGTGCCGCCCTCGTCGTCACGCTGACGGAGGAGCACGAGCTGCACCTCCTCGGCGTCCCGCAGCTCGGCGCGGCGGTGCAGGCGCAGGGGATGGACTGGCTGCACCTGCCGATCCGCGACGTCTCCGTCCCCGACGCCGCCTTCGAGGCGGCGTGGGCGGACTCCGGCGCCGCGATCCGCGCCCGGCTCGCCGCGGGCGAGCATGTCCTGGTGCATTGCCGCGGCGGCCTCGGCCGCGCCGGCACCGTCGCCGCCCGCCTCCTCGTCGAGCTCGGCGTGCCGGCGGAGGAGGCCATCGCCCGGGTGCGCGCGGCCCGCCCCGGCGCCATCGAGACGCCGGCGCAGGAGGCGCATGTCCGCGCCTGCCGCCCCGTGCCCCCGCGCGACACCGCCGCCGCCTCTCCCGGCGCCGAGGACCGCGCCGTCGGCGCCCTGCTCGGCCTCGCCGTCGGCGACGCCGTCGGCACCACGCTGGAGTTCGCCGCACGCGACAGCCGGCCGCCGCTGACCGACATGGTGGGCGGCGGCCCCTTCCGCCTCGCCCCCGGCCAGTGGACCGACGACACCGCGATGGCGCTCGCCCTCGCCGACAGCCTGCTCGCCCGCGGCGGCCTGGACGAGCAGGACCTGCTGCGCCGCTTCCTCGCCTGGTACGAGCGCGGCGAGTACTCCTGCACCGGCACCTGCTTCGACATCGGCATCACCACGCGCGAGGCGCTCGCGCGCTTCCGCCGCACCGGCGCCGACCATCCCGGACCCACCGATCCGCGCAAGGCGGGCAACGGCTCGCTGATGCGCCTCGCCCCGGTCGCGCTGCGCTTCCGGCGCGACCGCGCGGCGCTGCGCGACGCCGCGGCGCGGCAGAGCCAGACCACCCACGGCGCCGCCGAGGCGGTGGACGCCTGCATCGCCTTCGCCGAGCTGCTCGCCGACGCGATCGAGGGCCAGCCGCGCGAGGCCGTGCTGCGCCCGCGTCCGGGCCCTTACGCCGGGGCGATCGGCGCGATCATGGCCGGCTCCTGGCAGGGCAAGGCGCGCCGGGACATCCGCGCCAGCGGCTATGTCGCGCACTCGCTCGAAGCCGCGCTGTGGTGCGTCGCGCAGGCCGAGGACTTCCGCGCCGCCGTGCTGCTCGCCGCCAATCTCGGCGAGGACGCCGACACCACCGCGGCCATCGCCGGCCAGCTCGCCGGCGCCCTTTACGGCGCGAGCGGCATCCCCGCCGAATGGCGCGCGCGCCTCGCCTGGGCCGAGCGCATCGAGCGCACCGCGCGCGCCCTCTTCGCCGCCGGCGCGGCGGGCTGATCCGCGCCCGGCGCGCCCCTCACCCCGCGAAGGGGTCGCTCACCAGGATGGTGTCGTCGCGCTCGGGGCTGGTGGAGAGCAGCGCCACCGGCGCCTCCACCAGCTCCTCGATGCGCCGCACGTACTTCACCGCGGTGGCCGGCAGGTCGGCCCAGCGCCGCGCCCCGCGCGTGCTCTCCGACCAGCCCTCCATCGTCTCGTAGATCGGCTCCGCCTTCGCCTGCGCCTGCATCCCGGCGGGCAGATGGCGCAGCTCCGCGCCCTCGATGCGGTAGCCGACGCAGACCTTGATCTCCGGCAGGCCGTCCAGCACGTCGAGCTTGGTCAGGGCGAGGCCCTGGATGCCGCCGACCTTCACCGCCTGGCGCACCAGGCAGGCGTCGAACCAGCCGCAGCGCCGCGCCCGGCCCGTCACCGTGCCGAACTCGCGCCCGCGCTCGCCGAGCCGCCTGCCGATCTCGTCGCGCAGCTCGGTCGGGAACGGCCCCGCCCCGACCCTGGTCGTGTAGGCCTTGGCGATGCCGAGCACGGTGCCGATCGCCGCCGGTCCGATGCCCGCCCCGGCCGCCGCGTTGCCCGCCACCGTGTTGGACGAGGTGACGAAGGGATAGGTGCCGTGGTCCACGTCGAGCATCACCGCCTGCGCGCCCTCGAACAGCACGCGCCGCCCCGCGCGCCGCGCCTCGTCGAGGCGCTGCCACACCGGCTCGGCGAAGGGCAGCAGCCTCGGCGCCAGCGCGAGCAGCTCCTCGAGCAGCGCCTCCTTGCCGAACTCCGGCGCGCCGAGCCCGCGCAGCAGCGTGTTGTGGTGCAGCAGCAGCTCGTCGAGCTTGCGCTCGAGCGTCTCCGGCTCGGCGAGGTCGCAGAGGCGGATCGCGCGCCGCGCCACCTTGTCCTCGTAGGCCGGGCCGATGCCGCGCCCCGTGGTGCCGATCGCCCGAGCCCCGCGCGCCGCCTCGCGCGCGCGGTCGAGCGCCGGATGCAGCGGCAGGATCAGCGGCACGTTCTCGGCGATGCGCAGGTTCTCCGGCGTGACCTCGAGCCCCTGCCGCCCCACCCGCGCGATCTCCTCGAGCAGGGCGCGCGGATCGAGCACCACCCCGTTGCCGATGATGCCGAGCTTGCCGCGCACCACGCCCGAGGGCAGCAGCGAGAGCTTGTAGGTCTCGCCCCCCACCACCAGGGTGTGCCCGGCGTTGTGCCCGCCCTGGAAGCGCACGACGATGTCGGCGCGGCTGGCGAGCCAGTCCACCACCTTGCCCTTGCCCTCGTCGCCCCACTGGGCGCCGATGACGGCGACATTGGCCATCCGCGTCAGTCCTTCCCGAGCGGGACGGGCTCGCCGTCCCGCGCCACGTGCGTGCAGCGCAGCGCCTGCGGGCTGTCCGCCGCCGACAGCGCCGCCACCGTCGCGAAGCCCTGCGCGCGCAGCCGCCGCCCGACCTCCGGCGCGGTGCCGGGCGGGAGGAACACGCGCGGCCGCGGCGCCGCCTCCGGCGCCGCGCGCAGCACCGCGTCCGGATAGAGCGTCATCCCGGTTGCCGGCTCCTCGCCGAGCGCGACGTAGCGCCCGCCGCGCGCCAGCTCGCCGACCCGCCCCGCGCCGTAGATCGTGAAGGCGACGCCGGTGTGATAGCGGAAGCCGCGGAATTCGACCGGGTCGAGCGTGATGCGCAGGCCCGGCGCGCGCGTCCGGATCGCCTCCACCACCGCCGCCGCGTTGTCGGCGATCGCCCGCGCCGCGGGCGGCAGCGCCGCCGCAGCGAGCGCCGCGAGCGCCCCGTCCGCCGGCCCGGCGGCGGCGAGCAGGGCGGTGAGCGGCGCCGCCGCCGGCCCCGCCTCCGCCGCCAGCGCCGCGACCCGCGCCGCGTCCTTGCGGTCGAGCGCGCGCGCGAGCCGCCCGCGCAGCGCGCCCTCCACGCCGGCGGCGTCGAGCAGCGCCGGCGCCATGCGGGGGAGGGTGATGTCGAGGCTCACCCCGGTGACGCCGGCCGCCGCCAGCGCCTCCACCGCCACCACCGCCACCTCGGCGTCGGCCTCGGCCGAGGCGGCGCCGATCAGCTCCACCCCGGCCTGCGGGAGCTGCCGCTCCGGCGCGAGCTGGGTGCCGCGCACCCGGAGCACCTGCCCGGCATAGGAGAGGCGCAGCGGCCGCGGCACGCGCGCGAGCCTGGTCGCGGCGATGCGCGCCACCTGCGGCGTGGTGTCGGCGCGCAGCCCCATCATGCGCTGGCTCACCGGGTCCATCAGGCGGAAGGTCTGCTCCGCCACCGCCGCGCCGGAGCCGGCGAGCAGGCTGTCCTCGAACTCGAGCAGCGGCGGTCGCACCCGCTCGTAGCCGTGCAGGGCGAAGACGCCCATCATCGCCTCGACCAGCGCCGCCTCGCGCTCCGCCTCGGGCGGCAGCAGGTCGAACAGGCCGGCGGGCAGCAGGGCGGGGTGGGGCGGTTCGTCGGTCGTCATCGCAGCGGCTTGCCTGGGCCGGGGCGGCCGGCGCGCGCGGCGGCGCGGCCGCGCGCCGCCGCCCTCGTCCGGCCGCTTGTGGCAGGGGGTGGGCGGGGCCGCAACCCCCGCGCGCGGCAGGGCCGGCCCCGCGGCGCCGGCGCTGGCGCTTTCCGCCGGGCGGCCCATCTTCGGCGCACCGCCGGTTCCGGAGCCGTCACGATGCGCCACCTTGCCCGACGCCCCCTCCTGCTCGCCCTGCCCGCCCTCGGTGCCGCCTGCGCGGCCGATCCGGCGGCGGAGCACCTGTTCGGCGTCGGCGATCCGGTGCGCGGCGCCGCGCTCAACGCGCCGCGCCTGCTCGGCGACACGGCGCAGTATGCGGGCCGCCCCGCGGAGGCGGCGCGCGCCCTGGTGCAGCTCGAATTCCTCGCCCACGCCCTCGCCGCCGAGCCGCGCTACGCGCCCGAGGTGCAGCCGACGGTGCTGTTCCAGCTCCGCGCCGCGCGGGCGGAGGCGCGCGCCGCCCTCGGCATCGCGCCGGACGCGCCGGCCGAGGCGGTGATCGCCGCCCTGCGCGCCGCCGCGGACGCCCTCGATGCCGGCAGCCCGGCGCGCGCCGAGGCCGCGCTCGACGCCCCGCGCATCTTCACCCTGGGCCCGCGCGCCACCCTCGCCCGGCTCGGCGCCCTGCCGCCGCTGCCGCGCACGCGCGAGGCGGCGGGGGCGGTGGCGGCGGAGCTCGACCGCCTCGAACGCCGGCGCTGACCGCGGGCGGGCGTCAGAAGGCGAGCGGGGTCGCCTGCATCACCAGCGGCAGCCGGCGCACCCGCGCCAGCACCTCCTCCGGCATCGGCGCATCCAGCCCGACCAGGCAGATCGCATCGCCCCCCGGCGCGCTGCGGCCGAGGTGCAGGGTGGCGATGTTGATCCCCGCCTCGGCGAGCGTCATGCCGAAGCGGCCGATGAAGCCCGGCTTGTCCTGGTTGGTCACGTAGAGCATGTGCGGGGCGAAGTCGGCCTCGACCGGGATGCCCTTGATGTCCACGAGGCGCGGCCGGTCGCCGACGACCAGCGTCCCGGCGACGCAGCGCTCGAAGCGGTCGGTCGCCACCGTCAGGCGCACGAGGGTCTGGTACTCGCCGCTGCGCTCGAGCGTCGTCTCCGCCACCTCGATGCCGCGCTCGCGCGCCACCACCGGCGCGTTGACCATGTTCACCGCGCCGAGCAGCGGCGCGAGCACGCCGGCGAGCGCCGCCGCGGTCAGCGGCCGGTGGTTCAGCTCCGCCGCGTGCCCCTCGTACTCGACGCGGATCGCCCGGATCACGCCCTGCTGCGCCGCGGTGAGCTGCCCGGCGAGGCTGCCGAGCAGCCGCGCCAGCTCCATGTAGGGCTTGAGGCGCGGCGCCTCCTCCGCGGTCACGCTCGGCATGTTGATGGCGTTGGAGACGGCGCCGGTCAGCAGGAAGTCCGCCATCTGGTCGGCGATCTGCAGCGCCACCTTCTCCTGCGCCTCCATGGTCGAGGCGCCGAGATGCGGCGTGCACACCACGTTCTCCAGCGCGAACAGCGGGCTCTCCGTCGCCGGCTCGGTCTCGAACACGTCGAGCGCGGCGCCGGCGAGGTGCCCGGAGGTCAGCGCCTCGTACAGCGCCTCCTCGTCCACCAGCCCGCCGCGGGCGCAGTTGACCAGCCGCGCCCCCTTCTTCATGCGGAACAGCGCCTCGCGGGAGAGGATGTTGCGCGTCTGCTCGGTGAGCGGCGCATGCAGCGAGACGAAGTCGGCCCGCGCCAGCAGCTCGTCGAGCTCGACCTTCTCCACCCCGAGCTCGCGCGCGCGCTTCTCGGAGAGGAAGGGATCGTAGGCGATCACCTTCATCTTCAGCCCGATCGCGCGGTCGGCGACGATCGAGCCGATGTTGCCGCAGCCGATCAGGCCGAGCGTCTTGCCGAACAGCTCGACGCCCATGAAGCGGTTCTTCTCCCACTTCCCGGCCTTGGTGGAGGCGCTCGCCTCCGGGATCTGCCGGGCGAGGGCGAACATCATCGCGATCGCGTGCTCGGCGGTGGTGATGGCGTTGCCGTAGGGCGTGTTCATCACCACGACGCCGCGCGCGGTGGCGCTGGTGACGTCCACGTTGTCCACGCCGATGCCGGCGCGCCCCACCACCTTGAGGTTCCGCGCCGCCTCCAGCAGCTCGCGCGTCACCTTGGTCGCGCTGCGCACGGCGAGCCCGTCGTAGGGGGCGATGATCGCGCGCAGCTCGGCCGGGGAGAGGCCGGGCTTGAAGTCCACCGCGATGCCGCGGCGCCTGAAGATCTCGACCGCGGCGGGCGAGAGCTTGTCGGAGATGAGGACGCGCGGGGTCCCGGCCATCACGCGGCCTCCTTCACGAACTCCGCCTCGACCCGGGCGAAGGCCCAGTCGAGCCAGGGCAGCAGCGCCTCGATGTCGGCCGTCTCCACCGTCGCCCCGCCCCACAGGCGCAGGCCCGGCGGCGCGTCGCGGTAGGCGCCGGCGTCGAGCGCCACCCCCTCCTTCTCGAGGATCGCCACCAGCCGCTTCGCCGCCGCGGCCTGGCGTTCCGCCGGCAGCGCCACGAACCACGGCGCCACGATCCTCAGGCAGATCGAGGTGCAGGAGCGCGTGCGCGGGTCCTCGGCGAGGAAGTCCACCCACGGCGTGCGCTCGACCCAGCGCGCCACGGCGGCGAGGTTCGCCTCCGAGCGGGCGATCAGCGCCGCGAGGCCGCCGATGGATTCGGCCCAGCGCAGCCCGTCCAGCGCGTCCTCGACGCAGAGCATGGAGGGGGTGTTGATCGTCTCGCCCCGGAACAGCCCCTCGTTGATCCTGCCGCCCTTGGTCATGCGGAAGATCTTCGGCAGCGGCCAGGGCGGCGTGTAGGACTCCAGCCGCTCGGCCGCGCGCGGCGACAGCGCCAGCATCCCGTGTGCCGCCTCGCCGCCGAGCACCTTCTGCCAGGACCAGGTCACCACATCGAGCCGGTCCCAGGGCAGGCGCATGGCGAAGGCGGCCGAGGTCGCGTCGCAGATCGCGAGGCCTTCACGTTCGGGTGAGATCCAGTCGCCGTCGGGCACCCGCACGCCGCTGGTGGTGCCGTTCCAGACGAAGACCAGGTCGCGCGCCGGGTCCACCGCCGAGAGATCCGGCAGCCGCCCGTAAGGGGCCTTGAACACCCGCACGTCGGTGAGCTTGAGTTGCTTCGTGACGTCGGTCGCCCAATCGGTGGAGAAGCTCTCGAAGGCCAGCACGTCCACGCCGCGCGGCCCGAGCAGGCTCCACAGCGCCATCTCCACCGCCCCGGTGTCGGAGGCGGGGACGATGGCGAGCCGCCAGTCGGCGGGCATGCCGAGGATGGCCCGCGAGCGCTCGATCACCTCGGCGAGCCTGGCCTTCGGCGCCGCGGCGCGGTGGCTGCGCCCGAGCAGCGCGCCCTCGAGCGCGGCCAGCGACCAGCCGGGGCGCTTGGTGCAGGGACCGGAGGAGAAGCGGGGATTGGCCGGCCGGACGTCCGGCTTCGGCGCGGCGGCGAGTATCGCCATCGTGCGGTGCTCCCTTGCAGAAGCAGATGCGCCCCGGTGGGGGGGCGTGGCCCGCGCGCCGCATAGCCGATCCGGGCGGGCCGGGGCAACCCCGTCGCCGCGCTTCCGAGCGGCGGCTGCCATGCGCGCGGCGCGCGGAGGCGGCCCCGGCGCGCTGCGCCGCGCGGCGCTGTTCGCCGGCGCGCTGCCGCTGTTCTGGATCGTGCCGGAGGCGTGCCTGACGCTGCTCTCCGGCCTCGCCGCCGGCGGCGCCCACTCCCTGCTCGCGGCCGAGCTCGCCGGCCAGCTCCGCGTGCCGCGCGGCGCCGCGATCGCGCTGGCGATCTGGGCCGCAGCGATCGGCGCCGCGCTGCACGCCTTCACCGGTCAGGGCCTGCGGCTGGGAAGCTTCTAGGGCCGGTATTGCTCCTGGAGTTGCCGCTTCCGGGGCCGCGTCCCGCCGTCTCCAGCCTTCCGCGATCCCCTCCCGGGCCGCCCCCACGGCCCGCGGCGGCGGCTCGCCGGCGAGAGCCGCGCTCCTTGCGGCATCGGCTCGCCCGCGCGGGGGGGCGGCGCTACTCCGCCGCCCGCAGCGCCTGCCTGCCGGCCCAGATGCGCGCCGGGATCAGCAGGTTCCCCTCGAAGATCCGCCGCGCGGTGCGCACCACCCCGGCCCAGGCGACGTCCTCCTCGCCGTTCAGCTCCAGCGCCACCTCCAGCACGCCGGACGGATGGGCGATCCGCACCGGCCCGGCGTGCCGGGCGGCGATCCCCTCCGCCACCGTGCCGGGGACGCGCGCCGCGGTGGCGATGGCGATGCCGCCCGTCACGGCGAGCGCCTTGTGCACCGCATGCGGCGTCAGGTAGCGCGCCGCGAGCGTCGCGCCGCTTCCCGCCGCGGCCGGGCCGAGCAGTGCGACCTTCGGCACCACGCTGTCGGTCACGTCGCCGAAGCCCATGCGCCGCCCGGCCTCCAGCCGGAGCGACTCGAGCCGCGCGAGCAGCGCCGCGTCGGCGTCGATCGCCGCCGGCGCCGCGTTCGCGTCGGCGCCGACCTCGGCCGCGCGCAGCAGCATCACCGGCATGGCGCAGTCGATCAGCGTGACGGCGACGCCCGCGATCGTCTCCGTGCGCTGGCCGGTCGGGAAAAGCCTGCCGGTCTTGGCGCCCGCCACCGCCCGGAAGCGGAGCTGGATCGGCGCCGCGGTGCCGTTGACGCCGGGGATCGCCGTGTCGCCCTCGTAGGTGACGGCACCGTTCGGGGTCTGCACCACCGCCTCGACCAGGGCGCCGGTGTTGCGGTTGCGGATGCGCACCAGCGTCTCCGGCCCCTGCACCGGGACGAGCCCGGCCTCGATCGCGAAGGGGCCGACGCCCGCCAGCATGTTCCCGCAATTGGGGCGGGTGTCCACCACGCCCTTGTCCACCGCCACCTGGGCGAAGAGGTAGTCCACGTCCACCCCCGGCTCGGCCGAGGGCGAGACGATCGCCGCCTTGCTGGTCAGCGTGTTGGCGCCGCCGATGCCGTCCACCTGGAGCTGGTGCGGCGAGCCCATGGCGGCGAGCAGCACGGCATCGCGCGCCGCCGGGTCTTCCGGCAGGTCGGCGGCGAGGAAGAACGGGCCGCGGCTGGTGCCGCCGCGCATCAGGACGCAGGGGATGCGGGTCTGCATGGCTGGTGGTCCTCCCGGCCCGCCAAGGTTGCAGCCGCGGGCCGCCGGGACAAGGCGCGCCGGCGGATGGCTGCCCCGCGCCGCCGCCGCGGGCGGTCCCGCCATTGACCCCGTCCGGCCGCCGCCCGAGTGTCGCGCCGCCATGCCCGACGCGCTCCCTTCCGCCCCCGCCGGCCTGCTCGCGGCGCTCGGCGCCGCGCTCGGCCCGCGCGGCCTGCTCACCGAGCCGGCCGACCTCGCCCCCTACCTCACCGACTGGCGCGGCCTCTACCGCGGCGCCGCGCTCTGCGTGCTGCGGCCGGCGACGACCGAGGAGCTGGCCGCCGCCGTGCGGCTCTGCGCCGAGGCCGGCGTCGCCATGGTGCCGCAGGGCGGCAACACCTCCATGGTCGGCGGCGCCACCCCCGACGAATCGGGCCGCCAGGTGGTGATCTCGCTCGCGCGCATGAACCGCATCCGCGACCTCGACCCGGTGGACATGACCATGACCGCCGAGGCCGGGGTGGTGCTCAAGGCGGCGCAGGACGCCGCCGCCGCCGCCGGCTGCCTGTTCCCGCTCTCGCTCGGCGCCGAGGGCACGGCGACCATCGGCGGCGTGCTCTCCACCAATGCCGGCGGCAACACCACCGTGCGCTACGGCAACGCCCGCGAGCTGATGCTGGGGCTCGAGGCGGTGCTGCCGGACGGGCAGGTGTGGAACGGGCTGCGGCGGCTGCGCAAGGACAACACCGGCTACGCGCTGCGCCACCTCCTGGTCGGCGCCGAGGGCACGCTCGGCATCATCACCGCCGCGGTGCTCCGCCTCTTCCCCCGCCCGCGGGAGACGGAGGTCGCGTTCTGCGCCGTGCGCGACGAGGACGCCGCGCTGGCCCTGTTCCGCCGCTTCCGCGACCGCGACGAGACCGCGCTGCGCGCCTTCGAGTACATGTCCGGCACCGGCGTGGACCTCGCCGTCAGGCACATCGAGGGCGTCGCCCACCCCCTCGCGACCCGCGCCGACCACTACGCGCTCGTGGACCTCGCCTCCTCGCGCCCCGACGCCGGCCTGCGCCGCCTGATGGAGGACGTGCTGGAGGCGGCGCTCGAGGCCGGCGAGGTGCTGGACGCCGCGATCGGCGGGAGCGAGGCGCAGCGCGCCGCCCTCTGGCGCATCCGCGAGGAGCATCCGGAGGCGCAGAAGCGCGAGGGCGCCTCGGTCAAGAACGACGTCTCCGTCCCGGTCAGCCGGGTGCCGGAGCTGATCCGCCGCTGCTCCGCCGCCCTCGCCGCGCTGGTCCCGGGCAGCCGCCCGGTCCCCTTCGGCCACCTGGGCGACGGCAACATCCACATGAACCTGATGCAGCCCGAGGGCATGGACCCGGCGGCCTTCCTCGCCCGCAGCGACGACATCATGGACGCGGTGAACGCGGTGGTGCGCGAGCTCGGCGGCAGCTTCTCCGCCGAGCACGGCATCGGCCGGCTCAAGACCGACATGATGGAGGCCTGGCGCGGCGGGGCGGAGCTCGACCTGATGCGCCGGATCAAGGCGGCGGTGGATCCGCGCGGCCTGATGAACCCGGGCAAGGTGCTGCCCTGAGCGGGCGCGGGCGCCGGTTCGCTCCCGCACCGAACGGCCCCGCCCTTTGCCCGCCCCCTCCCCCGGCTGGTAGGGTGCGCCCCCCGCGCCATGACCCGCATCGACCGCTACATCTTCCGCCAGCTCGGGCTCGCGCTGCTCGCGGTCACCTGCGGGCTGGCGGCGGTGGTCTGGCTGGTCCAGTCGCTCCGCTTCCTCGAGCTGGTGCTGGAGCGCGGCCTGTCGCTCGGCGTCTTCCTCGGGCTCACCGGGCTGCTGCTGCCCAACTTCGTCGCCGTCATCCTGCCGATCACCACCTTCGTCGTGGTGCTCTTCCTCTACGTCCGCCTCGACGTGGACCGCGAGCTCGTGGTGCTGCGCGCGGCCGGGCTCTCGCAGTGGCGCCTGGCGCGGCCGGCGCTGCTGCTCGCGACGCTTTCGGCGGGGCTCGAGCTCTGGCTCAACCTGCACCTGGTGCCGCTCAGCCACGCCGCCTTCCGCCAGTGGCAGTTCGAGATCCGCAACGAGGTCGCCGCGGTGCTGCTGCAGGCGGGGGTGTTCAGCGCGATCGGCGACAACCTCACCGTTTATGTCCGCGAGCGCGGGCCCGACGGCTCGCTCCGCGGCATCCTGGTGCACGACGCGCGCGAGCGCGGTGCGCCGGTCACCATCCTCGCGCGCCAGGGCAGCATCGTGACCACGCCCCAGGGCCCGCGCGTGGACCTGCTCGACGGGGTGCGCCAGAGGATCGAGCGATCCGGGCCGCCCGGCACGCCGCCGCGCCTTTCCGTGCTCAGCTTCCGCCAGAACAGCATAGACCTCGCCCGCGCCACCCGCTCGGAGGAGGCCCGGACCCGCGATTCGCGCGAGCGCGGCGTGCGGGAACTGCTGCACCCCGACCCCGCCGAGGGCCTGCCCGAGCGGACGATCCGGCGCTTCCGCGCCGAGGCGCACCAGCGCCTGGCGGGCCCGGCGACCGCCCTCTCCTTCGCCCTGATCGCGCTCGCCTCGGCGCTGACCGGCCAGTTCCGCCGCCACGGCGGCGGGGTCCGCCTGGCGGTCGGCATCGGCGCCATGGTCGGCCTGCTGGCGCTCGGGCTGATGGTGGGCAATCTCGCCGCGCGCGACCCGGCGGCGATCCCGCTGATCTGGGCGCACGCGCTCCTGCCCGGCCTGGTCGCCGCCTGGTGGCTGAGCGGCGCGCCGGGCCTGCCGCGCCCCGTCCCGCCCCGTCCGGCCGCGCCGCGGCATGGCCGCGCCCGCGCGGCCGGGGAGGCGACCGCCGCGATGCACGCCCCGCCTTGACCGTCGCCTTCACCCTCTCCGCCTACGTGGCGCGGCGCTTCGCGTCCATGACGCTCGCCATGCTCGGCGCGCTGACCCTGCTCGTCGCGCTGTTCGACCTGATCGAGCTGCAGCGCCGCGCCGCCACCCGCCCCGACGTCGCGTTCGGCCTGGTGGCCGAAATCGCCGGGCTGCGGCTGCCCTTCGTGGCGCTGCAGATCCTGCCGTTCGCGGTCCTGCTCGGCGGCACCGTCGCCTTCTGGCGCCTGACGCGCAGCTCCGAGCTGATCGTGGCGCGCGCCGCCGGCGTCTCGGCCTGGGGCTTCCTCGCCGGGCCGGTGGCGGTGGCGCTGCTGCTCGGCGCGGTCGGCACGATGGGGCTCTCGCCCCTCTCCTCGGTGCTGTTCGCCCGTGCCGAGCGGCTGGACCAGGCCTATCTGCGCAGCGGCGGCGGCCTGACCGCGCTGGCCGGCGGCCGGCTCTGGCTGCGCCAGGCGGACCGTGAGCTCGACCCGCGCGGCGTCGCCATCCTCTCGGGCCGGCCCGTGGCGGCGCCGGCGGAGCGCGGCGGCGGCGCGGCGGCCGCCGAGCAGCGGCTCGCCGCGGCGGCCGGCGCGGCGTTCCGGCTCGCCGACCTTTCGGCCTGGCGGCTGTCCGCGGACGACCGGCCGCTTGCCCGGATCGAGGCGCCCTCCGCCCGGCTCGAGCCCGGGCGCTGGGTGCTGGAGGAGGCGGTGGTGTTCGGCCCGGACCGCGTCCCTTCGGCGCCGCACCGCCTGGAGCTGCCGACCGAGCTCACCCCCGCCCGCATCGAGGACAGCTTCGCCTCGCCCGACACGCTCGGCTTCTGGAGCCTGCCCGCCTTCATCGCGGTGCTGGAGGAGGCCGGCTTCTCGGCGGTGCGCCATCGCCTGCACTTCCACAGCCTGCTCGCCCTGCCGGTGCTGTGCGCGGTGATGGCGCTGGTCGCCGCCGGCTTCTCGATGCGCCCGGCGCGGCGCGGCGGCGTGATGCGGATGATCGCGGGCGGCGTCGCCGCGGGCTTCGCCCTGTTCGTGCTGGACCGGATCACCGGCGAGCTGGGCGAGGCCGGCACCCTGCCGGTGGTCTTCGCCGCCTGGGCGCCGACCGCGGCCGGGCTGCTGCTCGCGCTCGGGCTGCTGCTGCACCTCGAAGACGGCTAGGATCATGGGGACGGCCGGGGGTGAAGGACGCATGAGAGGAGGATTCGCCGGCGCCGCCGCGGCCGGCACGCTGGCGCTGGCGCTGGCCGGGCCGGGCGCC
>NZ_JAHZUY010000005.1 GCF_019458025.1 Caldovatus aquaticus | reverse complement strand
CTGCCAACCAGCACCGGCCGAACCAGACACCCCGCAAGCAACCACAGACACGCCGACAAAGCAGAACGACAACGAAGCGACATCGGCCCCCTCCTCTTCGCGCGCGAGCGCTAGGCCGCAGCCCGCGGCGTCCGCGCCGGCGCGAACGGCCCCTGCCAGGAGGCCACCTCGAATCCCGGCAGGACCCCGCCGATCGAGGGGAGGTCGGGGAACAGCACGTGGAGCTGGCGCGTCGTGGCGCCGAGCGGCCGGATCTTCCCCTCGCGGATGTAGGGCAGCACCTCGATCAGCGGGTTGATCACGAGCTGCACCCGCCCGGCGATCAGGTCGAGCGCCGCCGGCGCCCCGCCGCGATAGGCGACGTGCGTCATCTCCAGCCCGGCCATGTGCGCGAGCAGCGCCCCGGCGATGTGCTGCGAGCTGCCCACCCCGGCCGAGCCGTAGCTGACCTTGCCCGGGTTGGCGCGCGCATAGGCGATGAACTCCTGCAGCGTGTTCGCCGGCACCGAGGGGTGGACGGCAGCCATGTTCGGCGAGAGCGCGACGATCGAGACCGCCGCGAAGTCGCGCAGCGGATCGTAGGAGAGGTTGGGGTGGATCGCCGGCGCCGCGGCCATCGGCGTGTTCGTCCCCATCAGCAGGGTGTAGCCGTCGGGGGCGCTGCGGGCGACGTACTCGGCGCCGATCGTCGCGCCTGCCCCGGTGCGGTTCTCCACCACCACCGACTGGCCGAGCGGCCCGCTGATCGCCTCGGCGACCAGCCGCGCCATGGTGTCGGTTGCTCCGCCCGGGGCGAAGGGCACGACGATGCGGATCGGCCGGTCCGGCTGCCACTGGCCTTGCTGCGCGCCGGCCGCGCGCGGGACCAGCGGCGTGGCGGCGAGCGCGGCGAGAAGGCTGCGTCGCTTCATGGTTCCTCCCTGGCGCGAACGGGGCGTTGGTGCCCTCTGCGTGACACCGCCCGGGCGTGGGCGGGCGGTGCCGGGCGAGCCTATCGCGCGCTGCGCCGCCCGCGCCAGCCTGGCGTGCGGGCGGCGGAGCGGTGCCCCAGGGGCGGCCGCCGCCGGTCGGGTCCGGCGCCGCGGAGGCGGGCCGGGAGGAGGGAGGGCCTGGCGGCCCGGCGATCGCGTCCGGCGTCCGCGCGCGATGCGGCGCGCGGGCGGGCGCGGCGCGGGGCGTCCGTCCGCGGTCAGGCGCCGGACGACGCGCCGCCCAGCTCCTGCCGCACCAGCGCGACCCAGTAGGCGACGCCGTGCGGCAGCGCCGCGTCGTTGAAGTCGTAGAGCGGCGAGTGCAGGTCGTGGCAGGCGCCGCCGCGCTCGGCGGCGGTGCCGTTGCCGAGGAACACGAAGGCGCCCGGCTTGGCCTGCAGCATGTAGGCGAAATCCTCGCCGCCGGTGACCGGCGGCACCTCCGCGTCCACCCTGTCGGCTCCGGCGACACGGCGGGCGGCGGCGAGCGCGGCCTCGGTCTGCGGGCCGTGGTTGACGAGCGGCGCCGTGCTCCACCACAGCGCCGTCTCCGCGCGCGCTCCCTGGGTCGCCGCGGAGAGCTCGGCCAGCTCGCGGATGCGCCGCTCCAGCAGCGCCTGCATCGGCGCGCTGAAGGCGCGCATCGTGCCGCCCAGCGCCAGTTCGGCCGGCATCACGTTGAGGGCCTCGGGCGAACCGCCGGCGATGTGGCCGACGCTGATGACCACCGACTCCAGCGCCGGCACGTTGCGGCTGACGATGCCCTGCAGCCCCTGGACGAAGAACGCCTGCGCCAGCGCGAGGTCGGTCGCGCGGTGCGGCGAGTTGCCGCCATGCCCGCCGGTGCCGCGGAAGGTCACCGTCCATCGCCCCGACGCGGCCATCATCGGCCCCGCGCGCGTCGCGAACCAGCCGACCGGGAGGCCCGGCAGGTTGTGCATCCCGTACACGGCGTCGCAGGGGAAGCGCTCGAACAGGCCGTCCTTCAGCATCGCCTGCGCGCCGCCCCGGCCTTCCTCGGCGGGCTGGAAGACGAAGTGCACGGTGCCGGCGAAGTCCGGGTCCTCGGCGAGCACCCGCGCGGCGCCGAGCAGCATGGCGGTGTGGCCGTCGTGGCCGCAGGCGTGCATGCGGCCGGGGCGGGTGGAGGCGTAGGGAAGGCCGGTGCGCTCGGTCAGCGCGAGGGCGTCCATGTCCGCGCGCAGCGCGATCGCGCCCCGCCCCGGCCGCCGCCCCCGCAGCGTGCCGACGACGCCGGTGCCGCCGACGCCCTCGACCGTCTCGATGCCCCAGCGGCGCAGCCGCTCGGCCACCAGCGCGGCGGTGCGCGTCTCCTCCATCCCCAGTTCGGGATGGGCGTGGATGTCGCGCCGCAGCGCGACGAGCTCCGGCAGATGCCGCTCGATCCTGCTCCTTGCCGTGATTCCGTCCATGCGCCGGGGGTCCGTTTGCTCCGTTCCGTCCGGGGCTTCCTACAGCGGCGGCGGCGGCTTGGCGACCGCCGCGCCTTCGGATGCGGGGCGGCGCGGACGGCCGCCCCGGGCGCATCGGCCGCCGGGTCGCTGGACGCGGGGAACGGCCGATGCCCAGATTGGCCCCCGCGCGCATCCGGCGCCTGGGCTTAGGCGCGCGGAGGACGGTTCGTCGCACAGCCCCGCGCGCGGTGCCGCCGCGGCGGCAGATGCGGTATGCGGCGGCGAGCGGAGGCGATGCGAGGGAGCGGGCAGGTGAGCGCAGAGACCGGGACGGGCGGAGCCGCGTCCGCCGGCGGAGCCGTGGCGGCAGCGGCGGCGCCCCGCCGCGGGCCGCTGGCGCCGCTCGCGATGCTGGGCCGGCGCACGGCGCCGCCGCTGCTGATCTACCTCGTCGCGGGCATGAGCGGCTTCGCGACGATCGCCGAGACCTTCTGGGTGCGGCGGAGCCTTGCCCTGTCGGCGGCGGACCTGCTCGCCCTCTCCGCCTGGCTCACCGTCCCCTGGACGCTGAAGATGGTGTTCGGGCACCTGGTGGACACCGTGCCGATCCTCGGCTCGCGGCGGCGCGCCTATGTGCTGATCGGCGCGCTGCTGCAGATCGGGGCCTCGCTCGGCCTCGCCGCCGCGGCGGCCGGCGTCACCGGCGGGGTGCCGGCGGAATCCGTGTACATCGCGGCTTCGCTCGCCGCGGTCGTCGGCCTCGTCGTGCAGGACTGCGTGGCGGACGCGCTGACCACCGAGGTGGTGGACCGCGTCGCGCCGGACGGCACCCCGCGCGATCCGGAGGCGGTGCAGGCCGAGCTCGGCGACGTGCAGGTGCTCGGCCGCGTCGCGACGATGGGCGGCGCCTTCGCGGTGGCGGGGGCCGGCGGCTGGGTGGCGGAGCTCCTGCCGACGCACGTCGTGTTCCTGATCGCCGCGGCGCTGCCGCTGCCCTCCCTCGCCGCCGCCGCGCTGCTGCGCGAGCCGCCCGCCGCGGGGCCGGGGAGGGAGCCGGCGGAGCGGCCCGACCCCCGCATCCTGCTCGGCGGGCTGGCCTTCGGGGCGGCGATGCTCGGCCTCGGTCTCGGCGCGCCGCCCTTCGCGCAGGAGATCGCCTTCCTGCTCACCCTCGGCGTGCTGGTCTGGCTGCTGCGGCTGATCGTGGCCGACGTGCCGCGGGAGACGAAGCGCGCCATGGCCGCCGCGGCGGCGGTGATCTTCGCCTATCGCGCCGCGCCGCCGGCAGGGCCCGGGCTGCAATGGTGGCAGATCGACGTGCTGGGCTACGACGAGGGCTTCTTCGGCACCCTGGCGCAGATCGGCACCGGGCTTTCGATCCTCGGCGCGCTGCTGCTCGGCGGGCGGATCGTGCGCTGGCCGCTCGGCGCGGTGCTGGCCGGGCTCGCCGTGCTGGGGGCGCTGTTCGCGCTGCCGACCATCGGCATGCTGTTCGGGCTGCACCACTGGACGGAGGCGCGGTTCGGCTTCGGCGCGCGCACCCTCGGCTTGGTGGACACCGCGCTCTCCGCCCCGCTCGCGCAGCTCGGCATGATCCCGATGCTGACGCTGATCGCGATGCACGCGCCGCCGGGGCGGCGCGCGACCTGGTTCGCGCTGATGGCCTCGCTGATGAACCTCGCGCTGCAGGCGGGGGCGATCCTGTCGCGCGGACTGAACGCGGTGTTCGTGGTGGAGCGCGGCGACTACGCGGCGCTGCCGGAGCTGGTCATCGCCGCGACGGTGCTGGGGGTCGCGCTGCCGCTCGCGGCGATCGGGCTGTTCGGCCGGTGGCTGCGTCCCGGCGCGATGCCGCCGCCGGGCGGCGGCCCGGTGCCGGCGAACGCCACGCCGGCGGGGGCGGCGGCGCCATCGGCATAGCGGGCTGCGCCCGCCATTGGGGCGCCAGGGGGAGCGGGCGAGGGCCGGAGGCGGACCGCGGCGAGCGGGCGGGCGGGCCTGCGGCGGATCTCCGGCCTCGGCCGTCCGCCACGGCGGCAAGCGCGCCGGCCCCGGGCGCCCTTGCCCCGCGCGCGGCGGCGGAGGCGGCGGGGCCTATGCCGTCGCGGCGCCGTCCACCGGCAGGGCGACGCCGGAGACGTAGGACGCCTCGTCCGAGAGGAGGAACAGGGCGGCGTTCGCCACCTCCTCCGGGCGGCCCGGACGGCCGAAGGGCACCTGGGAGGCGCGCCGCCGCACCAGGTCCTCGACGGTCTGCCCGGCCGGCGTCTGCTGGTCCGGCCGCTTGACGAAGACGCGCAGCATCGGCGTGTCGATCGGCCCGGGGCAGATCGCGTTCACCCGGATTCCCTCCGGCGCGAGGCGCTTGGCGAGCGACCTGACGAAGCCGACCACGCCGAACTTGGCCATCGAATAGACCGGGCTGTTCGGCGACCCGACCAGGCCGGAGGTCGAGGCGGTGTAGAGCAGGCTGCCGCCGCCGCGGGCGCGCAGATGCGGGATCGCCTCCGCGGTGGTGACCAGGACCGTGCGCAGGTTGAGGTCCAGGGCGAGGGCGAATTCCTCCATGTCCACGCCCTCGACCGCGGCCGGCCCCGGATGGCCGACATGGTTCCAGACGAAGTCGAGCCCGCCGAAGCGGGCGACGGTGCGGCGGACGATGTCGCGCGCGAAGCCGTCCTCGCGCAGGTCGCCGGCGAGGGCGAGCGCCTGGCCGCCGGCGGCCGCGATCGCGCCCGCCACCGCCTCCGCCGCCGCCGCGTCGAGGTCCACCACCGCGACCGAGGCGCCCTCGCGCGCGAAGCGCACGGCGCCGGCGCGGCCCATGCCGGAGCCCGCCGCGGTGACGATGCCGATCTTGCCGGCCAGTCTCATCGCGCCGCGCTCCGGGAGACCGCGCGCCGTGGCCGCCGCGCAATTCCCGGCGCCGTCGCGGCGCCGCGCCCATCTTCTCTCATGCTCGCTGCCCCTCCTGCCGTCCTTCCGTCGCGCCGCCGGTGGCGTCGCGCGCGCCACCCCCGCCTGGCCGGAGAGTGGCACGCGGATTCCCGAGGGTCCATCGCGTCCGGGCGGAGGCGGGCCCGCGCAGGCGGCCGCGCTCCGCCGCCAGGCTCCGGCGCCGGCGCGCGCCGCTGCCGTCCGCGCGGGGCGACTGGCGCGCGCCGGCCCGGCGCTGCGGCCCCGGACCGCGCGAGGTCGGTGCCGCCCCCTCCCGGCCCGCCCTGGGGATCCCGAGCCGGCCCTGCGGATCGGCGGCGTGCGCCGGAGCGGGCGGGCACCGCCGGGCGGCCTGTCCGCGACATGCCGCGCCGGCGGAGGCGCCGTCAGTTGCCGCTGCCGGCCTCGGCGGCGCGGAGGCGGTTCAGCGGCAGCGCGAGGAAGGCCCGGTTCTCGCCGCGCTGGATCTGCAGGGCCACCGCCGGACGACCGGCCTCGCGCGCGGCGTTCACCGCCTCCGCCACGTCCCGCGGGCTCTGCACGGCGCGGTCGCCGGCGCGCAGGATCACGTCGCCGGGCCGGAGGCCCCGCTCCTCGGCGACGCTGCCGGGCAGGACACGGACCACCTCGGCGCCGCCCTGGCCGGGCGGGACGCCGCGCCGCGGCGCGAGGAGCAGGCCGAGGGGGCCGGTGCTCTCGGCTTCCCGCCGATCGCGCGCCCTCTCGCCCGCGGCGGCGGCCTGCTGGCCCGGCGGCTCGCCCACGCCGACCTGCTGCTCGAGGCGCCTGCCGGCACGGACAATGGCGAGCGCGAGCGTCGAGCCCGGCTTCGCCGTGGCGACGGCATTGGCGAGGTCGCGCGGTCGCTCGACCGGCTGCCCGCCGGCCGCGACCACCACGTCGCCGGGCTGCAGCCCGGCGCGCGCGGCGGGAGAGCCCGGCTCCACCGCCGCGATCAGCGCGCCCTTCGCTTCCGGGAGGCCGAGCGCCTGGGCCAGATCGGCATCGAGGGGCTGCAGGGACACGCCGAGCCAGCCGCGCTCCACCCTTCCGTGGTCGCGCAGCTCCGCGACGATCCGGCGTGCGAGGTTGGACGGGACGGCGAAGCCGATGCCGATGTTGCCGCCGGAAGGCGAGAAGATCGCGGTGTTGATCCCCACCACCTCGCCGCGCGTGTTGAACAGCGGTCCGCCGGAATTGCCCGGGTTGATCGGCGCGTCGGTCTGGATGAAGTCGTCGTAGGGGCCGGCCCCGATCTGCCGCCCGCGCGCGGAGACGATGCCCGCCGTCGCCGTTTCGCCGAGGCCGAAGGGATTGCCCATGGCGAGCACCCACTCGCCCACGCGCAGCGCATCGCTGTCGCCGAAGGGGACGTGGGGAAGCGGCTCCCTCGCCTCGATCTTGAGCAGGGCGATGTCGGTCTGCGGGTCCGTGCCGACCACGCGCGCGGGAAGTTCGCGTCCGTCGTGTAGCTCCACCGTCACGCGCTCGGCATTGCCGACGACGTGATGGGCGGTGACGATGTGGCCCTGCGGATCGAGGAGGAAGCCCGAGCCGAGACCGAAGGTCCGGCGCCCGCGCGGCTGGGCCGGACCGTCCGGTCCGCCGCCGTCGCCGAAGAAGCGGCGCAGGAACTCCTCGAGCGGCGTGCCGCGCAGTTCCGGCGGAAGCTCTCCCATGCGCAGGGCCTCGGCGCGCCCGACGACGGAGATGCCGACGACGGCCGGGGTGACGCGCGCGGCGAGATCGGCGAAGTCCGCGGGACCGGCCGGGCGGGCGAGGGGCACCGCCAGGGGGCTGGAGGGCGGTGCGCCGGGCGCGGTCTGCGCAACCGCGCCGCCCGGCGGCGGGGCCGGGGCGAGGGTGGCGAACGCCACGGCGAGGGCGCCGGCCGTGCCGGCGAGGCGCGAGCGGCGGCGCGGGGAGGAAACGGTCTCTGCCATGCGGTCACCTCGTCGTTCTGCACGCCGCACGGGCTCGGGCTGCGTGGCCCGCCGGGCAAGGTCGCCTGCCCGCTGCGGCGCCCTTAAGGTGGGGAACCGAAGCGCCAGGAACAGTGGGAAACGGCGGCGACGGGCCGCGCCGGGCGCCCGACGGACCCTCCCCTCATTGGCTAGTTGGCGCGGATGTTGCCGGCCTGGATCACCTCGCGCCAGGTGCGGCGGTCATGCTCCACCCGCCGGGCGAAGGTCTCGGCATCCTCGAAGTGCGGGGTGAAGCCGGCATCCTGCAGGCGGCGGAGCAGGGCGGGATCGGCCATCGCCCGGCGCAGCGCCGCCTCCCAGCGCCGGATCGCCGCGGCCGGCGTGCCGCGGGGGACGCAAATGCCGAACCAGCCCGTCACCTCGAAGCCCGGCACGGTGTCGGCGATGCGCGGGAGGTCCGGGAACAGAGGGAAGCGGGACGGATCGCCCTGCGCCAGCAGCCGGAGCTCGCCGCCCTGGATCTGCCGCATCGCGTCGCCGAGATTGGTGATCATGAAATCGGTGCGCCCGCCGAGGATATCCACGATTGCCGGCGCCGCGCCGCGGTAGGGGACGTGCACGATGTCCACGCCCGCGAGGCGCTTGAGCAGCTCGCCCGAGAGATGTTGCGCCGAGCCGACGCCGGCGCTGGCGAAGGTGAGGCGGCCCGGCTGCGCGCGCGCCGCGGCGATCAGGTCGGCGACGCTGCGGTAGGGGCTGTCGGCCTTCACGATCAGGCCGTAGGAGGAGAGGGCGAGATTGGCCACCGGCACGAGCTCGAGCCCGGGATCGAGCGGCAGGGTGGCGCCCTGGAGCTGCGGCGCGATCGTCAGCGTGCCCATCGGGCACTGGAAGGCGGTGTGGCCGTCGGCGCCGGCGCGCACGGTCTCCGCGGCGCCGATCGCGCCGTTCGCGCCGGTGCGGTTCTCCACCACGATGCGCTGGCCGAGGAGCGGTGCGGCCGCCTCGGCGATCAGGCGGGAGATCAGGTCGCTCGCGCCGCCCGCCGCGAAGCCGCTGATCAGGCGCAGCGGGCGCTCGGGGAACTCGGCCCGCGCGGCGGGCGGCGCGCCGCCGAGCGCGGCCAGCGCGAGGGCGGCGGCCAGGATGATGCGGCGCTTGGGCATGGATCGTCCCTCCCCGACGGTTTTGCCCGATCCTAGAGCCGATCGCGGACGGCGGGAAACGGCCGGGAGCGCGGATCGGCCCGACCCGCGAAGAGGCGGGAGACGTCGCCGCGCGCCCGGCCGGGGCGGAAACGGCTCGCGCCCGCCCGCCGGGGAGCCACCGCGCCGGGTCAGGGGACGACCGCTCCCGCCGCGCCGCCGCGCGCCGCGATCTCGCGCAGCAGCTTGCGCCGCACCGCGCGGCCGAAGCTGTCGAAATCCTCGGCCGCGACGAGGAAGGCGCCGGGGCCGCCGATCACCCGCTCGCGGAAGTAGTCGGCGAGCGCCGGGCCGACGCCGAGCGGCGGGCGGTCGTTCAGGATCGGCAGGCCGTTGATGGTGATGCCTTCGGCGACCGCGGCATCGCGCGCCTCCTCGACCGGCGGACCGCTGTTGTTGACCCCGTCGCCGGAGACGTCGATCACCTTGCGCGTCGCCTCCCACGGCAGCGCGGCGAGGACCGCGCGGGAGAAGGCGATGCCGCCTGCGATCGAGGTGCGCCGTTCCGCCACGCGCGGCGCGCGCGCCAGCGCCTCCGCCCAGGCCTCGGCGTCGGCCTCGCCGGCGATGCGGGTCCAGGGGATGACCAGCCGCTGGTACTCGATCCCCGCCCACTCGACATAGGCGAGGGCGACCGCGCCGATCATGCCGCCGCGGATCGCGGCGACGATGCGGGGATCGCTCACCGCGCGGCGGTAGCCCTCGCGCTGCAGCCGCGCCTCGTCCTCGTCGATCGAGCGGGAGACGTCCACGGCGAGCACGATGGCGACGTCCACCGCCTCCTCCGCGGCGCCGCCGCGGGCGGGCGCGCCGAGCGCGAGGGCGGCGGCGCCCGTCGCGGCGAGAACGCTTCTGCGACGCATCGCAGGTCCTCCCATCGCGGGGCGCGCGCCCTCCCCGGGCTATCCCGCTACAGCGCGGCGCCCCCGTCAATCGCCACCTCGGCCCCGGTCATGTAGGCGCTGTCGTCGGGGAGCAGGAACAGCACCAGCTTCGCCACCTCCTCCGCCGTGCCCATGCGCCTCATCGGCACCCGCTCCACCCGGGCGCGGTTCTGCTCCGGCGTGCGCACCTTCAGCATCTCGGTGTCGATCGGCCCGGGATGGACCGAGTTCACGCGGATGCCGCGCGGCGCGAGGTCGAGCGCGGCGGCCTTGGTCATGCCGCGCAGCGCACATTCGTCGCGCTGCAGGCGATGGCGCCGGGCGAGCCGCGCAGCCCGGCGACGGAGGAGATGTTCACGATCGCGCCGCCGCCCGCGCGCTCCATCGCCGGCACCACCGCCTTCGTGCCGAGGAAGCAGCCGAGCTGGTTGACCCGCATGTGGCGCTCGAACAGGGCGGCGTCGGTCTCCATCAGCGTCTTCGGCACGTAGATGCCGGCGTTGTTCACGAGGCCGTGCAGCGCGCCGAAGGTCCCGACGGCTGCGGCGACGGCGCGGGCCCAGTCGGCCTTCTCGGTCACGTCCAGACGGAGGAACAGGGCGGAAGAGGGGCCGAGCTCGGCGGCCAGCGCCTGGCCCTCCGTCTCCCGCAGGTCGCCGAGCACGACCTTGCCGCCCTCGGCGACGAGCAGGCGCGCCTCGGCCGCGCCCTGGCCGCGCGCGCCGCCGGAGATCAGCACCACCTTGCCGTCGAAGCGCGCCATCCGGTCCCTCCCCTGCGCGGCTCCCCGGGAACGCCGGCCTGCCGCCGGCAGCCACGCCACTCAGCGCATCGGCAGCGCGTACATCAGCCCGCCCTGGGTCCACAGCCCGTTCAGGCCGCGCCGGAGCTTGAGCGGGCTCGCCTGCCCGACGTTGCGCTCGAAGATCTCGCCGTAGTTGCCGACCGCGCGGATCGCGTGCAGCGCCCAGCGGTTGTCGAGGCCGAGATGGCGGCCGAATTCGCCGCTGCTGCCGAGCAGGCGCTGCACCGTGGGGTTGGGGCTCTCGCGCGCTAGCCGCTCGGCGTTGGCCTGGGTGACGCCGTATTCCTCCGCCTCGACCAGCGCGTGGTGCAGCCAGGCGACGACCTTCGACCACTGCTCGTCGCCGCTGCGCGTGAAGGGGCCGAGCGGCTCCTTGCTGATCGTCTCCTCCAGCACCGCGTAGTCCGCCGGGTTGGGCGCGACCGTGGCGAGCGCCCCGGCGAGCGCCGAGGAGTCCTGGGTCATCGCGTCGCAGCGGCCGGCGAAGAAGGCCTGGTACATGGTGTCTATGCGCTCGAACACCACCGGCTGGAAGCGCATGTTGCGCGCCCGGAAGACGTCGGCGAGGTTGAGCTCGTGCGTCGTTCCCTGGGCGACGCAGATGGTGGCGCCGTTCAGGTCCTGCACGCGACGCACATTGGCGTCGCGCCGCACCGCGAAGCCCTGGCCGTCGTAGAAATTCACCGGTCCCTGGTTGAGGCCGAGCGAGGTGTCGCGCAGGAAGGTCTGCGTGCTGTTGCGGTAGAGCACGTCGATCTCGCCCGACTGCAGCGCGGCGAAGCGCGCCTGCGCGGTGAGCGGGACGAAGCGCACCCTGGCCGGGTCGCCGAAGATCGCGGCGGCGAGGGCGCGGCAGTAGTCGGCGTCGAGGCCGCGCATCTCGCCGCGGCTGTCGGGCGCGGAGAAGCCGGCGAAGCCCTGGCTGACGCCGCAGACGAGCTGGCCGCGCTGGCGCACCGTGTTGAGGGTCTGCGCCGAGGCGGCGCTGGCGATGCCGCCCGCGAGCAGCGCGCAGGCGAGGGCTAGGCGGCGAAGCAGGCGCATGGGCTGTCCTCTCCTCAGGCGGGCAGGCCGGCGCAGGCGGCTTCCACCGCGGCGCCGAACCGCTCGACGATCGTGTCGATCTGCGCGGCGGTGACGATGTAGGGCGGCGCGAGGATCACGTGATCGCCGCGCCGGCCGTCGATCGTGCCGCCCATCGGGTAGCAGGCGAGGCCGCGGGCGTAGGCCTCCCTCTTGACGCGCTCGTTCACCTTCAGCGCCGGGTCGAAGGCCTCCTTGCCGGCGCGGTCCCGCACCAGCTCCACCGCCCAGAACAGGCCGCGGCCGCGGATGTCGCCGACATGGCGGTGGTTGCCGAGGCGTTCGGTCAGCCGCTCCTCCAACCGCTTGCCCATGCGCCTGACGTTCTCGAGCAGGTTCTCCTCGCGGATCACCTCCTGCACCGCCACGGCGGCGGCGCAGGCCACCGGGTGCGCCTGGTAGGTATGGCCGTGCATGAAGGCGCCGCTGCCCGCGGCGAGCCCCTCGATCACGCGGCCGGAGACGAGGATGCCGCCGATCGGCTGGTAGCCGCCGCCGAGCCCCTTCGCCACCACCTGGATGTCGGGCGCGATGCCCTCCTGCTCCCAGGCGTGCAGGGTGCCGCAGCGGCCGACGCCGCTCATCACCTCGTCGAGGATCAGCAGCGCGCCGTGGCGGTCGCAGATCTCGCGCACTGCCTTGAAGTAGCCGGGCAGGGCGGCGACGCAGCCGAGCGTCGCGCCGACCACCGTCTCGGCGATGAAGGCGATGACGGTGTCGGGGCCGAGGCGCTGGAACTCCGCCTCCAGCTCGGCGGCGAGGCGGGCGACGTACTGCTCGTCCGACTCGTCGTCGCGCCGGTCGCGATAGGCGTAGCAGGGCGAGACGTGGCTGAAGGCGTCGGAGAGGATCGGCAGGTAGGGCTTGCGGCGCATCGCGTTGCCGCCGGCGGCGAGCGCGCCGAGGGTGTTGCCGTGGTAGCTCTGGCGCCGGGCGATGAACCTCGTGCGCTGCGGCTGGCCGATCTCGAGGAAGTACTGCCGCGCCATCTTCAGCGCCGCCTCGTTCCCCTCCGAGCCCGAGGAGCAGAAATAGGCGTGGGTCAGGCCGCCGGGGGCGTGACCGACCATGATGTCGGCGAGCCGCTCGGCGCTCTCGCAGGAGAAGAAGGCGGTGTGGGCGTAGCAGAGCTTCTCCATCTGCGCCTGCATCGCCGCCAGCACCTTCGGGTGGGCGTGGCCGAGGCAGGCGACGGCGGCGCCGCCGGAGCCGTCTATGACCTCGCGACCCTCGGCGTCGTAGAGGTAGATCCCCTTGCCGGCGACGGCGAGGGGCGGCGTGCTGCGCAGACTGCGGTGGACCAGGTGGCTCATGGCGGGCGGCATCCCCGGATGGCGTGGCCGCCAGGGTTCCACGGACGGGGGTGCGAGGCAACCGCGCCCCGCCGCCTGCCTCGGCTCCGCGGCAGCCAGGCGAAGGCGCGGCGCCGCGCCGGGGCGGTGCATCCGGTGCGGGGCGTCGGCGGATCGGCGCGGCGTCCCCGTGTGGCCCCTGCTCAGGGCGGGGTCAGCAGCCCCGCCACCGCGCCCGTCATGCAGCAGGCGATCGAGGCCGAGACCAGCGCGGGCAGGCCGAGCGCCACGATCTCGGCCCGCCGTTCCGGGCACATCGCCGTCATGCCCCCGACCATGATCCCGACCGAGCCGAAATTGGTGAAGCCGCACAGCGCGTAGGCGAGGACGAGGCGCGAACGCTCGCTGAGACCGGCGCCGCCCGACTGGGCGAGGTCGAGATAGGCGACGAACTCGTTGATCACGACCTTGACGCCGAGCGCGCGGGCGACCGCGCCCGCCTCCTCCGCCGGCACCCCCATCGCGAAGGCGAGCGGCCAGAAGATCCAGCCGGCGAGGCGCTGCAAGGTCATTCCGGTGAGCGGCTCGAGCGCCTGGTTGACCAGCGCGACCAGCGCGACGAAGACGATCAGCGCCGCCATGATGCCAAGCAGCAGCGAAAGGCCGTCGCCGGTGCCGCGCACCACCGCCTCCATGGTGGAATCGTAGAGGCGCGGGGCGCGGACCTCCTCCGCGGCCGGCGTCGCTGCCGCCTCGCCGGGCGCGGGAGGGATCATCAGCAGCGCGACGAGCACGGCGGCGGGGGCGGAGACCAGGCTGGCGGTGAGGAGCTGGCCGGCGGCGTCGGGCACCACCGGCGCGAGGAGGGCGGCGTACACCACCAGCGTGTTGCCGCTGATGGTGGCGAGCCCCGCGGTCATCACCGCGAACAGCTCGGCGCGCGAGAGGCGCACGAGCCAGGGGCGGATCAGCAGCGGCGCCTCGACCATGCCGACGAAGACGTTGGCCGCGACGGAGAAGCCGCAGGCGCCGCCGATGCCGAAGGCGCGGCGCAGCCCGCGCGCCAGGAAGGCCACCACCACGGGCAGCACGCGCCAGTGGTAGAGCACGGCGGAGAGGGCGCCGACGACGAGCACCAGCGGCAGGGCCTGGAAGAACAGGATGAAGCTCGCGCCCGGCCGGATCTCGGCGAAGGGCAGCGGCGCCCCGCCGAGATAGCCGAAGACGAGGCTGGTGCCGGCGACGGTGGCGCGGCTGAGCGCCTCCACCGCGCGGGCGGCGAGGGCGAAGGCGGCGCGGAACGGCGGCAGGTGCAGCATCAGCGCGGCGAGCAGGACCTGCAGGCCGAGCCCGGCGGCGACGACGCGCCAGGCGACGCCGCGCCGGAAGCCGCCGAGCGCCCAGGCGAGGGCGGCGAGGGCGAGGAAGCCCGCGGCGGACTGGAGTTGAAGGACCACCCTTCGCCAGCCCGGGCTTCACCCCCCCGCTACTTCGTCCTCTAGCGCCTCCTCACCTGGTTCGAGCTCGGCGCCGATCGCGAGGATCTCGTCCACGCGGTCGAGGGGCACTGCCTCGATACCCTTGAGCTTCCGCGCAACGGCACGCGTGCGAACCTTGGCTTTCTCGATTGTGCTGCCGACCGTGCCCACCTGCTTCGCCAAGGTTCCGAGCACCTTGTCCATCTTTTCCATCTCGGTCTTGGTGGCGCCGAGGAGTTCGCGTACCAGATCGGCCTTCTGATTCAGCGCCAGGGTCACGTGCCCGAGCTGGATAGTGCGAAGCATCGCCGGCAGCAGGCTCGGGCCGAGAATGAGGACGCGGTGTACCCTGCCTAGCTCCTCCAGGAGCCCGTTCACCCTCGCCACCTCGGCGTAGAGGCCTTCAGTCGGCAGATAGAGCACGGCGAACTCTACCGTGCGTGGTGGATGGATGTATTTCGCCGCGATCTTCGCCGCCTCCTCGCGCACACGGCGTTGCAGGGCGTTGCGGGCGCGCGCCTCGCCTTCGGCGTCGCCGCATTCGGATGCTGTGAGGAGACGTTCGTAGTCCTCGGTCGGAAACTTCGCATCGATGGGAAGATAGACCCGTTCCCCGCCCTGCGACGGCATCAGTACGGCGAACTCTACCGCCTCCTGGCTGTCGTCCTTCAGGCGCACGTTCGTCTCGTAGCCGCCGGGAGGGAGGATGTCGTCAAGCAGGGCCTTGACTTGCGCCTCGGCCCAGCCGCCGCGAGTCTTCACGTTGGAGAAGATCCGCTTGATGTCGCCGATCTGGGACGTGACCTGCTGCACGTCGCCCATCGCCTTCTGGACCGCTGCGAACTGGTCGATTACGCGGTTGAAGCTCTCGTTCATCTGCTTCTCGACCGCGCTGTGCAGCTGCTCGTTCACAGCCCTCTGGATCTCCGCCAGACGTGCGTCGTTCGCCTCCCGTATTTCCTTGAGGCGCAGATCCACAAGGCTGCGTGTCTCCTCGCTCTTCCGGTCGATCAGGTCGCGCGCTTCCTTCATCTCGCGCGCTATTCCCTGCTCGATCTTCGCTTGTCCCTCGACCAGGGTGGTCTTGACGGTCTCGACCGCACGATTGAGGTCCCCGACACCTTGCATGACATCGCGGCGCAGCGCGGCGGCCCGGTCGGCGAGTTGCATCCGCTGCTCCTCGAATGCCCTGGAGATCGACTCCTCCGAAGCCCGGACCGTGGCCTGGGTGGCCTTCGCGTCGTCGGCGAGCCGGTCCGAAAGGCGGTTCTCCATGGTCCCCAGCCGTTCGGCCTGCTCAGTGGCGGCCCTGCCGAGCGCCTTCGTCTGGTCGAGCATGGCCGCATTCAGGCGCTCCGCTACATCGGATAGGCGCCGCTCCATGAGGCGCTCGATATCGGCCAAATGCCCGGCTTGGCGCTCCTGCAGAATCATCAGCGAGTCCACTTTGGTGGCCAGTGCGCTGACAGCCCCGTCGTCGCGCGACCGCCGGGCAATAAGGAAGACGGCGGCAACGGTCAGCAGGCCCAGTACGATCTGGGCTGCGAGCAGCATTGCTGCGTCCGATCCCATCTTCGGCCCCTCCCTCCGGGGCCGTCGCGAATCGGCCGCCGGACGTTTTAGTGCCGAAAGTGTCGCATATTCGTAAAGACCATCGCCAGCCCCGCCGCGTCCGCCGCCGCGATCACCTCGGCGTCGCGGATCGAGCCCCCCGGCTGGATCACCGCCGTGGCACCCGCCGCGGCCGCGGCGAGCAGCCCGTCGGGGAAGGGGAAGAAGGCGTCGGAGGCGACCACCGAGCCCGTCGTCAGCGGCTCCGCGAGGCCGGCGGCCTTCGCCGCCTCCTCGGCCTTCCAGGCGGCGATGCGCGCAGCATCCACGCGGCTCATCTGCCCCGCGCCGATGCCGACGGTCGCGCCGCCCTTGGCATAGACGATGGCGTTGGACTTGACGTGCTTGCAGACGCGGAAGGCGAACAGCAGGTCGGCGAGCTCGGCGGCGGTGGGCGCGCGCTTCGTCACCACCTTGAGGTCGGCCTCCGTCACGCGCCCGGCGTCGCGCGACTGGGCGAGGAAGCCGCCGGCGACGCTGCGGAGGATCGTGCCCGGCGCGGCCGGGTCGGGCAGGCCGCCGGTCAGCAGCAGGCGCAGGTTCTTCCTGCGCGCGAACACCGCTCGCGCCGCCGCGTCGGCGTCGGGGGCGACGACCACCTCGGTGAAGATGGCGCTGATCTTCTCCGCCGCCCGCGCGTCGAGCGGCCGGTTGGCGGCGACGATGCCGCCGAAGGCGGAGACGGGATCGCAGCGCAGCGCCAGATCCCAGGCGGCGGCGAGGTCGTCCGCGACCGCCACGCCGCAGGGATTGGCGTGCTTGACGATGACGATCGCCGGGCGATCGAACTCGGCGACGCATTCGAAGGCCGCGTCGGTGTCGTTGAGGTTGTTGTAGGAGAGCTCCTTGCCCTGCACCTGCACCGCCGTCGCCACGCCGGGGCGGTCCGTGCCGTCGGCGTAGAAGGCGGCGCGCTGGTGCGGGTTCTCGCCGTAGCGCAGCGTCTGGCGCCGCGTGCCGGCGAGGACGAGGCGCTGCGGGAACTCCTCGCCCTCCTGCCGCGCGAACCAGGCGGCGATCGCCGCGTCGTAGGCCGCGGTGCGCGCATAGGCCGCGGCGGCGAGGCGGCGGCGCAGCGCGAGCGTGGTGCCGCCCCGGGCCTCGATCTCGGCGCGCACCAGGTCGAACTGCGCGGGCTCGGTCAGCACCGCGACGTGGGCGTGGTTCTTGGCGGCGCTCCTGATCATCGCCGGGCCGCCGATGTCGATGTTCTCGATGCAGTCCGCGAAGGCGGCGCCGCGCGCGACCGTCGCCTCGAACGGGTAGAGGTTGACCGCGACGAGGTCGATCGGCGCGATGCCGTGCGCCGCCATCTGCGCGCGGTGCTCGGGGAGGTCGCGCCGGCCGAGCAGGCCGCCATGCACCTGCGGCACCAGCGTCTTGACCCGGCCGTCGAGGATCTCCGGGAAGCCGGTGTGCTCGGAGACGTCCTTCACCGGCACGCCCGCCTCGCGCAGCGCGCGGGCGGTGCCGCCGGTGGACAGGATCTCGACCCCGCGCGCGGCGAGGAAGCGCCCGAACTCGACGAGCCCCGTCTTGTCGGAGACGGAGAGCAGGGCGCGGCGGACGGGAACGACATCGGTCATGGCGGGCTTCCGGACGGGGCGCGCGTGCTCTAGCCCCGCCCCGGCGCCGCTTCAACCCGGCGCCGTGGCCGCGCTGCCCCGCCGGCCGCCGTGCCGCCTCAGCGCGGCGCCATCCCCGCGAGGCCGAGCCCGCCCAGCAGCGCCAGCACGCCGAGCCCGATCGCCGCGCTGCGGGCGAGCAGCGAGAGCGCATCGGCGAGGAGCGGGGGAGCGGGGCGGAGGGACATCCGGCCGCGCACCGGCGGCCTGGAACGGAAGAGCGTGGTCGGTCGCGTCGTCATGACCGTGAGACGGTCTGGTGAGGATCGCCTGCGGGCACGACGGCCGTGGCCCGGCGTCCGGGCCCGGCCGGCCACGCCACCGGAGGTAGGAGACCGCCCGGGCGCGTTCAAGGGAGCGGAAGGAAGGGGGGCGCGCCCAGCCGCGCTTGACGCCAGGCGGCATAAACGACAGGTTGAGACCAGTACCCTGGCGCAACACGACTCTCGCCCGCCCGCGCCGGCACGGAAGGAACGGGCCCGAACCGGTGTTCTCCTCCAGCAGCCGCGACCGGAACCGCCGTCCGCGCATCTTCATTGACGGATACAATCTCGCCCTGGAACAGGGGACGGGGGTGGCGACCTACGCCCGCAACCTGTCCTTCGCGCTGCGCGACCTCGGGGCGGAGGTCGGGGTGCTCTACGGCACGCGCAGCTCCACCCTCGCGCTGAACTCGCTGATCCGGGAGATCGCCTTCTTCGACCCGCTGGTCGGCAGCCCCTCGAAGCTCGTGCGCGCCCTGCACACCCTCCGGCGCGTCGTCAGCTCGCCCTTCGGCGAGATCGCCACCCGGGTGCCGATCACGGGGAGGGTGATCAGCACCCAGTTCCAGAGCCGCCTGCCGCATTTCGACCATCTCTGGAACGTGCAGAACCTGTTCGCGACCTCGCATCTGCACTTCCGGACCTACCGCACGCGGATGCGCGTGCACTTCCGCTCGGCGCCCCAGGTGATGCACTGGACCTACCCGCTGGCGCTGAGGGTGCCCGGCGCGCGCAACGTGTACACGATGCACGACCTGGTGCCGCTCCGGCTGCCCTACACCACGCTCGACAACAAGCGCCTCTACTTCCGCCTGGTGCGCCAGATCGCGCGCCGCGCCGACCACATCATCACCGTCTCCGAGTGCTCGCGGCGCGACATCGTCAACCTGCTCGGCGTGCCGGAGGACAAGGTCACCAACACCTACCAGAGCGTGGAGATCCCGGCGAAATACGCGGCCAAGCCGCTCGACGAGGTGCGCACCGAGGTGGCCGGGACCTTCGGGCTGGAATTCCGGCGCTACTTCCTCTTCTTCGGCGCGATCGAGCCAAAGAAGAACGTCGGGCGGCTGATCGAGGCCTACCTCGCCTCCGGCGCCGCGGACCCGCTGGTCATCGTCGGCAAGCGGGCGTGGAAGTCGGAGGAGGAGCTGCGCATCATCGCCGACAACGAGCACATCCGCTACCTGCTCACCCGCGGCGACCGCACCATGACGCGCCATACGGTGATGCTGGTGGACTACGCCTCCTTCCCGCTGCTGGTCAGCCTGATCCGCGGCGCCAAGGCGGTGCTCTTCCCCTCGCTCTACGAGGGCTTCGGCCTGCCGGCGCTGGAGGCGATGACCCTCGGGACGCCGGTGATGACCTCCAACACCGCCTCGATGCCCGAGGTCGTGGGCGACGCCGCGCTGCAGGCGGACCCCTACGACGTGCGCGAGATGGCGCAAGCCATCCGCGCGCTCGATGCCGATTCCGACCTGCGCGGCCGCCTGTCCGTGGAGGGGCCCGCCCAGGCGGCGCGGTTCAGCGCGGAGCGGTACCGTGCCAGGCTGCGCGAGGCCTATGCCCGCGTCGGCGTGAACTGGCCGCAGTGAGCCGCGGCCTGGCGCGATGGACGGCGCGGCGCCGCAGCACTCCGCCTTGCCCGACGCCGCCGGCCTCGCGGCGGCGCTCGCGGCGTCCGGGATGCGCAGCGCGGCGATCGCGGCGTGGCGCGCGGCGCTGGCGGAGCGTCCGGAGGACTGGCGCGCGCGCCTTGCGCTCGGCGCCTGCCTGGCCGCCGCGGGCGACCTCGCCGCCGCCCTGCGCGCGTGCGAGGAGGCGGCGGCGCTCGCGGCGGGAACGCCCGGGGCCGCGGAGGCGGAGGAGCGCCTGGCCGAGGCGCTCGACGCGCTGGGCGAGCGCGGGCCCGCCGCCGCCGCCCTGGCCCGCGCCCGTGCGGCCCGCACCGCGGCGGGCGCGCCGCCTCCCGCCGTCGCGCCCGAGGCCGCTGCAGGGCGCGAGGGCGCGGCGGACGCCCGCTTCGTCTTCGACGCTTCCGACCTGTTCGCCTATTTCGCCGACAACCGGGCCCCGACCGGGATCCAGCGCGTCCAGCTCAACGTCATCGCTCATGCGCTGCTCGATGCGCCGGCCGGGGAGCCGGTCGCGGTCGCCGCCTTCGACCAGCAGCACGGTGCCTGGCGGGCGGTCGCGCCGGCGCTGTTCCTGCGCCTCTGGCGGCTCTCCCAGTGCGGCGCTGACCCGCACGACTTCGCTTGGCAGGCGGCGCTCGCGGAGCTGCGCGGCGCGCTGGCCGAGGGGGCCGCCCTCGCCTTCGCGCCGGGGGCGGTGCTCTGCAATCTCGGCACCTCGTGGTGGATCCGCGACTACTTCCTGCGCGTGCGCGATGCCAAGGCGCGCTTCGGCCTGCGCTATGTGCCCTTCGTGCACGACTGCATCCCCCTGATCGTGCCGCAGCACTGCAGCGCCGGGCTGGTGCGCGAGTTCGCCCAGTGGTTCGCCTCGCTCGCGCTGCATGCCGACGCGCTGCTCTGCAATTCGCGCTGCACCCTCGTGGATGTGCGGCGCGAGCTCGCGGCGTTGCTCCCGGCGGCGGAGCTGCCGGCGACGGTCGTTCCGCTTGACGCCGACCCCCGGCCGGCGCTCGGCGCCGAGGCGAGCGGCGCGGCCGGGGCGGACGCGGACCCGCGGCTGCCGGCGCCCGGCGAGCCCTTCGTGCTGTTCGTAGGCACCATCGAATCGCGCAAGGACCACCTGCTGGCCTTCCGCGCCTGGCGGAGGCTGATCGCCCGGCACGGCACCGCGGCGGTGCCGCGCCTGCTTTGCGTCGGCAAGCCGGGCTGGCTGGCGGAGCCGGCCCTCGCGCTGCTGGCCGAGGCGCAGGAGCTCGCGCACCGCGTGTCCATCGTGCACGGCGTGCCGGACAGCACGCTCGCGGCGCTCTACCGGCGCTGCCTGTTCACCCTCTACAACAGCCATTACGAGGGCTGGGGGCTCCCGGTTACGGAGAGCCTCGCCTTCGGCCGCGTGCCGCTGGTGCCGCGCCATTCCTCGCTGCCGGAGGCGGGCGGGGAGGGAGCGGTGTACTTCGCGCCCGGCGATCTCGACGATCTGGTGTCGAAGCTCGAGGTCCTGCTGTTCGATGCGGCGGCGCGGCAGGCGGCGGAGGCGCGTCTTGCGCGGCGCGTGCGGCTGCGCGACTGGCGGGCGGTGAAGGATCAGATTCTCGCGGCGCTGCGCGCCGTGCCGGCGAAGGAGGAGGCGGCGGCGCTCGCGGAGGCGCGGGCACGGCAGGTGGCGTTGCGTCCGGGCCGCGTGCTGGCGCTGCGCCTGGCCGGGGAGACGATGCCGAGCGTCGACATGGCGCTCGCGGACATGGCGCGCGTCGGCCTCGGCTGGCATCCGCTCGAGCCCTGGGGGGTGTGGACCAGGCCGGGGCGGGCGCAGCTGCGCCTTCCTCTCGAGGCACCGACCGCGGCGCCGATGCGCCTGCAGCTCGACTGCGTGGCGCCGCCGGAGGACCTGACGGTGCGGGTGCGCCTCGGTCCCGGCGGGCCGGAGCGGCGGCTGCTCGCGCCAGCGGGCCTGCGGTTCACGCTGACGCTGGAGGCGCCGCCCGGACTCGCGGCCGTGGATCTGGAGATCGACAGCGACGAGCCGGGCGCTGCCCTGCCGGACGGCCGGCGGGTGGGCCTCGGCCTCGCCGCTCTGTTGCTCTGCCGGCCATACGACCTCCCGGCGCGGATCGCATTCCTCGAACAGCGCCGCCTGCCCTGCCGCCCGTAGTGTTGTCGCCGCTCGGCCGGGCGCGATGGCGGCGCCGGCGCGTCACCGGCCGGGCGGAGCCGCGTGCCCGGCTGTCTTCCGCCGTCGGCGATCCGTTCCTTGGACAGCATGGGCCGCGGCCGGCGGCGCGCCGCCGGTCAGCCCCGGCGTTCGCCCAGCTCCGCCTCCAGGGCCGCGATCTTCGCCGCGATCGAGGCCCGCAGCGCGGGCGAGACGTGCGGCTTCATCCCCGCGAGCGTCTGCCGCAGCTCGGCGAGCTGCCGCCGCTTCTCCTCGCGCGAGCGCCTGATCGGTCGGTTGTCGGAGAATTGGCCTTCGTAGGCGCGCATGGTCCTGGCCCCCTGATCCGCGCGCCCAGGCTGGGGGGCGGGCGGCGGCGCGTCAATGCGCCCGTGCTCCGCCCGCCGGCGTGCGGGGAAGGCGGCGGCGGCGATGCGCGACTCGCGCTCACGCCGGGCGTGCGGCGCCCGGGGCGACGCGGTGGCGCGGGGCGGGCCCGGCGGCCCACTCGACAGATCGCCGCCGCCCCGCTTCCTTGGCGCCGCATCTTCGGGGGAGACCCATGGAGAAGTTCGGCATCGGACAGCCCGTGCGCCGGAAGGAGGATGTCCGCTTCCTCACCGGCCGCGGCACCTACACCGACGACATCAACCGCCCCGGCCAGGCGCACGCCGCGATCCTCCGCTCGCCGCACGCCCATGCGCGCATCGTCGCGATCGACACCCGCGCGGCGCAGGCCGCCCCCGGCGTGATCGCCGTGCTCACCGGCCGGGAGGTGGCCGAGGACGGTCTCGGCCTCTTGCCGGTCCTGGTCGAGGTGCCCGGCGTGGACGGCAAGCCGCTGTGGTGCCCGCCGCGCCCGATCCTGCAGAGCGAGCGCGTGCGCTATGTCGGCGACCCCGTCGCCCTCGTCGTCGCCGAGACGCGCGCGCAGGCGATCGAGGCGGCCGAGCTGATCGAGGTCGAGTACGAGATCCTGCCCTCCGTCACCGACACCGCCGCCGCCGACGCGCCGGATGCGCCGGTGATCTGGCCGGAGCGCGGCTCCAACCTCTGCGTCCACTGGTCGAGCGGGCGCGAGCGGGAGACCGAGGAGGCCTTCGCCCGCGCCCACAAGGTCGTCACGGTGGACCTCGTCAACAACCGCCTGGTCGGCAACCCGATGGAGCCGCGCGTCGCGATCGGCGAGTGGGACGGCGTGCGCTACATCCTCCGCTCGCCCACCCAAGGGGTGATCCGGGTGCGCGACGGCCTGGCGCAGCACGTCTTCAAGGTGCCGAAGGACAGGCTGCGCGTGATCTCGCCCGATGTCGGCGGCGGCTTCGGTCTGCGCGGCAAGCTGTTCCCGGAGAGCGCGCTGGTGCTGTGGGCGGCGCGGCGGCTCGGCCGGCCGGTGAAGTGGCGCGCCGACCGCGCCGAGACCTTCCTCTGCGACCCGCACGGCCGCGACCACGTTACCCACGCCGAGATGGCCTTCGATGCGGACGCCAGGGCGATCGGCCTGAAGGTGCGCACCGTCGCGGCGATGGGCGCCTACCTGCTCGACTTCGGCCCGCGCATCCCGACGCTGGCGGGCGGGCGCATCAACGGCACGGTGTACGACATCCAGCCGGTCAACGTGCAGGTGCGCTGCGTCTTCACCAACACCGCGCCGACCGACGCCTACCGTGGTGCCGGCCGGCCGGAGACCGTGTACGTCGTCGAGCGCCTGCTCGACCTGGGCGCTGCCGCCTTCGGCATCGGCCGCGACGAGATCCGCCGGCGCAACTTCATCCGGCCGGAGCAGATCCCCTACGCCAACTGCGTCGGCAACGTGATCGACAGCGGCCGCTTCGCGGAGACGCAGGAGATGGCGCTGCGGCTCGCCGACTGGCAGGGCTTCCCCGCCCGCCGCGCCGCGGCGCGCGCGCGCGGCCGGCTGCGCGGCATCGGCCTCGGCTACTTCATCGAGGCCTCCGGCGGCCAGCCGCAGGAATGGGCGCGGGTGACGCTGACCGAGGAGGGCCGCGCGCGCGTCGTCGTCGGCACCTTCAGCCACGGCCAGGGGCACGAGACGGCCTTCGCCCAGGTGCTCGCGGACAGGCTCGGCATCCCCTTCGACCGCATCGACCTGATCCAGGGCGACACCGAGGTGGTGGAGCAGGGGGGCGGCACCGGCGGCTCGCGCTCCTCGCAGATGGGCGGGGTGGCGGTGGCGCGCGCGGCCGAGCGGGTGCTGGAGAAGGCGCGCCGCATCGCCGCGCACCTGCTCGAGGCCGGCACCGAGGACCTGCAGTTCGAGGACGGCGTCTTCCGCGTCGCCGGCACCGATCTCGCCGTTACCTGGGACCAGGTGATCGCCGCCGCGCACGACCCCGCGCGCCTGCCGCCCGGGGAGACGCCGGGCCTGGACGAGAAGCTCCTCTACCGACGCGACACGGAGTGCAACTTCCCCAACGGCTGCCATGTCGCCGAGGTGGAGGTGGACCCAGAGACCGGGGAGGTGGCGCTGGTGAACTATGCCGCGGTGGACGATGTCGGCGTGCCGATCAATCCGATGCTCGTGCATGGGCAGTGCCACGGCGGCATCGTGGCCGGCATCGGCCAGGCGATGCTCGAGCACGCGCGCTACGACCCGGAAAGCGGCCAGTTCCTCACCGCCACCTTCCAGGACTACGCCCTGCCGCGCGCGTCCGACGCGCCCTCCTTCCGCCTCGACCTCAACGTCGTGCCCTGCCCCTCCAACGACCTCGGCGTGAAGGGCGCAGGCGAGGGCGGGGCGTGCGGCGCGCCGCCGGCGATCGTCTCGGCGGTGTGCGACGCGCTCGGCGTGGCGCATCTCGACATGCCGCTGACGCCGGAGAAGGTCTGGCGCGCGCTGCGGCGCCCCGCCGCGGCCTGAGACCGCGCCCCGCGGGCGGAACGGGCGGTGCGAGGGGCCCGCGTCGCGTCCGGCGCGATGGCGGCGGCACGGCCGCTCTCCGCCGGAGCGGACCGCGCGCACAAGCGGTCCACGGCGACGGCGCCGGATATCGCGCAGGCGGCGTTGAGCGGACCGCGCGCGAGCGGCCCATCGCGAGCACGCGCGCGGGGGCGCGGGGCGCTGCCGGGCCGCCGCACGGCCCTGCTCCCCGGCAACCGGCCGGGCCGCGCCGCCTCCCGCCGTCCCGCCGGCGTCGGCGCGCACGCAGCGCTGCGCCTGGCCGGGCGGCGCGATGCCGCACAGGGCCATCCGGACGGTACGCGGACGGTCCGCGGCGGGGCCCGGCCAGGCGGAGCCGCAACGGACGCCCGGCGGTACCGTCGCTGCTGTCGCCGGGACGCCTTGCGCGTGGGCCATCCTCGCCGCGATCCTGCCCGCGTCCCCTGGTGGCACGGCGTCGCCGCCGAGGCGCGCCGGCCGGTCGCGCATTTGACGACGCGCCCGCCGCCGCCGATGGTGCGGGCGGAGGGACCCCGTCATGACCGATCTGCCGTTCACCGCCACCGATCTCGAGGCGCTGCGCCAGTGGGACACGCCGACGATCTGCAATGCGCTCGAGATCGTCGCTCCCGCGCGCCGCGGCCACGGCTTCACCGTCCGCCCCTTCGTCTGCGCCGACCCGTCGCTGCCGCCGATCTGCGGCCTCGCCCGCACCGGCACCATACGCGCCGCCCGCCCCTCCGGCCGCAGCCGGGAGGAGGACCGCGCCGCCCGCCTCGGCTGGTACGAATACGTCGCCGACAGCCCGCTGCCGACCGTGGTGGTGATCGAGGACCTCGACCAGGTTCCCGGCACCGGCGCCTTCTGGGGCGAGGTGAACAGCGCCGTGCACAAGGCGCTCGGCGCGCTGGGCGTGGTCACCTCGGGCTCGATCCGCGACCTCGACATGGTGGCGCCCGGCTTCCAGATGCTCGCCGGGATGGTCGGCCCCTCGCACGCCTACGTGCATGTGGTGGACTTCGGCAGCCCGGTGAACGTCCACGGCATGCCCTGCGCGCACAACGACGTGGTGCACGCCGACCGCCACGGCGCGGTGGTGATCCCGCACGAGGCGGTGAAGCTGCTGCCCGCCGCGATCGAGCTCGGCGCGCGGCGGGAGAAGGTGATCCTCGACCTGTGCCGCTCGGGCCGGCTCACCGTCGCCGCGCTGCGCGAGGCCTTCGCCCGGATGGACGACATCCACTGATGCGGCCGCCGCCCGCCGGCGCGGCGGCACGGCGCGCGGCGCTTCCGCTCCCGGCCGCGGCTGCGGCGCAGGCGCGGGGGCGGCTCCCCTGGGTCCCGGCGGCACGCGCCGGCCTCGCGGGCGATTTCCCCGGCGGCGGCGCGCGGCGGGCGGAGGCCGCGGACGGCGCCGCCCCGGGCTGGTCCGCCCGCCCTGCCTGCGGGTAGGAAGCGCGTCATGCCGACCGAACCGCTCGCCCGCGTCCGTCCGGAATGGGTGGACCACTACGGGCACATGAACCTCGCCTACTACCTGGTCGTCTTCGACATGGCGACCGACGCCCTGTGGCCGCGCCTCGGGCTCGGCCCCGGGTTCCGCGCGCGCGGCCTCGGCACCTTCGCCGCCGAATCCTGGCAGGCCTACCTCCGGGAGGTGACGCTCGGCGCGCCGCTCGCCTGCGACTCGGAGGTGCTCGCCTTCGACGCCAAGCGGCTGCTGCTGCGCCACCGCATGCGCCACGCCGAGGAGGGATGGGAGGTGGCGGAGAACGAGGTGCTCTACCTCTGCGTGGATCTCGGCGCCCGCCGCGTCGCGCCCTGGCCCGAGGACGTGCTGGCGCGCTTCGCCGCCGTCGCTACCGGCAATCCGGCCAGGCGCCTGCGGCTCAATCCGCGGGCGGGCGCGCCGGCTCCGGCCGGTTGACGAGCCAGATGCCGAAGCCGATCAGCGCCACCGCGGCGGCGAGCGCCGGCGTCACCGGCTCGCCCAGCAGCAGCGCGCCGGCGGCGACGCCGAAGACGGGCGTGAGGAAGGTGAAGGCGGCAAGGCGCGAGGCCGGGTAGCGCGCGATCAGCCAGAACCAGGCGACGTAGCTTGCCGAGGCGACGATCAGCACCTGGTAGGCGAGGGCGGCGACCACCGGCGGCTCCCAGCGGATCGTCCAGCTCTCGCCGAGCAGCAGCGAGGCCGGCGGCAGCACCGCCGCCGAGACGCCGAGCTGGTACAGCAGCGTCTTGGCCGCCGGCACGCGCGCAAGCCGCGACGCCTTGATCACCACCGTCGTCGCGCCCCAGAGCACCGCCGCGGCGAGGCACATCAGGTCGCCCTCCAGCTCGCGCGCCGAGGGCAGGCGCAGGCTGTCGGCGAAGGCGAGGGCGAGGCCGAGGAAGGCGGCGGCGAGGCCGGCGAGCTTCGCGCCGGTCAGCCGGTCCCCCGGCGTGAACCGGTGCGCGCCGAGCGCGACGACGAAGGGCGCGAAATAGACGAACACCACGCCGCGCGCCGCGGTGGTGCGGTCCATGCCGGCGAAGATCAGCAGGAACTCGCCGGCGAACAGCAGGCCGGCGAGCAGCCCCGGCGCGAGCGAGCCGTCGCGCATGCCGAGCCGGATGCCGCGCAACCGGCACCACAGCAGCACCAGCGCCGCCGCGCCGAGCGAGCGCAGCGCGCAGTGCAGCACCGGCGCGATGCCCGCATTGCCCGCCTTCACCGCCACTTGCGCGACGCCCCACAGCGCGCAGAGCAGGACCAGAAGCCCGACCGCGGTCGCATCGAGCGCGCCGGCGGAGGGCGGAGGGACGGACGGCCTCAAGCGGCGCCGATCCGCGTCATGGCGGCATCCCGCGCCCTCGCGCGACCGGCCCGGCGAATCGCGCCGCCGCGCGGCCCGCGGCCGCGATCGGCCGGAGGCGGCCCCTCACGCCGCGCCCGGGGCGCCGCGGCGCGCGGGTGCCGCGTCGCACTCACGGCAGCCGGTCGCGGATGCGGGCGATGCCGGCTTCCGCGCACTGGTCGTCGAAATTCCCTCCCGGCGCGCCACCGACGCCGATCGCGCCGACCACCTCCTCGCCGACCCGGATCGGGATGCCGCCGCCCAGGATCAGCAGGCCGGGGATGGCGGGAAGCTGCGACGCGCCGGGATTGGTGCGCACCGTCTCCTGCAGCGCGCTGGTGGTGTTGCGCAGGGTCGCCGCCGTGTAGGCCTTGCCGCGCGCGCTGTCCACGGTGTGCGGCGCGGCGCCGTCGCCGCGCAGCAGTGCCTTCAGCACGCCGGAGCGGTCCACCACCGCCGCCGCGACGCGCCAGCCGCGGCCGGCGCAGGCCTCCACCGCGGCGGCCGCGGCCTCGGCGGCGAGCGCGGCGGCGATGCTGCGCTCCGTCACCAGGCTGCCGCGCGGCGCCGCCTGCTGCTGGGCCTGCGGCGCCGCGGCGGGCGGCGCCGCGGCGGGCGGCGGCGCGGCGCCGGGCGCCTGGGCGGACGTGGCGGCCGGGGCAAGCAGCGCGGCCGTGAGCGCGAATCGGCGGAACATGGCGGTCCTCCTCCCTCTGCGGCGAGCCTTTCGCACGTCCGGCCCGCCGGCGGAACGGGGCGCGCGCCGCGCCGGGTGCGCAAGGGCGCGTGCGCACGGATGCGGGCATCACGCCGCCGCGCGGTCCAGCCCGTCGCGCAGCCGGTACCACCCCCCGACCAGCGGCAGGAGCCAGCGCGGATCGCTCCGGTGGAAGGGCCGGGTCGGGAAGGGCAGGCCGTCGAGCGCGAAGGGCTCGTTCGCCGCGCCGGCGATCTTCGGCGTCGCCTGGTGCCCGAGCCAAGTCGCCATCGCCACGCCGCTGCCCTGGCAGCCCGCGGCGTAATGCACGCCGTCCTGCACGCCGATGTGCGGGATGCCGTCGAAGGCGACGTTGCCGTTCCAGCATGCGTCAGCCTCGCGCCCTTTAGCTCGGGGAACACCTCGGCCATGGCCGCGTGCAGCACGGGCGCCGTCCGCTCCGCGTCCCAGCCTCGGAAGCGCGCGCGCCCGCCCCAGAGCACGCGCGTGCCGTCGGGCGAGGGGGGAAGTAGTTCAGGATGCGCCGCGTGTCGACGATCATGCGCCGCCCCGGGAACAGCCGGTCCACCACGCCCTCGCCGAGCGGCTCGGTGGCGATGATGTAGCTCGCCAGCGGCACCAGGCGCCGCGCCAGCCAGGGCATGGCGGAGGCGCCGCCGAGCCCGCGCGCGTAGCCGTTGGTCGCCACCAGCACGGCGTCCGCGCGCATTTCCCCCCGGTCGGTGGCGAGGCGGAATCCGCCGCGCTCCTCGCGGATCGCGGCGACGCGCACCCGGTCCACCAGCCGTGCCCCGGCGCGCCCGGCGGCGTCCGCGAGGCCGCGCGCGTACTTGCCGGGATGCAGGCTGCCGGTGGCGGCGACCAGCATGCCGCCGTGATAGAAGTCGCTCCCGAGCGCCTCGCGCTGGCGCGCGCGCGGCAGCATCGCGGCGGGCAACCCGGTGATCGCGGCGATCCGCTCCACCTGCGCCGCCAGCGCATCGTAGTGCCTCGGGCTCCAGGCCGGCGTGAACCGCCCGCAGCGGACGTAGTCGCAGGCGATCCCCTCGCGCGCGATGGTCGCCTCGAGGAAGGGGAAGCTCGCGGCGGCGGCGAGCGCGATGCGGCGCGCCCGCTCCGGCCCGAACCGGCGCTCCAGCGCGGAGGCGGCGACCTTGAGCCCGCCCGAGACCATGCCCCCGTTGCGCGACGACGCCTCCCAGCCGATGCGCTCCGCGTCCAGCACCACCGGCGCATGGCCGAGGCGGCCCAGGGTCAGCGCCGCCGACAGGCCGGCATAGCCGCCGCCGACGATCGCCACCTCGGCCCGGTCGGGCAGCGCGGCGCGGCGCTCGGGGGGGCCGCGTCCTCCCACCAGTAGGGACGGGTCTTGAAGTCCGGGGCGAAGGGCGGGGGAGGGTTCGCCATGGCGGCGCGCGAGGCTCCGGGCCGGCAGGACGGGGAGCATTCCGCCCGCGCCGGCGGCGCACAAGAGGTCGCCGGGCCGGCCGGGCGGGCGGATCGTGCCCCCGGTCCGCCCCGTCATCGCGGCCGCCCCGGACACCGCCGGGGAGGGTGGCGCGGTGCCGGGCGCCGCCGCGATCGCGGGGAAGAAAGCCGCCGTTGCCCGGCCGCGCCGTGCGGGGGGCCGCGGGTTCCGGTTCCGA
The DNA here is from genome assembly GCF_019458025.1 of Caldovatus aquaticus. Lineage (GTDB taxonomy): Bacteria > Pseudomonadota > Alphaproteobacteria > Acetobacterales > Acetobacteraceae > Caldovatus > Caldovatus aquaticus. The sequence goes on along the minus strand of NZ_JAHZUY010000005.1, from coordinate 110,699 downwards.
TGTTGACGCCGCCCTGCCCGTGGCGGGACCATCGCGCCCCTCGAGGGAGCCCCGCCGATGGCCACCCCGGCCGCATCCCCTCCCGCCGCCCCGCCGCGCGGCGCCGGCGCCGAGGAGTGGCGCATCCGCTGCGACCTCGCCGCCCTCTACCGGCTGGTCGCGCATTTCCGCATGACCGACCTGATCTACACCCACATCAGCGTGCGCCTGCCGGGGCCGGAGCGCCACTTCCTCCTCAACCGCTACGGCGTGCTGTTCCACGAGATGCGCGCCTCCGACCTGGTGCGGATCGACCTGGAGGGGAGAGTGCGGGAGCCCGATCCGGGCCCGCGCCCGGTGAACGCGGCGGGCTTCACCATCCACTCGGCGGTGCACGGGGCGCGCGAGGACGCGATCTGCGTCGTCCACACCCACACCGTCGCCGGCATCGCGGTCTCGGCGCAGAAGCGCGGGCTGCTGCCGGTCAGCCAGCACGCGCTCGCCTTCCACGGCCGGCTCGCCTATCACGACTACGAGGGCGTCGCGCTCGAGCTCGGCGAGCGGGAGCGGCTGGTTGCCGATCTCGGCCCGCACCGGGCGATGATCCTGCGCAACCACGGCCTGCTGGTGTGCGGGCGCACCGTCCCCGAGGCCTTCCGCCTGATCTACACCCTGGAGCGCGCCTGCCAGGCGCAGCTCGCGGCGATGGCCGGCGGGGCGGAGCTGATCCTGCCGCCGCCGGAGGTGTGCGAGCGCACCGCGGCGCAGTGCGAGGCGCTGGACGATCTCGCCCATTGCGAGAGGGTCTGGCAGGCGGCGCTGCGGCTGATCGAGGGCCAGGGGCCGGACTGGCGGCAGTGACGTCCGCCGCGGGGGAGGGGGCGCGGCGGCCCGCCCGCGCCGCGGCGCCGGGGGTGGCGGCGGCCCGCCGGCGCCCCTAGTCTGCGCATCCCTGAGCCCGGCCCGGAGGATCGCGCCATGGTCGTCTCGCTCGTCTCGCCGCGCCTCCTGATGATCGGCGGCGGCGCCGTCGCACGGGTGGCGGAGGTGCTCGCCCAGTTCGGCCTGTCGCGCCCGCTGGTCGTGACCGATCCCTGGATGGCCTCCTCCGGCACGGTCGAGCGCCTCCTCGCCCCGCTGCGCGCCGCCGGCATCCAGGCGGCCGTGTTCTCCGAGACGGTCTCCGACCCGACCGACACGGTCGTCGAGGCCGGGGTGGCGAGGCTGCGCGCCGGCGACTTCGACTGTCTGATCGGCTTCGGCGGGGGCAGCCCGATGGACACGGCAAAGGCGATGGCGATCCTCGCCGCCGCGCCCGCCGGGACCCACATCCGCGCGTTCAAGGTCCCGGCCCAGGCCAACCGCGCCGCGCTGCCGGTGATCTGCGTGCCGACCACCGCCGGCACCGGCTCCGAGGTGACGCGCTTCACCGTCATCACCGACACCGGGCGCGACGAGAAGATGCTGATCGCGGGCCTCGGCGCGCTGCCGCTCGCGGCCGTCGTGGACTACGAGCTCACCTTCTCGGTCCCGCCGCGCACCACCGCGGACACCGGCATCGACAGCCTGACCCATGCGCTGGAGGCCTTCGTCTCGCGGCGCGCGAACCCGGAGGCCGACCAGTACGCGCTGCGCGCCATGCGCCTGATCGCGCCCCATCTGCGCGCCGTCTATCGCGAACCGGGCAACGCCCGAGCGCGCGAGGCGATGATGCTCGGCGCCACGCTCGCCGGCCTCGCCTTCTCGAACGCCTCGGTGGCGCTGGTGCACGGCATGTCGCGCCCGATCGGGGCGCATTTCCACGTCCCGCACGGCCTCTCCAACGCCATGCTGCTGCCCGTCGTCACCGAGTACTCGCTGCCGGCCGCGCTGCCGCGCTACGCCGAGGCGGCGCGGGCGATGGGCGTCGCCTCCGCCGCCGAGGGCGACCAGTCGGCGGCGGCGAAGCTGCTCGAGGAGCTGCGCGCGCTCAATCGCGACCTCGAGGTGCCGACGCCGCGCGCCTACGGCATCGAGGAGGCGCGGTGGAACGAATTGCTGCCGAGGATGGCCGAGCAGGCCCTCGCCTCCGGCAGTCCGGCGAACAACCCGCGCGTGCCCGATGCGGAGGAGATCGTCGCCCTCTACCGGCGCTGCTACGCGGGCGGGTGAGCCGCGGCGGGGGGCGGGTCAGCCCTCGCGGGCGGTCCAGGGCTCCTGGTCCCAGCGCCGGCGCAGCGTGGCGGTCAGCTCGGCGATCGCCGCCGCCCAACGGGCGTTCGGGAGAAGCCGCGGCTCGTAGCCGTCCGCCTCGGCCTGGGCGACGAATTCCGGATCCGCCACCAGGGCGCCGAGCGCCGCCGCGAGCGCGGCCAGCCGCTCCTCCGGCGTGCCGCGCGGCGCCGCGAGGCCGCGATGGTTGGCGAGGCGGAGCGGCGGCAGGCCCGCCTCGGCGAAGGTCGGAACCTCGGCCAGCGAGGCATGGCGGTGCGCGCGCGCGATGGCGATGCCGAGCAGCCTGCCCTCGCGCAGCGCCGCCATCGCATCCGGAAGCGGCAGCAGCGCCGCGGCGACGTTGCCGGCGATCGCCGCGCTGCGCGCCGCGGCCGCATTCGGGAAGGCGAGGCGCTGCAGCGGCAGGGCGCCCGCCGAGAGCATCGCCGCGGCCAGCTCCGCCGCCCCGCCCGGCGGCGGCGTGCCGAGCAGCCGCCCGTGCGCCTCCGGAGCGCGCAGCGCCGCGAGTTCCGCCGCGGCGTCGCCGGAGGCGGCGCCGGCCGCGCCCGCGACCAGCACCACCGGCTCCTCGGCCACCGCGGCGACGAGATCGAGGCGCGCCAGCAGCGCCTCCTCGGCACGCTCGATGCAGCGGGCGATCAGCGCCGGCGTGGAGACGACGCCGAAGGTCCGTCCGTCCGCCGGGACCGTCTCGGCCAGCGCGCGGGCGGCGGCGAGGCCGCCCTCGCCGGGCAGGTTCCGCAGCGCGACGCTGCTGCGCGGCCAGTGGCGCTCGAGGAAGGGCGCGAAGCCGCGCGCCCAGCGGTCCGCAGGGCTGCCTGGACGGGCGCCGACCAGCAGCGTCAGGGCGACCGGGCGGACCGCGAGCGCCGGCGCGGCGAGCAGCAGGGCGGCGCCCGCCGCGCCGCCGCCGAGGACCGTGCGGCGACCCTGCCGCGGCGGCGGCCGATGCGGCTCGGCCGCGCGTGCCATGTCACGCCTTGGCGGCGCGCGCCGTCGCCGCCTTCTCCGCCTCGCCGCTCCCGCCGCTGCCGGGCCGCAGCGCCTGCCGGCCGGTGAACAGCACGATCGGTGCGGCGATGAACACCGACGAGCTGGCGCTGACCACGATGCCGAACAGCATCACCCAGGCGAAACCCGAGAGCGTCTCGCCGCCGAACAGCGCGAGCGGCACCGCCGAGAGCAGCAGCGTCATCGAGGTGCCGAGCGAGCGGTTCAGCGTCTCGTTGATCGAGAGGTCCACCAGCTGCTGCAGCGGCATCTGCTTGTAGCGGCGCAGGTTCTCCCGCATCCGGTCGAACACCACCACCTTGTCGTTGGCCGAGAAGCCGATCACGGTGAGGATCGCCGCCACGGTGGTGAGGTTGAACTCGATGCCGAAGCCGAGCAGCGAGGTCAGTGCCATGAAGCCGACCGTCTTGGTGGTGTCGAGGATCAGGGTGGCGATCGCGGCGATTCCGAACTGCCATTCGAAGCGGAACCAGATGTAGACCAGCATCACCAGCATGCTGAGGCCGAGCGCGATCAGCCCGCCGCGGAACAGCTCGCCGGAGACGCGGTTGCCCACCGCCTCGGTGCGCAGGATGCGGGTGCCCGGCACCGCCCGCTCGAGCGCGTCGCGCACCGCGCTCACGGCGCGCTGGGTGCCGGCCTCGTCGCCCTGGGCGGGGAGGCGCAGGGCGAAGGTGCTGGGATCGCCGAACTGCTGCACGGTCACGTCGCCGAGGCCGAGGCCGGCGGTCGCGGTCCGCACCACGCCGATGTCCACGGGCCGCGGCGTGCGCACCTCCATCTCGATGCCGCCCTTGAAGTCGATCCCCTTCTCCAGCCCGGGATAGAAGGCGAGCACGACCGAGGCGGTGGAGAGGAGCGCCGAGGCGAGGAGACCGGCCCGCGCGCCGCGCATGAAGGGGATGTTCGTCACGTCGGGCACGAGGCGGAACATCGGCCGGCGCAGCCGCTCGAGCAGCGGGGCGCCGGGCTTCTCGATCACCGGGAGCTCCTTCGGCCGCGTCCGGCGGTACCAGTGGGCCACCATCAGCCGGACCAGCGTGGTCGCGGTCCACATCTGGATGATCGTGCCGATCCCGACCGTGACCGCGAAGCCCTTCACCGGCCCCGAGCCGAAGATGTAGAGGCAGATCATCGCGAACAGGTTGGTCAGGTTCGAGTCGGTGATCGTCCCCGACGCCTTCGTGAACCCGGCCTCCAGCGCCGCGATCGGCGTGCGGCCGTTCTTCACCTCCTCGCGGATGCGCTCGTTGATCAGGATGTTGGCGTCGAGCGCGGTGCCGAGGGTGAGCACGATGCCCGCGATGCCCGGCAGTGTCAGCGTCGCCTCCAGCAGCGACAGCACCGCGATCATCAGGATGATGTTGAACACCAGCGCGACGTTCGCGAACCAGCCGAGCAGCCCGTAGGCGAGCCCCATGTAGAGGAACACGAAGGCCGTCCCGGCCGCCATCGCGTAGATGCCGGCGCGGATCGCGTCCGCCCCGAGCTCCGGCCCGACGGTGCGCTCCTCCACCACCGTCAGCGGCGCGGGCAGCGCGCCGGCGCGCAGCAGCACCGCGAGGTCGTTCGCGGTGCGGGCGTTGAAGTTGCCGCTGATCTGCCCGCGCCCGCCGGTGATCGGCTCGCGGATCACCGGAGCGGAGATCACCTTGTCGTCGAGCACGATGGCGAAGGGGCGGCCGACGTTCTGGCGCGTGACGTCGGCGAAGCGGCGGGCGCCGACGCTGTCGAACTGGAAATTGACCACCCATTCGCCGGTGCGCGGATCCTGCGCCGGCCGCGCATCGGTGAGGTTCGCCCCGTCCACCGCGACCTGCCGCCGCACCGCGTAGCGCTCGCCCGGGCGCTCGCCGGGCAGGAACAGCACCCCGGGCGGCGGCGTCGGGCGCGTGAGGTCGGCGCTCTCGTCCAGCAGGTGGAAGGTCATCCGCGCGGTCCTGCCGAGCAGCTCCTTGATCCGGTTCGGATCCTCGACGCCGGGGAGCTGGACCAGGATGCGGTTCGCCCCCTGCCGGGCGACGAGCGCCTCGACGAGGCCGCTCTCGTCGATGCGCCGGCGCACGATCTCGAGCGACTGCTCGACGGCGGCGCCCGCCCGCGCGCGCAGGCCGGCCTCGGAGAGCGTGGCCGCGACGGTGCCGTCGGGCAGGACCTCGACGGTGATGTCGGGCTGCGTCGCCCCGCCGCCGATCGGGACCGGCACCGCCGCCTCGCGCAGGATGCGGGCGAGGTCCTGGGCGCGCGCCGGGTCCGAGGGGCGCACCGTCACGCGCCGCTCCGCGACGTTCGCGGCGAGCCCGGTGTAGAGGATGCGCGGGCTGGCGCGCGCCGCGCCGGTGCGCACCGCGTCCTCCAGCGCGGCCAGCCGCTCGCGCACGATCGCGCTCGTATCCACCTCGAGCAGCAGGTAGGACCCGCCCCGCAGGTCGAGGCCGAGGTGGATCTGGCGCGCCGGGAGCCAGTCGGGGAAGGCCGCGCGCGGGATCAGGTTCGGCACGCAGAGCAGCACGCCGAGGACCAGGACGGCCAGGATCGCGGCGGTCTTCCAGCGCGCGAAATGCATCATCGGGCGAAGCGACTCCCCGGGCTCTTGGCGGCCAGGCGGCTATCTGGCAGCCGGGCCGGGGGGATGCAACCCTGGCGCCCGGGCTGCTAGGAAGGCCCCCTCATCGAGGGATCGGCCGGCATGGGGATGCTCTCCGTCGGCGTGCTCGGCGTGGGCCATTTCGGCCGCTTCCATGCGCTCAAGCTCGCCTCCGCGGTGCCGCGCGCGCGGCTTTCCGGCGTGTTCGACACGAACCCGGCGCGCGCCGCCGCGGTCGCGGCCGAGACCGGCGCGCCAGCCCTGGAATCCGCCGCGGCGCTGATCGCCGCCTCCGACGCGCTGGTCGTGGCGGCACCGACGCGGTTCCACGCCGAGCTTGCCGGCAGCGCCCTCGCCGCCGGCCGGCACGTGCTGGTGGAGAAGCCGATCGCCGCCACCGTAGCGGAGGCCGACGCACTGATCGCCCTGGCGCGCGCGCGGGGCCTGGTGCTGCAGGTCGGCCATCTGGAACGGTTCTCGGCCGCGCTGCAGTGGCTCTGCGGCGCCGACCCCGGCGGCGGGGGCGGCGTGCTGCGCGAATGGATCGGCCGCCCGCTCTACCTGGAGGCGGTCCGCATCGCGCCGTTCCGCCCGCGCAGTCTCGACATCCCGGTCGTCCTCGACCTGATGATCCACGACCTCGACCTGGCGCTGGTCCTGGTCGGGAGCGCGCTCGAATCGGTGGACGCGATCGGCGCGCCGGTGGTGTCCCCGCACACCGACATCGCCAACGCCCGGCTGCGCTTCGCCGACGGCGCGGCGGCGACGATCACGGCGAGCCGGGTGAGCCTGCGCATGGAGCGCAAGCTGCGGGTGTTCGGCACGCGCGGCTACCTGAACGCCGACTTCCTCGCCCGCAGCCTGCACGTGGTCCGCAGGGGCGCCGGGGAGGCGATCCCGGCGATGCCGGAATTCGGCATCGAGACGCACACCTGGCAGGACCACGACTCGCTGGAGGCCGAGCTGCGCGCCTTCGTCGCGAGCTGCCTCGACGGCGCGCCGGTCGTCGTGGACGGGGCGGCGGGACGGCGGGCGCTCGAAGCGGGGCTCCGGGTGCTGGAGGCGATCGCGGCGAGCCGGGCGAAGGCGGAAGCCTCGGGCCTGCTCGGCCCGCCCTAGCGCCGATCGCGGACGGCGGGAAGCAGCCGGAAGCGGGGATCGGCGCGACAGGCAACGCGCCAGGGCCGCCGCCGCGGGCACGGCCGGGCGGAAACGGCCCTAGCCGAGCCGCTTGTAGTCCGCGAACCGCTCCAGCACCCGCGCCATCTCCGCCTCGTCCAGCAGGACGGGCGCGAGCCCCGCGGCGAGCAGCGCGAGATACTGCCCCGCCAGGTTCTCGACCTCGAGCGCCAGGGTGTAGGCGGCGGCGAGACTCGCCCCGACCGCCACCACCCCGTGGTTGGCGAGCAGCGCCGCGCGCCGTCCCTCCAGCGCGCGCAGCGTCGCCTCGGCCAGCGCCGCCGTGCCGAAGGTGGCGTAGTCGCCGCAGCGGATGTCGCTCCCGCCGGCCAGGGCGACCATGTAGTGGAAGGCCGGGATGCCGCGCCGCGCGCAGGACAGCGCGGTGGCCTTCGGGCTGTGCGTGTGCACCACCGCCGCGACCTCCGGCCGGGCGCGGTAGATCGCCTGGTGCAGCCGCCACTCCGAGGAGGGCCGTCCGCCCGCCCGCACCTGCCCGTCCGGCCCGAGCCGCACCAGATCCTCCGGCCGCATCGCCGCATAGGGCAGGCCGGAGGGGGTGATCAGCATCCCGCCGTCGCCGGTGCGGCAGGAGAGGTTGCCCGACTTCGACGGCATCATCCCCGCCGCGTCGAGCGCCCGGGCGAGCCGCACGATCTCCGCCCGCGCCGCCGCCTCCTCCGGCCGCGTCATGCCGCCGCCTCCCGCCGCGCCATCGCCTCGAGCACCGCCGCCGCCGCCGCCTCGCTCGGCCGGCCCTGCGGCGGGCGCAACCGCGCGAGCGCCGCGGCGAAGCCCGCGCGCTGCGCCGCCGCCGCTGCCGGATCGCGCAGCAGCCGCACCAGGCTCTCCGCCAGCGCCGGCGGCGTGCAATCCTCCTGCAGGTGCTCGGTGACGACCGGCGCCTCGTTCAGCAGATTCACCAGCGACGCATACGGCACCCGCACCAGCCGCCGCACGATCGCCGCCGTCACCGGGTTGACGCGGTAGGCCACCACGTGCGGCACCCCTGCCACCGCCATCTCCAGCGAGGAGGTGCCGCTCTTGATCAGCCCCGCCGCGGCGGCGGCGAAAGCGTCGTGCTTGTCCTCCGGCGTCGCGACCAGCACCGGCGCCACCGGCCAGGCGGCCGCGGCGGCGCGCACCATGCCCTCCACCACGCCCGCCACCGGCACCACCGGGCGCAGCCCCGGCGCCCGCCGGGCGGCGAGGCGGAGCGCCTCGCCGAACACCGGCAGCAGCCGGGCCGCCTCCATCCGCCGGCTGCCCGGCATCGCCACCACCACGCGCTCCTCCGGCGCGATCCCGTGCCGGGCGCGGAAGCGGGCGGCGTCGCCGGCATCGGCGCCGCTCTCCAGCACCGGATGGCCGACGAAGGTCACCGGGATGCTGGCGGCCTCGAAGAACGGCAGCTCGAACGGCAGCAGCGCGAGGATACGGTCCACCCGCTCGCGGATCTGGGCCACGCGGCCCGGGCGCCAGGCCCAGACCTGCGGCGCGACGTAGTGCACCAGCGGGATGCCGAGCGGCTTCACCCGCGCGGCGAGGCGCATCGCGAAGCCGGGCGAGTCGATCGTCACCACCACCGCCGGCCGGCGCGCCGCGATGTCCGCCGCCGCCTCGCGCAGCCGGCGCGCGAGTCGGCGCAGGTTCGGCAGCACCTCGAGGAGCCCCATCAGCGCCAGCTCGCGCATCGGGAACAGCGAGGCGACGCCTTGCGCCGCCATGCGCTCCCCGCCGATGCCGGCGAAGGCGAGGTCGGGCCGCCGCGCGCGCAGCGCCGCGATCAGCCGCGCCCCCAGCGCGTCGCCCGAAGCCTCGCCGGCGACCAGGTAGACGAGGCTCATCGGAACGCGGCGCGCGGGGGCGCCGCGTAGTGCTCGTGCGGCCAGTCGCGGTGGTTGCGCACCGCCCCGTGCTCGCGCGCCTCCTCGAGCCGCGCCGGGTCGAGGTCGCAGAACACCCAGCCCGGCATGTCGAGCGGCCCGCGCGCCAGCACCCCGTCCTCCGGGAAGCCGCGGTCCACCGGGCCGAACACCGCGGCGAAGCCGCGGTTGCGGTCGAGCGCCGCCGACCACGGCGCCTCGCCCACCGTCGGCGCGATCGCGACGTAGCACTGGTTCTCCAGCGCGCGCGCCTGCGCGGCGAGCCGCACGCGGTTGAAGCCGTGCATCGAGTCCGTGCAGCTCGGGGCGAGGATGAGCCAGGCGCCCGCCTCGACCTGGGTGCGGACGTGCTTCGGGAACTCCACGTCGTAGCAGATCGAGACGCCGACCAGCCCCCACGGCGTCTCGAACACCGCCGGGCAGGCGCCGGGGGAGACGCCCCAGCGCTCGGCTTCGAAGCGCGTCATCATGCGCTTCTCCTGGTGCGCGAGGCGCCCGTCCGGCGTGATCAGCGGCGCCCGGTTGACGATGCGGCCGGAGCGTCCGTCGCGCACCGGCAGCGAGCCGGGCAGCAGCCAGACGGCGTGGCGGCGCGCCGCCTCCCGCATCGCGTCGAGGATCTCCTCCGCGGCCGCGACCGTCGCCGCGAGCTCGGCCGCCTCGTCGGGCACGTCCCGGCCGGAGAGGGACGCGCCCAGCTCGACGCAGGCGTATTCGGGCAGCACCAGCAGCCCCGCCCCCCCGGCGCGGCCCGCGGCCAGCCAGCGGTCGAGCTTCGCCGCCCAGGCGCCGACGCTCGCCGGCCGCTCGATCGGGTACTGCAGCAGGCCGAGGCGCAGCGGAGCGGCGGTCACGGCAGGGGCACCCCCTCGGCCAGCGGCTTGATCCAGAAGGCGAGCTCGTGCGGCGTCTCCTCCGTCTGCCCGATCTCGCGCCAGTGGAAGACGCAGCGCAGGTCGGGATAGAAGGTGTAGCCTCGCCGGCGCCAGAAGGCGTCGAGCGGCACGTAGTCCTTCGGCCGGCGCGGGTCGTCCGGGTCGCGCTGCACCGCGCAGAAGGCGGCGTAGTCGAGGCCGAGCGTGTCCCGCGCATAGGCCTCGCGCATCTCGAAGAAGCGCACGCCGGCGCCGCGCCCGCGCCAGGCGGGCAGCAGCACCGACTCGCCGAAGTAGCAGAAGCGCCGCGGGTCCAGGCCGCGCCGCTCGAAGGCCGTGCGCACCGGCTCAGCGGCCTCGGTCATCGGCTGGCAGGTGGAGACGCCGACCACCTCCTCGCCCGGCGCGATGGCGAGGACCATCGCCGCCCCCGGGCTCGCCGCGTAGGTGGCGAGGTAGCGGCGCTCGTACTCCTCGTCCCCGTCATAGAGATAGGGCCATTCGCGGAACACCGCGATCCGCAGCCGCGCCGCCTGGCCGAGCCAGGGCGTGAGCGCCGCGCCGCGCAGCAGCTCGAATCGGAGGGGGGCGGAGGCGGTGCTCGTCATGGGCCGATGCATAGGGAGGGAGGGGAGCCGATGAAAGGCCCGCAGGCCGCGCGCCGTTCCGCGCCGGCCCCGCCGCCTGCGGCCGTCCGTGTCACCGGTCGTAGAGTGTCTTCGGATCAACCAGGGGTTCGGCGACCGACCGCACGGCGCCCTCGCGCAGCGCCCAGGAGAAGCAGCTCCGCCGCCCGGTGTGGCAGGCGACCCCCTGCTGGTCCACCAGCGCGAGCAGGGCGTCGCCGTCGCAGTCGAGCCGCAGGTCCACCAGGCGCTGGACCTGCCCGCTGGTCTCGCCCTTGCGCCACAGCGCGTCGCGCGAGCGCGAGTAGTAGGTCACGCGGCCCGTCGCCAGCGTCTCGGCGAGGGCGGCGCGGTTCATCCAGGCCAGCATCAGCACCTCCCCCGTGTCGTGCTGCTGGGCCACGACGGGGACGAGGCCGCGGGCGTCGAAGCGCACGGCATCGAGCAGCCGGGCGCGGGCGGTCGCATCGGCGACGGGCGCGATTTCGCTCATGCCCCTATATACTGCCGCGACGGACGATCGCGGAGGACCTCGCGGGATGGACAGGGGCGGCCTGGGCGGAGCGGCGACGGGGGCGGCCGTGGAGGCGGCGCTGGACCGGGCCGCAGCGGCCTGCGCCCGGCGCGGCACCCAGTTGACCGAGCTGCGCCGCCAGGTGCTGCGCCTCGTGCTGGAGGCCCGCCAGCCGGTCGGCGCCTACGCGCTGCTCGACCGGCTGAAGGCCGAGCGTCCCGGCGCGGCGCCGCCGACCGTCTATCGCGCGCTCGATTTCCTGCTGGAGCAGGGGCTGATCCACAAGGTGGAGCGCCTGAACGCCTTCGTCGGCTGCCGCGAGGCCGAGGGCCACCCCGCCGACTGCGCCTGCGACGGCGCCCACGACCACCCGCACCAGTTCCTGATCTGCCGCGGCTGCGGCGCAACGCACGAGCTGACCGACGACGCCGTGGCCCGCGCCGTCGCCGCGGCGGCCTCCCGGGCCGGCTTCACGGCCCTGCGCGCGACGGTCGAGATCGAGGGGCGCTGCCCCGCCTGCGCCGGCGCCGCCTGAGCGCGAGGCCGTCTCCGCGCCGCGCCCGGGCTCAGCCTGGCGCGGCGCGCCGCGCCCCCGGCCAGCGCGGCGGGAACGCCCCCAGGATCTGCGCGGTCCCCGCCACGATCCCCATGCCGACCCCGAGCCTCCAGGCGAGGTCGTAGGACCCGAGCGCATCGAACAGCAGCCCGCCGCCGAAGGCGCCGAGGAAGCTGCCGAGCTGGTGGCTGGTGAAGGCCACGCCCTGGATCATCGCCTGCCAGCGCAGCCCGAACATCTCGACCACCGCGCCCGCGATCAGCGGCGCCACGCCGAGCCACAGGAAGCCCATCACCGCCGCGAAGACGAGCGTGGAGCCCGGCGTCGGCGGCGTCGCGAAGTACCAGGCGAGCACCAGCGAGCGCGCGAGATAGATCCCGCCGAGCAGCCCGGGCTTGGACCAGCGCCCGCCGGCCCAGCCGAAGAACAGGCTGCCGAGCACGTTGAAGCCGCCGATCGCCGCCAGCGCCTGCGCCCCGAGCATCGGGTCCATGCCGCAGAGCACGAGGTAGGAGGGCAGGTGCGTCGTCAGGAAGACGAGCTGCAGCCCGCAGATGAAGTAGGCCCCCGCCATCACCGCGAACGGTCCGTGCCGCAGGGCGAGGCGCAGCGCGTCGCCCGCGCTGCCGGCCTCGCCCGCCAGGCGCTGCACCGGCATCCGGTCCACCCGCCCGGCGGCCCAGGCCGCGGGCAGCATGAGCAGCGCCAGCGCCGCGAAGCCCAGCACCCCGGCGCGCCAGCCGAAGGCGTCGGACAGCGCCTGCCCGATCGGCGCCGAGAACAGCGCGCCGAGCGACCCCGCCGCCGAGACGAGCCCGAGCACCGTGCTGCGCACCGCCGCCGGCACGGCCCGCGCCGCCACCGCCATGCCCATCGCCGCGGCGGTGCAGGCGAGGGCGAGGCCGATCAGCACGCCCGCGCCGGTCATCACCGCCGCCGTCCCGCCGGCGCGCGCCAGCACGACGAAGCCCGCGGCGTAGAACGCGCCGCCGGCGAGCAGCACCGGGCGGAAGCCGTGGCGCTGCGCGAGCGCGCCGGCGACCGGCTGCCCGAAGCCCCACACCAGGTTCTGCACCGCGATCGCCAGCGTGAACTCGCTGACCGCGATGCCGAGATCGCGCACCGCGGGCGGCATGAACAGGCCGAGGCTCTGCCGCAGCCCCATCGCGAGGCTCATCATCAGCGCCGCGCCGAGCAGGATCGGCCAGGCGCCGGCGGGAAGCGCGGGGCGCACTCAGCGCGCCTCGAGAAGCGCAAGCCCGCGCTCGAGATCGGCGATCAGGTCCGCCGGGTCCTCGAGGCCGATGTGGAAGCGGGCCGCGGGGCCGCCGAGATCGGCGCTCGTTGCCGTGCGCGTGATGGAGCCGGTGGTCGGGATCGCGAGGCTCTCGAACCCGCCCCAGCTCGCGCCGATGCCGAACAGCGCGAGGCCGTCGATCATGCGGCACAGGTCGGCCTCGCTGTAGCGCGGCTGGAACACCACGCCGAACAGGCTGCAGGCGCCGGTGAAGTCGCGCTTGAACAGCGCGTGCTGCGGGTGGGAGGGGAGCGCGGGGTGCAGCACGCGCAGCACCTCGGGCCGGGATTCGAACCAGCGCGCCACCTCGAGCCCGCTCCGCTCCTGCTGCTTCAGCCTGACCGCCAGGGTCCGCACGCCGCGCAGCGCCAGCCACACGTCGTCCGGAGAGGCATACTGGCCGAGCTGCGAGGCGGCGCCGCGCACCGCGCGCCAGTCCTCCTCGCTGTTGACCGTGACCGCGCCGAGCAGGAGGTCCGAGTGCCCGCCGACGTACTTCGTGAGCGCCTGGATCGAGACGTCCACGCCGTGCGCGAAGGGCCGGAAGTGGTGGATGCCCCAGGTGTTGTCCATCAGCACCTTCGCCCCGGCGGCGTGCGCGGCGCGGGCGATGGCCGGGACGTCCTGCACCTCGAAGGTGTGGCTGCCCGGGCTTTCCACGTAGACGACGCGGGTGTTGGGGCGGATCAGCGCGCGCATCCCCGCTTCGTCCACCGTCGGGTCGTAGAAGGTGGTCTCGATGTCCCAGCCCCGCATCAGCCCGTCGGCGAGGGCGCGCGCCGGCCCGTACACGCTGTCCGGCATCAGGCAGTGGTCGCCGGCCTTGAGATAGGCGAGCAGCGGCACGGCGATGGCGGCAAGCCCGGTGCTCACGATCAGCGAGCGCGTGCCGCCCTCGATCTCGGCGACGACGTCCTCGAGCGCATAGTGCGTCGGGCCGCCCTGGGTGCCGTAGGTGAGGAACTGGTCGAAGCGGCGCTTCGCGAACTCCCGCCGCGCCGCGCAGCTCGGCGCGAGCACGGTGGAGCCGCGGTGCACCGCCGGGTTGACGAAGCCGTGCACGCGCGTGCCGGCGCGGCCGGCATGCGACATGCGGGTGGCGAAGCCGTGGCCGCCCTCGGCGGGCCGCCGGCCGGTCCGGGCGCTGTCGTCGGGCATCAGGGGTTCGTCGCCTTCGGGGTCTCGGGGCGGCTGCCCCACTCGGTCCAGGAGCCGTCGTACACCGCGCCCTCCGGCAGCCCCGCGCGCACCAAGCCGAGCGTCAGGATGCAGGCGGTGACGCCGGAGCCGCAGGAGGTGATCACCGGCGCGGTCCCGTCCACGCCGCGCGCGGCGAAGAGCGCGCGCAGCGCCGCCGGGTCCTTCATCGTCTGGTCCGGGTTGAGCAGCTCGGTGTAGGGCAGGTTGCGCGCGCCCGGCATGTGGCCGGAGGCGACGCCGGGGCGGATCTCCGGCGCCGTGCCGTCGAAGCGCCCCTTCGCCCGCGCATCCAGGATCACCGCGCCGCCCTCGCGCACCACGCGCTTGACGTCGCCGATGCCGGCGAGCCGGTCGGCGCGGAAATCGGGCACGAAGGCCGCAGGCCGCGGCGGCGCGGGCTCGCCGCTCTCGACCGGGCGGCCCTCGGCGCGCCACTTCGGCAGGCCGCCGTCGAGCACCGCCACCCGCTCGTGGCCGAACAGCCGCATCAGCCACCAGCCGCGCGCGGCGCTGGCGAGGCCCTTCTGGTCGTAGAACACGACGCGCGAGGCGTTCGCGATCCCGGCGGCGCCGGCGAGCCGCGCGAAGCGCCCCGGCGTCGGGACCATGTGCGGCAGGTCGGTGTCGGGATCGGCGAACAGGTCGATGTCGAAGTAGCGCGCCCCCGGGATGTGGGCCCGGAGGAACTCCGCCTGGCCGTCGAGCGGCTCGTTCGGCAGGTACTTGGTGCAGTCGAACACCACCAGGTCGGGCCTGCCCAGCTCTGTCGCCAGCCACGCCGTCGAGACGAGATCCTCCATCGCCCTCATCCCTCCCCGGCCAGCACGACATAGACGCGGCGGTTCTGCCGGCCCTTGCTCTCCAGCTTCGTCACCTCGACCCGGCCGATCTCGGCGGTGGAGCGCACATGCGTCCCGCCGCAGGGCTGCAGGTCCACCGGCGCCGCCTCCGGCCCGATCCGCACCAGCCGCACCCGTCCCGTCCCCCGCGGCGGCTTGACCGAGAGCGTGCGCACGAGGCCCGGGTTCGCATCCAGCTCCGCCTCCTCGATCCACCGCTCGCCGACCGGATGGTCGGCGGCGATCAGCGCGTTCAGGCGCTCGGTGAGCCACTCCTTCGCCGGGGGGTCGGGCAGGTCGAAGTCGAGCCGCGAGCGGTCCGGGCCGACCTGCCCCCCGGTCACGCCGGCGCCCGGGATCAGGCTGCAGAGCAGGTGCAGCGTCGTGTGCATGCGCATCAGCCGGTGCCGCCGCGCCCAGTCGATCGCGGCCGTCACCTCGGCGCCGACCGGCGGCAGGAGGGCGCCGGGCGCCGGCAGGTGCAGGATCGTCTCCTCCGGCCCCTTCACGGCGTTGGCCACGGCCATCTCGCCGCCGTCCCAGCGCAGCACGCCGACATCGCCGGGCTGCCCGCCGCCCTGCGCATAGAACACGGTGCGGTCGAGCACCACGCCCTCCGGCCCCGCGGCGAGCACGCGGGCGGCGCACGCGCGCGCGCGGGGATCGGCGCGGAAGATCGCCTCGGTCGCCATCGTCCTCATGCCCATTCGCGGCGCAGCCGGTCGCGGTGGGTGCGCAGCCAGAACAGCGCCAGCGCCGCCGTGGCGTTGGCGATGCGGTTGTCGTCGAGCATGGCGAAGGCCTCCTCGGCGGCCAGGATCTTGAGCCGGATGTCCTCGTGTTCCTCTGTCAGGCCGTGATGCGCCGCGGCGCCCGGCTCGGGCAGCGGCAGGCAGGCGCAGAAGCAGGTGATGGTCTCGTCGCAGCCGCCCTGGCTCAGGATCCAGCGGCCCATGCGCTCGAGGCGCGCCGGGGCGAGGCCCGTCTCCTCCATCGCCTCGCGCCGCGCCGCCGCCTCCGGCGTCTCGCCCGGGTCCACGAAGCCCGCGGCGCACTCGGTCATCACCGGGTCGAGCCCGGCAGCGAGGGCGGGCAGGCGGAACTGCTCGATCAGCGCCACGCGGTCCGCGCCGGGGTCGTAGGGCAGCACGGCGACGGCGGGGCCGCGGCGCCACAGCTCCCAGGTGCGCAGGCCGCTCTCGCGCCCGTCGAAGCGGCGATGGTGGAAGCGCACGAGCTGCAGCGGGAAGCGGCCGTTCCAGACGATCTCGTCGGAGACGACGCGCAGCCCGGGATAGGCGGGAAGGGGGGGCGCCTTCGGGTGTCTGGCCTTCATGCGGCGCCGACCGTAGCCTCGGCGGCAGCGCCCGTCCATGTCCGCCTCCCCGTCCCCTCCGCGCCCGCCCGGTGCCCTCGTGCCCGAGGTTCTGCGCCGGGCCCGCGCCCGCGCGATCCTGCTCGTGCTCGCCGCGGCCGCCGCCTTCTCGCTCGCCGGGGCCTGCGTGAAGGCGCTCGGCGGGACGGTGCCGCTCGCCGAGGTGGTGTTCTTCCGCAACGCCTTCGCGATCCCGGCCCTGCTGCCGCTGATGCTCCGTCATGGCGGCCTCGCCGCGCTGCGCACCTCCCATCCGCTGAGCCATGCGGCGCGCACCCTGTTCGGGCTGCTCGGCATGTTCGGCAGCTTCTACGGCCTCGCGCACCTCCCCTTCGCGGTGGTCTCGGCGCTCGGCTTCACCATGCCGCTGTTCCTCGCCATGCTGTCCGTGCCGCTGCTCGGCGAGCGGGTCGGGTGGCGGCGCAGCGCGGCGGTGGCGGTGGGCTTCCTCGGCGTGCTGCTGATCGTGCGGCCCGGCGCGGAAGGCGCGGCGTCGCTCGACCTGTTCGCGGCCGGCGCGGTGCTGCTCGGCGCGGTGGGCTGGGCGCTCGCCATGATCACCATCCGGCGCATGGGCGAGGCGGGCGAGCAGGGGGTGACGATCGTGCTGTGGTTCGCGATCGGGTCCTCGCTGGCCGCGGCGGTGGCGGCGATCCCGGTCTGGGTGTGGCCGACGCCCGGGCAATGGCTGCTGCTAGCCGGCGTCGGCCTGGTCTCGGCGCTGGCGCAGGTGATGATGACCAACGCCTACCGCACCGGCGAGAGCACGCTGCTCGCGCCCTTCGAGTACTCCGCCATCGTCTGGACGGTGGCGATGGGCGCCGTGCTCTGGGGCGAGCTGCCCGATCCGTGGGACGCGGCCGGGATCGCCGTGCTGATCGGCTCCGGCCTCTACATCTGGCACCGGGAGGTGACGCTGTCCCAGGTGGTGGCGAAACCGGGGAACCTCGGGTGAAGGCGGCGCCTGTGCCGGATGTGCGGCCTTGCGCGCGCGCCAGAGTGCGGCGCGGCAGAGTGATGCGCCGTTGATTCGATCAGGGCGGCGATCCCGGCCGGCAGACTGCCAGCCCGAGGACCAGCGCGCGGCAGCGAAGGGGCTGGGGCGTGCGCGGGTGAGGGGTTCGCGATGCTGCCACGCGTGATCGAGGACGGGGGCGGGATGCGCGCCGGCGCGCGGGCGATGCGCGGGAGGGGCTAGGCGCGTGCTGGTCCGGCCGGCAATCTCGCCGGCCATGCCCGCAGATCACGCCTTGTCCCGTCGCCTCATCACTCTCGTTTTCCTCGGTGCCGCTCTGGCGCCAGGATTGGTTCTGCTGGCCAGGATATGGTCCTCGGTCGAGGCTGACGGCATCTCGGTCGTCACGCGGAAGCTTCCCGTCGTGGACTTCGCGAACCTCTGGGCCGGTGGCGTGCTCGCACGCGCCGGAAACCTCGTCGCGCTGTTCGACGAGGAATCCTACCGTGCTTGGCTGCGAACGGCCTTCTCCCCCCGCTACGAGGACAGCGAGTGGAGCTACCCGCCGGCGATGCTGTTCCTCGGCGTCCCGTTCTCGCTGCTGCCTGTGATCCCGGCCTATCTGTTGTGGACGGCGGGCACGGCCGTCGTGCTGTTCGTCGTGCTCTGGCGCGCGGGGCTTTCGCCCGCCGTCGCCGCCGTGGCGACGCTGAGCCCGGCGATGGTGCAGAACATCGTCTTTGGGCAGAACGGGGCGCTGACCGCCGCGCTGCTTTGCGCCGCCCTGCTGCTGCCGCAGGCGCGGCCGGTCGCTGCGGGGATCGGCGCCGGCCTGCTCACGCTCAAGCCGCAGCTCGGGCTGCTGCTGCCGGTGGTCTACCTCGCGGGCCGCGCCTGGCGCGCGTTCATGGTGGCCGGGGCCGTCGCGATCGCGCTCGCCGCCGCGGCGACGGTTGCCTTCGGCCCCCAGGTCTGGACGCTGTTCTGGATTCGCACCCGCCCCTTGATGATGGCGGTGATGGAGGCCCCCTGGCCGAGCGGGCACCTGGTCAACGGCGTGAGCGTGTTCTTCATGGCGCGCTCGCTCGGCTTTGGTCTGGAGGCAGCGCACGCGACGCAGGGGATCGTGACGGCCTGCGCCGTGGTCCTTGCCGTCCGGGCATGGCGGATGCCGGATGCAGACCCGGCGCTGCGCATGGCGCTCTGCGTCCCGCTAGCGTTCCTGGCGACGCCCTACGCCTATACTTACGACCTCGTTGCGCTCGGGGCCGCGGTCGC
The DNA here is from genome assembly GCF_019458025.1 of Caldovatus aquaticus. GTDB lineage: Bacteria > Pseudomonadota > Alphaproteobacteria > Acetobacterales > Acetobacteraceae > Caldovatus > Caldovatus aquaticus. Next base: position 92,328 of record NZ_JAHZUY010000005.1, on the reverse strand, counting down.
GGTGGTTCTCGCGCACTGGGGGTGGCGGATTGGGCCCATCACGGCGCTCGCGTGGCTCTGGCCGGCGGTCTCCGCGTGGTTCGGCAGCCGTGGTTGGATGCTGTCTCCGCTCGTGCTCGCCGCATTTGCGGCGGTCGCGTGGCGTGCGCTGCGCCGGACCCGGCTTCGACAGGCGGGGCCGGCCTCGGCCGGCGTGGCGCCGACATGAGCGTTCATCCGGAACGGCGGTCGGCAGCACGGCACCGCATCGTCCCGTTGCCGCACGAATGCTGCGCCCCGCCCTCGCGCGAGCGACGAAGCGCGCGGCGGGCGATCGCCCGGAACGGGCGCGGCATGCCGAGCGGGGAGGGTGCGGCCGGCCGCCCCGCCCGCTACAGCGCCTTGCGGAACCAGATCCGGGCGTGCCCGGCCGGCATGCCCTCCAGCCGGCCGAACTCCACGTAGCCGCAGCGCTCCCAGAAGCCGGGGGCCTGGAAGCTGAAGGTGTCGGTGTAGGCGTTGGTGCAGCCGCGCGCACGCGCGATCGCCTCGGCGCGGCGCAGCAGCTCGGCGCCGATCCCCTGGCCCCGCCGCTCGCGCGCGAGCCACAGCCAGTCGATGAACAGCCAGCCCCAGAAGGTGAGGCCGAGCAGCCCGCCGACGGTCCTGCCCTCCGCGTCGCGCACCAGCAGCGTCACCGGCTCGCGGTCGTAGGGGCCGCCCATCTCCTGGTTGAAGGCGTGAAGTCCGCGCTGGATCGCCGCCACGTCCTCGAATTCCGGCGCCGCGTCCTCGATGATCTCGATGTCCTCGGGCAGCGCGCGGGGGGGCGTCATCCGCCGAACCGTCCCCATGCCGCCACCGCCACCGTGAGCAGCCCGAGCGCGAGGTTGAGCGTCACGAGCTGCCGGATGCGCCCGGCCGCGCCGGCGGCGGCCGCGGTCTCGCCCGCCGCCAGCGCGGCGCGCATCTCGCGCCACGGCCCGAGGGCGATCGTCAGATAGACCGCGCCCATCACCAGGCCGGTCAGGTGCATCAGGTGCACATGCCAGCCCGCGCCGCGGAACCCGCCATACCAGACGAACAGCAGCGCCCAGCCGCTGAGCAGCACCGCCGGCATGGCATGCCAGACGAGGAGGAAGAACCGCCGGAACACGCCGCAGAGCAGCGCCAGCCGCTGCTGCGGCGCCTCGACCGCCGCGAGCGAGGGCGCGAGCGCGAGGATCGCGAAGGCCATGCCGCCCACCCAGAGCACCGCCCCCAGCACGTGCAGGGCGTAGAGCAGATTCCCCACCTCTCTTCACCCTCCTCCGAGCGCCGCGACCGCCGCAGCCAGCCGGCGCGCCTCCTCCGCCGCGACGCTGCGCGGCGCCGCCTCCACCACCCCGAGGCCCCAAGCGAAGGCGCTGGCATAGGCGCTGCGGTTGCCGAGCGTCGTCTCGAGCAGCGGCAGCCCGCGCCGGGCGATCTCGGCCGCGATCTGCGGCGCGAGCCGGCCGGCCGCCGGGACGCGGTTCAGCACCAGCCGCACCGGCCGCCGCTCGGCCGCCGCCAGCCCCAGCGTCGCCTCGGTCGCCCAGAGGTCGGCCGGCGAGGGCTGCAGCGGCACCAGCACCAGGTCCGCGTTGCGGATCGCGAGCCGGGCGTCCGTGTCGTCGTGCGGCGGGGTGTCGAGCAGCACGACCTCGGCGCCTGCGCCCCGGCGCAGCCGGTCCAGCGCGCCGCCGACCCGCCAGCCCGCCGGGGCGTCGAAGACCAGCGGGTGCGGCGCGCCGCGCCCGCCCTGCGCCCGGCACCGCTCGGCATGCCAGCGGGCGAGCGTGCCCTGCGGATCGGTGTCGAGCAGCGCCACGCGCGCCCCCGCCGCCGCGAGCGCGGTGGCGAGCGTCGCCGCGACGGTGGACTTCCCCGCTCCGCCCTTGCGCTGTGCCACCGCCACCACGAAGGCCATGCGGAATGCCCGTGCCCCTTTGCGGCGCCGCTCCCCCGCCCCCGGCCGCGGCGACGGCGCCGGGCGGCGGCCGCGCCGCCCCGAGCCGCCCTGATAGCGCGGCAGGCGCCGGCGATCCACGCCGGGTCTGGCGCCGGCGGCGGATCGGGCTAAGCATGGGGGCGGCAACGACGTGCTGCGCGCCGGTCCCCGCGCGGCGCCAGCGCGGCGCACCCAACAGCCAAGGAGACGCCCGCATGCCGCATCGCCGCCAAGCCCTCGCCCTTGCCCTCGCCGCCGGCCTCGCCCCGGCGGTGGTACGCGCGCAGAGCGCCCCCGCCTGGCGGCCGACGCGTCCCGTCCGCCTGATCGTTCCCTTCGCGCCCGGCGGCTCGAACGACATCGTGGGCCGGATCCTGACCGAATCGGTGAGCCAGGCCCTCGGCCAGCCGCTGGTGGTGGAGAACCGGGCGGGCGCCGGCAGCATGGTCGGCGCCGAACATGTCGCGCGCTCGCCGGCCGATGGCCACACGGTGCTGATCAACAGCGCCCACGCCACGGTCCCGGCGATCGTCGCGCGCATGCCCTACGACGCGGTGAACGACTTCGCGGGCGTGGCGGTGGCCGGCTTCTCGCCGCACGTGCTGGCGGTCAATCCGCGCCTGCCGGTGCAGACCGCGCAGGAGCTGGTGGCCCTGCTGCGGGCCAATCCGGGGCGCTACAACTTCGCCTCCGCCGGCCTCGGCAGCGGCGTGCATGTGGCGGGCGAGCTGTTCCGCAGCCTCACCGGGGTCGAGGTCGAGATCGTGCACTACCGCGGCGGCGGGCCCGGCGTGGCGGCGCTGGTGAGCGGCGAGTCGCAGTTCGGCACCCCGACCATGGCCTCCTCGATCGGCCAGATCCGCGGCGGCGGCCTGCGCGCGCTCGCAGTGCTGGCCGAGACCCGCAGCCCGGTGCTGCCCGACGTGCCTTCGGCGCCGGAAGCCGGCCTGCCGCGGCTGATCCACGAGGAGTTCTTCCCCATCCTCGCCCCCGCCGGCACGCCCGCGCCGGTCCTCGCCAGCCTCGGCGCCGCCTTCCGCCAGGCGATCCGGCAGAACGCCGACAAGCTGCGCGAGATGGCGGGCGTCACGCCGCGTGACGGCTATGACACGCCGGAGCAGGTGATGGCGCTGGTGCGCGAAGGGGTGGAGCGCTACACGGCGATCCTCCGCGCCGCCGGGGTGCAGCCGCAGTAGGGCAGGGGCCGGCGGGAGGCGCGGCCGGCCGGGAGGCGCCTCGCCCGCGCGGCCGCCGCGGCCGCCAGGAGGCTGAGCCGTGACCCGTCGTTCCGTCCCCCCGATCGGCGCCGCCGGGAGCGATCCGGCCGTCCCGGCGCCGTCGCTCCCGCCCGAGCTGCTGACGCCGGAGGAGATGGCGCGCGCCGACGCGCTGGCGATCGCCGGCGGCGTGTCCGGCCTCGCGCTGATGGAGGCGGCCGGGCGCGCGGTCGCCCGCGCCGCCCTGCGCCGCTTCCGGCCCGGCCCGACCGTGGTGCTGGCCGGGCCCGGCAACAACGGCGGCGACGGCTATGTCGCGGCGCGGCTTTTGGAGCAAGCCGGCTGGCCGGTCGCGGTGGCCGCGCTCGCCCCGCCGCGCGCCGGCTCCGACGCGGCGGCGGCGGCGGCGCGCTGGCGCGGACCGACGGTGCCGTTCGGGCCCGAGGCGGTGGCGCGCGCCGCGCTGGTCATCGACGCGGTGTTCGGCGCCGGCCTGGCCCGGCCGGTGGAGGGAGTCGTGGCGGCGACGCTCGCCGCCTGCGCCGGCCGCGCGGTGCTCGCGGTGGACGTGCCCTCGGGCGTGGACGGCGCGACCGGGCAGGTGCGCGGCGTCGCGCCGCAGGCCGCGCTCACCGTCACCTTCTTCCGGCTCAAGCCCGGGCACCTGCTGCTGCCCGGGCGCATCCTCTGCGGCGAGACGCTGCTCGCCGACATCGGCCTGCCCGCCGCGGTGCTCGCCGCGGTCGCGCCGCGCAGCTTCGTCAACCTCCCGGGCGCGCTCTGGCGGCTGCCGGAGCATGGGGCCGCGGTGCACAAATACGCGCGTGGCCACCTCACCGTCGTCGGCGGGCCGGCGATGACCGGCGCCGCGCGGCTGGTCGCCGGCGCGGCGCGGCGGGCGGGCGCGGGGCTGGTGACGATCGCCGCGCCGGACGCCGCCTCGGCCGCCGCCTGCCGCGCCGGCGAGCCGGGCACGATCGTCACCGAGGAGCCGCTCGCCGCGCTGCTCGCCGATGCGCGGCGCCGCGCCTGGGTGATCGGCCCCGGCCTCGCCCCGGAGCCGGCCACCCGCGCCGCGCTGCGCCGGCTCCTCGCGGCCGGGGGGCGCCAGGTGCTGGCCGATGCCGGGGCGATCACCGCGTGCGCGGACGCACCCGAGGCGCTGCGCGGCGCCGCCGTCCTCACCCCGCATGAGGGGGAGTACGCCCGCGTCTTCGGCCCGGTCGGCGGCGACAAGCCCGCCGCCGCGCGCCGCGCCGCCGCGCTGACCGGCGCGGCGGTGCTGCTCAAGGGGCCGGACACGGTGATCGCCGCCCCGGACGGGCGGGTCGCGATCAACGCCAATGCCCCGTCTTCCCTCGCCACGGCGGGCAGCGGCGACGTGCTGGCCGGCATCATCGGCGCGCTGCTCGCCCGCGGCATGGCGCCGTTCGAGGCGGCCTGCGCCGGGGCGTGGCTGCAGGGCGCCGCTGCGTTGCAGCAACCGCAGGGCCTGATCGCGGAGGACCTCATCAACTTCCTGCCGGCGGCGCTGTCCGCCGTGGACGGCGCCTGTCCTTCACGCCGCGTTGCGCTAGGTTACATCCGGTGAGGACGACGATCAGCGTGAGGGGCCGCATGTCGGACATCGCCATCCCGACTTCCCAGCCCGAGCAGATCGGCCTGTTCGACCGGGCGCTGCGGCGTGTCGCCAGCCTCTGGCGCGACATGGCCTCGGCGGTGGCGGGCGGCGCCGAGGAGGGGATCGAGGCGCAGATGCGCGCCTGCCTCGACGGGCGCGGCGGCGAGGTCTCGGCGCGCAACCGCGCCGCCCGGCTGGCCCAGGAATACCTCGCCGCCGACGAGGCCGGGCGCCTTGCCTTCCTGCGCGCGCTCGCCGGCTTTGACTCCGATCCGGAGATGGTGGCGCGTGCCATCGAGCGCGTCCAGGCGGCGCGCGACCGGGCCGAGCGCTCCGCCGCGCAGGCCCAGCTCCGCCGCGCGCTGGAGCCGCCGCGCCTGCGCCTCCTGACGCAGTTCACCACCATCCCGGACGGGGTGAAGTTCCTGGTCAACCTGCGCGCCCATCTGCTGCGCGCGGCCAACGGCGACCCGCTGCTCGCGGCGCTGGAGGCCGACCTCAAGTCGCTGCTCGCCAGCTGGTTCGACGTCGGCTTCCTCGACCTGCGGCGCATCGACTGGTCCTCGCCGGCCTCGCTGCTCGAGAAGCTGGTCGGCTACGAGGCGGTGCACCGCATCCGCACCTGGCGCGACCTCAAGAACCGGCTCGACTCCGACCGGCGCTGCTACGCCTTCTTCCATCCGCGCATGCCGGACGAGCCGCTGATCTTCGTCGAGGTGGCCCTCGTCGAGGGCATGGCGGGAAGCGTGCAGCGCCTGCTCGACGAGAAGGCGCCCCTGCTCGATCCGCGCGAGGCCGACACCGCGATCTTCTACTCGATCAACAACTGCCAGCGCGGCCTCGCCGGAATCTCCTTCGGCAATTTCCTCATCAAGCGCGTCGTCGCGCTGCTCGGCGCCGAGTTCCGCAACCTCAAGACCTTCGCGACGCTCTCGCCGATCCCGGGCTTCTGCCGCTGGCTCGAGCACGCGCTCGCCGAGGACCCGAGGCTGCTCTCCGAGGCCGAGGCGGAGGCGCTGCTCGCGGCGGCGCCGCCGCCGCCCGCCCTGCCGGCGCCGGAGGGGGCGGCGGCAGGGCCGGGGGCCGCGCCCGCCGGCACGATGCCGCCGTCCGGGGGCGCGCAGGCGCTGCGCCGCCTGCTCGCGCGCCGCGGCTGGCACCGCGACGAGGCGCTGGCGAAGGTGCTGGAGCCGGTGCTGACCCGCCTCTGCGCCCGCTACCTGCTCGCCGAGAGCGACCCGCGCGACCCAAAGCGCGCGCGCGACCCGGTGGCGCACTTCCACCTCTCCAACGGCGCGCGCATCGAGCGGATCAACTGGAAGGCCGACGTCTCCGAGAAGGGCCTGCGCGAGAGCGCCGGGCTGATGGTCAACTACCTCTACGACCCGGCGAAGATCGAGGACTACCACGAGGACTACGTGGGCGAGGGCAAGCGCCCGGCGGCGACGGCGCTGAGGCGCCTGGCGCGGGGCTGGGGCTGAGGCCGCCGGGGCCAGGGCGCGGCGCGGCAGGGGGAAGCGGCCGCCGCGCGTCCGTTCCCGCCGCCGCGCGCGGGCCGCTATGATGGGCGCGCTTCGCCGGGCATCCCCCGCGCCGGAGGTGGAGGACATCGCATGACCGTCGTTGCGCAGCGCAGGCCGGCGCCGGCCGGGACGCCGGGCGAGGACGCCGGCCGCCTGCGCGCCCTGCGCGCGCTCGAGCGCAAGCTGCTCTGGCTCTCCGCCTGGATGATCCACCACGCGAACCACGTCCGCCCCAACCGCGACGGGCTCAAGGTGGGCGGCCATCAGGCCTCCTGCGCCTCGGTGATCTCGATCCTGGCCGCGCTCTACTTCGAGGTGCTGCGGCCGCAGGACCGGGTGGCGGTGAAGCCGCACGCCGGGCCGGTGTTCCACGCCGTGAACTACCTGCTCGGGCGGCAGACGCGGGAGCGGCTCGCCACCCTGCGGCAGTTCGGCGGCATCCAGCCCTATCCCTCGCGCGTCAAGGACGGGCCGGAGGTGGACTTCTCCACCGGCTCGGTCGGCCTCGGTGTCGCCATGACCACCTTCGGCAGCCTGGTGCAGGACTACGTCCGCCTGCACGGCCTCGCGCGGCCCGACATCCCCGCGGGACGGCACGTCGCCGTGGTCGGCGACGCCGAGCTCGACGAGGGCAACATCTACGAGGCCCTGCTCGAGGGCTGGAAGCACGACGTGCGCAACCTCTGGTGGGTGGTGGACTACAACCGCCAGAGCCTCGATTCCGTCGTGCCCGACCGCCTGTTCGGCCGCATCGAGGGCCTGTTCCGCGACATGGGCTGGAACGTCGTCACGCTGAAGTACGGCCGGCGCCTGCGGGCCGCCTTCGCGCGCCCGGGGGGCGAGGCGCTCCGGCGCTGGATCGACGAGTGCCCGAACAGCCTCTACGCCGCGCTCACCTTCCAGGGCGGCGCCGCCTGGCGCAACGCGCTGCTCGCCGATCTCGGCCGGGCGGAGGGCGTGCGGGCGATCATCGATCCGCTCTCGGACGCGGAGCTGCACGCCCTGATGACCAATCTCGGCGGGCACGACATCGAGACGCTGCTCGAGGCCTTCCACGCCCAGGCCGCGGCCTCGGACCAGCCCACCTGCTTCATCGCCTACACCATCAAGGGCATGGGCCTGCCCTTCGCCGGCCACAAGGACAATCACGCCGGCCTGATGACGCCGGAGCAGATGGCCGAGTTCAAGCGCAGCATGAACATCCGCGACGGCCACGAATGGGACCCGTTCGAGGGCCTCGACGTGCCGGAGGAGGAGCTGCGCGCCTTCCTCGCCGCCGTGCCCTTCGCCCGGCCCCTCGCGCCGGAGGGCCGAGCGCTCTCGGCGCCCGCCGTGCCGGTGCCCGCGGCGCTGCCGGTGCCGAAGGCGGCGCCGGGGCGGAAGCTCTCCACCCAGGCGGCGTTCGGCGACATCCTGGCCGAGATCGGGCGCGGGCAGGGCGAGCTCGCCGCGCTCGCCGCGCGCATCGTCACCACCAGCCCGGACGTCACGGTCTCGACCAATCTCGGCCCCTGGGTGAACCGGCGCGGCATCTTCGACCGGCACACCAAGAACGACGTGTTCCGCGACGCCAAGCTCGCCTCCGCCCAGCGCTGGGGCATGTCGCCCGCGGGCCAGCACATCGAGCTCGGCATCGCCGAGCAGAACCTGTTCCTGGTGCTCGCCGCGCTCGGGCTCTCGCACAGCCTCTACGGGGCGCGGCTGCTGCCCGTCGGCACGGTGTACGACCCGTTCGTCAACCGCGGCCTCGATGCGCTGATCTACGGCTGCTACCAGGATGCGCGCTTCCTGCTGGTGAGCACCCCCTCCGGCCTCACCCTCGCGCCCGAGGGCGGGCAGCACCAGAGCGTCAACACGCCGCTCCTCGGCATGGCGCAGGACCGGCTCGCGAGCTTCGAGCCGGCGCACGCGGACGAGCTCGCGATCCTGATGCGCTGGGCGTTCGAGCACATGCAGCGGCCGGACGGCTCCGCGGTCTGGCTCCGGCTCTCGACCCGGCCGCTCTCCCAGCCGGAGCGGCGGCTCGACCCCGCCGCGGTGATCGCCGGCGCGCACTGGGTGGTGCCGCCGGCGCCGGGCGCGCGCATCGCCATCGCCTACCAGGGTCCGGTCGCGCCGGAGGCGATGGAGGCCTTCGCCCAGCTGCGCGAGGACGAGCCCGGCGCCGGTCTGCTCGCCATCACCTCGCCCGACCGGCTGCACGCGGGCTGGCTCGCCGCGCGGCGGCGGGCGCGCGCGGGCGAGCGCGGCGTGCCGCCGAGCCATGTCGAGGCGCTGCTCGCCCCGCTCGCGCCGGGGGGCGCGCTGGTGACGGTGCTGGACGGGCATCCGGCAGCGCACGCCTGGCTCGGCGCGGTGCGCGGGCAGCGGGTGGTGCCGCTCGGCGTGGACCGGTTCGGCCAGGCCGGCGACATCCCGGACCTCTACCGGGCGTACGGTCTCGACGTGGAGGCGATCCTCGACGCCTGCGCCCAGGCGCTGCTCGGGAGCGCCTGAGCGACGGGAACCGGCGGGGCGGGAGCGTCCGGCCCCTTCCGCCTCCGGCCCGGCCGCGCTACACGGGCTCCTTCACGACTGCCGCCGGACGGGGTCGGCCGGGCGGCCGACGGCGCGGCGGGCGGGCGTGGTGGAACTGGCAGACACGCCGGATTTAGGTTCCGGTGGCGCAAGCCGTGGGGGTTCAAATCCCTCCGCCCGCACCACCGGCCGGCCGCGATCCGGCGCGACGCGCGCTCCCCCGGCGCGCGAGGCAAGGGTGGATTCTCCGACGATGCAGGTGACCGAGCTCGAGTCCGCGGGACTGAAGCGGGCCTATACGGTGGTGGTTCCGGCCGGCGAGATCGCCGCGCAGCGGGACAAGCGCCTCGCCGCGCTGGCCAAGGACCTGCGCATCCCGGGCTTCCGCCCCGGCAAGGTGCCCGCGGGCATCGTCCGCCAGCGCTACGGCGCCGCGGTGATGAGCGAGGTGCTGGAGCAGTCGGTCGGCGACGCCATCCGCCAGGTGATCAGCGACCGCGGCCTGCGCCCGGCGCTGCAGCCCAAGGTCGAGCTGAAGGCCGGCGGCGAGGGCCAGGACCTCGAGTTCCGCATGGACGTCGAGGTGATGCCCGAGGTGCCGATGCCGGACTTCGGCGGCATCACGCTCGAGCGCCTGAAGGCCAGCCCGACCGAGGAGCAGGTGGAGAAGGCGCTGGCCGCGATCGCCGAGCGCAACCGCACCCTCGAGGACGTGCCCAAGGCGCGGCCCGCCGCCAAGGGCGACGTGGTGATCTGCGAATTCACGGGGCGGCGCCGCAAGGAGGGCGCCGAAGGCGACGGGCCGGAGGCGTGGGAGCCCTTCCCGGGCGGCTCCGCCACCGACATGCCGATCGAGATCGGCGGCAGCGGCTTCATCCCCGGCTTCACCGAGCAGCTCGAGGGCATCGTCCCGGGCGAGACCCGCACGGTCACCGTCACCTTCCCGGCCGACTACGGGATGGCGGACCTCGCCGGCAAGGAGGCGCGGTTCGAGGTGACGGCGAAGGCGCTCAAGCGCCCGGTGGTGCCGCCGGTGGACGACGCGCTGGCGAAGAAGCTCGGCTTCGACGACCTCGCCGCGCTGCGGGAGTTCGTGCGCAAGCAGATCCAGGCGGAGTACGACGCGCTCTCGCGCCTGCGCGTCAAGCGCGTGCTGCTCGACAAGCTCGCCGAGCAGGCGAGCTTCCCGGTGCCGGAGGGCCTGGTGGAGGCCGAGTTCGCCCAGATCTGGCAGCGCGTCGAGGCCGACCTCAAGGCCGGACGGCTCGACGAGGACGACCGGGGCAAGGACGAAGCGACGCTGCGCGCCGAGTACCGCGCCATCGCCGAGCGCCGCATCCGCCTCGGCCTGCTGCTCTCCGAGATCGGCCGGGTCAACAACATCCAGGTCACGCCGGAGGAGCTGGCCCGCGCCATGCGCCAGGAGGCGGCGCGTTACCCGGGGCAGGAGCAGCAGGTGATGGAGTTCTTCCGCCGCAACCCGCAGGCGGCGGAGGGCCTGCGCGCGCCGATCTTCGAGGAGAAGGTCGTGGACTTCATGCTCGATCTGGCCAAGGTGACCGAGCGCGAGGTGGCGCCGGAGGAGCTGACGGCGACCCCGGCGCAGGCCTGAAGGAACGGCGCCCCCGCCCCGTCCGCCCGCCCTCGCCGGGGCGGACGGACCGCATCCCGGATGGCTGACGGCGCCCGCCGGCCGGGCAGGTGCCCGCGCGGGCGTGCGGCGGCGCGGTGCCGCGCATGCGTTGCAGGGGTGCCTTGCAAGGCGCGCGGCCTGTGTCCATACCTACGCGACCACGCGGCCCGGAAGCGGCCGGCCGAGGGCCAAGGAGGGAGCGTTAGGGGCTTGTCCGACACAATCCTGGAAACGGAGGGGCTGACCAAGGAGTTCCGCGGCTTCGTCGCCGTGAGCGACGTCTCCCTGCGGGTCCGGCGCGGCACCATCCATGGTCTCATCGGCCCCAACGGCGCCGGCAAGACCACCTGCTTCAACCTGCTCACCAAATTCCTCCAGCCGACGCGCGGGACCATCCGCTACGACGGGCGCGACATCACCGGCATGAAGCCGGCCGAGGTGGCGCGACTCGGCCTCGTGCGGAGCTTCCAGATCTCGGCGGTGTTCCCGCACCTGACCGTACTCGAGAACGTCCGCCTGGCGCTGCAGCGCCAGCGCGGCGGCAGCTTCGACTTCTGGCGCTCCGAGACGCTGCTCCGTGCCTACGACCGGCGCGCCTGCGAGCTGCTCGAGGACGTCGGCCTCGCGGGCTACGAGGGACTGACCGCGGGCGAGCTGCCCTACGGGCGCAAGCGCGCGCTCGAGATCGCGACCACGCTCGCGCTCGACCCGGTGATGATGCTGCTCGACGAGCCGACGGCGGGCATGGCGCACGAGGACGTGGACCGGGTGGTGGCGCTGATCAGGCGCGTCGCGGCGGGGCGGACGGTGCTGCTGGTCGAGCACAACCTGCGCGTCGTGCAGGGCCTGTGCGACACCATCACCGTGCTGACCCGCGGGCGGGTGCTCGCGGAGGGCGACTACGCCTCGGTCAGCCGCAATCCCGAGGTCATCGCCGCCTATCTCGGCACGGAGGCGCCCGCGCATGCTTGAGATCCGCGACCTCGAGGCCTGGTACGGCGAGAGCCACGTGCTGCACGGGGTCTCGCTCGACGTGCAGGACGGCGAGGTGGTGACGCTGCTCGGCCGCAACGGCGCCGGCAAGACGACCACGCTGCGCGCCATCATGGGGCTGGTTCCCCGGCGCTCGGGCAGCATCCGCTACCAGGGCCAGGAGCTTGTCCGCGAGCGTTCGGACGCGATCGCGCGGCGCGGCATCGCCTACTGCCCGGAGGAGCGGGGTATCTTCGCCTCGCTCGACGTCACCGAGAACCTGCTGCTGCCCCCCGTGGTGCAGCCGGGCGGGCTCGACCTCGGCACCATCTACGCCATGTTCCCGAACCTGAAGGAACGGGCGCGCAGCCAGGGCACCAAGCTCTCGGGCGGCGAGCAGCAGATGCTCGCGATCGCGCGCATCCTGCGCACCGGGGCGAAGCTCCTGCTGCTCGACGAGCCGACCGAGGGCCTCGCCCCGGTCATCGTCCAGCAGATCGGCCGCACCATCCGCGAGATCAAGGCGCGCGGCTTCACCGTGCTGCTGGTCGAGCAGAACTTCCGCTTCGCCCAGACCGTGGCCGACCGGCACTACGTGATGGAGAACGGGCGGGTAGTGGACATGGTGCCGAACGACCAGCTCGGAGCCTCGATGGAGCGGCTGCACGAGTATCTCGGCGTCTGAGAGGGCGCGCGCGCCGGGAGGAACGACAGCCAGCGCCCAGCGACGCGAGAGGGAGGGAACGCGGAGATGGCTATCGCAAGGAGGGCGTTGCTCGGGGCGGCGGCGACGGCTGCGGCGCTGCCGGGGCGGCGGGCCCGCGCCCAGGCGGCGAACACGATCAAGATCGGGGTGCTGACCGACATGTCCGGGCCCTATCGGGACATCAACGGCCCGGTCTCGGTCGCCTGCGCGCGGCTCGGGGCGCAGGAATTCGGCGCCCATGGCTTCCAGGTCGAGGTCGTCTTCGCCGACCACCAGAACAAGCCGGACGTGGCCCTGAACATCGCCCGGCAGTGGTTCGACCGCGACGGCGTGGACATGATCCTCAACATGGCCGCCTCCTCGGTCGCGCTCGCGCTGTGGGAACTGACGCGCGAGAAGAACAAGGTGGGGATCGCGACCTCGACCGCGACCGCGGACCTGACCGGCCGCGCCTGCACGCCGAACACCGTCCACTGGGTGTACGACACCTGGATGCTCGGCAGGTCCACCGGCGGGGCGATGGTGAAGGCGGGCGGCGACACCTGGTTCTTCATCACCGCCGACTACGCCTTCGGCCATGCGCTCGAGCGCGACACGGCGAACTTCGTGCGCGCCGCCGGCGGACGGGTGCTCGGCGGCGTGCGCACGCCCTTCCCCGGCACCACCGACTTCTCCTCCTTCCTGTTGCAGGCGCAGTCCAGCGGGGCGAAGGTGATCGGGCTCGCCAACGCCGGCACCGACACCATCAACTGCATCAAGCAGGCGGCGGAGTTCGGCCTGACCCGGCGCGGGGTGAAGCTCGCCTCGATGCTGATGTTCCTGCCCGACGTGCACGCCCTCGGCCTGAACACCGCGCAGGGGCTGATCTGCTCCGAGACCTTCTACTGGGACCTCAACGACCGCACCCGCGCCTTCGCGCGCCGGGCGCGGGCGGCGGCGGGGCAGGTGCCGCTCGGCATGGCGCAGGCGGGCGACTATTCGGCGGTGCTGCACTACCTCAAGGCGGTGGCGGACATGGGGGTGGCGGCGGCGAAGGCGGACGGGCGCGCGGTGGTGCAGCGCATGAAGGCGATGCCGACCGACGACGACGCCTTCGGCCCGGGCCGCATCCGCGAGGACGGCCGCAAGCTGCACCCGGCCTATCTGTTCGAGGTGAAGAAGCCGGAGGAGAGCCGCGGGCTCTTCGACTACTATAAGCTGCTGCAGACCGTGCCGGCGGAGGAGGCGTTCCGCCCGCTCGCCGAGGGCGGCTGCCCGCTGGTGCGGAGTTGAGGCATAACACCAGCCTCGGCCGGCGGCCCCCGGTCCGGCCGGCCGGAACGGAAGGAGAGTGCGATGACCCTTGATCGCCGCAGCCTACTGGCGGGAGCCGCCGCGGCGCCGCTCGCTGCCGCGCTGCCCGGCCGCCGCGTGCGCGCCCAGGCGGCGAATACGATCAAGATCGGGGTGCTGAACGACCAGTCCGGCCTCTATCGCGACCTTGCCGGGCCGGGCTCGACCGTCTGCGTCCGCCAGGCGGTCCAGGAGTTCGGCGCCCAGGGCTTCGCCGTCGAGGTGGTGCAGGCCGACCACCAGAACAAGCCCGACGTCGGCTCCAACATCGTCCGGCAGTGGATCGACCGCGACGGGGTGGACGTCATCATGGACGTGCCCACCTCCTCGGTGGCGCTCGCCGTGAACGGCGTCGTGCGCGAGAAGAACAAGGTCTATCTCAACAGCACCGCCGCCACCTCCGACCTCACCGGCCCTGCCTGCTCGCCCAACACGATCCACTGGACCTACGACACCTACATGCTCGCCAAGGGCACCGGCGGGGCGATGGTGCGGGCGGGCGGCGACACCTGGTTCTTCATCACCGCCGACTACGCCTTCGGCCACGCGCTCGAGCGCGACACGGCGGAGTTCGTGCGCCGGGCCGGCGGGCGGGTGCTGGGGGCGGTGCGCACGCCCTTCCCCGGCACCACCGACTTCTCCTCGTTCCTGGTGCAGGCGCAGGCGAGCCGCGCCAAGGTGATCGGGCTCGCCAACGCCGGCGGCGACACCATCAACTGCATCAAGCAGGCGGCGGAGTTCGGCCTGACCCGGCGCGGGGTGAAGCTCGCGGGGCTGCTGGTCTTCCTCTCCGACATCCACGCGCTCGGCCTGCAGACGGCGCAGGGGCTGGTGCTGACCGAGACCTTCTACTGGGACCTCAACGACCGCACCCGCGCGCTGACGCAGCGCGTGCGGCCGCACATGCCGAACAACGCCCCGCCGACGATGGTGCAGGCGGGCTGCTATTCGGCGACGCTGCACTACCTGAAGACGGTGCAGCAGATGGGCGTTGCCGCGGCGAAGGCCGACGGCGCCGCCGTGATCGCGCGGATGAAGGCGATGCCGACCGACGACGACGCCTTCGGCCCGGGCCGCATCCGCGAGGACGGCCGCAAGCTGCACCCGGCCTACCTGTTCGAGGTGAAGAAGCCGGAGGAGAGCCGCGGCCCGTGGGACTACTACAAGCTGCTGCAGACCGTGCCGGCGGAGGAGGCGTTCCGCCCGCTCGCCGAGGGCGGCTGCCCGCTGGTGCGGAGCTGACGCAGCGAACGGCAGGGAGCGCGGGCCGGGCCGCACTCCGGCCCCGCGGACCGAACATCAGGAGAGAGACGTACAAGATGACTCTGGGTCGCCGCACACTGATCGCCTCGGGCGCCGCCGCCGGCGCGGTCACCTCCCTGCCGCGCCTCGCGCGCGCCCAGGCCGCGAACACCATCCGGATCGGCGTGCTGACCGACATGTCGGGCATGTATCGCGACAACACCGGTCCGACCTCGGTCGCCTGCACGCAGCAGGCGGTGGCGGAATTCGGCAACCGCGGCTTCAACATCGAGGTGATCCAGGCCGACCACCAGAACAAGCCCGACGTCGGCTCCAACATCGCGCGGCAGTGGTACGACCAGGGCGTGGACCTGATCCTCGACGTGCCGACCTCCTCGGTCGGGCTCGCCGTCAACCAGATCGCGCGGGAGAAGGGCAAGGCGTACATCAACGTCGGCTCGGCGACCGCCGATCTCACCGGGCCGGCCTGCGCGCCGACCACCATCCACTGGGCCTACGACACCTGGATGCTCGCCAAGTCGAACGGCGGGGCGATGGTGAAGGCGGGCGGCGACACCTGGTTCTTCATCACCGCCGACTACGCCTTCGGCCACGCGCTCGAGCGCGACACCATGAACTTCGTGCGGGCGAGCGGCGGGCGGGTGCTGGGGGCGGTGCGCACGCCCTTCCCCGGCACCACCGACTTCTCCTCCTTCCTGCTGCAGGCGCAGTCCAGCGGGGCGAAGGTGATCGGGCTCGCCAACGCCGGCTCGGACACCCAGAACTGCGTCAAGCAGGCGGCGGAGTTCGGCCTGACCCGGCGCGGCATCCGGCTTGCCTCGCTGCTGCTGTTCATCAACGACGTGCACGGCATGGGGCTCAGGACGGCGCAGGGCCTGACCTGCACCGAGACCTTCTACTGGGACCTCAACGACCGCACCCGCGCCTTCACGCGCCGCGTCCTGCCGCGCACCCCGAACAACTACCCGAACATGATCCATGCCGGCTGCTACTCGGCCACCCTGCACTTCCTCAAGGCGGTGGCGGACATGGGGGTGGCGCAGGCCAAGGCCTCCGGCCTCGAGCTCGTCAACCGCATGAAGGCGATGCCGACGGAGGACGACGCCTTCGGCACCGGCCGCATCCGTCCCGACGGGCGGCGCATCATCCCCTCCTTCCTGTTCGAGGTGAAGAAGCCGGAGGAGAGCCGCGGCCCGTGGGACTACCTCAAGCTGGTGCAGACCACGCCGGCGGAGGAGGCGTTCCGCCCGCTCGCCGAGGGCGGCTGCCCGCTGGTGCGGAGCTAGGCAAGGACGCGGCGGGCGGCGCGCGCCGGCGTGCCGCCTGTCCCCCGATCGCAAGGAGGCACCCATGACCCTCACCCGCCGCAAGCTGGTCGCCAGCGTCGCCGTCGGCGCCGCCTTCATGCAGGCCGCGCCGCGCCTTGCGCGCGCGCAGGCCGCGAACACCATCCGGATCGGCGTGCTGAACGACCAGTCCGGCCTCTACAGCTACATCGGAGGGGTCAACGGCGTGGCGCTGGCCAGGGCGGCGGCCGAGGAGTTCGGCAACCGCGGCTTCAACGTCGAGGTGCTGGCCGCCGACCACCAGAACAAGCCCGACGTCGGCTCCAACATCGCGCGGCAGTGGATCGACCGCGACGGCGTGGACATGATCCTCGACGTGCCGACCTCCTCGGTCGGGCTGGCGGTGAACCAGGTCTGCCGCGAGCGCAACAAGGCCTACATCAACGTCGGCTCCGCCACCTCCGACCTCACCGGCGCGCAGTGCGCGCCGACGACCTGCCACTGGGTGTACGACACCTACATGCTGGCGAAGTCCACCGGCGGCGCCACGGTGCGGGCGGGCGGCGACACCTGGTTCTTCATCACCGCCGACTACGCCTTCGGCCACGCGCTCGAGCGCGACACCAGCAACTTCGTCCGCGCCGCCGGCGGGCGCATCCTGGGCGGCGTGCGCACGCCCTTCCCGGGGACGACCGACTTCTCCTCCTTCCTGCTGCAGGCGCAGGCGAGCCGCGCCAAGGTGATCGGCCTCGCCAACGCCGGTCAGGACACCACCAACTGCATCAAGCAGGCGGCGGAGTTCGGCCTGACGCGGCGCGGGGTCAAGCTCGCGGCGCTGCTGATGTTCGTGGACGACGTCCACGCGCTCGGCCTGCAGACGGCGCAGGGGCTGGTCATGACCGAGAGCTTCTACTGGGACCTCAACGACCGCACCCGCGCCTTCACCCAGCGCGTGCGCGGGCGGCTTACCAACAACCAGCCGCCGAACATGGTCACCGCGGGCAACTACTCCGCCGTGCTGCACTACCTCAAGGCGGTGGCGGACATGGGGGTGGCGCAGGCCAAGGCCTCGGGGGTGGAGGTGATCAACCGCATGAAGGCGATGCCGACGGAGGACGACGCCTTCGGCACCGGCCGCATCCGCCCCGACGGGCGGCGCATCATCCCTTCCTTCCTGTTCGAGGTGAAGAAGCCGGAGGAGAGCCGCGGCCCGTGGGACTACCTCAAGCTCCTGCAGACCACGCCGGCGGAGGAGGCGTTCCGCCCGCTCGCCGAGGGCGGCTGCCCGCTGGTGCGGAGCTGAGCCGGGCGGTAGGGAGGCGCCGGGGGTGCCGCGTCCACAGGGAGGCAAGCAAGAATGACCGGACTGGCACGGCGCGGTCTTCTCGCCGCCGCCGGCGCCGCGGCGGCGGCCCTGCCGGCGCGGCCGGGGCGCGCGCAGGCGACCCCTACGATCCGCATCGGCGTGCTGACCGACATGTCCGGCCCCTACCGCGACACGACGGGCCCGGGCAGCGTCGTCTGCACCCAGCAGGCGGCGGCGGAGTTCCGCAACCGCGGCTTCGCCATCGAGGTGCTCGCGGCCGACCACCAGAACAAGCCCGATGTCGGCGCCAACCTGGCGCGGCAGTGGTTCGACCAGGGGGTGGACGCGATCGTTGACGTGCCGACCTCCTCGGTGGCGCTCGCGATCGCCGGGATCGCGCGCGAGAAGAACAAGGTGTTCCTCAACTCCGGGGCCGCCACCTCCGACCTCACCGGGGCGCAGTGCGGCCCGAACACCGTCCACTGGACCTACGACACCTACATGCTCGCCAAGGGCACCGGCGGGGCGATCACCCGAACCGGCGGCGACACTTGGTTCTTCATCACCGCCGACTACGCCTTCGGCCACGCGCTCGAGCGCGACACGGCGAACTTCGTCCGCGCCGCCGGCGGGCGGGTGCTCGGCGCGGTGCGCTATCCCTTCCCGCAGACCACCGACTTCTCGGCCTTCGTCGTGCAGGCGCAGGCGAGCCGGGCCAAGGTGCTCGGCATGGCGAACGCCAGCACCGACACCGTCAACACCATCAAGGCGGCGCGCGAGTTCGGCCTGCACCGCAGCATGCGCTTCGCCGCGCTGCTGATGGGCGTGATCGACATCCACGCGCTCGGGCTGGAGCAGGGACAGGGCCTGCTGCTGACCGAGAGCTTCTACTGGGACCTCAACGACCGCACCCGCGCTTTCACCGCCCGCATCCGCCCGCACAACCAGAACCGCCCGCCTGCCATGGTGCCGGCCGGCTGCTACGGAGCCACGCTGCACTACCTGAAGGCGGTGGCCGACCTCGGCGCGGAGCGCGCCAAGGCCTCCGGGCTCGAGGTGGTGCAGCGCATGAAGGCGATGCCGACCGACGACGACGCCTTCGGCCCGGGCCGCATCCGCGAGGACGGCCGCAAGCTGCACCCGGCCTATCTGTTCCAGGTGAAGGCGCCGGCCGAATCCTCCGGCCCCTGGGACTACTACAGGCTGGTCGCCACCACGCCCGGCGAGGAGGCGTTCCGCCCGCTCAACGAAGGCGGCTGCGCCTTCCTTCGCGGCTGACCGAGACCCCGGAAGACACCGCTCATGGACGAGATCTTCGGCATCCCCGCACCGCTCCTGTTCGGACAGCTCCTCCTCGGCCTGATCAACGGCGCCTTCTACGCGATGCTGTCGCTCGGCCTCGCGGTGATCTTCGGGCTGCTCAACATCGTCAACATGACGCACGGCGCCCTGTTCATGATGGGCGCCTTCGCGGCCTGGATGCTGCTCAACTACCTCGGCCTCGGCTACTGGTGGGCGATGCTGATCGCGCCGCTCGCCATCGGCGCCTTCGGTATGGTGCTCGAGAAGCTGTTCATCAGCCGCCTCTACAAGCTCGATCACCTCTACGGCCTGCTTCTCACCTTCGGCCTCGCCCTGGTGATCGAGGGGGTGTTCCGCAACTATTACGGCTCCTCCGGCCTGCCCTACCGCATCCCGAGCGAGCTCCAGGGGGCGTGGGACCTCGGCTTCATGTTCATGCCGGTCTATCGCGGCTGGGTCGTGGTCGCCGCCCTGTTCTTCTGCCTCGCCACCTGGCTGGTGATCGAGAAGACTCGGCTCGGCGCCTACCTCCGCGCCGCGACCGAGAACGCGCCGCTGGTGCAGGCCTTCGGAGTGAACGTGCCGCGCATGGTCACGCTCACCTACGGCGGCGGCGTCGCGCTCGCGGCGCTCGCCGGCGTGCTCGCGGCGCCGATCTACTCGGTCAATCCGCAGATGGGGACCAACCTGATCATCGTGGTCTTCGCCGTCGTCGTCATCGGCGGGATGGGCTCGATCCTCGGCTCGGTGATCACCGGCTTCACCCTCGGCCTGATCGAGGGGCTGACCAAGGTGTTCTGGCCGGAGGCCTCGGCCACGGTGATCTTCGTCATCATGGCGATCGTGCTGCTCGCACGTCCCGCCGGCCTGTTCGGAAGGGCCTGAACCATGTCGCCCGACACCCCCGTTGCCACCCCCGCCGGCGCCGGCGCCGTCCCGGCGGCTCTCGACCGCCCGATCCCGGTCCCGGAGGCGGACCGGGGGCCGTTCGCCTTCACCCGCGCCCAGCTCGGCGCGCTCGCCGTGCTGGTCGCCTTCCTGGTGGTGAGCCCGTTCTGGCTCTACCCCGTGTTCCTGATGAAGCTGCTCTGCTTCGCCCTGTTCGCCTGCGCCTTCAACCTGCTGATCGGCTATGTCGGCCTGCTCTCCTTCGGCCATGCCGCCTATTTCGGCATGGGCGGCTACATCGCCGGCCACGCGGCGAAGGTCTGGGGACTGACGCCGGAGCTCGCCGTCATCGCCGGCGCGGCGGTGGCGGGAGGGCTCGGCGCGGCCTTCGGCTGGCTCGCCATCCGCCGCTCGGGCATCTACTTCGCCATGATCACCCTGGCGCTGGCGCAGATGGTCTACTTCTTCTGCGTCCAGGCACCCTTCACCGGGGGCGAGGACGGCATCCAGCAGATCCCGCGCGGCCGCCTGCTCGGCGCGATCGGGATGCAGGACGACATGGCGATGTACTGGTTCGTCGCCGCCATCTTCCTCGCCGGATTCCTGCTGATCCACCGCATCGTCCACTCGCCCTTCGGCCAGGTGATTAAGGCGATCCGCGAGAACGAGCCGCGCGCCATCTCGCTCGGCTACCGTTCGGACGACTACAAGCTGGTGGCCTTCATCCTCTCGGCCACCCTGGCCGGCGTCGCGGGCGCCACCAAGGCGCTGGTGTTCGGCATCGCCACCCTGACCGACGTGCACTGGTCCATGTCGGGCGAGGTGGTGCTGATGACCCTGGTCGGCGGCCTCGGCACCGTGTTCGGCCCGGTGATCGGCGCGGCGGTGGTCGTCACCATGCAGAACTACCTGGCCGAGATGGGCGCCTGGGTGACGGTCATCCAGGGCGCGATCTTCGTCGCCTGCGTGCTCGCCTTCCGCCGCGGGATCGTGGGCGAGATCGCCAGCCTGCTGCGGGTCAGGCTCTAGCCCGGGCGGGATCCGCGCCCGCGGGGCGCCGGCCCGCCGGCGCCGCCGCGCCAGGCCGCATTTGGCCCTTGGCAGCCCGCCGCCGCGGGCGGTGGAATGGAAAGGCATGACCTGGTCCATCCTCGCGCGTGATCCCGATTCCGGAGCCCTCGGCGTCGCGGTCGCGACGCGCTTCTTCGCGGTCGGCGCGCTCTGCCCGCGGGCGGAGGGGCGCGTCGGCGCCCTCGCCACCCAGGCGCTGGTCAACCCGATCTACGCCCTCGAGGGCATGGCCCGGCTGCGCGCCGGCGAGGCGCCGGAGGCGGTCGTCGCCGCCCTCACCGCCGCCGACGCCGGCCGCGCGACGCGGCAATTCCACCTTCTCGCCTGGGACGGGCGCAGCGCCCGCCACACCGGCGCGGCCTGCGTCGGCTGGGCCGGGCATCTCGCCGGGGAGAATTTCTCCATCGCCGGCAACATGCTGACGGGGCCGGAGGTGCTCGCGGCGACGCGCGACGCCTTCCTCGCCACCGCCGGCGCGCCGCTCGCCGAGCGCCTGCTCGCCGCGCTCGAGGCCGGCGAGGCGGCGGGCGGCGACCGGCGCGGCCGGCAATCGGCCGCACTGCAGGTGGCGAGCGAGGATCCCTATCCCGATCTCGACCTCCGCGCGGACGACCATCCGGACCCGATCGCCGAGCTGCGCCGCCTGCACGCGGTGGCGCAGCGCCGCTTCGTGCACTTCCGGCGCTTCCTCCCGGGACGCGACCATCCCGGCGTCTTCGACCGCGCGGTGATCGAGGCGGCGATCGCCGCCGCCGGGGCGGAGGCGCCGTGAGCGCGCCCCCGGCCCTCGAGGTGCGCGGCCTCGCGGCCGAGTTCCTCACCGATCGCGGCCCGCTGCGCGCGGTGGACGGCGTCTCCTTCGCCGTCGCCCCGGGCCGCACCCTCGCCATCGTCGGCGAGAGCGGCTGCGGCAAGTCGGTCACCGCGCTGGCGATCATGGGCCTGCTGCCGCCCCACGTCCGCGTCTCCGGCTCGATCCGCCTCGCCGGGCGCGAGATCGCGACCCTGCCGCCCGAGGAGCGGCGCAGGCTGCGCGGCGCCGAGATGGCGATGGTCTTCCAGGAGCCGATGACCAGCCTCAACCCCGCCTTCACCGCCGGCGAGCAGGTGGCGGAGGCGCTCCGCCTGCACCAGGGCCTTTCGCGCCGCGAGGCCTTCGCCCGCGCGGTCGAGATGCTCGCGCATGTGCGCATCCCGGATGCGGCGCGGCGGGCGCGCCAGTATCCGCACCAGCTCTCGGGCGGGATGCGCCAGCGGGTGATGATCGCGATGGCGCTCGCCTGCCGCCCGCGCCTGCTGCTCGCCGACGAGCCGACCACCGCGCTCGACGTCACCGTGCAGGCGCAGATCCTCGCGCTGATCGACGAGCTGAAGCGCGAGACCGGCACTGCAGTGGTGCTGATCACCCACGACCTCGGCGTCGTCGCCGACCACGCCGACGAGGTCGTGGTTATGTATGCCGGCCGCATCGCGGAGCGCGCGCCCGCCGCGGCGCTGTTCGCCCTGCCGCAGCACCCCTACACGGTCGGGCTGCTCGGCGCCGCGCCGCGGCTCGGCCGCGCCGCCGGCGGGCGGCTGGCGAGCATCGAGGGCGCCGTCCCCGACATGGCGCGCCCGCCCCCCGGTTGCCGCTTCGCCCCGCGCTGCCCGTTCCGCATCGCGCGCTGCGCCGAGGAGGCCCCGCCGCTCGCCGAGGTGGCGCCGGGCCACGCCAGCGCCTGCTGGCGCGCGCCGCTCGAGAGCGTCCTGGAGGCCGCCGCGTGAGCGCCGCGGCCCCGCTGCTCGAGCTCGACGGCGTGGTGAAGCACTTCCCGGTGCGCGACGCGCTGGGGCGCCGCCGCGGCGCGGTGCGCGCGGTGGACGGCGTCTCGCTCGCGGTGGCGGAGGGCTCGGTGCTCGCCATCGTCGGCGAGAGCGGCTGCGGCAAGTCCACCCTCGGCCGCCTGGCGCTGCGGCTGATCGAGCCCGACGCCGGGGCGGTGCGCTTCGCCGGCGAGGACCTCGGCGCGCTCTCCCCCCGCGCGCTGCGCGCGCGGCGGCGCGACATGCAGCTCATCTTCCAGGACCCCTTCGCCAGCCTCGACCCGCACATGACGGTGGAGGACGCGGTGGCCGAGCCGCTGCGCCTGCACCGCATCGTCCCCCGCGCGCGCGAGCGCGAGCGGGTGGCGGAGCTGCTCCGGCGCGTCGGCCTCAGGCCGGAGCACGCGCGGCGCTGGCCGCACGAGTTCTCCGGCGGCCAGCGCCAGCGCATCGCCATCGCCCGCGCGCTCGCCTCCGGCCCGCGGCTCGTCGTCGGCGACGAGCCGGTCTCCGCGCTCGACGTCTCGGTACAGGCGCAGGTGATCAACCTGCTGCAGGACCTGATCCGCGACCTCGGCCTGACCTTCGTGCTGATCAGCCACGACCTCGCGGTGGTGCGCCACATCGCCGATCGCGTCGCCGTGATGTATCTCGGCCGCATCGTCGAGGAGGGGCCGGCCGAGGCGGTCTTCGCCGCGCCGCGCCATCCCTACACGCGGGCGCTGCTCGCCGCCGTGCCGGGGCAGGGGCGGGCGGGGGCGCCGCCGATCGAGGGCGACGTGCCGAGCCCGATCGCCCCGCCTCCCGGCTGCCGGTTCCACACCCGCTGCCCCTTCGCCGAGACGCTCTGCCGCGAGGCGGAGCCGGAGCTCGCCGGCGGGATCGTCCACCGCGCCGCCTGCCACCTCCAGGACCGTCTGCCGCCCGCCGCCGCGCCGGCCGAGGCGGATCCCGGTGGCGAAAGGCTGCGCCGCCTGCAATCCTTCTTCCGGGCCGGCCCGCCGCAGCAGGCGCCTGCGGCCGCCACGGCCGAGGCACACCAGGAACCGTCGGGAGCTTCCGCATGAGGACGACGATCGCCGCCGCGCTGGCGCTCTCCGCCGCGCTGCTCTCCGGCACGGCCGAGGCGCAACCGCAGCAGCAGCACCTGCGCATCGCGCTGCGCGAGGACCCGGACATCCTCGACCCCACCCTGTCGCGCACCTATGTCGGCCGCATCGTCTATGCGGCGCTGTGCGACAAGCTGTTCGACATCGACGAGCGGCTGCAGATCGTCCCCCAGCTCGCCACCGCGCACCGCTGGGAGGACCCGCGGACGCTGGTCATCACGCTGCGCGAGGGCGTCCGCTTCCACGACGGCGAGGCAATGGACGCCGAGGCGGTGCGCTACTCCCTGATGCGCCACCTGACCATGCAGGGCAGCTTCCGCCGCAGCGAGATCAACGACATGGAGGCGGTGGAGGTGGTGGACCCGCGCACCGTGCGCATCCGCCTGCGCCAGCCCTCGGCGGCGTTCCTCTCGCAGCTCACCGACCGCGCCGGCATGGTCGTCTCGCCGAAGGCCGCCGAGGCGGCGGGGCGCAACTTCGGCACCCGCCCGGTCTGCGCCGGCCCCTTCCGCTTCGTCGAGCGCGTCGCCCAGGAGCGCATCGTGGTCGAGCGCTTCCCCGAATACTGGGACGCCGGCCGCATCCACCTGAACCGCATCACCTACCTGCCGATCCCGGACAACACGGTGCGGCTCGCCAACCTGCAGTCCGGCGCGGTCGAGTTCGGCGAGCGCATGGAACCGGACGACCTGCGCGCGATCCAGCGCGACCGGCGGCTGCGCGCCGTGGCGGTGGACGAGCTCGGCTGGCAGAGCCTGCAGATCAATGTCGGCAACGGCCCGCGCGCCGACACCCCGCTCGGCCGCGACCCGCGCGTGCGCCACGCGCTCGAGCTCGCGCTCGACCGCCAGGCGATCGTGCAGGTGGTCTATGAGGGCATGTACACGCCGACCGTGCAGCCCCTGCCGCCGGCCAATCCCTACCACGTCGCCACGCTGCGGCCGGAGCCGCGCGACGTCGCGCGCGCCCGCGCCCTGCTGCGCGAGGCGGGTGTCGCGGCGCCGCTCCCGGTCGAGCTCCTGGTGCCGAACAATCCGGATCTGCGCCAGGTCGGCGAGGTGATCCAGGCGATGGCCGGAGAGGCGGGCTTCGACATCCGGCTGCGCGCGATCGAGTTCGCCTCCGGCCTGCAGGCGGCGCAGCGGGGCGAGTTCGAGCTGTGGCTGGTCGGCTGGTCGGGGCGCGTGGACCCGGACGGCAACATCTACTCCTTCTTCGTCACCGGCGGCGGCAACAACGACGGGCGCTACTCCAACCCGGAGGTGGACCGCCTGCTGAACGCGGCGCGGGCGGAGCTCGACCAGGAGCGGCGCAAGGCGCTCTACGAGCAGATCCTGCAGATCCTGGTGCGCCAGGACCGGCCGCGGATCTTCCTCTGGCACCGCAAGAACATCATGGCGCACTCGGCGCGCCTGACCGGTTATCGCCCCGTCCCGGACGGCCTGATCCGGGTGCAGGACCTGCGGCTGAACTAGCGCGCCGATGTGGGTCTGGCTCGCGCGCCGGCTCGGGCAGGTGGTGCCGACGCTGCTGATCCTCTCGTTCCTGATCTTCGGGCTGCAGCAGCTCATGCCCGGTGACCCGGCCCTCATTCTCGCGGGAGAGGAGCGGGGGGATCCGCAGGTGCTGGCGCAGATCCGCGCCGAGCTCCGGCTCGACCGGCCGCTCCACGAGCAGTACCTCCACTGGCTCGGCGACGTGCTGCGCGGCGATTTCGGCTTCTCCTGGCGCATCCGCATGCCGGTGGCGGAGCTGATCCTGCAGAAGCTGCCCGTCACCGCGCAGCTCGCCACCATGGCCTTCCTGATCGGCGCGCTGATCGGCGTGCCGGCGGGCATCCTCTCCGCGGTGCGGCGCGACCGGCCGGCGGACTGGCTGGCGAACGCGGTCGCGCTGTTCGGCATCTCGACGCCGAATTTCTGGCTCGGGATCATGCTGATCCTTCTGGTCAGCGTCGAGCTCGGCTGGCTGCCGCCCTCGGGCTACGTGCCGCCGACCGAGGACTTCCGGCAGTCCGTCGCGACGACGATCATGCCGGCCTTCGTCCTCGGCACCAACGTCGCCGGGGTGCTGATGCGCCACACCCGCGCCGCGATGCTGACGGCGCTCGCCCAGGACTACGTCCGCACCGCCCGCGCCAAGGGACTGCCGGAGCGCGTCGTCGTCTGGAAGCACGCGCTGCGCAACGCGCTGATCCCGGTCGTCACCCTCGGCACCATCGAGTTCGGCCGGCTGCTCGCCGGCGCCGTGCTGACCGAGCAGATCTTCACCATCCCGGGCTTCGGCAAGCTGGTGGTGGATGCCGTGTTCAACCGCGACTATCCGGTGGTGCAGGGGGTGGTACTGACGACCGCGCTGATCTTCGTGCTGCTCAGCCTGGTCGCCGACCTGCTCTACATGGCGATCAACCCGAGGCTGCGCCACGCATGAGCGCCACGGCCGCCGCCCCCGCGCCGGCCGAGCGCGGCGAGAGCCCCGGGCGGCGCGCGCTGCGCCGCTTCCTGCGCCATCGCATCGCGCTGTTCGGGTTCCTGGTGATCGTCGTGTTCGTGACCGTGGCGCTGGCCGCGCCCTGGGTCGCGCCCTACGACCCGCTCGCCACCTCCTGGACCGCGATCCGCAAGGCGCCCTCGGCGGCGCACTGGTTCGGCACCGACGAGAACGGGCGCGACGTGCTCTCCCGCGTCGTCTGGGGCGCGCGGGCGAGCCTGATGGCCGGCGTCGTCTCGGTACTGTTCGCCGCCGCCATCGGCGTGCCGATCGGCCTGGTCGCGGGCTTCGCCGGCGGCGTCCTCGATGCCGTGCTGTCGCGCATCGCGGATGCGATGCTCTCCGTTCCGTTCCTGATCCTGGCGATCGCGCTCGCCGCCTTCCTCGGCCCGGCGCTGGAGAACGCGATGCTCGCCATCGCCATCACCTTCAGCCCGGTCTTCGTGCGCCTCGCCCGCGGCATGGCGCTGGACGCGAAGGCCACCGACTGGGTGGAGGCCGCGCGCGCCCTCGGCAACCCGCCCTGGCGCATCGCGGCGCTGCACGTGCTGCCGAACATCGTCCCGCCGCTGCTCGTGCAGTCCACCCTCGCCATCGCCGAGGCGATCATCGCCGAGGCCGCGCTCTCCTTCCTCGGCCTCGGCCAGCAGCCGCCGGCGCCGTCCTGGGGCAGCATGCTAAACAGCGCGCAGCGCTTCCTGGAGAGCGCGCCCTGGCTCGCGATCTTCCCGGGCGCGGCGATCTTCCTCGTCGTGCTGTCCTTCAACCTGGTCGGCGACGGGCTGCGCGACGCGTTCGACCCGCGCGCGGAACGGCGCTAGCCCGCCCGCCGCGGCAGCCGGTCGAGCCAGCCGAGGCTGCGCGCGAGGAAGGCGCGCGTCCGCGCCTGCCCCGGGCTCTCGTCGCGCAGCCAGAGCGCGAGCGCGCCCAGGAACACGAGCGTCAGCCCGACCTCCTCCGCCTGTCGGGAGAGGCCGCGCGCGTCGAGCCGCGCCGCCTCCAGCGCCCAGTGCATCAGCCGCGACAGGTCGAAGGGCAGCGGCACCCAATGGTGCGGGTGCGAGGGATGCAGCTTGGCGCGCAGCATCGAGGCCACCACGCGCCGGTGCGCCGCCTGCGCGTCGAACCAGCGCAGCAGCACGATGCGCATCCGCTCGCTCGGTGGCAGCGCCGTGAAGCCCGGCATCGGCTCGGCAAGCATCGCCTCGAGCGCGCGCGCGAACCAGGCGTTGGCGATCGCGTCGGCGTCGCGGAACTCGGCGTGGATCGCGGCGAGCGGCAGGCCGAGCCGCTCCGCGACGAGGTGC
Source organism: Caldovatus aquaticus (assembly GCF_019458025.1). Taxonomy (GTDB): domain Bacteria; phylum Pseudomonadota; class Alphaproteobacteria; order Acetobacterales; family Acetobacteraceae; genus Caldovatus; species Caldovatus aquaticus. Next base: position 65,031 of record NZ_JAHZUY010000005.1, on the reverse strand, counting down.
AGGCGGAGGTCGTACCAGCCCGTGGCCGCGGCGACCTCCATCGCGGCGTCGAGGATGCGCGCGCGGCGGGGATCCCGCGCCGGGCGCTCCGCCAAAGGCTCTTCCTGCATGGCATCCTCCTTGCGCCGGACCGCGCCCCGCCGGGCCGCCGGAACGGCCGCGGGGCGCCGGTCGCCCTGGAGCCGTTTCCGCTCGGCGGTGCCCGCGGGAACGGCTCCGACTCGTCCTCCGTCGAGCGGATTCGGGCTCCCGGCCGTTTCCCGCCGTCCGCGATCCGCTCTATCCGGCCTGCCCCCGCTTGTGCGCCAGCAGCGCCATCAGCCGCCGGTCGCGCCAGGCGCTGCGCTCCGCGATCCGCTCCGGGGGCAGCGCCGCGCGGCGGGCCGCCGCGACGCGCGCGACCGTCGGCGCGTCGTAGTCGTAGGGCGTCTGCTCCTGCGTGATCCCGCCCATCAGCGCCCCGAACCGCGCCACGTAGTCCGCCACGCCGCCCGGCGCGTTCAGGTCGATGGTCTCGAACGGCCCCATGAAGGACCAGCGCAGGCCGAGCCCGTCCTTCACGCAGCGATCCACGTCCTCGACGCTCATCACGCCGTCGCGCACCAGCCGGAACGCCTCCGCCACCAGCGCTGCCTGCAGGCGGTTGAGGACGAAGCCGCGCGTCTCCCTGAACGCCGTCACCGGCACCTGCCCCACGCGCTCCATCAGCGCCCGCGTGCGCGCCACCGCCGCCGGGTCGGTCCAGGGCGCGCCGACCAGCTCCACCAGCGGCACCAGGTAGGGCGGGTTCACCGGGTGGGCGACGAGGCAGCGCGCGCGGCCGGCGAGCCCCTCGGTGAAGCCGCTCGCCGGGATGCCGGAGGTCGAGCTCGCCAGCACCACGTCCGGCGGACAGAGCGCGTCCAGACGCGCGAAGGTTGCGCGCTTCACCTCCACCCGTTCCGGCCCCTGCTCCTGCACGTGCGCGGCGCCCGCGACCGCCGCCTCCAGGCTGGGCGCCACGGCGATCCGGGCCGCGATCGCCTCCGGCGCCTCCGCGACCAAGCCGGCGGCGCGCAGGTCGGCCAGACGTTCGCCGATCGTGCCGAGCGCCGCCTCGGCCACGCCCGGCACCGGATCCCACAGCGCCACCGGCAGCCCGGCGCGCGCGAAGACGATCGCCCAGGCGCGGCCGATCAGGCCCGCCCCCACCAGCGCCACGCGCTCCGCCGGTCCTGCCGCCTCGCTCATGCGTCCCCGTTCCCGTCATCGGCGCGCCGGTTGATCCGCGCGCCCGGCGCCCGATCTAAGGATGTGCCATGGCTTCGCGCAACGACGCCCCGCGCAACGACGCCCCGCGCGACGGACGGACCGCGGCCCGGGATCGTTCCGTGCTGCTCGGCGGCTTTCCCGTTCCCCTGCGCCGTGCCTGGGGCATCGGCCTGCTGGGCCTGACCCTCTGGCTCGCCAGCGTGATTGCGCTGTTCCATTGATGCCCGAGCCGCCCCGTCCCTCTCCTGCCGTGCCAGGCGGCCTCGACGGCGGCTGGCTCGGTGAGCAGTTCCGCCGCCAGCGCACCCTCTGGCGCGGGCTGCTGCTGCCCGGCTTCTCCGCGCCGCTCTGGCTCGACGTGCCGCTGGAGCTGATCCTCGGGCACGATCCCAGGCACCTGGTCGGCACGCTGCTCGGCATCGGCCTGCCATGGCTCGCCGTCGCGATGCTGCGGCGGGGACGGCGCGGCGACACCAACCGCGCGGCGGTGATCATGGGGGCGGCAGCGGGCCTCACCGCCGGCCTTGCCGCCGGCATGCCGGCGCTGACCGCCCTGCTGCTCGGCGGCGGCGCCTGGCTCGGCACGCGCCTCCTCTACGACGGCGCCTTCGTCGAGGCCGAGCCGCTCCTGCCGCCGCCCGAGCCTCCCGCCGAACCGGCCGCGATCGCCGAGGCGCGTGCGCGCCTCGCCCGCATCCGGGCCGCGGCGGCGCGCCTGTCCGACCGGCGCCTCCAGGGCGTGGCCGGCGCCATGGCCGGCGTGCTGGACGACCTGGCGCAGCGCCCCGACCGCCTGCCCCTGGCCCGCCGCTTCCTGAACGTCCATCTGGACGGGCTGGAGCGCATCACCCGGCGCCTGGAGGCGGGCGCCACCCCGCCGGACACGCTGCCGGCGCTGCTCGCGGAGCTCGAGCGCACGGCGCAGGAGCTGCGCGAGCACCTGCGCCGCGAGGAGACCGAGGCGCTCGAAGTGCAGGTGCGGGTCCTCTCCGACCGCCTGCGCCAGGAGGGATACGGATGAGCGAGGCGAAGACGACCACCCCCGGTCCGCAGGGCCGCCCCGGCAGCGACACGGCGGCCACGCTCGCCCAGGTGGCGCTCGATGCGAACGCCGCCGCGGTGCGCGACGCCACCGCCGCCGCGGTCGCCGCCGAGGCGGCGGCGCCGGTCCCGCCCGAGCGGCGGCCGGAGATCGAGGCGCTGGCGGCGCGGCTCGACATCATGAACCCGGAGTCGATCCTCCGCTTCGGCGCCGAGGTGCAGAACCGCGCCTCCGCCGCCGCCGACGCCATGCTGGAGGGCGCGCGCAACCGCGACGCGGGGGAGGCGGGGGAGACGCTCTCCAACCTCCTCGCCACGCTGCGCGGCTTCGACGTGACCAGGCTCGCCGAGCGGCCCAGCTTCTTCGCCCGGCTGTTCGGCCGCACCGGCGCCGAGGTCGCGCGCATCGCCCAGCGCTACGAGGACATCCGCGCCCAGGTCGAGGCGATCGGCGACCGTCTCGACGTCCACCGCACACGGCTGCTCGAGGACGTGGTGAAGCTCGACCGGCTCTATGCCGCGACGCTCGAATGGTTCCACGCCCTCGGCGACCACATCGCCGCGGGCGAGCTCGCCCTCGCCCGCGTGGACCGCGAGGCGATCCCCGAGGTGACGCAGCAGGTGGCGAGCGGCGACGCGGTCGCGGCGCAGCGCCTGCGCGACCTCCGCGCCGCGCGCGACGAGCTGGAGCGGCGCATCCACGACCTCAAGCTCACGCGCCAGGTGGCGATGCAGGCGCTGCCCTCGATCCGGCTGATCCAGGAGAACGACAAGGCGCTGGCGGCGAAGATCCAGTCCGTCATCGTCAACACCGTGCCGCTGTGGCGCCAGCAGCTCGCCCAGGCGCTGGCGATCCAGCGCATGCGCGAGGCGGGGCGGACGCTCAAGGAGGCGACGGACCTGACGAACGAGCTGCTGACCGCCAACGCGGAGCGGCTGCGCCAGGGCAACGTCGAGGCGCGCACCCAGCTCGAGCGCGGCGTGTTCGACATCGAGGCGGTGAAGAAGGCGAATGCCGCCCTGGTTGCGACGATCGAGGATTCCCTGCGCATCGCGCAGGAGGCGCAGGCGCAGCGCGCCGCGGCCAACAAGGAGCTGGAGAAGGCGGAGCAGGAGATTCGCCGCGCCCTCGTCGCCGCCCGCGCCGCGGCCCCGAGCGGGAGCGGCGGCAGGCCCTTCTGACCGGCGGGACGTGCCGGCGCCGCCGGCGGCCGTCGCCGCGCCGCCTGCGCGGGGCTGGGCGCGGCGCGCGCCCTGGCCCATAACGCCGCGCGGCGGGATCGGCGGGCCTCGCCCGGCCGGCCGCCCGCGCCCGGAGCCTCGCCATGACCCCGACACGACGCGTCCTCTTCCGCCTTCTGCCCGGCGCCGCGCTGCTCGGCGCCGCCGCCCCCTCCGCCGCGCGCGCCCAGGGGACGGCCTGGCCGAGCGGACCGGTCCGCCTGATCGCGCCCTTCCCGCCGGGCGGCAGCGTGGACACCATTCTCCGGCTGCTGCAGCCGCACCTGCAGCGCGCGCTCGGCACGCCGATCGTGGTGGAGAACCGCAGCGGCGCCTCGGGCGCGCTCGGCACCGCGGCGCTGGCGCGGGCGGCGCCGGACGGGCAGACCTTCGGCCTGGTGTTCGACACCCACGCGGTCAACCAGTTCATCATTCCCAGTCTCGGCTTCGACGCGCGTGCCGATTTCGCGCCGGTGATGCTGGTCGGCACCGCGCCGATGCTGATCGCGGCGCACGTCGCGCGCCCCTGGCGCAGCCTCGCCGAGGCGATCGCCGCGGCGAAGGCGCGGCCCGACACCATCACCTACGGCACGGTCGGCGTCGGTAGCCTCGCCCATCTGACCATGACGCTGATGCAGAAGCAGGGCGGCTTCCGCCTCGTGCACGTGCCCTATCGCGGCGGCGGGCCGATGAGCACGGCGGCGGCGGCGGGCGAGCTCGACCTGGCGATGGCGACCAATGCCGGGCTCGGCGGACAGGTCGGCACCACGCTGCGCCCGCTGGCGCAGACCGGCGCGCGGCGCTCGCCGAACCTCCCCGATCTGCCGACGGTGGCGGAATCCGGCGTGCCGGGGATAGACGCGCTCGCCTGGTGGGGGATGCTCGCCCCGGCGCGCACGCCGGAGGGGATCGTCCGCCGCTTCCACGCCGCGCTCGAGGAGGCGCTCGCGGTGCCGGAGGTGCGGGCGCGGCTCAGCGGGCCGATGGGGATCGACGTGGTGGCCTCCTCGCCCGAGGCGTTCGGCGCCTTCCTCGAGCGGCAGATGGAGATCTGGGGCCAGGTGGTGCGGGAGAACAACATCCGCCCGGAGTGAGGACATCGCCGCCCCCTGGAGCCGTTGCCGCCCGGCCGTGCGCGCGGCGACGGCTCCGGCCTGTTGTCTGTCGCGCGGATTCGCGCCCTTGGCGATTCCCGGCCGGCCGCGATCCGCCCCGGTGGTGCCGCGGCTGCTCCCCGGCGCCGGGCACTCGCCCGGCCATCGCCCATTGACCTCGGCGCGCCGCGGCGTTCCGATGGCGCCCGAGGTTCCGTTGAGGAGGGTTGCCCGATGCGCGCCTGGGCCGTCGTCGAGTGCGGAAAGCCGCTCAAGGAGATCGAGATCCCCACCCCCGAGCCGGTCGGCGAGCAGGTGCTGCTGGAGGTCACCCACGCCGGCGTCTGCCACTCCGACATCCACATCTGGGAGGGCGAGTACGACCTCGGCAGCCGCGGCAAGATGCGCCTCGCCGACCGCGGCGTGACCCTGCCGCTGGCGATGGGCCACGAGATCGTCGGCAGGGTGCTGAAATGGGGGCCGGAGGCGGAGGGGAAGGGGCTCAGGGTCGGCCAGACCAAGCTCGTCTTCCCCTGGGTCGGCTGCGGCAAGTGCGACAAGTGCCTGGCCGAGGAGGACAACATGTGCCTCCAGCCGCGCTCGCTCGGCGTCTACCAGCACGGCGGCTACGCGACGCACGTTCTGGTGCCGGCGCCGCGCCACCTGATCGACATCGAGGGCCTCGATCCCGCGCTCGCCGCCACCTACGCCTGCTCGGGCGTGACGGTGTACAGCGCCATCAACAAGGTGATGCCGCTGCCGCCGGACGAGCCGATCGTGCTGGTCGGCGCCGGCGGGCTCGGCCTCAACGCCATCGCCATCCTCCGCGCGATGGGGCACCGGCGCATCGTCTCGGTGGACGTCAGCGCGGAGAAGCTGGAGGCGGCGAAGAAGGAGGGCGCCTCCGACGTCGTGCTGGCGCAGGGCGAGGACACGGCGAAGCGCATCATCGCCGCCTGCGGCGGCCCGGTGGCGGCGGTCATCGACCTGGTGAACGGCACCGCCTCCGCCCGCGCCGCCTTCGATTCGCTGCGCAAGGGCGGCAAGCTGGTGCAGGTCGGCCTGTTCGGCGGCGAGCTCACGATCCCGCTGCCGCTGATGCCGATCCGGGCGCTGACCATCCAGGGCAGCTATGTCGGCAATCCGAAGGAGCTGCGCGCGCTGGTGGAGATCGCCAAGTCCGGCAAGCTGCCCCCGATCCCGATCACGCGGGAGCCGCTGCCCAGGGCCAACGAGGCGCTGATGCGCCTGCGCGACGGCAAGGTGGTCGGCCGCATCGTGCTGACCGCCGAGGCGGCGTAGGCCCGGCCCCCGGAGCGCGGCGGCGCCTCAGTCCGCGACCGGATAGGGGGCGCCGGTCGCCGGATCGCAGGGCGGATCCGGCGTGCGCGGGATGGTGCGCGCCGCCTCTTCGCGTTCGCCGGGGCGGCCGCCGAAGGTGCGCACCCGCTGCCCGGGCGGATAGGCGCCGACCACCAGCAGGTCGGGGCTGGCGCCGAGGTTGCGGTGCCCGGTGCCCGCCGGCAGCACCACCACGTCCCCCGCCGCGAGGTCGAGCACCGGCCCCCCCTCGCCGCCGAGCTGCACCCGCACCCGGCCGGCGGCGATCGCGAGCGCCTCGTGCGCCTCCGGATGGTAGTGGTGGTGGCGGTAGATGCCGTCGCGCCAGGCGGGCGGCCAGCCGTGCCGCGCGAACAGCGCCTCCGCGGCCGCCGCGCGGTCGCCGCCCGCCGGCAGCGCGCCGCGATGCAGCAGCACCGGGAGGCGCGGGTTGTTCGGGATCTCGCCCGACGGGGCGAGCATCAGGCGTTCCGGTCCGGCCGTTCGCGCCCTCTCCTGCATCGGGACTTCTCCCCGCCCGCGCCGGGGCGACGGTTTCCTCCCGTGCGCCCCGGTCCTAGCATGCCCTGCCACGGGAGAACGCAGGAAGGGAGGAATCGCCTCATGCCCGACATCGCCCCGCTGCGCGAGTTCGTGCAGGCCATGACCCGGCTCGCCGATGCCCGGGTTCCGGAGGCGCGCTGGCTCGCCGAGGGCCGCGACCTGCTCGCCGCCCTGGTCGCGCGCGACGACTGGCTGCCGGAGGAATGCGCCCAGCCCGGGCCGACCTACCGCCAGGTCCTGCTGCACTGCGACCCGCTCGAACGCTTCTCGGTCGTCTGCTTCGTCTGGGGGCCGGGACAGAGCACGCCGGTCCACGACCACACGGTCTGGGGCCTGATCGGCATGCTGCGCGGCGAGGAGATCTCGACCGAGATGCTGCCCGACCCTTCCGGCGAGGGGCCGATGCGGCCGGGCCGGGTGGACCACCTGCGCCCCGGCGCGGTGGCCGCCGTCAGCCCGAGCTTCTCCGACATCCACGCGGTGCGGAACGCGCTCGCCGACCGGCCGAGCATCAGCATCCACGCCTACGGCGCCAATATCGGCGCGGTGACGCGCAGCGTGTTCGATCCGGCGACGGGGAAGCGGACGCGCTTCGTCTCCGGCTACACCAACGCCTTCGTGCCCAACCTCTGGGACCGCAGCCGGGAGATGATGGCGCAGGCGGCGGCCTGAAGGCGGCGCCGCGGAACGGCGCCGGCCGCCGCCCGCCCGGGCCGTTCAGCGCGCCGCCGTCTCGAGCACGCGGATCGAGAGGTCGAGGTGCCGGCGCGCATGCGGCGAGGCGCTCGGCGCCGCCGGCTGCTCCGCCAGCTCGATCCAGGGTGACACGCCGCCCCCCCGGCTCGCGGGGAAGGCCTCTGCCCCCGCCGGTGCCGCCGTCGCCGTGCCGAGGAGGCGCGGCCCGCGGCTGCGCCCCGCCAGCATGATGCCGCCCGCTGGGTCGGGGCGGTTGTAGATGAATCCGTAGGTCGGATAGACGCGCCCGTAGGTGCCGCCGGTCCAGCCGACCTGCACGCGCACCTGCGTCCAGTCGTTGCCGGGCGAGACGTCCACCACGCTGACGCCGCGCATCACCGTGCCGCGGCGGATGCCCGGACCGGCCCAGTTGGCGTGGTCCACCAGCACCTCGCGCGCGGAGAGCACGCGGCTCACCACCGCGACGTGGCCGAGGTGCATCCCGCCCGAGGCGGGAAAGGCGAGCACCGCGCCGGGCTCCGGCGCGCTGCCGCGGGCGTAGAGGCCGGCGGCGTTGTGCCACCAGTCGCGGCCGTTGCCGGAGATCTCCATGCCGGTGATCTGGCGGACATAGGGCACGCAGGAGATGCCGCGCCCCGCGCCGTCCGCGGCGCCGCGCGCCGCGCCGGTGCCCGCTGCCCGCTGCGCCGGCCTCTCGGGCGTGGCGACACCCGGCGGCATCGCCGCGCGTCGCGCCATCGCCAGGCGTGCCGGACGTGGAGCCTGGTCCGGCTGCGCATGCGCCGCGATCATCGTCCCCTGACGCCCCGTCCCCTGCCGGTCCGTGCGGGCTTCGGCGGGAGAGGCCCCGCCCGCAACGGCCACGGCGCCCAGCAGCACGACCGCCGCTGCCCCCAAGCGCGGTGTCCGCATGAGATTTCCTTTGTTGCCACCCTGTCGCGAGGGCGTGAGCGCCTCGCTGCACCGGCGTTACCCTTGGCCGAGCGGCGCGGGCAACCCGGCGCGGCGTTACCGGGCGTAATGTCGCGTGATTTGCGTGAAACGCCTGTGGATATTCGCCCGATCGCGGACGACGGTCCTATGATTTGCGGCAGAAATGAGGCTCGCCACAGTGTGGCGGCGCCGCTGCAACAGTGCGCAGACACGAAACCGGGGCGGCGGGAACGAGTCCCGCCGCCCCGGCGAACGGAGCGAACGCGCCGACGTCAGCGGCAGGCGACGATCATGATCTCCACGAGATGCCGCGGATCGGCCATGTTCGCCTGCACGCAGGCGCGCGCCGGCTGGCCGCCCGGCGGCAGCCAGGCGATCCACTCCTTGTTCATTGCCTCGCGGTCGCGGATGTCCTTGAGCCAGATCTGGGCGCTGAGCAGGCGGGTCTTGTCCGTGCCCTGCGCCTCCAGCGCCGCGTCTATCTTGGCCAGGACCTGCCGCGTCTGCCCGGCGATGTCCTGCGACAGGTCGTCGGCGGTGATGCCGGAGAGGAAGACGAAATTGTGGTACTCGACCGCGGTCGAGAGGATCGGGTTGGAGTTGTGGCGGGTGATCCTGGCCATGCGCGCGTCTCCTCCGTTGCGGCACGCGCCGCTTCTAGAGCAGATCGCGGACGGCCGGAAGCGGCCGGGCGCGTGCGCCGGCCCTTGAACGACAGGCGGCAATCGCTGCCGCAGGCCGTGGCGAGTGCACGGCCGTCGCCACGGCGGCGAACGCGGCCCGGCGCCCGCGCCTACGCCACCGCGTGCGTCCCGCCGGAGGCCGCCGCGCCGATCATCGCCTCGAACACCGCGACGCCGTGGATCGCCTCCTCGAGCGGCAGCGGATAGGCCGGGCCGCCGGCAACCGCGGCGGCGAAGGCCGCGAGCTCGGCGCGCTCGAGGTCGGTCCTCGGGAAGTCGCGCACCCAGCCCTCGCCCTCGAGCGGCGTGAAGCGCAGACGCTCCGGCCCGTCCATCTCGAGAATCGCCCGGGTGCCGAACAGCGTCACGCGCCAGTGCCGCGGCACGGCGGCGAGCGTGGCGAAGGTGCAGGTGGCGCCCGAGGCGAAGCGGGCGAGCATCGCCGTCGTGTCGTCGATGCTCGGCAGCACCTGCCGCGCCGAGGCGACGGTCACGCTGGCGAAGCGCCCCATCAGGTGGATCAGCATGTCCACCATGTGGATGCCCATTCCGCCCATGCCGCCGAGCGGGCTCTCGCCGCGGTCGCTGCGCCAGGAGTCCGGCGCGTAGCCGAGCGCGCCCGGCCCGCTCATGTTCCCCTCCGCGTGCAGCACGCGCCCGAGCGCCCCCTCGCCGAGGAGGCGGCGCATCTCGGCGATGGCGGGCAGGAAGCGCCGGTTGTGGCCGAGCGCGAGCACCACCCCGGCCTCGCGGCAGGCGGCGACCGCGGCCTCGGCGCTCGCCCTGCTCAGGGTGAAGGGCTTCTCGACGAAGACGTGCTTGCCGGCCCGCGCCGCGGCGATCACCTGCTCCGCGTGCTGCCCGTGCGGCGTCGCGAGCACGACCGCCCGCACCGAGGGGTCGGCGAGCACCGCCGCATAGCTCTCGTGCAGCCGGATGCCCTGCCGCGCGGCCCAGTCGCGCGCGCGCTCCGGCCGGCCGGTGCATCCGGCGACGAAGCGGAGACCGGCCTCGTTCCTCCCCTGCACGCTCTCGACCAGCGTGCGTCCCCAGCGGCCCATGCCGACGATCGCGGCGTCGAGCATCTGCTTCCCCCTATTTCCCGTCTCCCGCGGCGCGCGGCGAGGACCCGTCCTCGAGCGCCGCCGCCATGCGCGGCAGCCGCATCATCCCGAGGGCGAACACCGCGATCGCCAGCAGCCCCGCCGCCATGGTCGGCCAGCGCAGCCCGAACGCCTCGCCCAGCAGGCCGAGCACCAGCGCGCCGAGCGCCGGGAAGACGCGCACGATCAGCCCCCACAGGCTGAGGATCCGCCCGCGCATCGCCGGGTCGGAGGCGCTCTGCACCAGGGTCTGCACGGCGATCCCGTGCATCGAGGAGACGGCGCCGAGCAGCCCCGCGCAGAGCACGCCGAGCGGGAACCATCCCGTCGCCACGAACCCCGTCAGGGCGAGGCCCTGCCCGGCGATCGCCAGGTTGGAGAGGCGCGTCGTCCCGGCGAGGCGCCCGCGCGCGGCGAGCAGCACGCCGGCGACCAGGGCGCCGATGCCGAAGGCTCCGGTCAGCACCGCCAGCCCCTGGACGCCCATGCCGAACAGCCGCTCGACATAGGGCGGCAGGATCTCCTGCACCCCGCGCACGAGCAGCGCGGCCGCCGCGGCGAGGGCGAGGATCGGTCCGAGGCCCGGATGCCGCGCGGCGTAGCGCAGCCCTGCCGCCACGTCGCCGAGCAGGCTGCCCCGGCCCGCGTGCCCACGCCGCTCCGTCTGCGCGACGGAGAGCAGCGGCATGGTGAACGTCGCCACCACGTAGGCGCAGGCGTTGAGGAGGACGGCCGGCGCCGGGCCGTAGAGCGCGATCAGCGGCCCGGCCACGGCCGGCCCGACGAAGCGCGCGACATTGAAGCAGAGGCTGTTCAGCGCCACCGCCGCAGGCAGGTCGGCGGGCGGGACGATCGCCGGCACCAGAGTCTGGCGCGCCGGCTGGGCGAAGCTCTGCGCCGTGCCGCCGACCACCTCGAGGGCCAGCAGCGCGGCGATGCCGAGATGGCCGGTCGCGGCGAGCAGGCCGAGCGAGGCCGCCTGCGTGGCGATGCCGAGCTGCGTCGCCATGGTCAGCCGCATCCGGTCCACGCGGTCGGCGATGGCGCCGGCGAGCGGACTCACCACCACGGCCGGGATCAGGTCGCAGAACGCCACCAGCCCCACCCAGGAGGCGCTGCCGGTCAGCTCCCAGGCCAGCCAGATCACCGCGACGCGGTGCAGCCAGAGCCCGGTCCAGGAGAGCAGCGAGGCGGCGAAGAAGATCCGCGCGTTGCGGTGCGACAGGGCGCGGGTGAGAGCGGCGAACCGCGGGGCGGAGCCGAGCGCGGCCATGGCGGCCGCGCGGCGCTCAGGACCCGCTCCTCCGCGGCCGCCGGGACGCCGGGGCGGGAGCCGGGGCCGCCGGGGCCGCTCCGGCCGCGGAGGGCGCGGCGCCGGCCTGCGGCCCCGGCCCGTCCTCGCCGCCGTGCCGGCGCACGCACTCCTCGACCATGCGGTCGCGCTCGAACTGCTGGGCGAGCCGGTCGGTCTCGGCGCGCAGGGTCGGGATGTTGGCCTGCACGCCGACGCGGCTCTCGCCCTCGTCGGTGCGCATCTGCTGGCCGCGGTCGCGGTACAGCACCACGCGCTCGGCCTCCCGTCGGCAGGCCTCGACCAGGGCGTCGCGCGAGACCCGCTCGCCGCCCGGCGCCGCGCCGGGGCCGCGCGGCGTCGGCTGCACCAGCCCGGAGACCGACACCGGCGGCGCCGGCGCGGCGGGCGCGCAGGCGGCAACGGCCATGGCGGCGGCGAGAACGAGGCCGGGGAAGGGAAGGGCGGCGATTCGGCTCATGCGGCAGGGACTCCGAGGCGCGGCGGCAACGGGCGGGACAATAGCCGCGCCAGCACCGCCTCGTCGAACCGCGCCGTGGCGTCGAGCGGGAGCCGCGCGGCGGCGCCGAGAAGCGAGGGGTGCAGCGCGATTCCGCGCCCGCCCGGCGCCAGGTCGAACAGGTCGGCGAGCCAGGCGGCGCGGGTCATGACCTCGACCAGGGCCAGCAGGCGCAGGCAGAGGGCCAGTCCGCCGAGGCTGTCGAGACCGACGAGCCGGTCGATCGCCTCTGCCCAGCAGCGGGCGTCGGGATCGGCGATGGCGATCTCGGTGGTCTCGTCGCCCTCCGGCGGTGCGTCGCCAGCGGCGGCGGGCGCGCGGTGGAAGACGAGCATCCGCGGCGGGCCCCACAGGCGCGCCGTCGCCGCCTCCCGCGCCGCGTCCCAGGCGCGCAGCAGCTCGCGCGGCGGCACCGGCGGCAGGCGCTCGGGCGGCAGGGCGATCGCGTAGGCCAGGGCGCCGTGCGGCGCGCGGACCACTCGGATGGGCTCGGGCATCGCCCGAGTCTGGCGCCCCGGCCGCCGCCGCGCCAGGGGGCGGGGACGCAACGAGGGCACCGCCCGCCCGGGGGCGCCCCGCCCCGCCGGCCGGACGCGGCGCCGCGGGCCGGGACGTGCGCGCACGCGCGCACCGCGCGGCTTGACCTTCCCGCGCGAAGGCGCAGGCTTCGCGTCATGAGCGATCCCGCCGACCTCTCCGCCGCCGAGGCCGCGCGCCGCATCCGCGCCGGCCGCCTCTCCGCCGCCGCCCTGATGGAGGCCTGCCTCGACCGCATCGCGCGGCGCGAGCCCGAAATCCGCGCCTTCGCCTGGCTCGATCCCGCCGCGGCGCGGCGCGCGGCGGAGCGGGCGGACCGCGCCGGGCTCGCCGACAGGCCGCTCGCCGGGCTGCCTTTCGGCGTCAAGGACGTGATCGACACCGCCGACCTGCCCTCGCAGTACGGCTCGCCGATCTGGGCCGGGCACCGGCCGCGCGCCGACGCGGCGGCGGTGGCGCTGGCGCGCGGCGCCGGCGCGGTGATCATCGGCAAGACCGTCACCACCGAGTTCGCCACCCGCCACCCGGGGCCGACCGCCAATCCCCGCAACCCGCGTCACACGCCGGGCGGCTCCTCCTCCGGCTCGGCGGCCGGCGTGGCGGCGGGATTCTTCCCGCTCGCCTTCGGCACCCAGACCGCGGGCAGCATCATCCGCCCCGCGGCCTTCTGCGGCGTCGTCGGCTACAAGCCGAGCTTCGGCCTGATCCACCGCGCCGGGATGAAGGTGATGAGCGAGTCGCTCGACACCATCGGCGTGATGGCGCGCAGCGTCGCCGATTGCGCCCTCGCGGTCGCGGCGATCACCGGCCGCGACCTCGGCGATCCGGAGGCGAAGCCGGCGCGCCCGCCGCGCCTCGCGCTCTGCCTCGGCCCGACCGCCGGCCTCGCGGCGCCGGAGACGCGCGCGCTGCTCGAGCGCGCGGCCGAGGCCTGCCGGCGCGCCGGGGCGGCGGTGGAGCCGCGCGAGATGCCGCCCGTCGTCGCCCGCGCGCTGGAGTGGCACGGCCATGTGATGAACATGGAGACGGCGCAGGCCCTCGCCTGGGAGCTGGCCGAGGCGCGCGCGCAGATCTCCGCGGTGCTGCGCGAGCGGATGGACTGGGCGCGCGCCCAGCCGCCTTCCGCGCTCGACGAGGGCCGCGCCGCCTTCGCCGCCGCCCGCACGGCCTTCCCGGGCGCGATCGAGGGGTTCGATGCGGTGCTGACGCCGAGCGCGCCGGGCGAGGCGCCGGAGGGCCTCGGCTGGACCGGCGATCCGGCCTTCAACGCGCTGTGGACCGCGCTCGGCGTGCCGTGCGTGACGGTGCCGGCCGGCACCGGGCCGCGCGGGCTGCCGCTCGGCGTGCAGATCGTCGGGCCCGCGGGGGAGGACGCGCGGACCCTGGCCTGGGCCGAATGGGTGCGCCAAGCGGTGGCGGGCTGAGCGCCCGCCCGCGCCTCAGAACCGCGCCAGCGCCGCGCCCCAGGTCAGGCCGCCGCCGATCCCCTCCATCAGCACCAGGTCGCCGCGGCGGATGCGGCCGTCGCCGACCGCCTCGGCCAGCGCCAGCGGGATCGAGGCGGCGGAGGTGTTGGCGTGGCGGTCCACGGTCAGCACCACGCGGTCGGGCTCCATGTGGAGCTTCTTCGCCATCGCCTCGATGATGCGGCGGTTCGCCTGGTGCGGCACCAGCCAGTTGACGTCGTTGTGGCCGAGGCCGTTGGCGGCGAGCGCCTCGTCCACCACGGCGGCGAGCTTGACGACGGCGTGGCGGAACACCTCGCGCCCGGCCATGCGCAAAAGGCCGTGTCTCGCGTTGGAGCCGGGGCCGCCGTCGATGTGCAGGATGTCGCCGAAGCGCCCGTCCGAATGCAGGTGGGTCGAGAGGATGCCGTGGTCGGAAGGGGTGCCGCGGCCGTCGCCCGCGCGCAGCAGCACCGCGCCGGCGCCGTCGCCGAACAGCACGCAGGTGCCGCGGTCGGTCCAGTCGAGGATGCGCGAATAGACCTCGGTGCCGACCACCAGCGCCGTGCGCACCTGTCCCGCGCGGATCATCGCGTCGGCGACGCCGAGCGCATAGACGAAGCCGGTGCAGGCGGCGGAGAGGTCGAAGCCGAAGCCGCGCGTCGCCCCGATCTTGGCCTGGATGCGCACCGCCGTGCTGGGGAAGCCGGAATCGGGGGTGGAGGTGGCGACGACGATCGCCTCCACCTCCTCCGGTCTCGCCCCGGCCTGGGCCAGCGCCGCGCGCGCCGCGGCGGCGCCCATGTCGGAGGCGGTCTCGCCCTCGGCGGCGAAGTGGCGCCGGCGGATGCCGGTGCGCTCGACGATCCAGGCGTCGGAGGTGTCGAGCCCGTGCAGGCGGGCGAGTTCGTCGTTGGTGACCACCCGCTCCGGCAGGTAGCCGCCGCAGCCTGCGATCAGCGCGCGTGTCGGCATGGTGCGATCGTCTCTCAGCGCCCGGCGCCGGCCGAGGCGAGGCGGGGCGGTGTCGCGGCGGGGGGAGGGGCGGCGGCCGGGGAGAGGCGGGCGAGACCGTCGCGGATCCGTTCCTGGAAGCCGTGCGTCACCATGTCCATGGCGACGTCCACGGCATGGGCGAAGCCGAGCGCGTCGGTGCCGCCGTGGCTCTTCACCACGACGCCGTTCAGCCCGAGCAGGATCGCGCCGTTGTAGCGGCGCGGGTCCATCCACTCCCGCAGCCGGTCGAGCGCGGGGCGCGCGAGCAGGTAGCCGAGCCGCGCCGGCACGGAGGAGGTGAACACCTGGCGCAGCAGGTCGCGCATCAGCTTCAGCGCGCCCTCGCCGGTCTTGAGCGCGATGTTGCCGGTGAAGCCGTCGGTGACGATCACGTCCACGGTGCCGGCGGTGATGTCGTTGCCCTCGACGAAGCCGCGGAAATTGGGGCCGATGTGCGACTCGCGCAGCACCTCGGCGGCCTGGCGCAGCCGCTCGTCGCCCTTCATCTCCTCGGTGCCGACGTTGAGCAGGCCGATGGTCGGCGCGGTCAGGCCGAGCACGGCGCGGGCGAAGGCGTCGCCCATCACCGCGAACTCCACCAGGTTGCGCGTGTCGCACTGCACGTTGGCGCCGAGGTCGAGCAGCACCACGTCGCCGCGCGCCGAGGGCCCGATCGCGGCGAGCGCCGGCCGGTCTATCTCCGGCAGCGTCTTCACCACGATCTTGGCGAGCGCCATCAGCGCCCCGGTGTTGCCGGCCGAGACGACGCCCGCCGCCTCGCCGGAGGCCACCGCGTCGATCGCGACGCGCATCGAGGAGTGGCGCATGCGCAGCGCCAGCGTCGGCTTCATCTCGCCGCCGATCACCTCGGGCGCGTGGCGCAGGGTGCAGGCCGCGGCGGCGCGCCGGCGCCGCGCCAGCGCGGGGCCGACGCGGGACTCCTCGCCCACCAGCAGGAAGCGCGCCCCCGGGTGCCGCTCGGCGGCGAGCTCGAGCCCGTCGAGCACCATCTCCGGCGCGCCGTCGCCGCCCATCGCGTCCACCGCGAGCGCGAAGCGTCCGGCGGCAGGGGCGGCGGCGGCGCTGGCCTGGCCTGGGCGGCTGTGCGGCGACACGGGGCTGCGGCAGTCCGGCGCGCGGGGCGCGCGGTCAGGTGTGGACGGTGGACTTCAGCGCGTCGCCCGCGGGCGCCACCTCACGCCCCCGGTAGTGGCCGCAGGAGGGGCAGACGTGGTGCGGCCGCTTCAGCTCGCCGCAATTCGGGCATTCCTGGTAGGACGGCTTCGACAGGGCCTCATGGCTGCGACGCATGCCGCGCCGGGAGGGTGAGACCTTCTTCTTCGGGACGGCCATGGCGCCGGGCCTCTCTCAATCAACGTCAGCCGGTTCTTTCGGGAGGGGCCGCCATTACCACCCCACCCCGGACGGCGCAAGGACGGGGCATGCCGAGTCGTCCCGCCGCCTGCTGCTCATTCCTCGTCCCGCTTCGGCCGCAGCCGGGCAAGCGCCGCGAAGGGGCGTGCCCCCGCGGCCGGCGGCACCGCCTCCGGCCCGTCCCCGGGCGCGCGGAGGTCGGGGGGCAGCGTCGCGCCCTCGGCGCGCGGATAGGGATCGAGGGCGAGGGCGAGCTGCTGCGCCAGCGCCTCGCCGAGGTCGAGCACGCCGCCGGGCTCCATCGGCACGACGTCGGGCGCCTCGGGCTCCTCCTCGCCCAGCGCCTCCGCGGCCTCGGCGGGGACGAAGCGCAGGTCCACGCGCTCCTCCACGCGCTGCGTCACCGGCGCGAAGGAGACGACGCATTCCTGCACGACCGTCGCCACCAGCCGGCCGCGCGCCGCGATCTGCCCGCCGGGCGCCGGCCGCAGCGTGACCTCGGCCTCGAGCCGCTCCACCGCCTCGATCCCGAAGCGCCGCGCCAGCGCCGCGCGTTCGGCCGGGCTTGCCACGAGGCGTTCGGTGCGGCCCTCGGCGCTGATCCGGTCGGCGCGCACGGGGCGGGAGAATTCAGGCCGGAGCGGCATCGGAGGGCTCCCCCTCGGCGGGCAGGAGGGCGGGCGGGAAGACGGCCTCGCCGGCGGCGAGTGCCGCGAGCGGCTGGCGCGCCAGCGCCGCGTCCGCGGCGCGCGCATAGGCGGCGAGGCGCCACGCCGGCGCGGCCGGCCGCCCGTCGGCGCCGGTTCCGGGCGCGGCGCCGCGCCAGACATTGCGGGCGAGGGCCGCCGCCAGCGCCGCCGTGTCGCCGGCCGCGAGCGCCGCCTCGTAGGCGCGGGCGCGGCCGTGGAACGCCTCCCACATCCGGCGCACCCGCTTGCCCACCGCGAGGTCGCCGACCCCCATCTCGCGCAGCGTCTGGTCCATGTCGGAGAACATCGCGTCGAACACCGCCTGGGCGAGCGCCGGGCCGCGCGGGTCGGGGTCCGTGCGCAGGCGGCGGATCAGCAGGGCGGCGTGCAGCCCGACCAGGTCGAAGCGCCCGTCGAGCGTGTCCGGCACGGCGAAGCCGGGGCCGAACAGCGCCGGCGCGCGCGCCGCCGCGACCGCCGCGGCGTAGAGCGCGAAGCCGGCCCGCTCGTGCGGGCGGCGCCGCTCCAGCAGGGCGGTGAGGCGTTCGACGATCCGGCGCGGCACGGTCCCGCAGGCTCCTCCCGTTCCTCCGCGCGTCGCGCCGGGGTCTCGGCCGGCCGGATGCGGGCGGCCGGGCGGGCCGCGCCCCGATCGCGCGCGTCGCTCCCCGCCCGCGCATCGCGCCGGTTGACGGCGCGGCGGGGCGGTGGCATCGCGCTGACATGGCCCGCCACACCCGCCCGGTCAACGCCGTTCCGTGCCCGGCCGCCGCCTCCCGCCGTCCGCGTGGCGCCCTCGCCGCGGCGGCGCTGAGCCTCGGCCTGCTCGCCGGCTGTTCCTTCTTCGAAGCGCCTCCGGTGCAGCGCGGCAACCGCGTGGACCCGGAGGACCTCGCCCAGATCACGCCGGGGGTGCAGACGCGCCAGGACGTGCAGGCGCTGCTCGGCTCGCCGACGGCGCGCAGCACCTTCGACGACCGGGAGTGGTTCTACATCAGCTCCGTCACCCGGCAGCGGCCGGGCCGCCAGCTCGCGCAGAGCGAGCAGCGGGTGGTGGCGATCCGCTTCGACGACTCCGGCAAGGTGAGAGAGATCCGCGAGCTCGGCCCGGAAGACCAGCGCCAGGTCACCTTCGTCCGGCGCGAGACGCCGGTGCCCGGCAACGAGCGGACCCTGCTGCAGGAGCTGTTCGGCAACATCGGCCGCTTCGGCGGCCCCCCCGGCGGCCGGAACCTTCCGGGGCCGAGCCCGGGCCCGACCGGCCCGGGCACGTGACGGCGCAGGCCTGCCCGGTGCCCGAGCGGGCGGGCGCGATCCGGGACGGAGCCGCAACGCCGTTGACGACCGGAGGGGATGCCGGTTTTCTTGCAAGCTGAATGGCTTGCGAGGGATCGCTCGGGCATGAACACGGTCACCCGCGCGCATCTGGCCGAGGCGATCTACGCCCAGGTCGGACTGTCGCGCAACGAGAGCGCCGCCTTGCTCGAGACGGTGCTGGAGCGCATCGCGGCCGCGCTCGAGGCCGGGGAGCCGGTGAAGATCGCCGCCTTCGGCACCTTCAGCGTGCGCCAGAAGGGCCAGCGCATCGGCCGCAACCCCAAGACCGGCGTCGAGGTGCCGATCCTGCCGCGCCGCGTCCTGACCTTCCGCCCGAGCCAGGTCCTCAAGGCGCGCATCAACGGCCAGCCCCTGCCGCGGGCCGGCCGGGACGGCGGCGCGTGAACGGCGCGCCCGAGGAGAGCCGCCCCGCCGGGGCCGGCGGTCCCCCCCTGCGCCCGCGCAAGGCCCCGACCGCGTTCCGCACCATCAGCGAGGTGTCGGACGACCTCCACATTCCGCAGCACGTCCTGCGCTTCTGGGAGACGAAGTTCCCGCAGCTCAAGCCGCTCAAGCGCGGCGGCGGGCGCCGCTACTACCGGCCCGAGGACATCGCGCTGCTGCGCCGGATCAGCGACCTGCTCTACACGCAGGGCTACACGATCAAGGGCGTGCAGCGGCTGCTGCGCGAGGGCGGGCTGGAAGGCGCCGCGGTGCCCGGGCCGGCTGCCGGGAGCGAGACGCATGGCGAGCTGCCGCTCGGCGATGGGGGCACCGCGTCGCTCTACGCGCAGGCCGACCCCGCCGCGGCGGCGCTGCGCGAGGCGCTGGAGGCGCTGGAGGCGATCGCGCGCGACCTGCGCGCGCTGGCAGCGGGGGGCGGCGGGCGCGCCGGCGGCAGAAGCGAAGCGTGAACGGCCGCCCTCTCCCCCGGGACTGGCGCCGGCGCGCGGCCGGTGCTAGATCGCGGGCGCTGGTCGGAGCGTAGCGCAGCCTGGTAGCGCATCAGTCTGGGGGACTGGGGGTCGTGGGTTCAAATCCCGCCGCTCCGACCATTGCGATCCCTTGCATGGTGGCGTCGTCTCGTCCTCGCGGACGGCTTGCGGGCAGGTGCCGGGCCTGAACCCGCTCGCGCCGCTTTTCGCCAGGCGGGCGATCCGCGGCCGACCCCGCCGCGGGCTTCCGCGACACCGCCGGCACCGCCTTCGGCGCCTTCCGCCCGGACGCATCCGGCGACGGCGTCGCCCGCCGCGGCCATTCGCACGCCCAGGGAGTGGGCTCCGGCCGCGGGGCCGTCTCCCGCCAGCCCTTGCGCCGCACCGGCGGCCGCAGGACCATGCCGCCCTCCGCAACGGAGGGGGAAGCGCCATGGTCGAGCTCGTCATCCGCGGCGATCGCGTCGTCACCCCGCAGGGCGACGGGCCGGCCGACGTGGCGATCGCCGGCGGGCGCATCGTCGCGGTGGCCGCGCCGGGGAGCTTCCCGGTGCCGGAGGGCGCGCGGCTCGTGGACGCCATGGGCAAGATCGTGATGCCGGGCGGAATTGATCCGCACGTGCACTGCCTGTGGCACCTGCCCAACCCGGACGGCACGGCGGGCCTCACCGAGGGGCCCAACCGGGTCAGCCGCGCGGCGCTGCACGGCGGCACGACCACGATGATCGACTTCGTCCGCTGGACCCACGGCAGCACCATCGAGGGCGTGATCGAGAAGCGCCGCGCCGAATGGACCGCGGACGGCTGCCATTGCGACTACGCCTTCCACGTGATGGTCGAGGGCGACCTGCCGCCGGACATCCCCGCCCAGCTCGGCGAGGCGATCCGCGCGGGGTGGCCGACGGTGAAGATCTTCACCACCGACATCACCCCGAGCCGCCGCGGCCGCATGGTGGACTTCGGCGACATCTGGGAGGTGTTCAAGGTGCTGGCCGCCGCGCGCGGCCTCGGCGTGATCCACGCCGAGGACAACGACATCGTCATGCACATGTACGCGAAGCTGATCCGCGAGGGGCGCGTCGGCTTCGAGAACATGGCGGAGGTGCACAACACGCTGTCGGAGGACCTCTCCTTCCGCCGCGTCATCCGCCTCGCCGAGCACGTGCCGGGCACGGCGCTCTACATGATGCACGTCTCGGCGGCGAACGGCGTGCGCGCGATCCGCGAGGCGCAGGCGAAGGGCCTGCCGATCTACGGCGAGACGCTGCACCAGTACCTGCTCTACAGCAGCGAGGACTATCGCCGCCCGAACGGGCAGATCTACCATACCTACCCGTCGCTGAAGTCGAAGGCGGACCAGGAGGAGCTGTGGGCCGGGACGCGCGACGGCGCGATCGGCTCGGTGGCGACGGACGAGATCTGCTGCTCGCTCGCGGTGAAGGTGCAGGGCAGGCGGATCGACGACACCACCGGCGGCAATGCGGGCGTCGAGCCGCGCCTCGCGGTGATGTACACCGAGGCGGTGGCGAAGCGCGGCTACCCGCTGCGGTGCTTCGTGGACCTGGTCTCGACCAACGCGGCGAAGGTGATGGGGCTCTACCCGCGCAAGGGGGCGATCGCGCCGGGGAGCGACGCCGACATCACCATCCTCGACCCCGCGCTGCGGCGCATCGTGCGCGCCGAGACGCTGCACGAGACCGACTACTCGCCCTGGGAGGGCCGCGAGGTCGCCGCCTGGCCCTGCATGACCATCCTGCGCGGCAAGGTGGTGGTCGAGGACGGCCGCTTCCTCGGCGGCGCGGCGCCGAGCGGCGAGTGGCTGCCGCGGCGCATCCCGGACGAAGTGCTGGAAGGCGCCGCGGTCTGAGGCGGACGTCCGGACGGCGACGGGGTCAGGCCATCCCGGCATCCCGGCGACCGCCGTGGCGCGCCAGGCGCGCGGGCACCGCCATCGCCGGCCGGATCACCGCGTTGCCGGAGGCGGAGGCGGCCGGACCGGCGGCGCCGTGGCCGGTGCCGCAGCCGGGACGAGGCGTTGCCCGCGCCGCGGCAGGCCAGGGATCGCCGGGGCGCCGGAGGACGCGCCCGGCGCCTACGTCCCCGCCTGCCGCTAGGTCAGGAACATGCCGGAGGATGGCGCGGCGAGGCTGAGGCCGAAGCCCCACGGAAGCCCCGAGCCGGACGAAACCGCGGATCGCGCCGCCAGGCGCTGGTGGGCGCACTAGGATTCGAACCTAGGACCCGCTGATTAAGAGTCAGCTGCTCTACCAACTGAGCTATGCGCCCGCCGGGTCATACCGGCCGCCGCCGCGGCGGCGCGCCGGTGCGCGGCCGGCTACATAACGCCCCGCGCCGGCAAATCAACCCCGAAATCTCCCGGACCCGGGGGCCTTTCCGCCCCCCTCATTCCCGGGCCGGGCCCAGGTCCGCGTCCCGGTGCACCCAGGCCGAGAGCAGCAGCCCGAAGCCCAGCATGACCGTCAGCATCGCCGAGCCGCCATGCGAGATCAGCGGCAGCGGCACGCCCCCCACCGGAATGGAGCCCGTCACCATCGCGACGTTGACGAAAACGTAAAGAAAATAGTTCGTGCCGAGCCCCACCGCGAGCAGCCGCCCGAACTGATGCCGGCAGCGCAGCGCCACCAGGTGGCAGAACGCCACCACGAGCAGCATCAGCCCGAGCACGGTCAGCGAGCCGACCAGGCCGAATTCCTCGGCCAGCATGGTGAAGATGAAGTCGGTCTGCTTCTCCGGCAGGAAGTTGAGGTGCCCCTGCGTGCCCTGCAGGAACCCCTTGCCCCACATCCCGCCCGAGCCGAGCGCGATCTTCGACTGGATGATGTTGTAGCCGGCGCCGAGCGGGTCGCTCTCCGGGTCGAGGAAGGTCTGGATCCGCGCCTTCTGGTAGTCGCGCAGATGGTGGTAGGCGACCGGCGCGGCCAGCGCGACGGCGCCCAGCCCGAGCGCGAACTTCCACCAGCGCACGCCGGCGGCCCAGAACACCGCCGCGCCGACCGCGGCCGTGATCAGCGCCGTGCCCAGGTTGGGCTGCTTCAGGATCAGCGCCACCGGCACCGCCACCGCCAGGGCGGGCGGGACCAGGAACAGCGGATTGCCGACCCGCTCCCAGCTCGCCCGGCGGAACCACGCCGCCAGTGCGGCCACGAGCAGGATCTTCATCAGCTCGGAGGGCTGGAGCTGCAGCGGACCGACATCGATCCACCGCTGCGCCCCCTTGCCCACGGTCCCGTGCACGAGCACCAGGGCCAGCAGCGCGACCCCGCCCGCATAGGCCGGCCAGGCGAGACGCGCGATGATCCGGATGTCCACCAGCGCGACCGCGAGCATCAGGACCAGACCGAAGCCGAAGCGGATCGCGTGCTTCTGCGCGTAGGGCTCGGGCGCGCCGCCGCCCGCCGAGTAGAGCGCCGCGTAGCCCACCGCCGCGATCAGGCAGAGGAGCAGCACGAACCCCCAGGGGATGCGCCACAGCTTGGCGAGCACGGCGGCGCCGCGGTCGCGGACCAGCAGCCGGCGCTCGAACGCGCCCGTCATCGCGGCTGCGCCTCCGCCACCCGCGGTCCCCCCGCCGCGGGCGGCGCCCCGCCGGCCGGCGGCCGCAGGCGCTGGAAGGCCTCGACGAGGATGTCGCGCGCCAGCGGCGCCGCGGCGGCGGAGCCGCTGGTGCCGTGCTCGACCACGACCGAGACCGCGAAGAGCGGATCGTCGTGCGGCGCGAAGGCGACGAACAGGGCGTGCGGCCGCCACTCCCGCGGCACCTGGTTGACGTTGAAGCCGCGCTCGCGCTGCTCGCGCGTCACCCGCCGCACCTGCGTCGTGCCGGTCTTGCCCGCCATCTGCGCGCCGACCCAGGACGGCAGGCGGGAAAGGCGCGCCGTGCCGCCCTCCTCGTTCACCACCGCCCACATGGCCTCCCGCACCAGGCGCAGGTCGCGCTCGCTGATGCCGAGCGCCGGCCAGTCCTCGGGCCGCGACCCGCGCACCGGCCGGCCGCCGATCGCGCGCGTCAGGTGCGGCTGCACCGCGCGCCCGGTGGCGAGGCGCGCCGTGTAGGTCGCGAGCGCGAGGGGCGTGAGCTGGTAGAAGCCCTGGCCGATGCCGTGCACCACCGTGTCGCCCGGCGACCAGGGCTTGCCCTGCGCCTCGCGCCAGGCCCGGGTCGGCACCAGGCCGCGGCGCGCGCCCGGCAGCTCGATCTCGAGGTCCACGCCGAGGCCGAGGCGCCGCGCCATCGCCGCGATGCGGTCGATGCCGAGGCGCCGCGCCATCTCGTAGAAATAGACGTCGCAGGAGTACTTGAGCGCCGCGCGCAGGTCCACGCCGCCGTGGCCGCCGCGCTTGTGGCAGTGGAAGCGCGTGTTGCCGAGGTCCATGTGGCCCGGGCAGTGCACGCGCTCGCCGGGCGTGCAGACCCGGGCCTCGAGCGCGGCGAGCGCGACGGCCATCTTGAAGGTCGAGCCCGGCGCGTAGAGGCCGTTCGTCGCCTTGTTGATCAGCGGCGTCGAGCGCGCGGCGGTCCACCGCCGCCACAGCGCCGCCGGCACGCCGGCGTTGAACAGGTTGGGGTCGAAGGAGGGCTTGGTCGCCATCGCCAGCACCTCCCCGTTGCGCGCGTCCAGCAGGACGGCGGTGGTGCCCTCCTCGATCCTCGCCCGGATCGCCTTCTGCAGCTCGGCGTCGATCGTGATCTGCACGTCCTGGCCGGGGGCGCCCTCGCGCCGGTCGAGCTCGCGGATGACGCGGCCGACCGCGTTGACCTCGAGCTGCACCGTGCCGGCCTGGCCGCGCAGGACCCGGTCGTGGTGGCGCTCGATGCCGGCGCGGCCGACGCGGATGCCGGGCAGCTCGAGCAGCGGGTCGTCGCCGATGTCGGCCTCGCTCGGCGGCGCGACGTAGCCGACGACGTGGGCGAGGTGCTCGCCCTCCGGATAGATCCGGGTGGTGCCCACGTCCACGCTGATGCCGGGCAGGTCGGGCGCGTTGAGCTCGATCCGCGCCATCTCCTCCCAGTCGAGGAATTCGCGCACCACCACGGGGACGAAGCGGCGGCGGCGGCGCAGTTCGCGCTCGATGCGGGCGCGCTCGTGCTCGGCGAGCGGGACGATGCGCGAGAAGGTGTCGAGGGTGGCGGCGACGTCGGCGGCCTGCTCGGCGACCAGCAGGGCGCGCCAGTTCAGCCGGTTGCCGGCGACGATGCGGCCCGCGCGGTCCAGCACCCGGCCCCGCGGCGGCGCGATCAGCCGCACGCTGATGCGGTTCTCCTCGGCGAGCGTCGCGTAGCGCTCGCCCTGCTCGACCTGCAGCCGCCAGAGCCGGTGGCCGAGGAAGCCGAAGGCGCCGAGCTGCAAGGCGCCAAGGGCCAGGGCGCGGCGGGTGAAGACGCCGCGGCGGCGTTCCTCCTCGCGCCGGACGCTGGTGCCGAGGGCGCCCCCCAGGCCGTGCCCGGGCAGGGCGCGGCGCCAGCGCAGCCCGGGGGCGCGGAGGGAGCCGCTCATGCGGCCGCCTCCGCCCGGCTCATCGCCTGGTGGAGCCGGGCCATCGGCCAGGCGAGCAGGGGGTAGAGCCCGGTGGAGAGCAGGAACAGGTGCCAGGCCGGCACGACCGGCGGCAGGCGCAGCGTCAGCAGGAGCTGCAGCATCCAGCCGAGCGCCATCGCCGCGGCCGCGACCGCGCCGTAGAGCGTCCACACGACCACGAAGCCCTGCCGCGCGATCGCCCGCCGCCAGCGCACCGCCGCGCCGTGCGCGAGCAGCAGCGTGAGCACGCCGGCGCCGAGCGGCGCGAGGCCGAGCAGGTCCTGCAGCAGACCCAGGACGAACACCAGGGGGGCGGGCATGACCGCCGGACGGAACACCGACCAGAAGAACACCGCGGGCAGGCAGACCGCCGCCACCGCGCCCGGCGGCCCGGCCGGCGCGGCGGCCAGGACCATCAGCAGCGCCGTCGCCGCGCCGGGCAGGGTGGCGCGGCCCAGGGCGTCGAGCCGGTGCAGCAGCCCGGGGGGCGGCTCCTTCCGTCCCGGCGGCGCGGGGCGCGCCGGCGCGACGCCGCCGGGAGGGCCGGACCGGGTCATCGCCGCGCCGCCCCGAGGCGCACCGCACCCGGACGGGCCACGGCCTCGGGCGGCAGGATGCCCTCGGGGCCGAGGTCGAACAGCCGCACGAAGTCCAGCCGGTCGAGCCGGGCGAACAGCTCGACCTCGGGCACGCCGGCGCCGGACCAGCGGACCACGCCGACCGGCAGGCCGCCGGGGAACAGGTTGCCCTCGCCGTTGGTGACGACCCGCTCGCCCTCCGCCGGCGGGGTCCCCTGCGGCCAGTAGGCGAGGCGCGGCCGCGGGCCGTTGGTGCCGATCATCAGCGCCCGCGCCCGGCTGCCCTCCAGGGCCACCGGGATGCGGCTGTTGATGTCGGTGACGAGCAGCACGCGGGCCGACCGCGCCCCGACCTCGGTCACCCGGCCGACGAGGCCGCGGTCGTCGAGCGCCACCTGGCCCTTGCGGATGGCGTGGCCGGGCCGCGTGGCGACCAGCACGGCCCGGGCATAGACGCCGCCGCCGTCGGCCACCGCGCGCGCGGTGACGAAGCGCGGCGCGGGCTCCGGGATGACGTCGAGCTGGCGGCGCAGCAGGGCGTTCTCGGCCTCGAGGGCGAGCGCCGCGGCGTGCCAGCGGCGCAGGCGCTCGTTCTCCTCGCGCAGCCGGGCGTTCTCCTCGCGCAGCGCGAGCAGCGCCCGGGCCTCCTCCACGGCGTTCCGCGCCGCGCGCAGCGGCTCGGCCAGCGCCGCCCAGAGTGGGGCCAGGACGTCGGCCAGCGCGACCCGCGCCCGCTCGGCCAGCAGCGTGTCTGCCTTGCCGAGCAGCATGGTCCCGAAGGCCATGGCGACCAGAACCGGCAGGGACAGCCGGGCCAGTGCCTGCCGCAGCGGGATGCTGAGACGCAACACGGTTCGGTCCGGTCCCCCCTTCGCCGGCCGGCAGCTCGCCGCCGGCCGGACCCAGCCTCGCCGATCCTCAGTACATGGACGTTAGCACGTGCCGCAGCCGCTTCATCTCCTCGAGCGCCCGGCCGGTGCCGAGCGCCACGCAGGAGAGGGGCTGCTCCGCGACCGTCACCGGCAGGCCGGTCGCGTCGCGCAGCACCTGGTCGAGCCGGTTGAGCAGCGCCCCGCCCCCGGTCAGCACGATGCCCTTGTCCACGATGTCCGCGGCGAGCTCGGGCGGGGTGTTCTCCAGCGCCACCTTCACCGCCTCGACGATGTGGCTGACCGGCTCGGCAAGGCTCTCGGCGATCTGGCGCTGGCTGACCAGGACCTCGCGCGGCACGCCGTTCATCAGGTCGCGGCCCTTCACCTCGGTGAGCGCGCCCTCGCCGCCGTCCTCGGGCGGGGCGGCCGAGGCGATCTCCATCTTGATCCGCTCCGCCGTGCTCTCGCCGATCAGCAGGTTGTGGTGGCGGCGGATGTAGCTGATGATCGCCTCGTCCATCTTGTCGCCGCCGACGCGCACGCTGCGCGCATAGACGATCCCGCCGAGCGAGATCACCGCGACCTCGGTGGTGCCGCCGCCGATGTCCACGACCATGCTGCCGGAGGGCTCGGTCACGGGGAGGCCGGCGCCGATCGCGGCGGCCATCGGCTCCTCGATCAGCAGCACCTTGCGCGCCCCGGCGCTCTCGGCGCTCTCCTGGATGGCGCGGCGCTCCACCGCGGTGGAGCCCGAGGGGACGCAGACGATGATCAGCGGCGAGGCGAAGCTGCGCCGGTTGTGCACCTTGCGGATGAAGTGCTTGATCATCTCCTCCGCCACCTCGAAGTCGGCGATGACGCCGTCGCGCAGCGGGCGGATGGCGGCGATGTTGCCGGGGGTGCGGCCGAGCATGTGCTTGGCCTCGTTGCCGACCGCGAGCACCTGCTTGCGGCCGCGCAGGTCGGCGATGGCGACGACCGAGGGCTCGTTCAGCACGATGCCGCGGCCCTTGACGTAGACCAGCGTGTTCGCCGTGCCGAGGTCGATGGCCATGTCGGCGGAAAGGAAGCCGAACAGGCGGGAGAACATGCGCGGGCGACCTTCCGGTGGCAGCAGAGGGGCGGCCCGGCGGCCGGCGGGCGATCACGATCGCGCGCAGGGCCGGGAGCGGGGTGCCTTAGCCGCCTCCGCGCCCCGGCTCAAGGCCGGAGCGGCAGCGCCGGGCAGGCCGCCCGCGGTCACTCCCCACCGTTCGG
The DNA here is from genome assembly GCF_019458025.1 of Caldovatus aquaticus. Lineage (GTDB taxonomy): Bacteria > Pseudomonadota > Alphaproteobacteria > Acetobacterales > Acetobacteraceae > Caldovatus > Caldovatus aquaticus. Next base: position 37,777 of record NZ_JAHZUY010000005.1, on the reverse strand, counting down.
TCGTCGCCGCCGGCCGGGCGCGATCCGCGACCGCAAGGCCGGACGCCGTTCCGGGGTGGGGCCGGGCAATAGGCCGCAGCTGCCCCCCGCGCCGCGCCCGGCGCCGCCGCTCACGCCGGCCAGGGGCGAGATCCAGGGGCGAGATGCGGAACCGGATCAGGCGGACCACCCCCGGCGTGGCGGCAATTCCGGCCGTGGCCAAGGCGCGGCCGCCAGCCCCGGACCGGCCGGCCATCGGCGCGCCGAGGGCGAGGGGAAGGGTCGGGAAGAGGGGGCACGAACGCCGGGACCATGGCCGCGCCGCCGCTCCCACGCCGCCGCAGGGGCGCGTCGGCCGTGCCGCAGGCCCGTCCGGAGCGCGCCGCCCCCGGCGGCGGCGCGCCCTATCCCTCGCGCTCGAGCCGCTCGATGTCCTCGTCCGAGAGGCCGAAGTGGTGGCCGATCTCGTGGATCAGGACGTTGCGCACCAGCCGGAACAGGTCCTCCCCGGTCTCGATCCACTCGAGCAGGATCGGCTCGCGGTAGAGCACGATCGTGTCCGGGGCGTGCGGCACGTCGGAGACGCTCTTCTGCGTCAGCGGCACGCCGCGGTAGAGGCCGGTGAGCTCCCAGGGGCTGTCGAGGCCCATCTCGGCGAGGGTCTCGTCGTCCGGGGCCTCCTCGACCACGATCGCGGTGCCGTGCACCATCCGGCGCAGCGGCTCGGGGATGGCGGAGAGGGCGCGCTCCGCCATCTCCACGATGTCCTCGGCGGTGGGGGGCGTGCCATGGCGCATGACGGCGCCAGCGGACGCCGCGCCGGCCGTTCCGTCAAGCCGTCCGCGAGGAGGAGGAGGAACGCGTCATGCCGATCGCCCCGCTCGATCCCGCCGCCCGCGCCGCCCTGCCCGGGGTCCTGCCGGGCTGGGCGATGCTCGCGGACCGCGACGCCATCCGCCGCGCCTTCCGCTTCCGCGACTTCTCCGAGGCCTTCGGCTTCATGGCCCGGGTCGCCCTGCTGGCGGAGCGGCACGACCACCACCCCGAATGGTCGAATGTGTGGAACCGCGTGGAGATCACGCTGACGACCCACGACGCGGGCGGGCTGTCGGAGCGGGACGTGGCGCTGGCGCGGGCGATCGACGCCCTGCTGGGCGAGGGGAGCGGCTGAGGCGGCCGGCCCCGGCCCTCAGCCTCGTCCCGCCGCGAGCAGCCGGCCGAACAGCGGCACCGCGGCGGCGAGATCGGCGATGCGCGCGCGCTCGTGCGGCGTGTGGATGGTGTCCGAGGATTCCGGGCCGAGCACGACGCAGGGGGCGATCGCCTGCAGCTCGCAGGCGTCCGTGCCGTAGGGGACGGTGCGGGCGCGCTGGTTGGTGAGCTGGACCGCGAGCCGGACCAGCGGATGGTCCTCGGGCAGCTCGGGCGGCGGGCCCTCGCGCTGCTCGGAGAGGCGCAAGCCGGCGCGGGCGGCCGCCGCGCGCACCGCCTCGACGACCGGCGCCGGGTCCACCGAGCGGCTGTAGCGGTACTTGATGGCGGCGGTGGCCCGGGCGACCGTGACGTTCAGCGCCGTGCCGTGGTTGTCGAGGACCAGGTTGAAGTCGGAGAAGGGCGGATCGTAGGCGGGATCCTGCAGGGCGGGGTCGCTGCGCAGGCGCTCGTGGAGGGCGCGCATCTCGGTGAGGAAGGGGATGAGCTGCCAGTTGGCGTTCACCCCCGTGCCGAGGGCGGAATGGGCCTGCACCCCCTCGGCCTCGACGATGAAGTTGACGTGCGAGCGGTGGCCGCGCACCGGGGCGAGCCGGGTCGGCTCGGCGACGACGATGCCGAGGAGGCCGAGGGAGCGGGCGAGGGCGGAGGACTGCGCGATCAGGCGCGCGCCCTGCTTGGTGGTCTCCTCGTCGGTGGTCAGCAGCAGGGTGACGGGGGTGTCCTTGTCGGCCGCCCTGGCGGCGAGGATGGCGGCGGCGACCTGGCCCTTCATGTCGGCGCTGCCGAGGCCGTGCAGGAAGCCCTGCTCGTCGATGCGGGCGGAGAAGGGGTCCTCCTGCCAGCCGGTGTCCGGCACGGTGTCCATGTGGCCCGAGAGGGCGTAGCCCCCGGCCGGGCCGCGATGGGCGACGAGGGCGCGCTTCCTCACGCCGCGGGTGTCGGTGTAGTCGAGCCGCTCGATCTCGAAGCCGGCGAGTTCGGCCTCGATCCGCTCGGCGACGGGGAGGTTGGAGACGAAGGAGCGGCTGTCGATTCGGACCAGGTCCGCGGCGAGCCGGGCGACGGCGGTTTCGGATTCGGTCATGGCGGGGAAGCATGGACTTGCCGGGGCGGGCGCGGCAAGCGACCTTGCCGGCGCCATGACCCAGCCTGTCGCCTATCTCGATCCCCGCACCGGCCGCACCTGGCCGCTCGAACCGCCGCGCTGGTGCGGCGACGACCGGGCGCCGCTGCTGCTGACGCCGCTGCCCGGCCTGAGGCGCGACGCGATCCGGCGCGAGCGGCGCTCGCTCTGGCGCTACGCCGCGGCGCTGCCCTTCGCGCCGGAGGACCCGATCAGCCTGGGCGAGGGCTGCACGCCGCTGGTCCCCCGCCGCATCGCCGGCGCCACCGCGCTGCTGAAGTGCGAGTGGTTCATGCCGACCGGCAGCTTCAAGGACCGCGGCGCCAGCGTGATGCTCTCGCTGCTGCGCGCGCAGGGGGTGAGGGAGGTGCTGGAGGATTCCTCCGGCAACGGGGGCGCCGCCGTCGCGGCCTACGCGGCGGCCGGGGGGATGCGGGCGAAGATCCTGGTGCCGGCCGGCACCTCCCCGGCCAAGACCGTGCAGGCGCGCGCGAGCGGCGCCGCGATCGAGCTGGTCTCCGGCAGCCGCCAGGACTGCGCGGAGGAGGCGCTGCGCCAGGCGGAGCGCATCTTCTACGCCAGCCACAACTGGCATCCGTTCTTCCTGCACGGCACCAAGACGCTGGCCTACGAGCTGTGGGAGGACCTCGGCTTCCGTGCGCCGGACAACGTGATCGTCCCCTGCGGCGCGGGCTCGAACGTGCTCGGCTGCGGCATCGGCTTCGAGGAGCTGCGCCGCGCCGGCGAGATCGCCCGTCCGCCGCGCATCTTCGCCGCGCAGCCGGAGAATTGCGCGCCGATCGCGCGCGCGTTCCTCGGGGCGCCGGCGGCGGCGCCGGCGCCGACGATCGCCGAGGGGACGGCGATCGCCCGCCCGATCCGGCTGCCGGAGGTGCTCCAGGTGCTGCGCGAGACCGGCGGCGGCGCGGTGATGCTGGGCGAGGCGGAGATCGGCGCGGCGACGCTCGACCTGGCGCGCGGCGGCGTCTATGTCGAGCCGACCTCGGCGCAGGCCGCGGCGGCGTTCGCGAAGCTGCTGGCGAGCGGGACGATCCGCGCCGAGGAGACGACGGTGGTGGTGCTGACGGGCTCGGGCCTCAAGGCCACGCCGCGCATCGCCGAGCTGATGGGGGTGTCGCTGTGAACGGTCCGCGCGTCGCGCTGCTCGGCTTCTCGATCGAGTGCAACCGCTTCGCCCCGCCGGCGGAGAGCGAGGACTTCGCGCACCGCTGGTTCGAGGGCGAGGCGATGCTCGCCGACGCCCGCGCGGCCGCGCCGCGCATGCTCGCCGAGATGCCGGGCTTCGTCGCCGCCATGGACGCCGCCGGGCCGTGGCGGCCGCGCCCGATCCTGCTCGCCATGGCCGAGCCGAACGGCCCGGTGCGCGGTTCCGTCTTCGCCGGGATGATGGCGATCTGGCGCCGCGGCCTGGAGGCGCTGCGCGGGGAGGTGGACGGCGTCTACTGCGTTCTGCACGGCGCCGGCCTCACCGAGGACGACGACGACCCCGAGGGCACGCTGCAGGCGCTGATCCGCGACATCCTCGGGCCGGAGGTGCCGGTGGTGTGCAGCTACGACCTGCACGCCAACGTCTCCGAGCGGATGGTGGCGCTGTGCGACGTCTTCGTCGGCTACCGCACCAACCCGCATCTCGATCTGTTCGAGCGCGGCGCCGAGAGCGCGCGGCACCTGCGCCGCCTGATGCGCGGCCTGCGCACGCACCGCGCCTTCCGCCGCCTGCCGATCGTGGCGCCGACGGTCAGCATGCTGACCGCGCAGGGACCCTACGCCGAGGTCATCAACCTCGGCCAGGAGCGGCAGGCGGGCGATCCGCGCATCCTCAACGTCTCGGTCATGGGCGGCTTCGCCTATGGCGACACCCCCTTCAACGGCATGGCGATCATCGTCACCGCGACCGAGGCGGAGGCGGCGGAGGCACTGGCGGACGAGCTGGCCCTCGCCGCCTGGGAGCGCCGGCACCGTTTCGTGGCGCATCTCACGCCGCTTGCGGAGGCGGTGCGACTGGCGAAGGAAAGCCCGGTGCCGCTCGCCTTCGCCGATGTCGCCGACAATCCCGGCGGCGGCGCGCGCGGGAACACGATGTACATCCTGGAGGCGTTCCACAAGGCGGACGTGCGCGACTGCCTGGTCGGCATCATCCACGACCCGCTGCTCGCCGCGGAGGCGCACCGCCTCGGCCGCGGCGCGCGCTTCACGGCGCGGTTCAACCGCCCGCAGGGCACGCTCGCCGCGGACGACCCGTTCAGCCGGCCCTTCGCGGCGGAGGCGGAGGTGCGCGCACTCTCCGACGGCCAGGTGACGGGGCGGCGTGGCATCTACGCCAACACGGCGGTTGACCTCGGCCCGACCGCGGCGCTGCAGATCGGCGGCATCACGGTCGTCGTCGTCTCGCGCCGCGCGCAATGCGCCGATCCGGTGTTCTTCGAGCATCTCGGCCTCGACATCGGCGCCGCGCGCGCGGTGGTGGTGAAGTCGCGCGGCCATTTCCGCGGCGGCTTCGACGAGTTCTTCCGGCACGAGCAGGTGGTCGAGGTGGACTGCCCCGGCCTGACCAGCCCGATCCTCACCCGCTTCGACTGGAAGCGCCTGCCGCGCCCCGTGCTGCCGCTCGACCCCGAGACCGCCTGGACCCCGCCCGCCCGCACGGGAAGCCCGCGATGACGACGCTCGACGACCTGCCCACCCCCTCCCTGATCCTCGACCGCGTCATCCTCGTGCGCAATCTGGCGCGGATGGCGGCGGCGATCGCGCGTCATCCGGGGGTCGCGCTGCGCCCGCACCTCAAGACCGCGAAGAGCCGGGAAGTCGCCGCCCTGGCCGCGCCGGGGGGCGGCCCGATCACCGTCTCGACGCTCGCCGAGGCGCGCTGCTTCGCGGCCGGGGGCTGGCGCGACCAGATCTACGCCGTCGGCATCGCGCCGGCGAAACTCGACGCGGTGGCGGCGCTGAACGCCGCCGGGGCGGATGTGAAGGTCATCACCGACGATGCGGACGCCGCCGCCGCCATCGCCGCCCATCCCGGCCCGGTGCGCGCGCTGATCGAGGTGGATGTGGGCGAGGGACGCGGCGGCGTGGCGCCGGAGTCGGAGGCGCTGGTCGCCATCGCCGCCCGGCTCGGGCCGCGGCTTGCGGGCGTGCTGGCCCATGCCGGGCACTCCTACGCCGGCCGCTCGCCCGGCGAGATGGAGGCGATCGCCGAGACCGAGCGCGCCGGCGTGGTGCTGGCCGCCGAACGCCTGCGCGCGGCGGGGCATCGCGTCGAGATCGTCTCGCTCGGCTCCACGCCGACCGCGCTGCACGCGCGTTCGCTCGCCGGCGTGACCGAGGTGCGCGCGGGCGTGTACATGTTCGGCGACCTGTTCCAGATGCAGATCGGCACCCACGGGCCCGAGGACATCGCGCTCACCGTCCTCGCCTCGGTGATCGGGCGCAAGCCGGAGCGCAACGCCGTTCTGCTCGATGCCGGGGCGCTCGCGCTCTCGAAGGACCGCAGCACCCAGGCGGCGCCGCGCGACTACGGCTTCGGCCTGATGCTCGACCGCCTCGGCCGCCGCAGCTTCGGCGACGCCATCGTCGCGCGCACGCACCAGGAGCACGGCGAGGTGCGCGGCGAATCCGGGCCGCTGCCCTTCGCGCGGCTGCCGGTCGGGGCGCGGGTGCGCATCGCGCCGAACCACGCCTGCCTCACTGCCGCCGCATACGACCGCTACCACCTGGTCGAGGGCGGCGAGGAGGTGGTTGCCGTGTGGGAACGGATCAACGGTTGGTAAGGGGCGGGACGAGGCGCTTGCGACGGGCGGTGGCGGCGGCTAGGACCGCCTGACGGTTGCGGGGGGCGGGCCGGCGCCGGCCTCCCCGGCCAGGACCGGCGTTGCAGGGGAACGGAGAACAGCGTCGTTGGTCATCCTGGTCACCGGCGGCATGGGTTTCATCGGCTCCGCCGTCGTGCGCCACCTGCTGGCGACGACCGATGCCGTCGTCGTCAACGTGGACAAGCTCACCTACGCGGCGAGCCCCGAGGCGCTCGGCCCCTGGCTGCGCGACCGGCGCCACGTGCACGTCCGCGCCGACATCTGCGATGCCGCGGCGATGCGCGCGGTGTTCGCGCAGCACCGCCCCGACGCGGTGATGCACCTCGCCGCCGAGAGCCACGTGGACCGCTCGATCGACGGGCCGGCGGAGTTTATCCGCACCAACGTCGTCGGCACGCTGGTCCTGCTCGAGGCGGCGCGGGAGCACTGGCTGTCGCTGGACGCGGCGCGGAAGGCGGCGTTCCGCTTCCACCACGTCTCCACCGACGAGGTGTTCGGCTCGCTCGAGAGCGCCGACGCCCCGCCCTTCCGCGAGACCACGCGCTACGACCCGCGCAGCCCCTACTCGGCCTCGAAGGCGGCGTCCGACCATCTGGTGCGGGCCTGGCATCACACCTACGGCCTGCCCGCCCTCGTCACCAACACGACCAACAACTACGGGCCGTGGCAGTTCCCGGAGAAGCTGATCCCGCTGGTCGCGCTCAACGCGCTGGAGGGCAAGCCGCTCCCGGTCTATGGCGACGGCTCCAACATCCGCGACTGGATCCATGTCGAGGATCACGCGGAGGCACTGGTGCTGGCGCTCGCGCGCGGCCGCCCGGGCGAGACCTACTGCCTCGGCCCGCGGCAGGAGCGGACCAACCTGCAGGTGGTGAAGGCGATCTGCGCCACGCTCGACCGGCTGCGCCCGGACCCGGCCGGCCCGCGCGAGCGGCTGATCACCTTCGTGAAGGACCGTCCCGGCCACGACTTCCGCTACGCCATGGACCCCTCCGCGGCGGAGCGGGCGCTGGGCTGGAAGGCGCGGCGGGACTTCGAGACCGGCCTCGAGGAGACGCTGCGCTGGTACCTCGACAACGAGGCGTGGTGGCGGCCGATCCGCGAGCGCCGCTACGCCGGGGAGCGCCTGGGGACGACCGCGGCATGAAGGGCATCCTGCTCGCCGGCGGCGCCGGCACCCGCCTGCACCCGATGACGCTCGCCGCGAGCAAGCAGCTCCTGCCGGTCTACGACAAGCCGATGGTCTATTACCCGCTGGGAACGCTGATGCTGGCCGGCATCCGCGACATCCTGGTGATCTCCACCCCGCAGGACCTCCCGCAGTTCCGCCGCCTGCTCGGCGACGGCGCGCAGTTCGGCATCCGCCTCAGCTACGCCGAGCAGCCGCGGCCGGAGGGCATCGCCCAGGCCTTCCACATCGGCGCAGAGTGGATCGCGGGCGAGCCCTGCGCGCTGGCGCTCGGCGACAACATCATCTACGGCCACGGCCTCTCGGACCAGTTGCGCGCCGCTGCGGCGCGCGCCGCGGCGGGCGAGGCGACGATCTTCGCCTACCGCGTCGCCGACCCGGAGCGCTACGGCGTCGCCGAGTTCGACGCCGCCGGGCGCGTGCTCTCGCTCGAGGAGAAGCCGCGCCATCCGAAGTCCGACTGGGCGGTGATCGGCCTCTATTTCTACGACCGCCGCGTCACCGCGCTCGCGTGTGCGCTGCAGCCCTCGGCGCGCGGGGAGCTGGAGATCACCGACCTCAACAGGGTCTACCTGGAGCTCGGCGCGTTGCGCGCCGAGCGGCTCGGCCGCGGCTGCGCCTGGCTCGACGCCGGCACGCCGGCCTCGCTGCTGCAGGCGGCGCTGTTCGTGCAGACCGTGCAGGAGCGGCAGGGGCTGCAGGTCGGCTGCCCGGAGGAGATCGCCTTCCGCATGGGCTTCATAGACGCCGCCGCGCTGCGCGTCCGCGCCGCCGCGCTCGGCAAGACCGCCTACGGCGCCTATCTCCTCGACCTCGCCGAGGGACGGCACGCGTGAAGGTCGAGCGCCTCGCCATCCCCGACCTGCTGCTGATCGAGCCGCGCCGCCACGCCGACGCGCGCGGCTTCTTCTCGGAGGTGTACAGCCGGCAGGCGCTGGCGGAATTCGGGCTCGACGTGGAATTCGTGCAGGACAACCACAGCCTTTCGCGCCAGGTCGGGGTGGTGCGCGGGCTGCACTTCCAGATCCCGCCCGCGGCGCAGGGCAAGCTGGTGCGCGTGGTGCGCGGCGCGGTGCTCGACGTCGCGGTGGACCTCCGCCACGGCTCGCCGACCTTCGGTCGCCACGTCGCGGTGGTGCTGAGCGCCGAGAACTGGCGTCAGATCTGGATCCCGCGCGGCTTCGCCCACGGCTTCTGCACCCTCGAGCCCGACACCGAGGTGATCTACAAGGTGGATGCCTACTACGACCGTGCCGCGGATGCGGGCCTGCTGTGGAACGACCCCGCCCTCGGCATCGCATGGCCGGTGAGCGCGGAGGCGGCGATCCTGTCGGAGAAGGACCGCGCCGCACCGCGGCTCGCCGAGCTGCCGCGGTACTTCACCTATCCGGGCTGAGCGATGCGGCGGATCCTCGTCACCGGCCGCGGCGGCCAGGTCGCCACCGGGCTCGCGACGGCGCTGCCGGCGCGCGGCTTCGAGCCGGTCCTCGTCGGCCAGCCGGAGTTCGAGCTGGCGCAACCGGAGAGCATCGCCGCCGCCTTCGCCGCGGCGCGGCCGGAGGCGGTGGTGAACTGCGCCGCCTGGACCGCCGTGGACGCCGCCGAGGAGGCGGAAGCGGAGGCCTTCTGCGCCAACGCGCTCGGGCCCGCGCGCCTTGCCGCGCTCTGCGCGCGCGCGGGCGTGCCGCTGATCCACCTCTCCACCGACTACGTCTTCGACGGGCGCAAGGGCGCGCCCTACACGGAGGAGGATGCGCCGAACCCGCTGTCCGCCTATGGCCGCACCAAGCTCGCCGGGGAGTGGGCGGCGCTCTCGCGGGCGGAGCGCGTGACCGTGCTGCGCACCGCCTGGGTGCATGCGCCGCTGGGCCGGAATTTCGTGCGCACCATGCTCGCGGCCGGCGCGGGGCGCGCGGAGCTGCGCGTGGTCGCCGACCAGCGCGGCTGTCCGACCGCCGCGCCCGACCTCGCGGAGGCGATCGCGGCCGTGCTCGCGCGCCTGCGCGAGACCGGCTGGCGCCCCGAATACCGCGGCGTGTTCCACGCCGCCGGCGCGGGCGAGACCACCTGGCACGGCTTCGCCGAGGCGATCTTCGAAGCGGCCGCACCCTTCGGCGGGCCGCGCCCCCGGGTGGTGCCGATCGCCACCGTGGAGTACCCGACCAGGGCGACACGGCCCGCGGACGGCCGGCTGGACTGCGCGAAGCTCGCGCGCGTCTTCGGCGTCCGGCTGCCGCACTGGCGCGAGGGACTGGCGCGGGTCGTGCGCGCGCTCTACGGCGCGGACTGAGGGCGCGGGCGATGGCAACGGCCGATGCGCTCCGGGACCTGCACGGGTACGTGGTCAACGCCGCGCGCGGCTTCGTCCGCCGTCGGCCCTGGCTCAAGCGCCGCCTCCTGCCCCTGGCGCGGCCGCTCTGGCCCTGGCTGCAGCCCCGCAGCATCGGCGCGGACTACCGGCAGTGGATCCGCGAGCACGACACGCTCTCGGACGCCGACCGCGCGGCGATCCGCGCGCACGTCGCGCGCCTGCCACACCGGCCGCTGATCTCCGTGGTGATGCCGGCCTTCGAGACGCCGGAGCGGTTCCTGCGCGAGGCGATCGCCTCGGTCCGGGCGCAGCTCTACCCGCACTGGGAGCTCTGCGTCGCCGACGACGCCTCGCCCTCGCCGCACGTCGCCCGCGTGCTGGAGGAGGCGGCCCGCGCGGACCCGCGGATCCGCTGGGTCCGTCGCGAGACCAACGGCCACATCCCCGCCGCCACCAACACCGCGCTCGCGCTGGCGACCGGCGAGTGGGTGGCGCTGATGGACCACGACGACCTGCTCGCCGAGCGCGCGCTCTACGAGGTCGCCGTCGCGATCAACACCCACCCCGACGCCGCGCTGATCTACAGCGACGAGGACAAGGTGGACGCGAGGGGGCGGCGGAACGGTCCCTACTTCAAGCCGGACTTCGACCCGGATCTGCTGCTTGGGCAGAACTTCGTCAATCATCTGTCGGTGTTACGGCGCGACCTCCTGGTGGCGATCGGCGGGCTGCGCGAGGGGTTCGAGGGCAGCCAGGACCACGACCTCGTTCTGCGCGCCGTCGCCGCCTGCGGGGCGAGGCGGGTCCGCCACATCCCGGCTGTGCTTTACCACTGGCGCCGGGCCGCCGGTCCCGCCTCCTTCTCCGAGGCGAACTTGGCCCGTTGCGTGGACGCCGCGCGCCGCGCGGTTGCGGAGCGCCTCGCCGCGCGCGGCGTGCGGGCCGAGGTCACGTCGGCGCCGCTCGCTCCGGCGTATCTGCGTGTGGTCTGGCCGCTGCCGGACCCGCCGCCCCTCGTGTCCGCCATCGTTCCGACGCGCGACCGCGCGGATCTGCTCGGCCGCTGTCTCGAAGGCCTGCTGCACCGGACCGACTACGGCCCGATCGAGGTGCTGATCGCCGACAACGGCAGCGAGGAGGCAGCAACGCACACGCTGTTCGCCACGCTGGCGCGCGACCCGCGCGTGCGGGTCCTGCCGATGCCGGGGCCATTCAACTACGCGCGGCTGAACAACCGCGCCGTCGCCGAGGCGCGCGGCGAGGTGCTGCTGCTGCTCAACAACGACACCGAGGTCATCGATCCGGGGTGGCTGCGCGAGATGGTCTCCCACGCGGTGCGGCCGGAGATCGGCGCGGTGGGCTGCAAGCTGCTCTATCCGAACGGCTGTGTGCAGCACGGCGGCGTCTTCCTGCTTGGAGTCGAAACGCCCTCGGGCGTCGCGGGCCACCATTTCGTGGGCGCCGCGGGCGACGCGCCGGGGCCCTTCGGGCAGCTTGCCCTCGTCCGCAGCGTTTCCGCCGTGACCGCCGCCTGCCTCGCGGTGCGCCGCGGCGTGTTCCTGGAGGCGGGCGGCCTCGACGAGGAGAACCTGCCGGTCGCCTTCAACGACGTGGACCTCTGCCTGCGGATCCGCGAGCGCGGCTACCGCAACCTCTGGACGCCGTTCGCCGTCCTCCGCCATTGGGAATCGGCTTCGCGGGGGCTCGACCTCGAGGGGGAGAACGCGCGGCGCTTCCGCCGCGAGGCGGACTACATGCGCCGACGCTGGGGGCCCGCGCTCGACAACGATCCTTTCTGGAACCCCAATCTCTCCCTTGCAGACAGCATGCGCACCCTGGCCTGGCCTCCGCGGCGGACGAAGCCCTGGCAGTGCGCCGGACCGTGACCGGCGGATGGGGCGCCGTTTCCCCGATGGCGGAACCGATCCTTACCGACCTTGCCGAAGCCGAGCCGGGGCTCCGGCGCTGCCTGCACGGCCTACCGGACCTTCCGCGCCTGCACCAGGGACCGCAGTTGGCGAAGAAGGCGGGGCGGTTGGCGGTGCGGGTCGCGGAGCGCCTGGGCGAGGTGGCGCGGGCGGCGGTGCGCGATCCGGTGATGCGTCTGCGCTCCCGGCCGGAAGCGTTGCTGCGCGTCGAGGCGGGGGAGAGGAGCGATCCGGCGCGGCGGTCGGTGGCGCTGTTCGTGCACTTCAGCCCAGATGGCCGCGTTTCGTCCATGGTGCGGCGTCAGCTCGAGACCTACGACCGGCTGGGCTTCGAGACCGTCTTCATCTCCAACGCGCCGGCCGTCGTCGAGTGCGACTGGCAGGCCGCGCGGGCGCGCGTGGCGCTGGCGGTGCACCGGCGCAATTTCGGTCTCGACTTCGGCGCGTGGAAGGACGTCGCGCCGCTGGCGCTGGCCCGCTGGCCGCAGGCCGAGGAACTGCTTCTGGTCAACGACAGCGTTCTGGGACCGATCCGGCCGCTCGATCCCGTCCTGGCCGCGATGCGAACGGCCGGGCCGGGACTGTTCGGGCTGCTGGAGAGCGTCCAGGGCGGGCCGCACCTGCAGTCGTGGTTCGTGCTGGCGCGCGGGCGCGCGCTTGTCGCCGACGTCGCCGCCTTTCTCGCGGCACTGCGCCTGAGCGTGTCGAAATGGCTCGTAGTCCAGCGCGGCGAGTTGCGTCTCGCGCGCGCGATGCGGCAGCGAGGGCATCGCGTCGCGGCGGTCTATTCCTATGCCGCGTTGCTGGAGCGCGCCTTGTCCGACCCTGCGGAACGCGCCTACCTGATCGAGGCGCTGCCGTCGCTCGAACGGTACGCGGCCCTCCCGGAGGCCGAGGCCGTGGCCGCGCTGCGCGCCCGGCTGCTCGCGCGGCCGCTCAACCCGGCCCATCACCTCTGGCGCGTGCTGTACGGCCCGGCCGGCTGCCCGTTCGTCAAGACCGAGCTCGTCCGCCGCAACCCGGGCCGCCTGCCCGGCGTGGAGGCGTGGCGCGCCCTGGTTCCGCCCGATTCGCCCTGTCCGCTGCCGGAGATCGAGGCGCATCTGCGCCTGATGGGCGGGGCGCCGGCGCGCTGAAGCCGGCCCCGGCGCGGCTCGTCACCGCAGCACCGCGAACAGGCGGTAGGTCCCCTCGAGCTCGGGGGGCAGCGCGAGCGGGCGCAGCCAGGCGGGCGCATCGGCGGCGCCGGGGCGGCGCAGCCGCGCTCCGAGGCTCTCCGGATGCAGCGGTCCGAGGATGCTGTCCGGGCGCGTCGGCAGCGAGACGAGGATGTAGGCGATGCCGCGCCGATCGAGCACCGCCCGCGCCGCCGCCTCGTCCTGCGCGCCGAACATGGCGATCGTATCCGCGACCGCCGCGCCGCCGCGATGGTAGGGGGCGCCGACGTAGCGGTATGGCGTGCGGTAGGCGAGTTTCGGCGTGATGCTCAGGTCGTCGGTGAGGATGATCGGACCGTTCGCGTCCGGGATGGGCGCGCCGCCCGCCGGCCCTTCGGTTGCGAGCCAGCGCGCGAGCGCGGCGGAAGCGCTGCCGTGCAGCCCCGCGGCATCTCCCTGCGGCGGGCGGGGCAGGGCAAGCGCGAGGTAGGGCGTACCGACGGCCAGCGCGATCGCGAGCCAACCCGCAATGCGGCGCCGCACGGGCCCGCGGCAACGCTCGGCGAACCAGACCAGGCCGGCGCCGGCGACGGACGAGGTCGCGGCGAGGTCCACCGCGAAGCGCCGATGCATCAGGGCCGCGGCACAGGTCGCGACGAAAGGCAGGGCGAGCACGGCCCCGGCGGGCCAGCGCCGCTCGTCCCGCGCCCAGAGCGCCAGGACCGCCGGCAGGACGAGCAGCGCGGCAACCGCGCCGCCGGCCCAGAAAAGGAGGTCATGCAGCCCGCCCTCGCGCGTCGGCGCCAGCGGCATCATCTCGTTGATGGCCGGGAGCAGCGCCACGAAGACCGCATCGGCCTCCGAGACGGAGGCGGAAAGCGCGCCGGGGTAGAGCGCGAGCAGGATCGCCAGGCTTGCCCCCCCGAGACCCAGTCCGGCCGCCAGACGCCACGTGCGATGCAGCATGCCGAGACGCACGGCGACGCCGAAGGCCGTCGCCGCGAGCGTCGCCATCAGCACGTGCTGCACGGAAACCTTATCGTACTCGCCCGCGAGCCAGCGCGCAGGCGGGTGCTCGCTGATCACGGCGACGGCGAGGCCGACCAGCATCGCCCCCGCCATGCGCAGGCCCTGCCTGGCGAAAGGCGCGCCGTCGGCGGCGAGCAGCCAGGCGATGCCGAAGGCCGCGAGCACCGGCCCCGCGACCAGCAGCGCCTCGGGAGAGACCCAGACGCCGAGCGCGAATGCAAGGCCGGCGCCGATCGCGGCGCGCGCCCGATCCCGCGGGGCCAGCGCCGCACGCAGCGCGGCACCGAGGCCCAGCAGGCCGGCGAGCAGGATCAGCATATGATGGTCCGTGAACCCCGCCCTGCCGTAGCCGAACAGCAGCGGCGGGGACGACAGCACCATGAGCGCGGCCACCCAGGCGGCGCTTCCGGGCCAGAGCGCGGCGGCAGCCCAGGCGGCGGCGAACGCTGCGGCGAGGTGCAGCGCCGGCGCGGAGAGCGCCCCCGACCAGAAGATGGCGCGGCGGGGATCGGCGCCGGCCAGGCGTTCCGCCGCCAGGGCGGGGCCGAGGATCAGGACGTCGAGCGGCCGCGTCCAGTGCAGCGACAGCCCGTAGGGTGCGTTGAGCTGCGGGATCTCCGACGCGTACCAGTCGCCGGTGCGCCGCAGCTCCTCGATGCGCAGCGTGCGCACATAGGCGTCGGTGTCGCGCAGGCGACCGTCGCTGGCCACGCCGGTCGGTCCGGTCGCGAGGCGCCAGTGCAATGCCAGACCGGCCAGCAGCAGGACCAGGCCCAGCAGGCGGAAGCCTCGAACCCCCTCGCGGTCCGGTGGCGATGGCTCGTCCGGGATCGCACTCTGCATGCGCCGTGTCCCTACCTTGCTGCCAAGGCCGTCTCTGCGCCTCGGACCGTGGCGCGGGAGAGGGTCAACCCGCGGGCGGCCGCGCGCGGATCGCCGCCTCGTCGGGCTCGACGCCCCAGCCGGGCGCGGCGGGCAGCACCAGCTCCCCGTTCTCGATCACCGGCGGCGCGAGGACGAGCTCGTCGCGCCAGGCGACGGAATCCACGTCGATCTCCATCACGCGGAAGTTCGGGATCGCCGCGCAGAAATGCGCGGAGATCGCCGAGGAGAGATGCCCGTAGAAATTGTGCGGCGCGCAATTCAGCTCGTATGCGTCGGCCATCGCCGCGATCTTCACGCTCTCGCCGAGGCCGTTCCAGATCACGTCGACGATCGGCACGTCCACGGCGCGCGCCTCGAAATAGGGGCGGAAGTCGCGGCGGCCGTGCAGCGTCTCGCAGGAGGCGATGGGGCAGGGGGCGCGGCGGCGGATGTCGGCCAGCGCGCCCGGGTCGTGGGTGTCGATCTCGAGCCACGTCAGACCGAAGGGCGCGACCGCGTCGGCCATGCGGAGGAAGCCCTCGGTCCGGAAGTGGAAGTTGAGGTCGAGGTGGATGCCCATCTCCGGCCCCGCCGCCTCGCGGATCGCGGCGAGCTGGGCGCGCAGCTCGGCGAGCAGCGCGTTGTCCCAGTTGAGCTCCGGCCAGCCCGGGCTGCGGCCGAAGCCGGGCGCGAAATGGCCGAGCGCGCCGTCCGGGCCGATGCGCAGGATGTTGGTCTTGAGCGCGCGGAAGCCGAGCGAGCGCACCTCCGCCGCGTGCCGCGCAAGCTCGTCGAGCGTGCGGATGCGCGGCAGCTCGACCCCGCGCCGCCCGCCGACGCGGTAGGTGCCGAAGTGCGACCAGTAGAGCGGGATGCGCGTGCGGATCGGGCCGCCGAACAGGGCACAGACCGGCACTCCGGCCGCCTTGGCGCGGATGTCGAGCACCGCGTTCTCGATCGCCGCGATCGCCTGCTGGATCAGGCCGCCGCGCGACTGGCGCGTCAGCACGTGCAGGCGGGCGACGACCAGCTCCGAGGCGCGCGGGTCCATGCCGACGACGGCGGAAGCCAGTTCCTCGATGACGCGGCCGAGGCCGGGGCTGCCGAAGCTCTCGTTGAACTCCGACCAGCCGATCACGCCGTCGGCGCTCGCCATCTTGAGGAAGGAGAAGGTGCGCCAGCCGGCGTCGCAGCGCAGGACCTCGAAGCGCTCGATGCGCATGTCCTCACTCCTTCACCGCGCCGGTCAGGGAGGAGACGTAGTAGTCCACGAAGAAGGAGTAGAAGATCGCCACCGGCAGCGACCCCAGCAGCGAGCCCGCCATCAGCGCCCCCCACTGGTACACGTCGCCCGAGACCAGCTCGGTCAGGATCGAGACCGGAACGGTCTTGTTCTCGCTGCTCTGGATGAAGGCGAGGGCGTAGATGAACTCGTTCCAGGACAGGGTGAAGGAGAAGATGCCGGCCGAGATCAGGCCGGGCACGGCGAGCGGCAGCGTGATGCGGCGCAGGATCTGCAGCCGCGTCGCGCCGTCGATCAGCGCGCACTCCTCGAGCTCGTAGGGGATGGACTTGAAGTAGCCGATCAGCAGCCAGGTGCAGAACGGGACGAGGAAGGTGGGGTAGGTCAGGATCAGCGCCAGCGGGCTGTCGAACAGGCCGAGCTGGTGCACCATCGTCGCCAGCGGGATGAACAGGATCGAGGGCGGCACGAGATAGGCGAGATAGATGGCGAGCCCGACATAGGTGCTGCCGCGGAAGCGCAGCCGCTGCACCGCGTAGGCGGCGAGCACGCTGGCGAACAGCGAGAGGAACGTGGCGCAGACCGCCACCGTCATCGTCGTCAGCAGCCAGCGCGGATAGGCCGTCTCGAACAGCAGCTTGCGGACGTGGTCGAGCGTCGGCGAGTGGATCCAGAACGGGTTGTAGGTCTTGTAGTCGTAGAGCTCCGCGTTCGGCTTGAACGCCGTCACCGCCATCCAGTAGAAGGGGAAGAGCAGGACGAAGACGAAAACCGCGAGCGGCAGGTAGAGCACCACCACGCGCCGCGCCCGGCTGTCCCAGCTCAGCAGTTCCGGCTTGTCGGCGGTGGGGGCGCGGGCGCTGTCCGCGCCCGAGGCGGCGGCGAGGGCGTCAGTCATTGCTCTCTCCCTGCTGCCACTTGCGCCGCGCCAGCGCGAAGTAGCTGAACAGCGTCGCGAAGACGAGGAAGGGGATCATCGAGACCGCGATCGCCGCGCCCTCCGCCAGCTCCTGCCCGGCGATGCCGCGCTGGAAGGCGAGGGTGGCCATGAGGTGCGTCGAGTTGACGGGGCCGCCGCGGGTGATGGCGTAGACGAGCTGGAAGTCGGTGAAGGTGAAGATGATCGAGAAGGTCATCACGATGGCGAGGATCGGCATCAGCAGCGGCACGGTGATGCGCGTGAAGCGCTGCCAGGGGGTGGCGCCGTCGAGCAGCGCCGCCTCGTAGAGCGAGGGCGAGATGGTCTGCAGCCCGGCTAGCAGGCAGATCGCCACGAACGGGATGCCGCGCCAGATGTTGGCCGCGATCAGCGAGAACCGCGCCGGCCAGGTGGAGCCGAGGAAGTCGAAGTAGCGCTCGCGCAGGCCGAGCACGTCCACGAAGACGTAGGAGATGATCGAGAACTGGGGATCGTAGATCCACCAGAAGGCGATCGCCGAGAGCACGGTCGGCACGATCCAGGGCATCAGGATGATGGCGCGGATCAGGCTCTTGAACGGCAGGTGGTTGTTGAGCAGCAGCGCCAGCCATAGCCCGAGGGCGAACTTCCCGACCGTCGCGACGGCGGTGTAGAAGACGCTGTAGAACACCGCCGACCAGAAGGTCGGGTCCTCCATCAGGTACGCGAAGTTCTCGAGCCCGACCCAGCGCCCGCTGCGGCCGATCTTGGTGTCGGTGAAGGCGAGCCAGACGCCGAGGCCGAGGGGGTAGGTCAGGAACACCGTCAGCAGCCCGACCGCGGGCAGCAGGCAGACGACGATCAGGAACGGCTTCCAGTCGAACAGGCGCGCGAGCCAGCCCGGCTGCGGGCGGGTGTGGCTCCAGCTCGGCGCGGCGGTGACGGACATCCCATCCTCCCGGCCGGGGCGAGACGCGCCGCGCGCGCCTCGCCCCGCACGCTCAGCGGTAGATGCGGCGGGCGCGGCGCTCGGCCTCCCGCGCCGCCTGTTCCGGTGTTGCTTGGCCGGAGGCCACCGAGGCGTACATCTGCACCATGATGTACTCCGAGTTCACGGTGCCCGAGGCCGCCGTGATCGGTCCCTTGTAGCCGCTCCAGAACGGATGGTTCATGCCGTCGCGGTAGGGGCCGAGCTTGGGGTCGGAGTCCCACACCGCGCTCCGGCTGTAGGCCCTGAGCGGGTGCGACCAGTAGCCGAGGCAGCCGGTCAGCCAGCGGTCGTACTGCTCCGCCTCCAGCATGAACTGGATGAAAGCCTTGGCGGCGTTGGGGAAGCGCGTGTGGCGGAACACCATCGCGTTGAGGATGGTGGCCGATTGCGGCGGCTGGCTGACGCGGCCGCGCGGCAGCGGCGCGTGGTCGGTGTCCTCGGCGATGGCGCGCGTGTTCGGATCGTTCTTGAGTGCGTAGTAGAGGGAGATACCGTTCGCCGTCAGCCAGCACTCCTGCGCCGCGTAGGCCCGGTTGTTGGCCGGGTCGAGCCAGGAGAGCGTGCCCGGGACGAAGGTCTGGTAGAGCTCCTTCACGTAGCGCAGCGCCTCGATCGTCTCGCGGCTGTTGATCGCGACCTTGCCGTCCTCGTCCACCAGATAGGCGCCGTGCGCCCATGTCATCCAGTTGGCGAAGCCGTTGCCGTCGCCCACCGCGTTGCCGAGCGCGAAGCCGGCCGGCTTGTTGAGGCGCTTGAGCGCCTGGCACAGCCGCAGGAATTCGCCGAGGTCGTCGGGGATGGACTGGAACCCGGCCTCGCGCACCGCCGAGATGCGATAGACGATGGGGCCGGTGGTGCCGCCGAAGGGGATGCCGATCCAGTTGTTGGTGCCGTGGCGCTTGCCGTACTTCTCGGACAGGAACATCCACCCGCCGTAGCGGCGGCCGAGGTATTCCGCGACGTCCGACAGCTCGATCAGCTTGTCGGCGTAGATGTGCGGGTCGTCGCCCCAGCCGAGCACGACGTCGGCGCCGGTGCCGGTGTTCGCCATCACCGCGGTCTGGGGGCGGATGTCCTCCCAGCCGACGAAGTCGATCCGCACCGGAACGTTGAACTGCTGGCTGAACTTCTGCGCGTTCTCGCGGAAGATCACCTCGTCCGGCTCGACGAAGCGCGCCGGGCGGATGACGCGGAGCTGCGCGCCGCTCTCGATCGGCAGCCGCGGCGCCGGGACGTCCTGGCGCGGGATCGCCTGGGCGAGGCTCTCGCCCGCGAATGCCGCCGCGAGCGCGCCGGCGCCGAGGCCGATCGCCTCGCGCCTCGTGTAGCGGTTGGCCATGTGCTTGTTCCTCCCTAGCGGGTGATGGTCTAGAGCCGCCGGCCGGTCTCCCGGTCGAACAGGTGCACGAGCGCGGGGTCCGGCAGCACCGGCAGTACCTCGCCCGGCCGGGCGGCGATCCGCTCGCGGAAAGCGCCGACGAGCGAGGCGCCGCCGACGCGGAGCAGCACCTGCGTCTCCGAGCCGGTGGGCTCGACCACCTGCACGGTGGCGGGGATGCCCTCGCCGGGGGCGAGGCGGACGTGCTCGGGCCGCACGCCGTAGATGATCGGCCCGGCGGGCGCCGCGCCGCCCTGGCCGTTCGCCGGCGGCAGGGGCCAGGCCGTGCCGTCCGCCGAGCGGAAGGCGCCGTCCTCGACCCGTCCCTCGATCATGTTCATCGCCGGCGAGCCGATGAAGCCGGCGACGAACAGGTTCGCCGGCCGGTCGTACAGCTCGAGCGGCGGGCCGATCTGCTCCACATGGCCGCTGTTCATCACCACGATCTTGTCGGCCATGGTCATGGCCTCGATCTGGTCGTGCGTGACATAGACGGTGGTGGTGTTGAGCCGCATCTGCAGCTCGCGGATCTCGGCGCGCATCTGCACGCGCAGCTTGGCGTCGAGGTTGGACAGCGGCTCGTCGAACAGGAACACCTGCGGGTTGCGCACGATCGCGCGCCCCATCGCCACGCGCTGGCGCTGCCCGCCGGAGAGCTGGCGCGGATAGCGGTGCAGCAGCCCCTCGAGCCCCAGGATGCGGGCCGCGCGGCCGACCTCGGCCTCGATCACCTGCTTCGGCGCCTTGGCGAGCGACAGCGAGAAGGCCATGTTGTCCCGCACCGTCATGTGCGGGTAGAGCGCGTAGTTCTGGAATACCATCGCGATGTCGCGGTCCTTGGGCGGGACGTTGTTCACGACCCGCCCGCCGATCGCGATCTCGCCCGAGGTGATGTTCTCGAGCCCCGCGATCATGCGCAGCAGCGTGGACTTGCCGCAGCCCGAGGGACCCACCAGGACCACGAACTCGCCGTCCGCGATCTCCACGCTCACGCCGTGCAGCACCTCCGTGCTGCCGAAGCTCTTGCGGACGTTACGGATCGAGACGCTCGCCACCGCCTTCGCTCCTCACCAGACCGGCCGGGCGACTTCCGTCTCCTTCGAGGTGATGAACTCGAGCAGCACCGGCACGCCCTCCTGCGTCTTGCGGATGCCGCGCCGGATCGCCGGCACGATGTCCTCCGGCCGCTCGACTCGCTCGCCGTAGCCGCCGAAGGCGCGCGCCATCGCCGCGTAGTCGCCGGTGATGTCGGTCGCGCGGTACTTCTCGGTGCTGATCGGCATCACCTTCAGCTCGATCGCCATGGAGAAGTTGTTGAGGAGGACGGACATGATCGGGATGCGCTCGCGCACCGCCGTCTCGAAGTCCATCCCCGTGAAGCCGATCGCCGCGTCGCCCCAGACGTTGATGCAGAGCTTCTCCGGCGCCGCGAGCTTCGCGCCCATCGCCAGCCCCAGCCCGTAGCCGAGCTGCGTCGTCTTGCCCCATCCGAGGTAGGAGAGCGGGGTGCGGCTGACCCAGAAGGGCGAGAGCTGGTCGCGCGGCGAGCCGGCGTCGTGGGTGATGATGGTGTTGTCCACGTCGACCGTGTTCCACAGGTCGCGCAGCACCCGGTAGGGATTGAGCGGCACCGAATCGGAATCGCGCTTCGCCCGCCACGCCGCGAGCCAGGGCTCGCGCACCGCCTGGATCTCCGCCGCCACCTTGGAGGGATCGCGCCTCTCCCTGATCCGCCCCTTCAGCTCGGCGAGCAGCATATCGAGCGTCAGCGCCGCATCGCCCACCAGGCCGAGCTCGATCGGGATGTCCTTGCCGAGATGGTTGGGGTCGAGCGTCGCCTGGATGATCCGCTTCCCCGCCGGCATGGCGATGCCGAAGTTGGTGGTGGTGAAGCTGCAGCCGACGCCGAGGATCAGGTCGGCGTTCTTGAGGAAGTGCGGCACCGGCGCCGGCACCGCGAGCCCGCCCGAGCCGAGCGCGAGCGGATGGTCCTCCGGGAAGCTCGACTTGCCGCCGAGGCTCGTCGTCACCGGCGCGGCCAGCAGCTCCGCCAGCGCGCGAAGCTGCGGCCAGGCCCGCGCCCAGTGCACGCCGGTGCCGGCGTAGATCACCGGCCGCTTCGCCGCGGCGAGCATCGCCGCGGCGCGCGCCACGTCCTGCGGGTCCGGCGCGTAACGGGCCAGCGGCACCGGCCGGTAGTCGAGCGGCTCCGGCACCTCCTCGTTCCACATGTCGTTCGGGATCTCGACCAGGCACGGCCCGCCGCGGCCGTTGCGCATCCGCGCGAAGGCGCGGCGCAGGATGTTCGGCACCTCGGCCGCCAGCGTGATCGGCTCGGCCGACTTGGTGAAGCTCCGCATCGAGGCGACGGAGTTGAAGTTCGGCTCGATGTGCGCGAGGCGGCGCGGATAGCCCATCGGCACCACCAGCACCGGCACGCTCTCGGCGAAGCACTGCGCCACGCCGCCCATGGCGTTCTCCGCGCCCGGGCCGTGCTGCATCACGAACACGCCGGGCTTGCGGCCGGAGGTCACGCGCGACTGCGCGTCGGCCATGTGCAGGCCGACGCGCTCCTGGCGCACGACGACCGGGCGGATGTCGGCCGCCGCCGCGTGCTCCAGCATGTGGTTCACCGGGTAGCCGGCGATCCATTCCACGCCCTCGCGCTTCAGGATCTCCGCGATCGCCGTCCCGAGCTTCATCCCCGGCTCCTCCCTCGGCGCGGCGCGCCGCTGTACGTTCCCTCGCTTCGGACCCTAACCGGCCGGCCGCAAACCGGCAACACGGTCCGCCCGCTCAGCCGCCCCTGGCGGCCCGCGCGTAGAGGCCCATGGTGCTGTAGGGCGGATAGGGCGGGATCTCGCCGATCGCCTGCATGTCCACCTCGACCAGGGCGGGGCCGCGGACGGCGAGCGCCTGCGCCACGGTCGCGCCGAAGGCGGCGGCCTCGGCGACGCGGAAGAAGGGCATCCCCGCCAGCGCGGCGAGCGGCTCGAGCCGCGGCAGCTCCGGGTCGGCGGCGAAGTGCCGCCCGTCCGCCATCGCGTTCTGGATCACCTTGATGATCCCGTAGCCGCGGTCGTTCATCACGATGATGACCAGCTCCGCCCGCTCCTGCGCCGCCGTCCACAGCTCCGCCAGGTTCACCGCGAAGCCGCCGTCGCCCGTCATCACCACCGTCTTGCGCCCCTCCGGCGCCGCGGCGAGCGCGGCGCCGATGCCGAACGGCAGGCCGGGCCCGATCGCGGCGCCCACCGGATGCACCGAATCGCGCGGGCCGAGCACCGGGAAGATGCGATTGCCCCAGGTGGTGTGGCTGATCGTCACGTCGCGCACGAAGACCGCATCGCGCGGCATCGCCCGGCGCAGCTGCCAGGGGAAGTCGGCATAGGGACCGAGGCCCGCGCAGTATTCCGCCACCGCGCGCCGCTTCGTCTCCCGGAACTCCGCGGCGAAGGCCGGGTCCGGCGCCAGGCGCCCCATCAGCCGCCGCGCCAGCCCCTCCATCACCAGCGCCGCGTCGCCGTGCACGAACAGCGCGCTCGGGTAGGTGCGGCCGTTGGCGCGGGGGTCGATGTCGGCGTGCACCAGCGTCCGCGGCAGCTTCACCGACAGCTCCGCCGTCTCGTGCGCGCGCAGGCGCGAGCCGACGACCAGCATCGCGTCCACGGTCTGGTAGAATTCCTGGATGCGCGGCGCGCCGTTGCCGTTCAACCCGCCGAAGGTCATCGGGTGGTCCTCGGGCACGATGCCGCGCCCGTTCCAGGAATTCACCGCGCCGAAGCCGAGCTCGAGCAGCATCATCGCCTGCGCCCGCGCGTGCCTCGCGCCATTGCCGAGCCAGACCATCGGCCGCTTCGCCTTGGCGAAGATCGCCGCTGCCTCGTCCAGCGCCGCCTCGTCCGGCGCCAGCGGCGCAGGGATCGGCAGCTTCAGGCGGTCGAGCCCGGCCGGCCGCCCGATCGGGGCGCGCTGCAGGTCGATCGGGATCTCGACGCTCACCGGCCCGGCCGGGGAGGTGAGCGCCTCGGCCGCCGCGCGCGTCAGGATGCCGAAGGCCTCCCCCGCCGCCCGCACCCGGTAGGCCGCCTTGCAGACGCTCGCGAGCATCGCCGTCTGCCCCGGCACGTCGTGCACCGAGCCCGTGTCGCGGTCGAGGAAGCGGGTCGGCGTCTGGCCGGTGATGTGCAGCAGCGGCGAGCCGGCGAAGCGCGCCTCGACCAGCGCCGGCACCGCGTTCGCCGCGCCCGGGCCGGTCGAGGTGATCAGCACGCCGAGTCCGCCCGAGACGCGCGCGTAGGCGTCCGCCATGTGCCCGCCGCCCATCTCGCCGCGCGGGGCGACGAAGCGGATCGCGTTGCGCCGGCCGATCGCGTCGAGCATGGGGATGTTGTGCACCGAGACGATGCCGAAGGCGGTGGTCACGCCGCAGGCGTGCAGGAACTCGGCCACCAGGTCGGCGACGGTGTAGTTGCTGCTGCTCACGCTTCCGGCCCTCCCGCGGATCGGCGCGAGTGTGCCACGAAGCGGCGGCGCGGGAAGGGGGCGGGTGCCCTATTCCTCCGCCGCGCGGCCGGCGCGCAGCCGCTTGAGCGCGCCGCGCCGGGCCTTGGCCTCCAGCCGCCGCCGCCGCGCCGCGCGGCTCGGCCGGGTCGGGCGGCGCGGCGGGGGCGGCGGCTCCGCCGCCTGCCGGATCAGCGCGGCCAGCCGCTCCAGTGCCTCGGCGCGGTTGCGTTCCTGCGTGCGGTGGCGCCGCGCGGTGATGACCAGCACGCCCTCGCGCGTCATCCGCCGCCCGGCGAGCCGCGCCAGCCGCTCGCGCACCGCCTCCGGCAGCGAGGGCGAGCGCGCCGCGTCGAAGCGGAGCTGCACCGCCGTCTCCAGCTTGTTCACGTTCTGCCCGCCGGGGCCGGAGGCGCGCAGGAAGCTCTCCTCCACCTCCGATTCGTCGAGGACGATCGCGTCGCTGACGCGGATGCCGGGCATGCCGGCGCGCTACCCCCGGATCCGCGCCACCGTCGCCGTCGTGCTCTGGCCCGGGAGCAGCTCGGCGAGCTTCACCTGCCCGCCGTATTCCTGCACCAGGTCCCCGCCCACCACCTGGTCGAGCGTGTAGTCCGCACCCTTGACCAGCACGTCCGGGCGCAGCTGGCGGATCAGCTCGAGCGGCGTGTCCTCGTCGAACACCGTCACCAGGTCGACGCTGGCGAGCGAGGCGAGCACCGCCGCGCGCGCCGCCTCGCCCTGGATCGGCCGCGCCGGGCCCTTCAGCCGCTTCACGCTGGCGTCGGAATTGAGGCCGACCACCAGCCGGTCGCACCAGCTCCGCGCCTGCTCCAGCAGGTGCACGTGGCCCGGGTGCAGCAGGTCGAAGCAGCCGTTGGTGAAGCCGATGCGCCAGCCGCGCCGGCGCCAGCGCTCCACCTGCTCGGCGGCGGCGGCACGGGAGACGACCTTGCGCAGCGCCCCGCGCTCGGCGGAGAGCGCCTCCAGGATCTCCTCCTCGCGCGCCACGGCGGTGCCGACCTTGCCGACCACGATGCCCGCGGCGATGTTGGCGAGCCGCGCCGCCACCGGCAGCGGCAGGCCGACCGCGAGCCCGGCCGAGACCACCGCCAGCACCGTGTCGCCGGCGCCGGAGACGTCGTGCACCTCCGCCGCCTCGGCCGGGAGGTGGCGCACCGTGCCGTCCTCGTCCAGCAGCGTCATCCCGTCCTCGCTCCGCGTGACGAGGACGGCGCCGAAGCCGTGCGCGGCGCGCAGCGCCTCGGCGGCGGCGACGATCGCGGCCTCGCTGTCCACCGGCATGCCGGTGGCGTCGCGCAGCTCGGCGCGGTTCGGCGTGATCAGGTCGGCGCCGGCGTAGCGGGCGTAGTCCCGCCCCTTCGGATCCACCACGACCTTGCGGCCGGCGGCGCGCGCCGCGGCGATCAATTGGCGGGGCGTGTCCCCCGCCAGCACCCCCTTGCCGTAGTCCGAGAGCGCCATCACCGCCGTCGCCGCCACCGCGTCGGAGGCGATGCGCACCAGCCGCTCCGCGAGGCGCGGATGCACCGGGCCGACGACCTCGTGATCGGTGCGGAGCAGGTGCTGGCCGTTGGCGATGAAGCGGGTCTTGGTGGTCGTCGCCCGCCCGCCCTGCACCAGCAGCCAGGGCTCGACCCCCGGCTGGCCGCCGATCAGTCCGGTGAGGTCCGCCCCCGCCTGGTCGTCCCCCACCACCGAGACGAAGGCGACCGCCCCGCCGAGCGCGGTGAGGTTGCGCACCACGTTGCCGGCGCCGCCCGGCATCGCCACCTCGCGCTCCACCGTCAGCACCGGCACGGGCGCCTCGGGCGAGACCCGGCCGACCGTGCCGTAGACGTAGCGATCGAGCATCGCGTCCCCGACCACGAGCACGGAGGCGCGGCGCAACTGGCGCGCCGCCTCCGCCATTTCGGCGGTGGGGATCTCGGGGAGCGGCCGGTCGTCGGCCGGCGCGGGGGCATGCATCGGACCCGCCCTAGCGCAACCGACGCGTGTCGCGCAAGGCGGCCGGGGCGGGCGCGAGGCGGATCGCCGCCCGGCCGGGCCGGCCGCGGCGCCTCAGCGCGCCGCCGCCTCCCGCGCGATGCGGCGGCAGTGGTCGAGCGCGGCGCCGATCAGGTTGTCCGTCGCCTCCGGCGTGCGGAAGGCGGCATGACTCGCCAGCACCACGTTCGGCAGGCGCGTCAGCGGGTGGCCGGGCGGCAGCGGCTCCTCCGCGAACACGTCGAGCCCGGCGGCGCCGAGCCGCCCGGAGGCCAGCGCCTCGACCAGCGCCGCCTCGTCCACCAGCGCGCCGCGCGCGGTGTTGACCAGGATCGCCCCGGGCCGCATGCGCGCGATCCGCGCGCGCGAGAGGAAGCCGCGCGTCTCGTCGTTGAGCAGCAGGTGCAGCGAGACGACGTCGCTCTCGCCGAGCAGCGTGTCGAGGTCGGTCATCGCCACGCCCGGCGGCGGCGCCTTCGGCGTGCGGTTCCAGGCCAGCACCCGCATGCCGATCCCGGCGCAGAGCCGCGCCATCTCCGTCCCGATCCCGCCGAGCCCGATCAGCCCGGCGGTCTTGCCGGTGAGCTGCCGTCCCTCCGGCCGCGGCCAGCCGCCGGCGACGACCGCGCGGTGCATCTCGCCAAGGCCGCGCGCCGCGGCCCACATCAGCGCGAAGGCCATCTCGGCCACCGCGGTGTCGCCGTAGCCCTTGACGGTGTGCACCTGCACGCCGAGCGCGGCGAGCTCCTCCGGGTTCATGTAGCTGCGCGCGCCGGTGCCGAGGAAGACGATGTGCCGGAGATCCGGCATCCGCCGCACGATCCCGGTCGGGAATTGGGTGTGGTCGTCGATCGCGATCTCGGCGCCGGCGAGCAGGGCGGGCAGATCCTCCGGCCGGATGTCGGGGTCGCGGTGGATCGCGACCGGGATGTCGTCGGGCCGGCGCAGCCGCTCCATCACGTCGCCGAGCGAGGGGGTGGCATCCACGAAGACGGCGCGCATCGGGGGCGTCCTGGGGCTGAGGGGAGAGGGGCGGATGGTATCGCGGCCCGCCGCCGGCGCGTCCAGCCTCCTCAGGCCGGGGCGAGGCGCGCGAAGGTCAGCTCGTGCCGGTTGTGCGCGCCGTGGAACAGCACCGCGCCGGGGATGGCCGCGAATTCCGCGGCGATGGCGTGGTCCGTCGGTCCCTGGAACTTCACCGTGCAGACCAGGTGCCGCGCCTTGCCCGCCGCGATCCAGCGCCGCACCAGGGCGAGCAGCCGCGCCGGGTAGCAGACCACGTCGCTGAACAGCCAGTCCACCGGCGGCTCGCGCCGCGGATCGAGCGCGAAGGCGCTCTCCGCCCGCACCGTCACCTCCGGCAGCGCCGCCACGGCCGGGTCGAGCGGCGCCTTGTCCACCGCCACCACCCGCGCGCCGAGCTTCGCCAGCGCCCAGCTCCACCCGCCCGGCGCCGCGCCGAGGTCGAGGCAGGTCTCGCCCGGCAAGGGCCGGCGCCCGAGCCGCGTCAGCGCCTCCCACAGCTTGAGATAGGCGCGCGAGGGCGGGCCGGTGCGGTCCTCGACGAAGCGCACCGCGCCGTTGACGAAGGGGCTGGTCTTGGCCGGCGAGGCCAGCATCAGGTCGGGCGCGAGCAGGGTGAAGGCGCCGAGCGGCGCCGTGGGGGCGGGTTCCGGGAACACGAGCGGGCGCGCCTTCACCGGCGGCAGCGCCGCCGCGATCAGCGCCGCGCGGCGATGGTGCGCGGCGGAATAGAGCGACCAGTTGCGCTGCAGCGCGCGCAGCGCCGCCGCGGCGGCCTTGATCGAGGGCGCCGGGACCAGCCGGGGCGCGGTCCACACGTCGAGCGCCCAGGCGGCCGCACCGGGCGGATCGGGCGAGAGGGCGAGGCGGCCGTGCCAGGCGGCGATGCGCCGCCCCGTGCGCGCCAGCTCCTCGGCCAGCTCGGCCTCGAACCCCTCGGCGGCCAGCCAGGCGCTGGCGATGCCCTCCGGCAGCGCCTTCCCCATGCAGCCGCCGCGGCGGGTCAGCGCCGGACGACGGCGGCCAGGAGCAGCACCCACCCCGCCATCAGCATCGCGCCGCCATAGGGGGCGAAGCGCGCGACGCCGGCCACGCCGAACGCCCCGCCGTAGACCGCGCCGCAGAACACCAGCACGCCGAGCACGAACGCGGCGCCGGCAAGGTTCACCGCGCCGCCGCGCCCCTCGGCGAGCAGCCCGGTGGCGAGCAGCGCCAGGGCGTGCCAGCCCTGGATCGTCAGCGCGTTCTGCACCGCGGCGAGCCGCGCCGCGCCGATCCGCTGCGCCAGCCCGTGCGCCGCCCAGGCGGAGAGGGCGACGGCGGCGAGGCCGAACAGGGCGCCGAAGGCGAGCCAGAGCCGGTGCATGGGAGGCTGGATAGCGCGGCGCGGCGGTCTCGCGCCAGCGTCGCCGCGCCCCCGTCCCGGGTGGCGGCCGGTGCCTGCCGCGCGCCGGCCCCTCAGCCCGGCCGCTCGCCGCGCCGCACCCGGTTCGCGGCGCGGTGCGCGAGCCGCGTCGGCTCCGGCAGGCGATAGCCGCGCCCCGCGCAGGCGCGCAGCACCCAGGCGACCGCGCCCTCGAGCGAGACGCGGTGCCCGACCGAGACATAGACCGGCCTGGCCCGTGCCCGCGTCCGCAGCGCCACCCCGATGACGCGGCCGCGCCAGACCAGGTTCGCCCGCGCGCCGGGCGCGGGTCCGACTTCCTCCTCCGGCGCGCCGACCAGCACGGACTTCGCCACGCCGATGGTCGGCACGTCCAGCAGCACGCCGAAATGCGAGGCGATGCCGAGGCCGCGCGGATGCGCCACGCCGTGCCCGTCCACCATCACCAGATCGGGCCTGGGGTCGAGCCGCGCCCAGGCGGCAAGCAGGGTCGGCACCTCGCGGAAGCCGAGGAAGCCGGGAATGTAGGGGAAGGCGGCGATGCCGGTCGCCCCGGCCTCGGCCAGCGGCGCGAGGGTGGCGGCGTCGAGCGTGACGAGCGCGGCGTGGACGCGCCCTTCGGGATCGAAGCGCTCGGCGCTGGTGTCGGCGCCGCCGAGGCGCGCGACCGGGCCGTGCGCGTCCTCGGCGATGACGCGCTCGGCCATGGCGCGCTGCGCGGCGCGCGCGGCGTCGAGGTCCGGCGGGTGGATCCACTCGGGCGGAACGCCGCGGAGGGCGGCGCGGATCGTCGCCGAATCGTCCGCCGCTGGTCCACGCGCCTGGTGGAATGGCTTCCGCATTGCGGGCATCCTCGCCTTTGCCGCACCGGGTCGCAACGCACCGGGAGGGCCGTCGCCCCCAGGCCGCAATCCGCCGACGGCGTGCCCGCCGGCGGCGGCGCCGGATGGCCGTGCGGCGATCGCCCGTCCCCGCCGTGCCGGCATCATCCGCCGGCCGGAGGGGCGGTCAGTCCACCGCCCGCAGCCGGTAGCCGACGCCACGCACGGTCTCGATCGAGACCCCGGCCCGCATGTCCTCCATCCGCCGGCGCAGGCGGTGGACATAGACTTCGACCGCGTTGCTGCCGATGCCGCGCTCGAAGCTGTCGAGCCGCTCCTCGAGCGCCTCCTTGCCCAGCGGGCGCGGCATGGCCTGCAACAGGTGTTCGAGCAGCAGGCGCTCGCGCGGCGGCGGGTCGAAGGGAACGCCGCCGATCGTCACCGCGCGCGAGATCGGATCGTATTCCAGCCGGCCGACGAGGATCGGGCCACGGCGGCCGCCCCGCATCCGCCGCACCGCGGCGTTCAGCCGGGCGACCAGTTCCTCCAATGCGACCGGCTTGACCAGATAGTCATCGGCGCCGCGGTTCAACCCCTCGACCCGCTCGGGCAGTCCGCCGCGCGCGGTCAGCACCAGGATGGCCGGGGGCGGCGCCGCGTCGCGCAGCGCGCGCAGCATGTCGAGCCCGTCGCCATCGGGCAGGCCGCGGTCGAGCAGCACCGCATCGAACTGGTGCGTCCGGCAGGCGGCGATCGCGGCGTCGAGGCTGTCCACCACGTCGGCCGTCCATCCCGCCCGGCGCAGCCCGGTGACGAGGAGGCCGGCCAGGCGGTCGTTGTCTTCGACCAGCAGCGCGCGCATCGGATCTTCCAGGATTGCCAGTCGTGCCCCGAGCCCGGCAGGGCGCCGCCCTGCACCGCGCCGGGGCCCGAACCCGCGGGCGACGCGGGCTCTGTCAGGCCATATAGAGCCTGGCGGGACGGATGCGCAGGGGGGGCGCCCCGCGGCGTGCCGTGGGGCAGGAGGGCGCGCCGCGGGACGTTCCTCGCCGCATCGTGTATGGAGGCGCGCCATGCGGCTCTCGCCACGCTCTCTCCTCGGGCGGCTCACCGCGACCTTCGCGGCGATCGCCGCGGCGGCGATCCTGCTCGGCGCTTGGCTCCTGAATCGCGAGCTGGTCGGCACCGTGCACTCGATTCACGAGGTGACCCTGCAGGCCATGGCCGAACCGCTCACCGAGCGGCTCCGCGCCGATGGGGTCCGCGCCCTCGCCGGCCTCGCCCCGGCCCAGCCGGGGCCGGCGGCGCAGCTTGCCGGCCTGCGCAGCAGCTTCCGCTACGTCGTCCTGACCCCCGCGGGCGAGGTGCTCGTCGCCTCGGTCCACGCGCAGCCGGGTCTGCCGCGGCACGACCTGCTGGGACGGGAGGAGGCCAGCTTCGATGTCCAGGACGGCGGCGGTCTCCACCTCTGGGGCCTGTCGCGCACGGTGCAGACCCCCGACGGGCCGCTGGTGCTCCAGGTGGCGCAGGACATGACGAGCGTCTTCGCCGTGCTCGACGACGTGCCGCGGGCCGTCTTCTGGCCATTGGTCTCGCTGCTGGTGGCAGGCGCGGCGCTGCTGTTCCTCGCCAACCTCGGCATCGCCCTGCTGCTGCTGCGCCCCCTGCGTCGGGCGGCGGCGGAGGCCGCCGCGATCCGCCCGGGCGAGGCGCGCAGGATCGGCGAGCGCGGGATCCCGACCGAAGTGCGGCCGCTGATCCGGGCGGTGAACGCCGCGCTCGACCGGCTGGACGAGGCCTTCGCGCGGCAGCGCCGGTTCAGCCAGGACGTGGCGCACGAGCTGCGCACGCCGCTGGCGATCCTGACCACCGAGGTGGACCTGCTGGAGGACCGGGCCGTTGCCGAGCGGCTGCGGCGCGATCTCGACGGCCTGGCGCGGCTGGTGGCGCAGCTCCTCGAGGCGGCCGAGGCCGCGCCGCGCCTGCCCGACCGGCTGTTCGACCTCGCGCAGGTCTGCGCTACCACGGCGCAGGCGCTGGCGCCGGCCGCGGCGGCGGCAGGGCGCTCGATCACGCTGGGCGGCGAGCCCGGTCCGGTCTGGGTGCGCGGCGATCCGGATGCGCTTGGCCGCGCGGTGCGGAATCTGCTCGAGAATGCGCTCACCCACACCCCTCCCGGCACGGCGGTGGAGCTGCGGCTGCGCGCCTCGCCTCCCACGGTCGAGGTGGCCGACCGCGGCCCGGGCATCCCGGAGGCCCAGCGCGCCCTGGTCTTCGCGCGGTTCTGGCGCGCCGACCGCGGCCGCCGGGGCGGGGCCGGGATCGGCCTCTCGATCGTGTCCGAGATCGCGGCCCTGCACGGCGGCGCGGTGGAGATCCGGGACAATGAAGGCGGCGGGGCGGTCTTCGCCCTGACATTGCCCGCCGCCCCCGCCCGGACGCCGCAGCGAGATAAACGAAGTTTAACCGGGAGCGAAAGGCCGATGTAAGCGCGATGTAAGGCGGGGCAGGGCAGGAACGGCGCCGAGTGACGGCTTGCCCGGCCGGGCCCTCCCCCACAGGGCGCCCGGGCGGGCGGTTGCGTGTCCGTACCGGATGTTTGCATGACGTTGATCGAGTCTCCGCAGCCCGCGCCGGCCGAGGCCACCGCCTGCACCCCCCTGACCGGCGAGGGAAGCGTCGTTCCGCCGGCGGCCCCGGCCTCCCCGGCGCTCCCGGACCGGCGTCGCCGCTTTCGCTCCCGCGGCTGGATCGTGGTCCTCGCTGCCCTGGTCCTGGCGACCGGCGCGGCGGCGGTCGGCTATCTCGGGTGGCAGGACCGGGCGGTGTCCCGGCCGACCCAGACGGCGACGGCCACGCCCCAGCCGCCGCCGGGCGGGCAGCCGGGCGCGTTCCGGCTGAGCGAGAGCGAGGTCCGCAGCCTGCGCATCGCGCCGGTCGCGCTGCACGACTTCCGCGACGAGCGCGTCGCGGAAGGACGCATCGCCTACAACGAGGACCGGTCCACCCCGGTCTTCTCGCCGTATTCCGGCCGGGTCGTGCGGCTCCTCGCCGCGATCGGCCAGACCGTCGCGGCGGGCACGCCGCTGTTCGAGATCGAGACCACCGACCTGGTGCAGGCCTCCAACGACCTGCTGGCCGCGGTGGACGCGGTGGCCAAGGCGCGCACCACGCTCGACCTCGCCCGCCGCAACGAGCAGCGCCAGCGCGAGCTGTTCCAGGCCCGCGCCGCCGCCCGGCGCGACTGGGAGCAGGCCCAGGCCGACGCCGCCAACGCCGCGGCCGATCTGCGCGTGGCGGAGACGGCGCTCGCCGCGGCGCGCGACCGGATGCGCGTGCTCGGCCGCTCGCCGGAGCAGGTCGCCGCGGTCGAGGCGACGCGGCGGGTGGACGCGGTCGTGGCGGTCACGGCGCCGATCGGCGGCACCGTGGTGCAGCGCCGGATCGGGCCGGGGCAGTGGCTGACCGGCGGCGCCGGCGACCCCGCCTACGTCATCGCCGACCTCTCGACCATGTGGCTCGTCGCCGCCGTGCGCGAGATGGACGCGCCGCTGGTGCGCGTCGGCCAGGAGGTGGAGGTGACGGTCAACGCGCTGCCCGACCGGCGCTTCTCCGCCCGCATCACCTCCGTCGGGGCGGCGATCGACCCGAACACGCGCCGCCTCGCCGTGCGGGCGGAGGTGCGGGATCCCGACGGGCTGCTCAAGCCGGAGATGTTCGCGAGCTTCCGCATCGTCCTCGGCGAGCCGCGCGAGAGCCCCGCCGTGCCCGCGGGCGCGGTGATCCACCGCGGGGCCGAGACCGGCGTCTGGGTCGCGCTGCCCGACGGGCAGAGCTTCGCCTACCGGCCCGTCGTCCTCGGCATGCGCTCCGGCTCCCTGTGGGAGGTGACGGAGGGCCTCGCCGCGGGCGAGCGCATCGTGACCGGCGGCGCCCTGTTCATCGACCGCGCCGCGCAGGTGGACTGAGAAGGGGCCGTCCGGCCCCGTCGCGACGGCCGGCCGAGGCCCCCGCTGAAGCGCTCCGAGATCCCGGGCCCGCTCCGCCATGCGCCACATCGTCGCCCTCGCCCTGACACGGCGGCCGCTCGTGCTGCTGCTGTTCGGCCTGTTCCTGCTCGCGGGCTTCGTCGGATTCCGCCAGCTCAACATCGAGGCCTACCCGGACCCGGTGCCGCCCACCGTCGTCGTCATCACCCAGAACCCGGGCCAGAGCGCGGAGGAGATCGAGCGCTACATCACCATCCCCATCGAGGTGGCGATGGCCGGACTGCCGAACGTGACGACGGTGCGCTCGACGAGCCTCTTCGGCCTCTCGGACGTGCGGGTGCAGTTCACCTTCGCCTACACCTACCAGGAGGCGCTGCAGCAGGTGCTGAACCGGCTCGGCCAGCTCTCCGGCCTGCCGGACGGGGTGCAGCCCGGCATCTCGCCCTCCTCGCCGATCGGCGAGATCATGCGCTACCGCCTGGTCGGGCCGCCGGGCTTCTCGCTGACCGACCTCAAGACGCTCAACGACTGGGTGCTGGACCGGCGGTTCAAGCGCGTGCCGGGGGTGATCGACGTGACGACCTTCGGCGGCACGACGAAGGCCTACACGGTGCAGGTGGACCTCCGGCGCCTGGCCGCCTACGGCCTGCCGATCTCGCGCGTGGTGGAGGCGGTGCGCAACGCCAGCACCAATGTCGGCGCCGGGACGCTGAACGTCGGCCCGCAATCGGTCGTGGTGCAGGGAATCGGGCTGATCCGCGACCTCGACGACATCCGCAACACCGTCATCGGCTCGCGCGAGGGTGTCCCGGTGCTGGTCTCCGACGTGGCGCGGGTCGAGGTGGGCCACCTGCCGCGCCTCGGCATCGCCGGGCACGAGACCGACGACGACGTGGTGCTCGGCGTGGTGCTGATGCGCCGCGGCGAGCAGACCATCCCCACCATCCGCGGCGTGCAGCGGGAGGTGGAGCGGATCAACGCCGGCGGCGTGCTGCCGCCCGGGGTGCGGATCGTCCCGCTCTACGACCGCGAGGACCTGGTCAAGGTCACGACCCGGACGGTGGTGCACAACATCATCGAGGGGGTGCTGCTGATCCTGGTGATCCAGTACCTGTTCCTCGGCGACCTGCGCGGCGCGGTGGTGATCGCCGCGACCATCCCCTTCGCCTTCTTCTTCGCCATCCTGCTGATGCTGGCGCGCGGCGAGAGCGCCAACCTGCTCTCGCTCGGCGCCCTCGACTTCGGCCTGCTGGTGGACGCGACCGTGATCATGGTCGAGAACATCTTCCGCCACCTGCACGAGCACCGCCACCGCGCCCGCCACTACCCGCACGCGCACGCCGAGGAGGGGCCGGGCGGGGTGCTGCGCATCGTGCTGCGCGCGGCGAGCGAGGTGGACAAGGCGATCTTCTTCTCGGCGCTGATCATCATCGCCGCCTTCATCCCGCTGTTCACCCTGGGCGGCATCGAGGGGCGGATCTTCGGCCCGATGTCCAAGACCTACGCCTACGCCATCGTCGGCGCGCTGATCGCCACCTTCACCGTCACCCCCGCCCTCGCCGCGACCCTCTTCGGCGAGAACACGCGCGAGCGCGACACCTTCCTCGTGCGCGCGCTGCGCTTCGGCTACCGCCACGCCTACGCGTTCGGCATGCGCCACCGCGGGGTCGTCCTCGGCATCGCCGGCAGCCTGCTGGCCGTCGCCTTCACCGTCTTCACCCGGCTCGGCGCGGAGTTCCTGCCGACGCTCGAGGAGGGGAGCATCTGGCTGCGCGCCACCATGCCGGCCACCATCTCCCTCGAGGAGAGCAACCCGGTGGTCAACCGCATCCGCCGCACGGTGATGGAGTTCCCGGAGGTCATCACCGTCACGAGCCAGCACGGGCGCCCGGACGACGGCACCGACAGCGCGGGGTTCTTCAATGCCGAGTTCTTCGTCCCGCTGCGGCCGCAGGCGGAATGGCGCACCGCGCGCGACAAGGACGGGCTGATCGCCGCGATGCAGGCCCGCCTGCGCCGCGAGTTCTTCGGCGTGGACTTCAGCTTCTCGCAGACGATCTCGGACAACGTCCAGGAGGCCGCCTCCGGCGTGAAGGGCGCCAACGCGGTGAAGGTGATCGGCCCCGACCTCGACGTGCTGACCCGGATCGCCGAGCAGGTGCGCCGCCAGGTCGCGCAGGTGCGCGGGGTGGAGGACCTCGCCGTTCTGCAGAGCCTCGGCCAGCCGACGCTCGCCATCCGCGTGGACCGCGCCCGCGCCGCGCGCTACGGGCTGACCGTCTCCGACGTCACCACCCAGATCGCCGCCGCGATCGGCGGGCAGGAGGCGGGCCGGGTCTACGAGGCGGGCGCCGACCGCAACTTCCCGATCATCGTGCGCCTCGCCGCCGACTACCGCAGCAGCATCGAGGCCATCGAGCGCATGCCGGTCGGCGGCCCGGACGGCGCGGTGCTGCGCGACGTGGCCGAGGTGCGGCTCGTCACCGGCCCCTCCTACATCTACCGGGAGGAGGCGTCGCGCTACATCCCGGTCCGCTTCTCGATCCGCGGCCGCGACCCCGCCGGGGCGGTGGGCGAGGCGCAGCAGCGCGTGGCGGCGCACGTGGATCTGCCGCCGGGCTACCGCCTCGAATGGGTGGGCGAGTTCCGCAACCTCCAGGACGCGATCCGGCGGCTGACGCGGATCGTGCCGGTGGCGCTCGGGCTGATCGCCGTGCTGCTCTACGTCTCCTTCGGGCGGTTGCGCGAGACCCTGATCGTGCTCGGCATGCTGCCGCTGTCGCTCGTCGGGGGCATCCTCGCGCTCTGGGCGGCGGAGCTGCACTTCAGCGTGCCGGCGGCGATCGGATTCCTCGCCCTGTTCGGCATCACGGTGATGGAGGCGATCATCTTCCTGTCCTACTTCGCCCAGTTGCGCGAGCAGGAGAGCCTGGGCTGGAGCGATGCCCTGCGGCGCGCCGGCATGGACCGGCTGCGCCCCGTGATGATGACCTGCTTCGCCTCGTTCTGCGGCCTGCTGCCGATGGCGATGGCCTCGGGCATCGGCGCGGACGTGCAGAAGCCGCTCGCCATCGTCGTGGTCGGCGGCATCGGGCTGGTGCCGATGTTCATCCTGCTGGTGCTGCCGGCGCTGGTGGACCTGCTCTCCCGCCCGCGCGCGGCGAACGAGGCGGCGGAGGAGGACGATGCCGCAGCCGGAAGCCGGCCGTCGGGGGTCCCGGCGTGAGCGCCGCCCTGTCGGCGCGGCGCGCCGTGGCGGCGGCGCCGCGCAGGGCACTGTGCGTGGCTGCGGCGATGCTTTCCGTCGCCGGACCGGCCGCCGGGCAGCCGGCGGGAGCGGCCGCGCCGGGAGCGGCGGCACCGGCGACGCTTCCCGCGCCTGCCGCCCGTCCGCGCGAGGTGACACTCGACGAGGCCGAGCGCCTCCTGGTCGAGCGCAACCTCGCCCTCGTCGCCGCGCGCCGCGGCGTGGACGCGGCGCG
Organism: Caldovatus aquaticus; assembly: GCF_019458025.1. GTDB lineage: Bacteria > Pseudomonadota > Alphaproteobacteria > Acetobacterales > Acetobacteraceae > Caldovatus > Caldovatus aquaticus. The sequence continues at coordinate 1,430 of NZ_JAHZUY010000005.1, read as the reverse complement.
CGCGCAGCGTCTCGTCGCCGCCAGCCCGCCGCCGCCGCAGGTCAGCGTCGGCAACACGGCCGGCCAGGTGAGCGAGTTCGGCGGCCGGTTCTCCGGCTGGCGGCTCGTCTCCCCCACGAACAACATCACCCTTGGCCTCTCCGTCGTCGTCGAGCGCGGCGGCAAGCGCGAGCTGCGCACCCGCTTCGCCGACGAGCAGATCGGCGTCGCCGAGGCGCAGGTGCTCGAGACCGTGCGCGGCCAAGTGTTCCAGTTGCGCCAGGCGTTCCTGAACGCGCTGCTGGCGCGCGCGAACCTGGACGTGGCGCTGTCGAACCGCGCCTCGCTCGACCGCACCGAGGCGCTGCTGCGCCGGCAGGTGCAGGCGGGCCAGATCCCGGAGGGCGACCTGGTCCGCTTCCAGGCGAGCCGGCCGGCCTTCGAGGCCGAGGCCGCCGCGGCGGCCCAGAACTACGCCGCCGCCGCAGCGGCGCTTGCGGCGCTGCTCGCCGAGGACGCGGCGGCGGCGCCCGGCGTGCCGCCGGCCGTTCCCGTGCGGGCGCCGCGCGCCGGCACGCTCGCGCCGGTGGCGATCGTGCCGCGCGGCCGGCTCGACGTGAGCGCCGAGGCGGGCGTGACGCGCGAGCAGCTTGCGGAGGCGGCGGAGCGCCGGCCCGATGTCGTCATGGCGCTGCGCAGCGCCGCGGCCGCGGCGGCGAACCGCGCGCTCGCCGAGGCGGGGCGGGCGCGGGACGTCACGCTCAACGGCAGCCTCACCCGCAGCCGCCTGCCGCAGGACCTGACCGGCATGGCGACGGCGAGCGACCAGCTCGGCCTGTCCGTCTCCATCCCGATCTTCACCGCCCGCATCGTCGAGGGGAACATCGGCGTCGCCGCCGCGCAGCAGGCGCAGGCCGAGGCGCAGGCGCGCGCCGCACTGCTCGCCGCGCGCGCGGACGTCGCGACCGCCTGGGCGGCCTGGGAGCAGGCGCGCGCGCTGCGCGCGCTCTACGACAGCGGCGCGCTGCGCCGGGCCGAGGAGGCCTACGCCATCGCCGAGCGCGCCTACCTCGCCGGCGGGCGCTCGCTGATCGAGGTGCTGGACGCGCTGCGCACGCGGAACGCGACGCGAGTGGCGGCGAACCAGGCGCGCCAGGCGGCGCTGCTCGCGCTCGCCACGCTCGAGCAGGCGAGCGGCGTCAGCGGGCTGATGCCGCGGCCCTAGAGCCGTTTCCGCCCGGCTGTGCCCGCGGCGACGGCTCCGGCGCGTTGTCTGTCGAGCGGATTCGCGCTTCCGGCCGTTGCCAGCCGCCCGCGATCCGCGCTAGGTCCTGAACCCAAACTGCTGGACGCGACGGGCTGGGATCTGATTCAAGTTCCCTGCTGGACGGGAGCTTGGCATGTCGCGGTTCGATCTGAGTGAGGCGGAATGGCGGATCATCGAGCCTCTG